>NZ_JAAKZC010000039.1 GCF_015230015.1 Campylobacter concisus | reverse complement strand
TAGTAGAACCGTCCATAATAGAAGCATCTAGCTCATTAAAGCCATCAGCTGTAAATACCGCGCCTTTGCCAGCATTAAAATTTGGATCGTCTTCTAACACCATAATGGCTGCCGTCACCGCATCCATCGCGCTACCACCCTTTTCAAGCACAGCTTGACCTGCTAAAAGCGCCTTTTTCATAGGCTCTTCACGAACTTTAAACTCATCTTTGGTAAGCTCAAGTCCGCTAGTGCCGCCATGTATGACAATAACAGGGCTAAATTTATCCTCTGCATTTAAGAGTGAGCCTGCGAATAAGGCAACGCCAGCTGCTACTAAAACAGCTTTTGAAAATGCTAGTTTCATACACTCTCCTTTAAAGAAATTTGATAAATCTTAAGAAAATAATATAACTTAATACTTTTCTTTTAGCTTAATATGTTAGTATTTGGTTTCAAGTAAAGAGGTAATGGTAAATTTAATCTCGCAGTTCTTAAAGCAGACTGCAATAACGGCAGATTTAGAAAATTAAAAAGTTATCAAAACGTGCACAAAAACCTGCTTTGCGATATAAAGACAAGTATATAACAAAAACAGCATATATTTTGCTAACTACTTAGTGCATTAATGTCAACTTTTCTAATTCTTTTATTTCATAATTCATTTTAGTATCTTTTAAGCCTTTTAACTCTACTATACTTTCCTTAGGGCGGATCATAGAGTGTTGTCTATAC
>NZ_JAAKZC010000038.1 GCF_015230015.1 Campylobacter concisus | reverse complement strand
AGATGGCAACCCAGACAAAGGAATTGTAAAAGGTCATTCAGATGAGCCAAATGCTCCAGTAGTAGTAAAAGATAAAGATGGCAAAATAATTGGTAGTGGCACAACTGATGACAAAGGAAATTTCGAAATCACTACTGATCCAATCAAACCAGGTGATAAAGTAACTGTAGAAGTAACTGATAAAGCTGGCAACACAGGTAAAGGTGATGGCACAGCTGGTAATACAATTTACACAGATACAACTCCTCCAACTGATCCAACAATCACATTTGTTGAAGATATCAATCCAAAAGATGGCAAGCTAAATAAAGCTGAAAACGGTAGCGATAGTGATAACGCTAACACAACAGCTAAAATTTCTATCCCAACAGATGCAGTAGTAAATGACGTGATCAAATACACTGTAAATGGTGAAGAAAAATCACACCCTATAACTGATGCTGATAAAGCAAAAGGACACATAGAGGTTAAAGTACTAGTAGTTGATGGACAAACTTCAACTATCACAGCTAAGATCGTTGATCAAGCTGGTAATGCTAGTAAAGAAGTATCTGGTAGCGTAGATGTGGATCTAACTATCGGCAATCCAAAAGTAAGATTCTTAGAAGATACAGATAATAACGGCGTTCTAAGCGTTGCTGAAGTGGCTGCTATAAAAGACGGCAAAGCTCACTGGGTAATAGATATCCCAACAGACGGTAGTGTAAAAGCTGGTGATGTGATCCAGT
>NZ_JAAKZC010000037.1 GCF_015230015.1 Campylobacter concisus | reverse complement strand
GGCGAGCATAAATTTACAGCAACTGCTGAGAATAAATTTGGTAAGAGCACACCAAGCAATGAAGCTACAATCGATCTAGACTCAATCGCTCCAAAACTTGTAAACGTTAAAATCACTCCAATCGATACTAATAGCAAAGCTGATGATATAGCAGAGCTAACTATGGGAACAGGTCATACAGATGAGCCAAATGCTGAGATATTATTTAGAGATGAAAACAACAACATTATAGGAAAAGGTCACGCTAATAATGCAGGTGACTTCGTAATTCAACTAGATAAAGCCATTCAACCAGGTACTCCAGTATTTGTTCAAGCAATAGACAAAGCCGGTAACGTAGGTACAGATAGAGTTGAAGCTGGTAATATAGAACATCCAAACGATCATACAGCTCCATCAGAGCCAACAATCACATTTGTTGAAGATATCAATCCAAAAGATGGCAAACTAAATAAAGCTGAAAACGGTAGCGATAGTGATAACGCTAACACAACAGCTAAAATTTCTATCCCAACAGATGCAGTAGTAAATGATGTGATCAAATACACTGTAAATGGTGAAGAAAAATCACACCCTATAACTGATGCTGATAAAGCAAAAGGACACATAGAGGTTAAAGTACCAGTAGTTGATGGACAAACTTCAACCATAACAGCTAAGATCGTTGATCAAGCAGGTAATGCTAGTAAAGAAGTATCTGGTAGTGTAGATGTGGATCTAACTATCGGCAATCCAAAAGTTAGATTTTTAGAAGATACAGATAATAACGGCGTTCTAAGCGTTGCTGAAGTGGCTGCTATAAAAGACGGCAAAGCTCACTGGGTAATAGATATCCCAACAGACGGTAGTGTAAAAGCTGGTGATGTGATCCAGT
>NZ_JAAKZC010000036.1 GCF_015230015.1 Campylobacter concisus | reverse complement strand
TTTGTAAGTATTAATGAACTTTTATACACACTAAGAGCCTCGTCAGTTATCCTTGTTGTGCCACCTTGTAGCACAAGACCTTGCTCGTTTTTTAAAAATGCTACAAAGATTTGCTCCTTTGTATAGCCTTGTTCATTATCATACACGGACATATCAGGTTTAAAGTCATATCCAGCACTGCTAACCCACATATAAGGGATAGTATGCTCAGTTGTCATCACTTCTGGAGAAAAGTCAAGGAAATTTCCATTGACCTCTACATTTATATCGCTTAGATCATCCCATAACTTATGTGCATCTTCTGCGTCTTGGGCTGTCCTAAAGATATGAGTTATCTTTTCATTGCTTCTATCGGTTAGCCCATCTATCTCATCGCTCGACATCCTACCCATTAGATATTCGGAATAATCTATTTTTTTATCTTTTGAAAAGTAACCCTTTGGCATCTTTGCTAGATCTTCATTTGAGTAAAACTCTTTACCCTTACTAATAACTCCAGCTGAAATTTGATCAAAAATTTTATAGTATTGCTTGATAGTATTTGCTAGATCGATATTTGCAAAGCTATCCTCTCCAAAGAGTTGGTTATCTTTTTTTGTTTCCATTATAGAATTTGTATAGTTTGGGTGCTTTTGATTGTGTAGCACTATCGCATCAAGCGTGCTTTTGTGGATTTTAAATTCTTGTGGCAAGCCTGCAGCTTTGTTAAAGTCAGCTCCCATAAATCCTTTAGCATCTACGCTATATCCATAACCCTCTTGTGAAGTAAATTTAGCCTGATAAAGAGAGTCGATAGCGCTAGATGAAACAAAGTCATTTTTAGGAATAGTGGCTTGGCTGATCGAATTTATATTTGGAGTGTTAGGTAAGAAATTTGCAAAACCTTCGCTTTTTGTCTGTTTTTGGTAGTGCTGTTTTGTTAAGATGGAGTT
>NZ_JAAKZC010000035.1 GCF_015230015.1 Campylobacter concisus | reverse complement strand
AAATTTAAAAAGGTCTAGCCGGAGCTAGACCTAAAAATATTAGCTTAAGAGATAAAAACTTAAGTTCTAAAGACGCTTAGTTTAGTATTTAGCGCATCTGTCATCTTGTTTAGATGCTCAGCCGCAGAAGCTATCTCTTCAACACTTCTAGCATTTTCAGATGAAATTTGGTTGATATCTGAGATGCCATCCATGATCTCATTTACATTCTTGCCAGTTGCGATGTAGTCTTGCATAGTCTTATCAGACATCGCTATGGCATTATTCATCGTTGCGCTCATATCATTTATCGTCTTTTCAACGTCACTTGCAACGTGGGTTAGCTCCTGAATTTGTTTAGAGTTGATACCCATTTGCTCGCTACTATCGTTGATCGCTTGAACGATAATGTTGATAGTTGCATTTATCTCTGTTAGAGATTTTTGAGTTCTCTCAGCTAGCTGTCTAACCTCGTCAGCAACGACTGCAAAGCCACGTCCATGCTCGCCTGCACGAGCGGCCTCTATAGCTGCGTTAAGAGCAAGCAGGTTTGTCTGATCAGCGATATCGTTGATAACCACAAGGACTGATTTTACCTGCTCAGCATCACGGCTAAGCTGCTCGATCTTGCCAGCCATTTGATTTTCTACATTAGCAGAATCAACTATCTGAGATGATAGGGCTCTGATGGCGTCAGTAGCTGTTTTTATATGAGTGCTCGCCTTTTGAAGGTCATCTTTGCCAGCTTGAGCTATGGCTAAAGACTCTTTCATAGCTTCTTGCATAGACTTACATCTTTGATTTGTCTCTTCAACGATCTGGGTTGATTCTTCCACGCGTTTGCCTGTTTGAAGAGAGGTAGAGCTTAGCTCATTTGCGACTGAGCTGTTTTCACTTGAAAGGTTTTTAGTGTCGCTTATAAGCACTCTTATGCGCTCTATGAAGTTATTTATATCGTTGCTTATTTTTGCTATCTCATCTTTGCCGTATATTGGAATTTTAAGTGTAAAGTCAGATGTTATAGCATTTAAATTTGCACCCAGTCTATCAATAGGGTTTGCAACTAGCTTTTTAAGCAAGAAGATAGATACTATGATAAGAAGCAAGGTAACTATAATGCTTG
>NZ_JAAKZC010000034.1 GCF_015230015.1 Campylobacter concisus | reverse complement strand
TATCGATTGGAGTGATTTTAACGTTTACAAGTTTTGGAGCGATTGAGTCTAGATCGATTGTAGCTTCATTGCTTGGTGTGCTCTTACCAAATTTATTCTCAGCAGTTGCTGTAAATTTATGCTCGCCATCTTTTGTAAGAGCTGTGGTTGTAACTTCCCATGAACCATCAGATTTAGCTGTTGTCTCACCTACCTTGTTGCCATTGTCGTAAATTTCTACTTTTGATCCAGCTTTTGCTGTTCCTTTGATAGTTGGAGTACTATCATTTGTTAGATGACCTTTTACATCAAGAACATTGCCTACTTTAGTATCTTCTTCATAACCCTTAACGTTATCAATTACTTCATTGATAACTGGAGCTTCTGGAAGATCTTTATGAATGATATCCATATCGCCAGCAGTTTCTGTATCTTTACCTTTGTTACCAGCTTTGTCAGTTACTTCTACAGTTACTTTATCACCTGGTTTGATTGGATCAGTAGTGATTTCGAAATTTCCTTTGTCATCAGTTGTGCCAGTACCTATTGTTTTACCATTTTCATCAGTAACAACTACTGGAGCATTTGGCTCATCTGATTTACCTTTTACGATACCTTTATCTGGAGTACCATCTGATGGGTTGGTCTCATCTACTGGATTTACAGTATCGATATCTACTTTTGGAGCTGTATGATCATTTGGATGAGCTAAATTGCCAGCTTTAAATTCGCTTTCACTAGTATTGCCAGCTTTATCAGTTACTTCAAAGACCACTTTATCGCCAGGATTAACAGGTTTAGCATCTATAACAAAGCCGCCTTTATCATTTGCGTCGGCTTTACCCAAGAAATTTCCATCTTTATCTTTAGCGATGATAGTAGCATGAGGAGTATCTGTAACACCTACTATAAGAGTTGCTTCTGCTGTATCATCGGCTTTAGCAGCAGTATCGATCGGAGTTATTGTAACCTCTTTGATAACTGGAGCTATTGTATCAAGATCAATACTTACTTCATTACTTGAACCACTAGTACCAAATGCATTTTCTGCTTTAGCTGTAAATTTATGCTCGCCTTGTTTAGTAAGTACTGGTGTTGTAAATTCCCAGTTGGCATCTGCTTTTTCTATCCTACCGATCTCAACGCCATTGTCGTAGATTATAACTGTTGATCCAGCTTTTGCTGTTCCTTTGATGGTTGGAGTGTTATCATTTGTTAAGCCACCTTTAACGCTTTGGTTAAATTTACCACCCTCAACATCATCGATAACATCAGTGATAACTGGAGCTTCTGGAGCTTTAGTAGCTTCACTATTCTCACCTATTACACCTTTGCCTTTGCCTGGGTTATCAGGATTATTAGGGTTAACTATCTCAGCTATTATAGTATTGTCTTTACCTGGGTTTAGATCAACTGGAACATCGATGCTACCCTTATCGATATCGCTTTGCTCGATTGGTCTTACAGTCTCCTTACCTTTGTCATCAGTAACTATTAGCTTATCACCTGGTTTTACGCTGCCATCTTGTGGAATGATGACTTCAGCTGTTGTTTTACCAGCATCACCATCGCCAGCCTTATTCTCTTTATCAGAAATTTTTCCATCTTTTGGATCATTATCTTCTG
>NZ_JAAKZC010000033.1 GCF_015230015.1 Campylobacter concisus | reverse complement strand
CAGAAGATAATGATCCAAAAGATGGAAAAATTTCTGATAAAGAGAATAAGGCTGGCGATGGTGATGCTGGTAAAACAACAGCTGAAGTCATCATTCCACAAGATGGCAGCGTAAAACCAGGTGATAAACTTATCGTTAAAGACAACAGCGATAAGCCAAAAGAGCACGTGATCACAGATAAAGATATTGAAAATGGTAAAGTTGAAATTTCAGTTGATATTAAAACAGGCGATAAGACAACTATAACAGCAGAGATCATCAATCCAAATAACCCTAACAACCCAGGCAAGGATAGCAAGGTGATAGGTGAGGCTTCAAGCACTGTTAAAGTAACAATTGATGAGATCATCGATGATGTAACTGGTGGTGTAGTAAATGGTGATGTTAAAAATGGTCTAACAAATGATAACATACCAACATTCAAAGGTAGTGCAGCACCAGGTGCAACAGTAGAAATTTATGAGAGCTTCTTAACAACTACAGAAAAAACTCTAGTTGGTAAAATAGTAGCTGACGCTAATGGCAAATGGAGCTTTACTCCAACTGAAGCTATGGGTGATGGCCTACACTACTTCGAAGCACATGCTACTGATAGTGCAGGTAATAAATCAATCACACCTAAGGTTGAGCTAGATGTAGATGCAACAGCTCCAAGTGTTGAAAACCTAAAAGTAAGCCCACTAGATATTAGCAACCCAGCTGACAACACTCCAGAAAAAGGTAGAGTAGAGGGTAGCTCTGATACACAAGACGCCAAGATCGTTGTTAAAGATGAAGCTGGTAATGTAATTGGCGAAGGTAAAGTAGGTGGAGATGGCAAATTTGTTATAGATACTACTAAACCACTAAACCCAGGCGATAAAGTAAAAGTAGAGATCACTGATGAAGCTGGCAACACTGGTAAAGGTAGTGCAGTAACAGGTAATGATATCATCCATACTCATGCTACAACTCAAGTAACAATCGACGAAATTTATGATGACGTAGCTGGTGGTGTAGTAAATGGTGATGTTAAAAATGGTCTAACAAACGATAATCTACCAACATTCAAAGGTAGTGCAGCTCCTGGTGCAACAGTAGAAATTTATGAGAGCTTCTTAACAACTACAGAAAAAACTCTAGTTGGTAAAATAGTAGCTGACGCTAATGGCAAATGGAGCTTTACTCCAACTGAAGCTATGGGTGATGGCCTACACTACTTCGAAGCACATGCTACTGATAGTGCAGGTAATAAATCAATCACACCTAAGGTTGAGCTAGATGTAGATGCAACAGCTAATGCTCCAGTAATAAATGCTGTAAATGACGATGTAGATAGCCACACTGGCAACGTTTTAGACGCTAAAACAAAAGTTGCTCTAACAAACGACAGCACACCAACTCTTGAGGGATATGCTGAGCCTAACTCGGTAGTAACTATATATGAAATTAGTGAACTAAGTGGCGATAAGAGAGCTATAGGAACTACTACAGCTGATAAGCATGGTGGTTGGAAATTTGAACTACCTCAACTAGAAGATGGCGAGTATCAATACACTACAAGAATACAAGATAAAGCTGGAAATATCTCAGACTTCTCAGAAACTGTGATAGTTAATGTCGACCTAGTAGCTCCGTCTGAGCCAACAATCACATTTGTTGAAGATATCAATAAAAAAGATGGCAAGCTAAATAAAGCAGAGAACGGCAAAGATGGTGACAATGCTAGCACAACAGCTCAAATTTCTGTTCCAGGTGATGCTGAAGAAAACGATGTGATCCACTACACTGTAAATGGTGAGGAAAAAACACATACTATAACTTACAATGACAGAGTAGCTGGCTACATAGAAGTTAAAGTACCAGTGATCGATGGACAAGCTTCAACTATCACAGCTAAGATCGTTGATCAAGCAGGTAACTCTAGTGAAATGGTAAAAGAGAGCATAAGCTCAGACTTTACAGCTCCTAATGTCCAGATCACAGGAATTATTGACAACGTACCAGGCGGTACATATAAAGACAACGTTGCAGGTACTTCGACAAATGATAACAAGCCAACTATCAAAGGTATAGCTGATACAAATCAAGAAGTGGTTATCTATGATACTGATAAAGAGATAGGTAGAGTTAAAGCTGATAAAGATGGCAAATGGGAATTTAAACCAATCGACTATAAAGAGCCACTAGCAGATCTTGTTGGTCGCGTTCACGTCATAAAAGCTGTGGTTACAGATGCAGCTGGCAACTCTAGTGAAGCAACTTCTGCACTAGAAGTTGATACAACTGTTGGTACACCAAAAGTTAAATTTAAAGAAGATTTAAATAGCAATGAGGTCCTAAGCGTAGAAGAGGCAAAAGCCTTAACAGATGGCAAACTTCACTGGATTGTTGAGATCCCAACTGACGGCGTTAGCGTAAAAGCTGGTGATATACTACAAGTATACGGACAAGATGGTAAGTGGAAAAATGCTACATTTATAACCAAAGAGGATATCACAAAAGGTTTTGTTGAGAGAGACGGCTTTGTTATGGATCTACCAAAAGGCAATGGAGCACAAAGTCCAGCTTATAGGATAGTAGATAAAGTCGGCAACGAGAGCGAAGGTAATTTTGCAAACTTGGTATATGACAAAGAACTAACTCGCCAACCAAGTAACCCATCTATCACATTCCCAGAAGATAAAAACGGTGACCACAAAATCTCTGACAAAGAGAACAAAGAAGGTGACAAAGATGCTGGCAAAACAACAGCTGAAATTTCTATACCAAAAGATGGCAGCG
>NZ_JAAKZC010000032.1 GCF_015230015.1 Campylobacter concisus | reverse complement strand
ATAAGAATTAAGCAGATTAACAACAAAGCCCGCAACGACCTACTTTTCCAACATCCCAGTAAGGGAGAGTATCATCAGCCAGGACGAGCTTAGCTTCTTGGTTCGAGATGGAGCAAGGCGTTTCCTCGTCTGTATAGTCACGGGCAATGTTAAATAAAAGATATAATAGATAAATCTCTTATTTAACACTACTAGATAAAGTTAAAAGTCATAAACAAAGTTTTATAAAAACATATTCTTATTAAGTTTTTATCCTTAACAAGGAAGTGATGCTTATTAAAAAGATAAGCAGACGAGCTATTAGTACTGGTCAGCTAAAGGACTTTCATCCATTACACACCCAGCCTATCAAACACATAGTCTATATGAGCTCTTAAAAGAAGATTCATCTTGGAGTTGGCTTCCTGCTTAGATGCTTTCAGCAGTTATCACATCCCAACATAGCTACCGAGCGGTGCCCTTGGCAGGACAACTCGTACACCAGTGGTTGGTTCGACCCGGTCCTCTCGTACTAGGGTCAACTCTCCTCAATCTTCTTGCGCCCACGGCAGATAGGGACCGAACTGTCTCACGACGTTCTGAACCCAGCTCGCGTACCGCTTTAAATGGCGAACAGCCATACCCTTGGGACCTGCTCCAGCCCCAGGATGCGATGAGCCGACATCGAGGTGCCAAACCTCCCCGTCGATGTGAGCTCTTGGGGGAGATCAGCCTGTTATCCCCGGGGTACCTTTTATCCTTTGAGCGATGGCCCTTCCACACAGAACCACCGGATCACTAAGACCGACTTTCGTCTCTGCTTGACGTGTATGTCTCGCAGTTAAGCTGGCTTATGCCTTTATACTCTACGAACGATTTCCAACCGTTCTGAGCCAACCTTTGTAAGCCTCCGTTACATTTTGGGAGGCGACCGCCCCAGTCAAACTACCCACCAGACATTGTCCTACTTGAGGATAACTCAAGCTAGTTAGCTATCAGAATAAAAAAGAGCGGTATCTCAACAATGGCTCACCATAAACTGGCGTCTATGGATCAAAGCCTCCCGCCTATCCTGCACATTTTTATCCCAATAGCAGTGTCAAGCTGTAGTAAAGGTCCACGGGGTCTTTCCGTCTTGCCGCGGGTAGGAGGAATTTTCACCTCCACTACAATTTCACTGGATCCCTCTTCGAGACAGCTCCCATCTCGTTACGCCATTCATGCAGGTCGATATTTAATCGACAAGGAATTTCGCTACCTTAGGACCGTTATAGTTACGGCCGCCGTTTACTCGGGCTTCGATCAAACGCTTCGCATAGCTAACGTCATCAATTAACCTTCGAGCACCGGGCAGGCGTCACACCCTATACATCCTCTTACGAGTTAGCAGAGTGCTGTGTTTTTGGTAAACAGTCGGGAGGGACTCTTTGTTGTAACCTTCAATGCTTACGGAGTAAATCCTTCACAAAGTTAGGCACACCTTATACCGAAGATACGGTGCTATTTTGCAGAGTTCCTTGAAGAGAGTTCTTCCACGCGCCTTAGAATACTCATCCCACCCACCTGTGTCGGTTTACGGTACGGGCAACTATAACTAAACTTAGAAACTTTTCTTGGCTCGACAGTATCAAGGATTTACGATTCATTCCGAAGAACTTCACGCACCTGTAAGGCCTCGGCTTAAAGGAGCTCGGATTTGCCTGAACTCCAACCTGCACCTTTCGACCAGCACTACCATCCGCTGGCTCCTCTAACTCTAAGCGTCCTTCCATCGCACATTATAGTTGGCATTGGAATATTAACCAATTTTCCATCGCATACCCCTTTCGGACTTTGCTTAGGACCCGGCTAACCCTACGATGACGAGCATCGCGTAGGAAACCTTGGGTTTACGGCGTTGGGGATTCTCACCCCAATTATCGCTACTCATGCCTGCATGCTCACTTGTATTCGCTCCAGCACTCCTTACCGGTATACCTTCAACGCAAATACAACGCTCTCCTACCACTTAGTAAAACTAAGTCTAAAGCTTCGGTACTCATTTTAGCCCCGTTATATTTTCCGCGCAGAATCACTAGACCAGTGAGCTATTACGCTTTCTTTAAAGGATGGCTGCTTCTAAGCCAACCTCCTGGTTGTTTAAGTAACTCCACATCGTTTTCCACTTAAATGAGATTTAGGGACCTTAGCTGTTAGTCTGGGTTGTTCCCCTCTCGACGACGGATTTTATCACTCGCCGCCTGACTGCCATGATTACACACTAGGTATTCGGAGTTTGATAGGGTTTGGTACATTGGTGTATGCCCTAGCCCATTCAGTGCTCTACCCCCTAGTGTTACTACATGACGCTATACCTAAATATATTTCGGAGAGAACCAGCTATCACGATGTTTGATTGGCCTTTCACCCCTATCCACAAGTCATCCCATAGCTTTTCAACGCTAGCGGGTTCGGTCCTCCACCGGCTCTTACACCGGTTTCAACCTGCTCATGGATAGATCACATCGTTTCGGGTCTGCAACGTCTGACTAAACGCCCTATTAAGACTCGCTTTCGCTACGGCTCCGGGTTTCCTTAACCTCGCCAGACATCACAACTCGCAGGCTCATTATGCAAAAGGCAGTCCATCACCCTGATAAATCATAGGGCTCTGAATGATTGTAAGCAAATGGTTTCAGGTTCTATTTCACTCTGATCACCTCAGTTCTTTTCACCTTTCCCTCACGGTACTTGTGCACTATCGGTCTAGTAGTAGTATTTAGGGTTGGATAGTGGTCTACCCAGCTTCAGACAGAATATCACGTGTTCCGCCCTACTCAGGATACTGCTAAGTAAAACAAAGCTTTCATATACGGGGGTATCACCCTCTGTGCCTAACCTTTCCAGATTGTTCTATTAGCTAAGTTTAGTCTATATTGCAGTCCTACAACCCCACTAGTAAACTAGTGGTTTGCCCTCTTACGCGTTCGCTCGCCGCTACTAGCGTAATCTCTTTTGATTTCTTTTCCTGAGGGTACTAAGATGTTTCAATTCCCCTCGTTCGCTCCGTTATACGGTAACTAATATCTCTATTAGTTGGGTTGCCCCATTCAGAAATTCCCGGATCAAAGCCCCTTGACGGCTCCCCGAGACTTATCGCAGCCTGGCACGTCTTTCATCGCCTCTACTAGCCAAGGCATCCACCACTTGCTCTTTGTAGCTTACCTTTTCTATATTAGATTATTCTAATTCGCATCACTTCCTTGTTAAAGATAACTTTATGTTACTACATTTAAATTCTAGCTCTCAAGACGGAAAGCATTGACTACTATTTAGATAAGTTTTAAATCCTAAATAGATTGTGATGTCAAACTTTTGCATTAAATGCAAAGAGAATAGGAATTTAAATCTTTAACAAGTCCTGTAAAATTGTTTTTAAAACTTGCTTGTGACTATTAACAATATTAATTAAAAGAACATTTAGGCAAAAGCCTAATTAGAAAGTTTAAATTTAAGCTCTCTAATTAGACTTAACGCTGTTTAACTATTTCATGGTGGAGAATAGCGGGATCGAACCGCTGACCTCCTGCGTGCAAAGCAGGCGCTCTCCCAGCTGAGCTAATTCCCCAATTAAATTCTCTGGTGGGCCTAACAAGACTTGAACTTGTGACCTCACCCTTATCAGGGGTGCACTCTAACCAGCTGAGCTATAGGCCCCTATAGGTCTATCAATCTTTCAAAACTAAACAAGGATGATTGAGAATATCTTTCTTATAGATATCTTGTGAGAGAATATCTATATGTACTCTAGAAAGGAGGTGATCCAACCGCAGGTTCTCCTACGGTTACCTTGTTACGACTTCACCCCAGTCGCTGATTCCACTGTGGACGGTAACTAATTTAGTATTCCGGCTTCGAGTGAAATCAACTCCCATGGTGTGACGGGCGGTGAGTACAAGACCCGGGAACGTATTCACCGTAGCATGGCTGATCTACGATTACTAGCGATTCCGGCTTCATGGAGTCGAGTTGCAGACTCCAATCCGAACTGGGACATATTTTATAGATTTGCTCCATCTCGCGATATTGCTTCTCATTGTATATGCCATTGTAGCACGTGTGTCGCCCCGGACATAAGGGCCATGATGACTTGACGTCGTCCACACCTTCCTCCTCCTTACGAAGGCAGTCTCATTAGAGTGCTCAGCCGAACTGTTAGCAACTAATGACGTGGGTTGCGCTCGTTGCGGGACTTAACCCAACATCTCACGACACGAGCTGACGACAGCCGTGCAGCACCTGTCTTAACATTTCTGCAAGCAGACACTCTTCTATCTCTAGATGATTTGTTAGATATCAAGTCCGGGTAAGGTTCTTCGCGTATCTTCGAATTAAACCACATGCTCCACCGCTTGTGCGGGTCCCCGTCTATTCCTTTGAGTTTTAATCTTGCGACCGTACTCCCCAGGCGGTATACTTAATCCGTTAGGTGCATTACTGCCAAGACTAGCTTAGCAACAACTAGTATACATCGTTTAGGGCGTGGACTACCAGGGTATCTAATCCTGTTTGCTCCCCACGCTTTCACGCATTAGCGTCAGTTGAGTTCCAGCAGATCGCCTTCGCAATGGGTATTCCTGGTGATCTCTACGGATTTTACCCCTACACCACCAATTCCATCTGCCTCTCCCTCACTCTAGATTATCAGTTTCCCAAGCAGTTCTATGGTTAAGCCATAGGATTTCACAAGAGACTTGATAATCCGCCTACGCGTCCTTTACGCCCAGTGATTCCGAGTAACGCTTGCACCCTCCGTATTACCGCGGCTGCTGGCACGGAGTTAGCCGGTGCTTATTCGTTAGGTACCGTCATTGTTCTTCCCTAACAAAAGGAGTTTACGCTCCGAAAAGTGTCATCCTCCACGCGGCGTTGCTGCTTCAGGGTTTCCCCCATTGAGCAATATTCCCTACTGCTGCCTCCCGTAGGAGTCTGGACCGTGTCTCAGTTCCAGTGTGACTGATCATCCTCTCAGACCAGTTATGCGTCATAGCCTTGGTGAGCCATTACCTCACCAACTAGCTGATACAATATAGCCTCATCCTACACCGAAAAACTTTCCCTATCTAACTTATGTCAGACAGGAGTATAGAGTATTAGCAGTCGTTTCCAACTGTTGTCCTCTAGTGTAGGGCAGATTAGCTATACATTACTCACCCGTGCGCCACTAACTCATAAGAGCAAGCTCTTACTTGTCCGTTCGACTTGCATGTATTAGGCACGCCGCCAGCGTTCACTCTGAGCCAGGATCAAACTCTCCATATTAATTACCTATCTAATAGATAGGATTTTTATTATGAAGTTTTTAATCAAAAAAACTTTTAGTTTTTATATTAGTTTGTCTAATCTATTATTTAATCATAATAGACTGGCTCAATCGATCACTTGTTTAGATTTCAAAGATTGACTAATAGTTTAACAATTATAAGTTAAAAGAAC
>NZ_JAAKZC010000031.1 GCF_015230015.1 Campylobacter concisus | reverse complement strand
ATATTATTGAAACACGGCGTATTATCATCGATAGATCCTTATAGTATTTTGGTTATAATACCATAAATTCATAAGGGAAAAATATGGACTACATCAAGCTTTTAAAAGATAACAGCCTACTTAGGGTGATCGAGGAGCCAGTGGATATCGACCTAGAGATCGCACACGCTAGCTACATCGAGGTCAAGCGCGATGGTTCACAGGCACTTCTTTTTACAAACCCAGTCTGCAAAAAAACTGGGCGTAAATTTGCCCCAGTGCTTACAAATATCTACGGCTCAAAGCGTGCTTTAGAGCTTATTTTTGGTCGTGATCCTAACGAGATCGCTGCTGAGATAGAAAAGCTTTTAAAGCCCAAAAAACCTGAGAATTTCAAAGAAAAGCTTGACTTTTTAGCCTATCTTTTTAATATGAGAAAGATATTTACCAAAAGGCTAAATGGCGAGGGCGAGTGCCAGCAGGTCAAATTTATAGGCGAGCAGGCTGATCTTTTGAGCCTGCCTGCGCTAAAGACGTGGCCGTATGACGGAGGTGCTTTTATCACGATGGGGCAAGTCTATACGCAAAGCCTTGATGGCGCGCTGCAAAATTTAGGTATGTACCGCTTGCAAATTTATGATAAAAATCGCCTTGGCATGCACTGGCAGATCCACAAAGACGGCGCAAATTTCTTTCACGAGTATAAGCGCGCAGGCCGTAAGATGCCAGTCTCTGTGGCGATCGGTGGCGATCCACTCTATATCTGGTGCGGTCAAGCGCCGCTGCCAAAGGGCGTCTTTGAGCTGCTTCTTTACGGCTTCATCCGCAAAGAGCCAGCCAAGCTTGTAAAATCGCTAACCAATAAAATTTACGTCCCGCACGACGCTGACTACGTTATAGAGGGCTTTGTCGATACGACTAAGAGCGAGCTTGAGGGGCCATTTGGCGATCACACTGGCTTTTACACGCCAGTTGAGCCGTTTCCAGTGATGGAGGTCACGGCGATAACGAGCAAGCGTGAGCCCGTATTTCACGCGACCGTGGTTGGCAAGCCGCCGCTTGAGGATAAGTATATGGGCTGGGCGACTGAGCGTATTTTCTTGCCGCTTTTGCGAACGACCGTGCCAGAGCTACTAGACTACAATATGCCTGAAAATGGCGTCTTTCACAACCTTATCCTAGCAAAGATCAACGCCCTTTATCCAGCGCACGCAAAGCAGGCGATGCACGCGTTTTGGGGAGTTGGGCAGATGAGCTTTGTAAAGCATGCGATTTTTGTAGGTAGCGATGCACCAGAGCTAACGGAATACGACAAATTTGCAGACTTTGTGCTTGATAGATTTGGCAGTGAGAGTGTGCTGATAAGCCAAGGCGTGTGCGATCAGCTCGATCACGCGAGCCCGAACTCGTGCTTTGGTGGCAAGCTAGGCATCGACGCGACGCAGGACTTTTGTAAATTTAGCCCTGTAGTTTTAAGTGATGAGGAGCTTTTGGCTAAATTTCAAAGCGTTGTGCCAAATGTTAGGGAGCTTAGGCAGTTTAAAAAGCAGAGTAAAACGCCTATTTGCGTGGTGAAATTTGAAAAAGACCGCCCTGTAAAAGAGCTATTTTCTAAGCTTTTGGAATTTAGGGAGTTTTTCAAGCTTCTAGTCGTAGTGGATATGCAAAACTACCTAGAAAACCCATATATGCTGCTTTGGCGTGTTACAAATAACATAGATGCCTTGCGTGATATCTACGTAGAAGGCGAAAATTTCTGCGTGGATGCGACGAGCAAGAGTGAGCTGGAGGGCTATATGCGTGGCTGGCCTATGCAAACTGACTGCGAGTGCGAAGTGGTGGCTGAGCTTATTAGGCGTAGCGTTGTAAAAGATGAGCCAGAGCTTTTTCATAAATTTGAGATATTTGGGTAGGGTTGTAGCCTAGTGGATTTGGCACGCTCGTGCGTAAAAGCGCAAGAAAATGCGCTCAGTAGCCAAGCCCATGTACTTATCTTCAAGCGGCGGCTTGCCGGTCGCAGTCGTGTGAAATGCTGCCTCCCTGTTTGCTGGCCGTCTTCATCGCTTAAAATGGCTCAACCGGCGTGTAAAAGCCAGTGTGATCGCTCAAGTTCGCTCTTGGCCGTATAGGCAAAGCTCTTGATTATTAAGCTTTAAATTTAATTTAGCATTTTGGCTTGGTTATCGCCCTCTGCTTTTTTAAATTTTGCTCTAAATTTGCCAAATTTATCAAAATACTAAAAATAATATGCAAAAATTTACGTAAAATAATATGATTTTGCCTTGCTGGAGATAAAAATTTAGAGTTATGCGCTAGTAAAATTAAAATTTGATTTGTTGCGATGAGACTAAAAACTTTTAAATTAAAAAACTAAAAGTGTAAAAACTTTTAAATTTAATAAAGCTAGCAGGTTACGGGCGTGTTTTTTATAAAGTTGTGTTGTGCCAGTTTTGGTAAATTTGCATGTAAATATAAAGCATTGCCGGCCGACTTTTTCTAATAATTTTTTAGTTTTTAAATAGTTGAAGTTAGCGTATTGGATCAAATTTAAAACAAAGACCTTGCAGAATTTAAAATAAAACTAGCAAATTATAGATTGTATTTTAAGTCAGGCTGTGTGCTTATTTTGGACTGAAATATAAAACCTTGCCTGCTGGTCTTTCGCTTTAAAACAAATTTGGTGCAAGAGGACAAATTTATAAGAAAACCTAAAATAATGCTAGTAAATTTGGCTTATAAATTTGCTAGATAATGCCATTGTGTGGCGATCTGTTTGGTTGTTTTTAGGCTCGCTTTTTTTATCGATAGGTAGCGGTGTTATAAATTTAGATGTAACCGAAATTTTACTAAATGAAGTTTCAAAAAGATCATCTATTGTTTTGAGTAAATTCGTCATTTTGGTGCTGCAAGGCGAGTGTAGGCATAAATTTTAGAAGTGGTTAGCAAAAGCATTGACAAGTCTAGTTTAAAAATTTACCTTTGACTACCGACATCTTGTCTTTTAGGCGTTATTGTCTTGGCATAAACCTAAATTTACAAGTTTTGCTAGCTTAAAAAATATCACGCAGTAATTTAAATTTTGTAGCCTTGCAAGCTTGTTTTAAAACTCTTAAATTTAAAAATCTAATAGTTAGTTCATAACTTAGCTATTTAGTTTTTAAATGTGCTTTTGGGTTGTTTTAGGCTCGCGCGGTTGTCTGTTTTGTTGCTAGTCTAGCATTTACAGCGTCTTTTATATCTTGTTTTTTGACGCAAGCTCACAAATTTACCAAACCGACCTTCAAAACATGCTCTTTTAGCCCGCTTGGTATCTCGCCATTTTCAAGTGCCATTAGCTCGCTCGCTCTTAGAACATAAAAGTCTTGCAAGCTTCTGTTGGCAGACTTCTCAAGCTTTTTTGCTAGCGTGTCAAAGATATAAAACTCGGCCTCGTTGCTAGCTAGTAAAAAATCAGCCCCACTGTCAAATGCAGCAAAAATGATCTCGCTAGCAAGCTTGCAAGCAAGCTCTTCATCAGCCTTTAAAAGATTATATCCACAAGGAATTTTTAGATCTAGCTCGATGAAATTTGCTCTAAAATCGCTTAAGTTTGCGGGCAGCTTATCTTTTATGGCTATCTTAAACTCTTTAAATTTACTAAGTTTTTCTATCTTTTCAAGCTCGCTTTCATGTTTTTGCGTTGCTTTTATGCCTAAAATTTCTTTGAAAAAATCAATCGCTTCGGTGTATTTTTCGCTACCTTCAAAGAATAGATCATCAAGCTCACAGGCTATCAAAACGCCATTTTTGCCGCTTATGAGCTTTAAAATTTCATCATTTTTCTCATTTTTGTAAAGATGATGAGCTAGCATTATCGCGGCAGCTCCTATGAAATTTGGCTCATACTCTCTCACAAAATCAGCGTAGAAATAGGGCTTAAAGCTAGCGTATAGCTCTTTGTCGGCTCTTTTGCAAAAGCTAGTAAATGGCTCAAATTTCGCCCAAAAATCATCATCATTTATGGCAAGGTTTAAAACCGCTCTTTTTTCGCTAAGCGGGGCTATGCAAAGCTCGCTACCAAATTTTTGAGCTAAATTTGCAAGTGGCTGGGCGGTGCTAACTACGACACCATTTACCTTGACAAAGTCTTCAAATGGGCTAAAATAGGGGTCTATGCTCTTCACGTTGGCAAAAAGCTCGTTTAAGTTTGCAAAGTCTGAAATCTCTAAAAAATAGGGCTTAAAATATGCCAAAACATCTCTTTTCGCGTCAAATCTAAAAATCTCAACTCTTTGCATCTGCATCCTTTTTTTGGGCTTATTTTATCCTAAATTTAAAAGGAGTTTCATTATAATAGCTCAATGGATAAAGAAAATTTTACGATTGCATGCTTTAGTAACGCATATATCGGCGATGATGCAGCAGTGGCTGGCAAGATGGTCTTTAGCAAGGACATATTTGCGCAAAACTCGCACTTTAAGCTTGGCTGGCTAAGCCTTGAAGAGATCGGCTACAAGGCGATGATCGTAAATTTTTCAGATACGATCGTGATGAATGCTAAGCCTAAATTTGCCCTTCTAGGGCTTAGTCTGCCAAAGAGCTTCACGCCTAGGCAGATCAGCGAGCTAAGTAGGGGCATAAATAGGGCGTGCGAGGAGTTTGGCGTAAAGATAATTGGCGGTGACACGATAAGTAGCCCCATTTTAAACATAAGCGTTAGCGTGATCGGTGAGCTAAAGGGCAGGGCTGTGCTTAGGAAAAATGCTAAATTTGGCGATCTAGTCGCATTTACTGGCAAGCTTGGCGGGAGCAAAAAGGGGCTAAACTCACTTCTAAGACTGGCCCAAATTTCAAAAAACTCACGATTTAAAAAGCCAGTTTTAAGAGATAAATTTTTTTACAAAGCAGCCCATCTGCTAAATTCTGCCATGGATATCTCAGACGGGCTAAATACCGACTTTGGCAAGCTTTTAAAGGCTAGCAAAAAGGGCGCTAAATTTACAAAAAAGCTAAGCAAATTTGAGCTTAGTAGCGGCGAGGAGTACGAGGTTTTATTTACCTTTAGCCCTAAAAATTTAAGCGCTATAAAAAGGATCGCCGATAAAACTAGGACAAAGATCAACATCTTTGCCAAAATTTCACACAAAAGGTTAAGACAAAATGCAAGAAGCCACCACTTTTAAGCCGCTCTATGCGCTCACTCATGCGCCCATCGAGGCATATTTTTCTAAAAATTCAGATGATTTTGTCGTGCGCGAGATACCGCTTTATGAATTTAGCGGTGACGGCGAGCATTTGATCGTTGAAATTTCTAAAAAAGATATGACGACAAGCGACGCTTTGCACGTCTTTAGCGAGGTTACAGGGGCAAAAATGCGCGACTTTGGCTATGCTGGGCTAAAGGACAAGCAGGGTATGACGACGCAGTTTATCTCGATGCCTCGTAAATTTGAGAGCGCGCTTGCAAACTTTAGCCACGAAAAGATGAAAATTTTAAATTTAAATGTGCATAAAAACAAGCTTCGCATCGGACATCTAAAGGGCAATAGCTTTTTCATCCGCCTAAAAAAGGTGCTGCCAAGTAGCGCTAAAAAGCTCGAGCAGGCATTTGTCAGCATCGATAAAATGGGCTATGCAAACTACTTTGGCTATCAGCGTTTTGGTAAATTTGGCGACAATGCTACAACTGGGCTGGAGCTACTTAAAAACGGCACGATAAATGGCAAAAAGAGCAAAAATGTAAAGCTAAATGACTTTTTGATCTCAGCCTATCAAAGCGATCTTTTCAACCGCTATCTTAGCAAAAGGGTTGAAATTTCAAGGTTTGTAAGCGACTTTAGCCTAAATGAGCTAGGCGAAATTTATAAAAAATTTAGCAAGGATGATCTAAAGGCGATGAAGGCGCAGGAGAGTTTTTTTAAGCTGCTTCCTAGAGAGGTCTTGGGACACTATCCATTTGGTAAGCTCTTTTTGTGTGAAAATTTAGATCAAGAGGCGCAAAGATTTGCTAGGCGTGATATCACAAGCCTTGGTCTCATTGTCGGCGCAAAGGCCTATGAAGCAAGTGGCGTGGCAAAAGAGCTTGAGGATGAAATTTTCGCTGAGGCGTTTTTGCTAACTTCAAAGATCGCTGGCTCAAGGCGCTTTAACTGGGCGTATCTTGAAAATACAAGCTACAAATACAACGAAGAAAACGCTCACTTTAGCTTAAATTTCACACTTCAAAAGGGCTCATACGCCACGGTTGTGTTAGAAGAAATTTTGCATAAAAATATATTTGAGTAGGGTAAATTTAAAGATAGATTAAAAAGGGTCGCTGGCTAAATTTAGCTAGGTGAAATTTAAAAAGGTCTAGCCGGAGCTAGACCTAAAAATATTAGCTTAAGAGATAAAAACTTAAGTTCTAAAGACGCTTAGTTTAGTATTTAGCGCATCTGTCATCTTGTTTAGATGCTCAGCCGCAG
>NZ_JAAKZC010000030.1 GCF_015230015.1 Campylobacter concisus | reverse complement strand
ATTAATATAGTTGTTTTAAAAAATATTAAGAAATGAACTGGCGGTGCGTCTTAACGCTAATAAACTTATTAAAATAGGAAGTTATCAATGAGTGAAAAATTTACCAGAAGAGAATTTCTACAAAGCGCCTGTATCAGCGTAGGTGCGCTAGCTACAACAGCTGGTGCGACCAATGTTTTTGCTGGCGAGTTGCCAAAGGGCAATGAAAATGGCTTGCCATCTGTTGATGTGCTAATAATCGGCTCTGGCGGTGCTGGACTTCGTGCAGCAACAGCCGTTCGCAAGCAATATCCAAACTCAACCGTCGTTGTCGCAACAAAGATGATGCCATCACGTAACGCGACCTGTATGGCAGAGGGTGGTATAAACGGCGTTACTGACTTTAGTAACGGCGACAGCTTCAAGCTTCACGCCTATGACACCGTAAAAGGTGCAGCTTATCTTGCTGATCAAGATGCAGTTGTGAAATTTTGCGAGGCAGCAGGCGCAGTCATCCACGAGCTAGACTACAACGGCATGCTCTTTTCTCGTAAAGATAACGGCGACGTGGCGTTTCGTTTCATGGGTGGCGCTAGCAAAAAACGCTGTAACTACGCAGCTGATAAGACCGGCCACGTTTTGATGCACGCCTGTCTTGACGACGCTATCACAGCTGGCGTTAAATTTCTAATGGATCACGAGCTACTTGAGATCGGTCTTGAGGACGGTAAAGTAGAGGGCGTCGTTCTTCGCAACATCCAAAATGGTCAAATTTACCCAGTTCTTTGCAAATCTCTAGTCATCGCAACTGGCGGATACACTAGAATTTTCTATAACCGCACATCAGTTCCATTTATAGCAACAGGCGATGGCATAGCTGCTGCGCTTAAAGTAGGTCTTGGTTTTGAAGACCCTGAGATGCTTCAGTTTCACCCAACTGGCGTTCAAAATGGCGGCACACTTATCACAGAAGCTGCTCGTGGCGAGGGTGGTTACTTGCTAAATAACAAGGGCGAGCGCTTTATGAAAAACTATCACGAAAAGATGGAGCTAGCTCCTCGTGACGTCGTCGCTCGTGCGATCGAGACAGAAATTCGCGAGGGTAGAGGCTTTGGCGAGGGTATGAGTGCTTATGTGCTTTGCGATGTTCGTCACCTTGGCAAAGATACTATCATGAAAAAGCTTCCAAAAATTCGCCACACAGCTATGCTTTTCCAAGACATCGACCTTATCGAGCAACCAGTGCCTATCCGCCCAACAGCTCACTACTCAATGGGTGGCATAGAGGTAGCTAAATTTGATGATATGAGCACAAAAATCCCTGGAATTTACGTAGGCGGTGAGGCTTCATGTGTATCTATCCACGGTGCAAACCGCCTTGGTGGTAACAGCTTAACTGACGCAGTTGTAACTGGCGATCTAGCTGGCAAAGGTGCTGGTGCTTACGCTCAAAATGCAAAATTTGCAAGCGGCAAAAAGACTTCTGAGCTAGCAAAAATGTGGCAAGATAAATTTAAAGCCATAGCAACAGGTGAGGGTGGCGTAAATGATATGTACGCACTTCGTGAAGAGCTTGGTAAAAACAACTGGGATCTAATGGGTATCTTTAGAACTGGTGCAAAACTTGATCAACTCTCTAAAAACCTAGAAGCCATCCAAGCAAAATATAACACCCTCAAAGTGCCAAATCAAAATCCAGTAATGAATACCGCCTTTACCGACTACGTCGAGCTTGGCAACCTTATACTTCTATCTCGTGCAGCATGTCTTGCAGCGCAAAATCGTCTTGAGAGCCGTGGCGCTCACACAAGAGAGGACTATCCAAAAAGAGATGATGTAAATTTCTTAAAACACAGCATAGTCACACTAAAAGACGGCAAGTTGGAGCTTGGCTACAAAGATGTTGTGACAAGCATATTTTCACTTGACGGCAAGAAGCCAGAGTAAGGAGCTAGGATGAAAATTATTATCGACCGTTTTGACGGAACTAAAAAATATGAATCAACTTATGAGCTAACAAATGAAGAGGTCAAAGGCAAAACTCTTTTAACAGTGCTTTTTGATATCAAACAAAAAAAAGATGCGACGCTAAATTTCACGGCATCTTGCCGCTCAGCGATATGCGGTGCGTGCGCTGTTAGAGTAAATGGTCACTCATATCTAGCTTGCGATACAAAGATGAACGAGCTTTTGGCTGAGTATGGCAACCCAGATACTATTAGAATTTCACCACTTGGAAATTTTAAGGTTATCTCAGACCTTATGGTGGATTGGGAGCCAAGTATAGAAAATTTACGCAAGATTAGGCCTAGCATCACTGCTAAGCCAGAATTTAGCGCTGCAAAAGGCTGTAAGCAAAGCCAAAAAGAGTATGACAAAGTAGCGCTTGAGTGGGACTGCATACTTTGTGGTGCGTGTGCTAGCGAGTGTAATAAGCTTGAAGCAGATGCGAGTGACTATATGCAACCGTTTGTATTTGTTCATGCTTATAGAGCCGCTTTTGACTCACGTAGCAAAGATCCTATGCCACACCTAAAACCAGCTATCGATAACGGCCTTTGGATGTGTGTAAAGTGCCAAGAGTGTGCTGACCGCTGTCCAAAAGGCATAAGTGCATGCAGCGACATAACTGATCTTCGTATCATGGCTATACAAAAAGGCTTTAATGAGGGCATGGGGCCAGATCACGCTGAGGCGTTTTTAACTGATCTAGTTGATGGCTCAGGCAGACTAAATGAGGTTAGACTTGCACTTCGTTCAGAAGGCGTTATCAAAAATATTGGCAAAATGGATATCGCAGCAAATTTAATGCTCGCAGGCAAGATGAATCCGCTTCATATTTTTGGTGAAGAGGATATTGAAGGACATGATGATCTAGTAAAAATGATAAATGCGGCTCGCAAAGCTGCTAGTAAGGAGTAACTATGCAAAATGAATTCGCTTTTTTCCCAGGATGCGTACTCTCTCAGGCAGCTAAAGAGGCTAAGATGTCGCTTGAAGCTATCGCTCCAGTACTTGGCTGGAAGCTTCACGAGATAAAGGGCTGGAGCTGCTGTGGTGCTCAACAAGCACAAGACGTCGATCCTATGGCTGCACTTGTGGCAAATGCTAGAAATATAGCGCTTGCAGAGCAGATGAATATGCCAATGCTTACGACATGCTCAACCTGTATGCTAACTCTAACAATAGCAAAAAGCACGCTTGATAAGGGTGCAAAAGATCGTATAAATACCTTTTTGGCTGAAGGTAATATGAAATATAACGGTTCAACCGAGATCACAAGCCTTCTTTGGGAGCTTTATCAAAATGTCGATACGCTAAAAGCAAAGGTTGTTAAGCCACTTAGTGGCCTAAAAGTAGCGCTATTTTACGGTTGTCACAGCCTAAGACCTGAAAAAGATCTGCATAACAAAGAAAGTTCAGTCAATCCTAAAAGCTTTGAAACTGTAGTAAGCGCACTTGGTGCCACTATCGTGCCATTTGAGAAAAGACTTGACTGCTGCGGCTTCCACGCTAGCTATCCAGCTGGAAAATCAGTAAGAAAAATGTCAAGCCAGATCGTAAATAACGCTGATCAAAATGGCGCAGACGTAGTTGTAACTCCGTGCCCACTTTGCCAAATGCAACTTGACATCTATCAAGAGAGATATCAAGATGAGAACCACTCAGATGTTAGAAAACCTATCATCCACCTCTCTCAGCTTGTAGGTCTCGCACTTGGTCTATCTGTTGAAGAACTAGGTCTTGATCTAAACATCATCGACGCTAGCAAGATAGCGTAAATTTTATCCCACGTCTTTTGGCGTGGGAGATTTGACTTACACAATGAAAATTTTTACTGCAACAAAGACAATAAATAAATATATGAAATTTTAAAATTTGTAGAAGTAGAATAAAGCCCAAATTTCTTTGGGCTTATGAATTTTATATAGCTTTTATCATCACTTTTGTTAGAAGTTCTGAAAATTTAGCTGGATTTTCTAGGCTCATGCCCTCATTTAGCCTTGCCATATCAAGGAGCAAAGGCGCTATGTCATAAATCATCGCCTCATTTTTCTCAAGTTTGGCAAAAATTTCATGATCAGCATTGATCTCTAAGATCGGCTTAACTTTTGGAGCATTTGCGCCTTGTCCCATCTGTTTTAACATCTCTTGCATAGCGTAATCAGGGTCGTTTTTGTCGTAAATTAGCACCGCTGCCGAGCTTGATAGTCTTGAACTAAGTCTTACGTCCTTAACCTCGTCTTTTAAAATCTCTTTCATCTTAACAAGAGTGTTTGCAACCTTGCTCTCATCAACCTTCTCATCGCTTTTGATCTCGTCATTTATATCAGCGTGTGAGACTGATTTTAGAGGTGTTTTGTCAAATTCATTTACCATTGGCATGACGATCGTGTCGATCTCTTCATCCATTATTAACACTTCGATGTCATTTTTCTTAAAGCTCTCAAGAAGCGGCGAATTTCTTAGCATATTTTCGTTGTTGCCACTGATGTAGTAGATCGACTTTTGATCCTCTGTCATCGCCTCTTTGTACTCTTTTAGGCTGATAAGTCCGTCTCTTTTTGAGCTTTTAAATAGGCAAAGATCTAAAATTTGCTCTTTTTCAGCGTTAAAGCCATAAAGTCCCTCTTTTAAAACCTTGCCAAATAGTTTGTAAAATTTTATGTATTTTTCGCGGTCATTATCTTTTACTTTTGCAAGTTCGCTTAAAATTTTCTTCACGCTTTGCTCTTTAACAGTTCGCATGATCGCATTTTCTTGTAAAATTTCACGGCTAACGTTTAGCGGCAGATCCTCAACATCGATCACGCCTTTGATAAATCTTAAATACGGCGGCAAAAGCTCTTTTGCATCGTCAGTTATAAAAACCCTCTTTACATAGAGCTTCACGCCACTTTGATAATCAACCCTAAAGAGGTCAAACGGCTCTGTGCTTGGCACATAAAATAGCGTCGAGTACTCGATCTTGCCCTCGGCCTTTGTGTGGATATAAAGTAGCGGGTCGCTGCTGTCGTGTGAAATTTGCTTATAAAAGTCGTTGTAGTCTTGCTCTTTAAGGCTTGATTTGCTTAGTCTCCAAAGCGCATTTGCCTTGTTTATCTGCTCATTTTTGCTCTCGTATGTGCCTTCTTTTTCGCCTTCTTTTGGTGCGACGTAGCTCTCTTTATCCATAAATATAGGATAAGGGATGTGGTTTGAGTACTTTTTGACTATCTCCTCTATGCGCCAAGAATTTGCAAACTCATCGTTGTTTAAATGCAGGATTATATCCGTACCAAAGCCATCTTTTTTAGCATCTTCGATCTCGTAGCTTTTTGCGTCAGATGTCCATTTGTAGGCCTTCTCGCTTAATGCTCGTTTGCTTATGACTTCGATCTTGCTTGCCACCATAAATGCCGAGTAAAAGCCCACGCCAAACTGACCGATAAGCGAGCTATCTTTTTTGGCATCGCCGCTTAAGCTTTGCATAAAACCCTTTGTGCCGCTTCTTGCAATGGTGCCTAAATTTGCTATAAGCTCATCTTTATCCATGCCGATGCCATTGTCGCTGATAGTTAAAATTTTAGCCTTTTCATCTACTTTGATGTCGATCTTTGGGGTGTAGCTTAAACTTTTATACTTTTCATCGGTCAAACATAGGTAGTTTAGCTTGTCAAGTGCGTCGTTTGAGTTTGATATGAGCTCTCTTAAAAATATCTCTTTGTTTGAGTAAAGAGAGTGGATCATCAAATTTAAAAGGTCATTGACCTCGGTTTGAAATTCAAATTTATCTGCCATTTTCTTTTCCTTTTTTAAAAATTTTTGGCAGATTATAACACAAAGTGATAAAAATATACTTAACCTTGATAGCATTACTATCAAGTTTATTAACTTTATTTTTTTCAAATTTGTGTTATAAAAGTAATAATTATAAATATAAAATTACTGTAAATTTAAAAAATATTATTAAATATGTGTTTCCTACTATTTTTTATTTAAAGTATGAGTATAATCAAAACAAAATTAATAGCATGGAGGAATGATATGAATTTACGTAGTATTTTAGTAAAAGTTTCAGCAACGATTGCTG
Source organism: Campylobacter concisus (assembly GCF_015230015.1). GTDB lineage: Bacteria > Campylobacterota > Campylobacteria > Campylobacterales > Campylobacteraceae > Campylobacter_A > Campylobacter_A concisus_AF. Next base: position 1,016 of record NZ_JAAKZC010000030.1, on the reverse strand, counting down.
TAGTTTTAGCGGTCTGTATGGCTTGCTTTGTTTTCTACACGTCACATGTTTTAGAGCGTGAGATAAAAGATGGTGTGCTTACTACGGTAGAGCAAAATGTAGAGCTTGCTATGAATACGGTTAAATTATTCGAAAAAGATAATGTAAGTAGTGCAGAGCTAATAATGAGTGTTTTCAAAGAGATGATTGGAAAAATTTCAACTAATCACCAGATGAGCAAGACTGGTAAATACGAAGTTATAGAACTAATATCTCAAAATGGTATTTTAAACAATAACTACGATATTCTAGATAAATTTAATAACGCTACAAAAGGCGGAATTTCAACCATTTTTGCAAAATCGGGTGATAATTTTTTAAGAGTTAGCACATCAGTGACGAAGGCTGATGGTAGTAGGGCTGTTGGTACAATGCTTGACAAAAACGGTCAAGCCTATAAAAATATCATGAATAAAGAGAGGTATATAGGTGTTGTAAATTTATTTGGACGCAACTATATGAGCATTTATGATCCTATTATTGAAAATAACGAGGTAATAGGAATTTTATATGTCGGTTATGATCCTACCGAAGGATTAAACAATATGAAAAAGACTTTTTCTGAGATGAAACTTGGTAAGCATGGATATTTTTCTCTTTACAATACTAAAACTGGAAAATTTGACTTACATCCAACTCAGACAGATAAAGAGCTAAGTGGCGAGCTAAAAACTACTATGGATAATATCGTTAAAAAAGGAAAAGGTGTTGAGTCCATTATAATTGGTGGTGTTGAACGAATAGTTGCTTACGAGCCATTTGATAAGCTAAACTGGATCGTGCTTGGCTCAGCTGTTACTGATGACTTTTTAACACCTCTAAAAGTAGTTAGTAAAAACTTCATCATAGCCAAGCATTATAGTTACCTTGCTTCTTATCATAGTATCTATCTTCTTGCTTAAAAAGCTAGTTGCAAACCCTATTGATAGACTGGGTGCAAATTTAAATGCTATAACATCTGACTTTACACTTAAAAT
>NZ_JAAKZC010000029.1 GCF_015230015.1 Campylobacter concisus | reverse complement strand
TGCCACTTCTAACGTGCGAGGGGATTGGGGGATTTAAAAAGGGGGATAAGGGGACGGCCTCGTAACTCGAGTCCCCTTGTCTCCCTTTTGATAAATTTATATCTCAAAGCAAATTTTAAAATCTCATTCACTCGCAAGAATTGACTACTGATTTTAGGTCTCGCAAAGCTTGCCACTAAAATCAGAGCCGAAATTACTCGTTCATGAAATTTTAAAATTTGTCAGAGTTCTTTTGTAAATTTATATATTTTGAGCAAATTCAAAACTTCACTCACTTGCCTTAGCGGACTACTAAATTTAGAAGCGTGATATGCCAGCTCTAATTTTAAAATTTGCTAGATGCTAAATTGTGTAGAACGGTGGCACGACCGTGCAACTTACTTGGGAACAAACTGCAAAAACTCTAAATTTTAAAGCTCCTATTAAGATTTCATCAAGCACCTTATTAGCCAAAATTTTGTAAAATCCACTCATTAAAAAGGATAAAAAATGAGTGAAAATTCTGACTTTACACACCTACATTTACACACCGAATACTCCCTGCTAGACGGAGCTAACAAGATAGAAGAGCTAGCTCATATGCTCCATGACAGAGGCGACACGGCAGCAGCGATCACGGATCACGGCAACATGTTTGGCGCGATTGATTTTTACAAAAAGATGAAAAAAGAGGGGATAAAACCGCTAATTGGCATAGAAGCTTACGTGCATAACGGCGAGCAGCTCGATGATAAGAGCACTAAACAGCGCTTTCACCTCATACTAATCGCCAAAAACGAGACTGGCTATAAAAATTTGATGTATCTTAGCTCCATGAGCTACATAGAGGGCTTTTACTACTACCCTCGTATCAATAAAAAAATCTTAAAAGAGCACAGCGAGGGGCTAGTTTGCAGCTCTGCTTGCTTGCAGGGCGAAGTGAGCTGGCATCTAAATTTAAGCGACCGTAATGTCAAATTTGGCGCTAAAGGCTACGAGAGGGCAAAAGAGGTCGCGCTTGAGTATAAAGAAATTTTTGGAGACGACTTTTACCTTGAGATAATGCGTCATGGTATCGGCGATCAAAGGCGCATAGACGATGATATCTTGCGTATCGCAAAAGAGACTGGCATCAAGGTGATCGCCACAAACGACACCCACTACACTTTTAAAGAGCGTGCCGCTGCGCACGAGGTTTTTATGTGCATCGCGATGAACAAAACATTAGATGATCCAAATCGCCTTCGCCACAGCGTTCATGAGTTTTTTGTTAAAAGCAAAGAGCAGATGAATGAGCTTTTCTTAGACATCCCTGAAGTGATAGAAAACACACAGGAGATCGTGGATAAGTGCAATCTTGAGATCAAGCTTGGCAACCCAACTCCGCCAAATTTTAAATTTACTCTTGAGTGCGCTAAGGAGAGAAATTTAACCCTCCCAGAGCCAGAAAACAGATATAGCTTCAAAAATGACGCTGTATTTTTCGAGTATGAGTGCAGAAAAGGCCTTGAAGAGAGGCTAAAATTTGTCCCTGAAAATTTACACGAAGAGTATAGAAAGCGCCTTGAGATAGAGATCGGCATCATCAACAAGATGAATTTCCCAGGATATATGATGATCGTTTGGGACTTCATTAACGAAGCCAAGCGCAGAGGTGTGCCAGTTGGCCCAGGACGTGGCTCCGCAGCTGGTAGCTTGGTCGCTTACTCGCTAAAGATCACCGACCTTGATCCTATCCCATACAACCTGCTTTTTGAGAGATTTCTAAATCCAGAGCGCGTTAGCATGCCAGATATCGACGTGGATTTTTGCCAAAGCAGACGTGGCGAGATCATCGACTACGTCACGCAAAAATACGGCAAATTTAACGTTGCTGGCGTCATTACATTTGGTAAATTGCTCGCAAAAGGTGTCATTAGAGATGTCGCTAGAGTCTGCGACATGCCTTATGCGGAGGCTGATGCGATGGCTAAACTTATCCCTGATGAGCTAAACATAACGCTAAAAGATGCATATGATAAAGAGCCAAAGATAGCTGAGCTAATAAGCCAAAACCCAAAGGCGGCTAAAATTTGGAAATTTGCCCTTGATCTTGAGGGGCTAAACAGAAACGCCGGTCAGCACGCAGCGGGCGTCGTCATCTCAAACGAAGAGCTTTGGAACAAAACCCCGCTATTTCGCCAACCAAACAGCCCAGAAGATCGCTTTGTCACTCAGTATAGCCTCAAATACCTTGAAGACGTTGATTTAATAAAATTTGACTTTCTTGGGCTAAAAACACTAACCGTTATCGACAACGCGATAAAGCTCGTTAAACAGCGCACTGGCAAGGACATCATCTGGGAGCAGGTCGATAAAAACGACTCTGGTGTTTATAAAATGATACAAAGTGGCCAAGCCATCGGCATCTTTCAGATAGAGGGCGAGGGCATGAGAAAGCTAGGAACTAGCCTGCGCCCAGACTGCTTTGAGGATATCGTCGCGATGCTAGCACTCTACCGCCCAGGACCGATGGAGAGTGGCATGCTTGATGACTTCGTCAAAAGAAAACATGGTGAGGCGGAGATAACATACGCATTTAAGGAGCTTGAGCCGATCCTCGCGCCAACATACGGCGTCATCGTCTATCAAGAGCAAGTCATGCAGATCGTGCAGGCCATAGGCGGCTTTAGCTTAGGCGGGGCGGACCTTGTGCGCCGTGCGATGGGTAAAAAGATCAAAGAGGAGATGGACAGGCTAAAGGGCGAGTTTGTAAAAGGTGCTGAAGCAAAGGGACTAAATGGTCAAAAAGCGGATGATCTTTTCGAGCTGATCGTCAAATTTGCAGGATATGGCTTTAATAAGTCTCACTCCGCAGCATACGCTTATGTCACGTTTCAGACGGCTTATCTGAAGGCTTACTATCCGGCTGAATTTATGGCGGCACTTCTAACAAGCGAGGAGAGCAACGTCGATAAGATCGTTCGCTACATCGATGAGATAAAACGCATAAACATCGATACTTTGCCACCATCTATAAACAAATCAACCAAAGAATTTAGCGTAGTTAAAAATGGTGATCACGATGGCATTATATTTGGGCTTGGAGCTATTAAGGGCGTTGGCGGAGCAGCAATTGAGAACATCATCGCTGAGCGTGACGCAAAGGGCGAGTTTAAGAGCATGGACGACTTCGTCTCAAGGATCGATCCATTTAAGGTCAATAAAAAGGTCTTTGAAAGCCTTATAAAAGCTGGCTGCTTCGATGAGTTTGGCTTTAGTCGCAAGATGCTTTTACAAAATGTAGAAAATATCGTAGAAGCTTGCAAAAATGCAGCCCAGATACGTAAAAATGCGGCTGAGAGCCTCTTTGGCGAAGACGATAGCATGAATGATGTGAAGATAAATTTCGTCACTATAGATGATGAATTTGACATCAAGCAGATCTTGAAATTTGAGCAAGAGAGCGTTGGTATCTACCTCTCAGGACATCCGCTTGATGATTATAAAGACGAGATAAATAAGATCAAATACACGCTAAGCTCGGAGTTTGAGACCTTGCCACAAAGTGCTGAAATTTTGGTAGTTGGCAAGATCGAGGACTTTAGCACGAGGATCACAAAAAGTGGCAAAAAAATGGGCACTATAAATGTGCTGGACTTTCACGGCAACATCGAGATCGCCGTCTTTGAAAGAGAGCTTAGCAACATCGAAGATATAGTAAAAGACGAGGCAAAGCGCGATCTGCCTTATGCTTTTAGGATAAATATCTCGCGCGACGATCAGTTTGTAAGGACAAATTTAAATGAGGTTTATAGCCTAGAAGATGCGCAAAATTTAGACTTTAAGACAAGAAAGCTAAAGCAAAACTCTAAATTTAGCAAAAACGAAGAGGCGAGCGCCCCTCAAAAAGTAAGAGAGTATGCCGAGCTAGAGGTGCTTTTAAGCCTTAGCGAGCTTAGCAGGCAAAAGCTGGAGCAAATTTACTCGCTAGTTTTTAGCAAAAATGCTCCAAATAATCAAAAACGGCTAATTTTGAAGATAAAAAATGAAGCAACTGGCGAAATTTTCATCTATAAGACTGAGTTTATCGTAAGTGATGATGTAGGCGAAGAGATAGAAAAGCTCGCTGCTTCAGCGTAAATTTAAGGACGAGAAATGTTTGATGCTTTTAGAAAAAAGGGCCATTTTTTAGATGAGCTTGGTGTGGATAAGTCTAGCTGGAGTGAGCTTTTTAGCGCTTGCCTTGGTAGAGCGATGCTGCTTCAAAAGAGATTATTTAAGCAAGTGGTTGAGGCTAGCAAATGGCAGGCTGACTTTGAAAGTGGCAAAATTTACTTTGATGAAAAAGAGTTTGATATGCAGTTTATCGGCTCTGAGAGCTTTTCGTCAAACACTTGGCTTTGGGGCTATGAAAATGTAAATGGCTTTGATGAGCGCTTGCTTGGTCTTGCAAATAGGGCGCGTGAGTTTGGCGAGAAATTTGGGCTTGAAGCGTTTAGCACGGCGCAGTTTGAGCTAGATGAAGAGATCAATGGTCACACGATTAGCTTGGTTGCTTGCGTGGCGCTTGGCGAGGAGCTAAGCTATTATAGGATTGATTACGACGGAGGCGCTGCGTATGTGGCATTTAGGGCGGAGGCTATCTTTAAAGAGCCAGTTTTAGCAAATGAGTTAGTAAGCGTAGTAAATGAGTGTATAAGCGCCTATGAACTGGATCACAAGCTTTTTATAAAAGGGCTTTTGCTGGGTTGTGAGATAAAATTTAGCGAAAACAAAGATGAGATAGTAGCTAAGTTTAAAGATAAACTTAGCTTTAAATTTGATGATCTTAATAGGCTAACAGATATCTCTTCGAAGCTTTAAGCTTATATTTTGGCTGGGTTATTAGGCGCTTAGCTTAATAATCTAGCTCTTTTCTTAGTAAATTTATCTCATCTATTACCATTTGTGACTTGAGTTCTTTCATGCAAGCATGCGTTTTCAGCGGGCAAACTCGCTTCATACAGGGCATGCAAGCTAAATTTAGATGCACTATCTTTGCAAATTCGTTGCCCCAAGGCGAGGTTTCGCTAAATTTTGTCGGTCCAAAAAGAGCGATCGTTGGCACATGAAATGCGGCAGCTACGTGCATAGGGCCACTATCGTTTGTGACGAAAATGCCATTTTTACTAAGCCCAGCTATGCGCTCACAAAGCTCTTTGACGCTTGTTTTGCCAGCTAAATTTTGGCAAGCTACGCCGTTTTCTTTTAAAATTTGCTCAATTTTTTCGCAAATTTCTTGCTCGACTTTGCCACCAAAGATGACGATCTCAAACTCATCTTTGTAATTTAAAGCCACCTGTGCAAAATACTCTGGATACCATCTTTTCGCACTTCCATAGCTCGCGCCCGGATTTAGAGCTAGCGTTTTTTTGGCTGAAATTTGAGGTGTAAAATGTAGCTTTAGCTGAGTAGAAATTTCGCTTAGGCCTAGGGCATTTTTTACAAAATTTGCATATTTTAGCACCTGATGAAGGACGGTTTTACTCCTTTTAAAAACAGCCTTTTGCCTAGCGTTTATAAAAAATAGCAAGAATTTACTAGCAAACGAGCTTCTAAAGCTAAGCGCTAGATCAAATTTGCCAAGACTTTTTGCACTTTTAGCAAGGGATAAAAATCTAAATTTAGCTTTTTTGCTCTCATCAACGACCACTTTTTCGCAGTTTGGATGACTTTTGTAAAGCTCACAAGCTACAAATGAGCCAAAAAAAACGATTTGTAAATTTTTCTTATTTTGCACCAAATTTTCGATTGCAGCGCTTGCCATCACGCTATCGCCTAGCCATGTTGGAAGCTCGATAAAAACTCTCATTTTAAAAGACTTTGTATAACTTTAAGAGTGAGTTCGGCGTTTTTCTCGATGCTAAAATTTAGCGAAAGCTCGTAAGCCTTCTCTTGCAGGCTCGCTAAAAGCTCGTGATTTGTGAGAATTTCATCTATAAACTCCAGTGCACTCTCATCATTTGGGCTTTGAAGCACAAATTTGTCTTCTAATATCTCGCCAGCTCCATTTTGAGCCGTCGTAAAGACCACGTTTTTAAAGCTAAGTGCCTCTAGCACGACATTTGAAAATGGCTCATAGTGTGTTGGAAAGATGAAAATATCGCTCGCCTCGTAAAATTTCGCCGTGCTTTTTTGCTCGCCGACAAAATAGGCGTTTAGCCCGAGTTTTTTAGCTAGGCGTTTGTAGCTTGAGATGTTTTTATCTTTGCCAACAATGAGCGTATTTACGGGCGTTTTTAGCTTTGAGGCAAGGAACAAAAACTCTTTTAACCCTTTTCTTTTAAAGCCATTTCCCACAAAAAGTAGGGTAGAAAGCTCAAATTTAAGTCCAAATTCCTCACAAAGAGCTAGTTTCGCCTCGGCTTTTTGCACCCTTTGGGGTAAATTTACGCCGTTATAAATGGTCGTGATCTTTTTGGGATCGATGTCATAAGTTGTGATAATCTGCTCTTTGATGAAATTTGAGTTTGTGATGATCTTTTGGGAGTTTTTAAAGCACTTTTTCTCTAAATATGGATAGACGAAATTTAGAGGGTTTAGCCACCAAAAGTTCTTTGTTGCCCTATAAACCTTGTGCACGCCGTCTCCTGCCCTGTAGATGTCAGCACAGCTTACTCGCTCTAGGCTAAAGTAAAACTCATCATCTCTTTTTTGGCGTCTTACTTGGCGGTTGAAATTTAGAGCTTTTTTCCAAGATGAGACGCTGGCATCGCCAAGATAGGAGCGAATTTCTGTTTGGATACCAAGCTCGTTTAGGGCTTTAACAAGCCTTCTTAAGTATCTTTCAGCACCTCCAACTGCGTTTGGATTAGTTCTTAAAAATACTATTTTTTTCATCTATAACTCCTAAAGCCAGCACCCAGATAAATAACATAAGCAGTGCGTTTTCATGGTGAAATGTCGTGTTAAATAGGGATATAACATTATTGAATAATAGTATCAATAATCCACAAAAAACAATGTTTGATGTCTTGATGTTTTTTATAAAATTTATAAAAAGAGATAGTTGAAATACCAAATATGCAAGTAGTGCAAAGATGCCTTTTTCTGTTAAAAATGTTAAAAATGTATTGTGTGCATGACTAACTCTAACCTCAGAATTTCCTGGGAAAAAGGTGGTTATATCTATATCTTTAAAATTCCCTAAACCTATGCCAAAAAATGGATGTTCTAGCCATGTATAAAATGCTGAGTAAAAAATGGGCCATCTTGTCTCATTACTTGAAATACCTTGTGATATTTTATAGACAAATCTAGCATCGTTTTGCATTACAAACGCTACAGTAATGATAGCTAATACAAAGATAGAGATTATTGATAGTGTAAATTTTATATTTATATGTTTTTTAATTGTTAAATATATGAGTGTTGAAAATATTACAACTGGAAGTAAATACATAGTAGCACGAGAACCAGCGATAAGAATTCCACAAGTAGAGATAATAGCTATAATAAAGCATGAACTTTTAAAAAATTTATCCTTACTACCAACAAAAGAAAGACTTACTAAAAGCACTAGTAACATAAAAATGGCACTGTGATTTACGTGGCCGATTGATTTTAGTTCAAGAGGTGCAAATGGGTCATTTGAAGTGAATTTTGTTACGCAAGCTAAAACAAAGGCAGTTAAGAATCCAGCAAATAATGCATAGATATTTAATTTTATATTTATATATCTGACCCCTAAATTCCTTAAAACTATAAAAAATAACACACATCTAAGCGGATCAAATAATACTTTAATGGATGTTTGATTTACTATACAACTTAACGCAGTAAAAACCAAAAATAAGATAAAAGATATGTTTAAAAGATCAAATTTAATTCGTGTCTTATCTTTTACAAGTATAAAAATACCAGTCACTATAAAAAACCATAGAGCCATTTGTTTTATAGCTTCACTTATTGGCAGGGAAAATAGTAGTATAGCTAGTAGTATATTATATATATTGTATTTATTGATCATTTTTTTCTTCCTTAGTAAAACTTATTTATATTTGATTTTAGCTAGAATTGAATAAAATGAAAATATAGAGAAGGTGAGATG
>NZ_JAAKZC010000028.1 GCF_015230015.1 Campylobacter concisus | reverse complement strand
GATGAAATTTGATTTGTTTTTGAAAAAACATTTGCTACACAACTCAAATTTTAAAAACAAAATGACTCGTGAATAAAAAATCTTATAAATTTCGTAAAATTTAATAACTTTTATCCTAAGAAGTAGTAAAATAGTTACACTTTTTTGATCGGAAATGAAATGAAATTTAAAGACTTTAAAGAAAAAAACAGTAGCAATTATGACTTTTTTACAGCCGAGGAAACAAGCTATAAAGAATTTGTACAACTAAGCTTTAAAGAGTTTTTAACTGGCGATAGTGGCTCAAAATGGCAGCTTGACATAGATGATAAAAGGTTTAACTCGTTTCCAAATTTCACCCAAAAACATCAAATTTGCATATCAAATTTAGACTATGAAGATAATGTTTTTCAGTTTAGAATTTGCTCTGAAAACAACGTATCAAGCCTTGGCTACCGCATGTTTACGAGCTTTGATAGCGCACATAAAGACTTTGTCACAGACGATATCAAATGCTCTGATGAGGTTATGATGAGCCTAAAGCTTGGCGAGCTTAAAGAGTTTCCTTGCATATCAAAATGCGGCTGGTGGATCAAAGATATCTGGCGAGATATGTATCCTATCTTAGACGAGACTAGCAGCGAGGAATTTGTAGCTGGCATTATAAAAAGCGAATTTACCAAAAAGATGACCGAGATAAACGAATGCCTAAAAAACGCTCAAGATAGCGGCAAGCTTGATGATATGATCGCCAAGCTAAAAGCCAAAATCAACTAAATTTAGAAATTCCCGCCCACCGCACAAGAGCTAGCTGGATATGACGTAAGTCCGTAGTCAGCCGACTCCACGTTATAAAAGTCTAAATTTGCACTTCGCGAGATGATATACTCAAAGCCTTTTTGATTTAGTTCGATCAAAATTTCAAACTCCGTATCCCTTTTACAGACTATGCTTTCAAAAAAGTGAGAGAAGAAAGAAATTTTGGTATTTTCCTTTTGCATTGAGTGATTTAGCATGAGCTCCATGTTGCTAAAAATTTTAAAGATAGTTTGATTTGTCTCAAATTTACCAAATCTAGCATAATAATTTTGTAAGTTTGCATCATTTAGTACGATGTTTTTGGTGCAGTTTTTAGTGATCTGCTCGTAGATAAGGCCAAAAAGCTCAATAGAGGCATTTTGATTATCCATCATTCTATTTTCGTGGTTTGTGACGACCACAAAGCCATCTTTTATCTCGTATTTTTCATTTTTATAATAAAAGCTAACATTTGCCACCTCTTGCTCGAAACGCTTTTTATAAGCAAAAGGCAAATAGTTTAAAACGCCCATTTTATCGATGATAGCTGAGCTTCTTACGCCACCATCTAGCTCGTGCTGCATGAAGTATCTTATGAAGCTGCCTTGCTCTATGTCAAAGCTGTTTAAATACTCGATCTTATCAAGGTATATACATCGGTAAAGCTTGACAAATTCGGGATTTAGCCTAACATTTATCTCATCTTGTAGCTCGCCATATTTGTCGGTTTGCTCTGCATCTATAAATTCGATTATATTCATCTGCTTTTCGATCTTGTCTTTAACAAAGATCGAAATTTTCACGTCCTGCATCTCATAAAAGCACTTTATCGTATCGGTGGCACTTTTTGTGATATCTGTTTTAAATTTCTTAGCAAGCTCTGCTTTTTTAAGGGTAAGTGAAAAGTTGCCATTTTTTAGTTTATTTTGTGAGTACAAAAGATAGAGTAGCTGCTCATAGACCATGAGATGTGAGTAGGTTAAAAATGTATTATCCACCACGATGACGTAGTAGCAACGTGTTATAGAGTACCTTTTGTTATTTTGCAAAAATTCATCATAAATTTTTAATTTGCTTGGGGATTTACATACCTTAAAAACATCATATGATTCTAAAAATATATTTTCCATTACCGCCCCTTTTTCCTTTGCAAAAATATTACATAACTATTCTTTAAGCTAATTTGAATTTACAAACTAACTAATAAAAATAATTTTGTAAAAATTAATATTAATTTAATTAAATATAGCTTAATTATATAAAATATTTTTGTATAAATATATTTTTATTTACGAATTTTTATTATATAAAGTAAAAATTAGCTATAAAAATATATATTTTAAACTAAATTTAATAATTATAGTTATATTATTTTTCTCAGATAAACATGTTTAGAGTTTAAAAACTAACGAAAAAGGAGCTCAAAATGGAATTTCTAATTTTGACGCTATTTCTGATTAGTGGGCTTATCTTATACATAAAGCCACAAATGAAGAAAATAGCAACGTCCTGCTTGGCTTTGGGGTGCGTAATACTAGTTGCACTAGAATTTTACGTAAATTTATGGGTAGTCTTGCCAATAGGCAACTTTTAGGAGGGCAAGATGCAAACGAAACAAAATGAAATCCCAGCAAACGAACAAGGCTTTTTCAACCTTATGTCACTAGCTATCACCGCTCTTGTCGCACTTCCAGTTGGTATCGCCTGCTTGGTGCTTGGCTTTGGACTAGGTGATAACCCTTGCATAATGTGCTGGGCTGAGAGGATCACGATGATAGCCATTAGCCTAATAGCACTTTTCATCATCAGGTACGGACTAAAGCCTGGCTATCTAGCAGCGCTTTTACTAATGGCTTGCTGGGGCATATTTAACGGCTTTATCCACTACAGCCTAGATGGAACATTTGGCGGCTATCTTGACATCAAACAAGGTTTTGGCCTTGAAATTTTAGGTGCCCACACTCAGTTTTGGGTTATGGTTGTTGATTTTTGTGTGATCATATTTTTAGCTTTTATATTTTTGTTTAGCAAAAACTTAGGCCTTATCATGCAAAAAAGCTCAAATGGCGAATACGGCGACTTTTTAAGCTACTTGCCACTTGGTAAATTTGCAAATTTAGTCTTTATCGTAGTTATCCTTGCAAACTGTGTTCAAGCCTTTATAGCTTCTGGTCCACCACCATATCTAGGATCTAGCACACCGCCTAGAATAAGTATCGATCCCTCAAAATGGTTCTGGGAAAAAGACCACTGGGATAGCTCGCTTGATTTTAGATTTGACTGGAACCCTGAGCTTCCAGACCTAGCGAAGTAAGGAGAGAAAGATGAAAAAGATAATATTTTTTATCGCATTGGCAAGCCTTGCTTTTGGTTTTAACTTTGATATGGATAGCAAAAATGGAGCTATCCAAAACACAAAAGAGCTTGGGCTTAAAGAGACGATCACTCTAAATTTGCAAAATGATAATGCAATAACTGGAGCTGACTACGATGAGGGCAAAAAGCAGTTTGCTCTTGTCTCAAACGACAACGAATTTTACATCGCGGATGAGAATTTAAAGCCAGTTAGCTACGCCAAACACGACCGCCATTTTATAATGGAAATGGAAGCAACAGTTGGAGCTACTTGGTATAAAAAAGAGCTTGGCATGATAAGTTACAACAAAACTTTTGTCTTCTATGAGCCAGCTAGCAACCTTAGCAAAGACGAGCAAAATAGCCAGTGGAGGCACCTATTAGCTGGATATGACGCATGGAAGCTAAACGACCTTGGTAATAAGGGCAGATTTTCTACCATTAGATCAAAACAGCAGTATGTCTTAGGCTGGGACTACCTAGAAAGTGAGAATAAATTTTACACAGCTAGCGTGCCAAATGATGTTAGAGACTACTGGAGTGTCGCCATATTTGACGGTGATGACAAGATGATCTTAGAAGAATTTGTACCAAAAGCTGGAGCAAATTTGCAACTAAAAGAGGGTAGAAATTTAAACAACTACTACATTACTGGTGTTGATGTGGAGCCTGATGCGCTCTATCTTTTAAGCAAAAATTTCTCAACTATTTTAAAGTTAAATTTGACCACTAAAGAGATAGACGAGGCTTTTAGTTTTAGTGGGGTAAATAACCCAAGAGCATTAGCGATCAAAGATAATAAATTTTACATCTTCTCACGAGAAGGCAAAGAGAATAAAGTTTTTATCTTTGAGATGAAATAGCTATCAAATTTAAGGAGAAAACATGCAAAGACGTTCTTTCCTAAAAGGTACCGGAGCAGCTCTAGCAGCAGCTGGAACAGCTCCTAGCCTATTTGGTATGGAGCAATTTGAGGTGGATTTTAACCCAAAATCCTATAAGAACGAGGAAAATGTAGAGTACCACTACCTAACCTGTCCTAGAAACTGCCGTGATGCCTGTTCGATGATCGCTGAGATAAAAGACGGCAAAATGGTAAGCATAAAAGGCGATCCAAAACACCCGCTAACACAAGGCACAGTCTGCGTCAAGGGTCACACCTATGCCATGCATCTATATAACGCTGACCGCATCATGCACCCTATGAAAAGAGTCGGTAAAAAAGGCGAGGGAAAATGGGAGAAGATAAGCTGGGATCAAGCCTTAAAAGAGATAGCTGCAAAGCTAACTGAGATAAAAGAGAAATTTGGCGGCGAAGCATTGACCGAGTTTGTCTACTCTGGCAACGAGGGACATATCTCAAAAACTATCGCACCGGGAAATTTCTTTGAAAAATATGGAGCCACAAGACTTGTTAGAAACCCTTGCGACTGGCCAAGATACGCGGGTACTCCTAGCGTTATAGGTACTGATTTCTCAAAAGATGCACTTGAGGTCGACGAGAGTGATATGTATATCAGCTGGGGATCAAACGAAGCTTATACGGCCGTACACTGGATAAGATTTGCTCACCGTGTTAAAAAAAGAGGCGGAAAGATCATCGTTATAAATACGATAAGAATTCCTCTAGCAAACCAAGCAGATATGTTTATCCAGCTAAAACCATCTAGTGACCCTGCATTTTGTCTAGCGGTCTGTAAATTTTTAATAGAAGAAGATCTATATGATCATGAATTTGTGGAAAAATACACAACAGGCTTTGAAGATCTAGTGCACGAGTGCTCACTCTACACCTATGGCGAACTATCTGAGATGTGCGGAGCAAGTGTGGATCAGATAAAAGTCTTTGCTAGAGAGTACGCTCACGCAAAAGCACCAGCTATCATGCACGGCGATGGCGGCCAAAGACACTTTAACGGCGCAAGGCTAGTGCGCGCGGTTACCTTCTTGCCGGTACTTACGGGCTGCCTTACAAAACTTGGTGGAGGACTATTTTGGGCATATGTGCATGTAAAAGGCTGCTTTAACTTCGATAACTGTATGCCAGATCTCTCTCCAAAAGATAAAGATGGCAAAAAGATAGAAAGACAGCAAGTAAGCTATATAGAATTTGGTAAAGGCATACAAAAAGAAAATCCAACATATCTTGACAAGCCTATAAACACTGTCATTAGAGCATGTATCAACTACAACTCAAATTTAATGGTAACAGCTCCAAATACAAATTTGATCAAAAAGCGTGTAATGGACGATGACTTCTTTTTGGTTGTAATTGATCCTTACGAAACAGATACCTGTGACTATGCTGACTATGTTCTACCTGGTGTTACATTTATGGAGAGTGAGGATATCCAAAACGACCAAATTTCTGGATACGTCTGCTACAACGCTCAAAGCGTAAAACCTCTAGGCGAAGCTAAGACAAATTTAGAGTTCTTCAACGCTCTTGCAAAAGCGATGGGCTATACAGAAGAGTGCTTTAACTGGGATAGTGAAACGGTTTGCAGACGCTTTTTGGATACAGAATTTGCCAAAAAACAAAACATCACCTATGAAAAACTAAAATCAGTCGGCTGGATCAAGCCATTTAGAACGCCTGAAACAATGAAAGATCAGTTCCCATACTACCCTTATGCGCCAAAAGACAAACTAGTCTTTGGTACAAAGAGTGGAAAATGCGAGCTTTACTCACAAACCTTTAAAGACGCAGGCTATCATCCAGTAATAGACCTTGAAACTGACTGGGACTACTATGAAAAGAGCAATAAATTTGGGAAAGACTATCTCAAAAAATATCCGCTTTATTTCATGACGCCGGGTACTCAGCTCCAAGACAACTCCAACTGGGGCAATATGCCTTATATCTTAAAAAGGGTTATCGTTAAGGGCAATGCTGAGCTATTTATGACACGTGAAGATATGGAAGCACGCGGTATTAAAAATGGAGACACGGTTGAGGCAACAAACGAAAAAGGTACAGCCGTCTTTACAGCAGTCGAGACAAATCAAATGAACCCAGGCATAGTCTATGCGTGGAACAACATCTGGGTAAAAGTGACAAAATCAAGAACTGGAGCAAATATCCTTTGCTCTGATGGCGTTAGCGATCTAGGAAATGGCTCAACTTATACAGCTAGCTTTTGTGAAGTAAAAAAAGCAGCTAAACAAGAGATGTAAAGGGGTCTAAGATGAAAAGAAAACAAGGATTTTTATTTGATTATAACTTTTGTATAGGCTGCAAGGCTTGTGAAATTTCATGTCAAGTCTATCACAACCAAGATCCAGATATAAACTGGAGACATGTCGATGGCCTTATGATACATGAAGATGGCATAGAAAAAGAGATCTTTATAACTCACTCTTGCCATCACTGCGACGAGCCAGCCTGTATGGATGTCTGCCCAGTTGGAGCTTATATCAAGCTTGAAAATGGTGTCGTACAGCCACTTCATGATAAGTGCATAGGCTGTGGATACTGCTTGATGGCTTGCCCTTATGGCTCTATCACAAAAGGCAAAGACGGCAAGGCTCAAAAGTGCAACCTTTGTGCCGAAAAACTTGAGCGTGGCGAAGAGCCAGCTTGCGTAGCAGGCTGTCCGTGTGGAGTACTAAAACTAGTTGATAGCAACGTCAGCGACAGTGCTGGTATGCAAAAAGAGATGCCAGGCTTTAAACACTTCTTTACTAAGCCAAATATCCGCTTTTATCCAAGAATGAAGCGAAACGAATTCATACACTAAAGAGTAAAAGATGGATAAGGTCAAAGAAAAGCTTAGCGTTAGCCTTAGTGTTGAAGACTTTTTAAGGCGATTTTTCTTAGTAGAGCTTAGGGAGCAAAATTTAGATGAGCTCATAAGCCTAAGCCTTAATTTTAGTGATAAATTTAAAAATCACGACTTCATACTTTGGCTAAATAAGTGTAAAGATGATCTAAATTTGCTAGACGAGCTAAGATATGAATTTAATAGGCTATTTGTAGGGCCAAGACACCCAAAAGCTGAGCCATATGAGTCGGTTTATTTTGATTATAAAACGATGTTTGGCGAGAAGACCATGCAGGTGCGAAGCTTTTATGAAAGCTCTGGGCTAAAGCTCAGTAAAGAGCAGTTTGATAAATTTCCAGATGATTTCATCGGATACGAGCTGCAATACCTTTACTTTCTAAGTTTCAATGCCTTACAAGCAGACGAAAAAGAGAAAATGGATGAAATTTTACATAAAAAATATGACTTCATCCGCACTCATCCGTTTGAGTGGTTTTATAAATTTAGCTCTCGCTGTAAGGAGACTACAAATTTAGAAGCCTATGTGAGCTTTGCTGATTTTTTAAATTTATATCTTGAAAACGAGATAGAGCAGTCAAGAGCTCTTCTAACTTTTAAGAGTTAAAGGATAGATAATGGAACAAACAACTTGGGGATGGCTCATAGTCATATATCTCTTTTTAGGTGGTTTAGGTGCTGGGGCGTTTTTGTGTTCGGCCTTAGCCTACAAAGGCTTTTTGGGCAAGCTTGATGAGAAATTTTACAAATTTGGATTTTTGCTCGCACCAATAGCGGTCATAGTTGGAACTGCACTTTTGCTATTTGACCTAGCACCAAGCGCAGCGATCAATCCAGCTAAGATCATAGGTCTTTACACAAGACCAGTTTCTATAATGAGTATCGGCACATATCTTCTAACATTTTTCATAATAGTTAGCGTACTCGTGCTTTTACAAGTTAAAAAAGGTGGCAAAATTTGCGATATGATGCTCACTCTTGGCTCACTGCTAGCACTTGGCGTGATGGGATATACTGGACTACTTTTATATGTAGTAAAAGCGATCCCACTTTGGGCAAGTATTTGGCTACCGATATTATTTACTATCTCAGCCATATCAACAGGCCTTAGCGTAAACGCTATATCTGTGCTAAGTGGTGGTGGCGTTTTAAGCCATGAGTCGCATAAATTTCACACTATTTTAGTGGCACTTGAAATTTTTGCCCTATTAATGCTATTTGCAAGCGTTAGAAACGAAGCAGCAGGTATGGCTAGCATAACCAAAATAGTATCAGGCTCTCTAGCTCCGATGTTTTGGATAGGCTTTATAGTGCTTGGTCTTGTACTACCGCTAATTGGTGGCAGTAAATTTATGCTACAAAGATGTGGTGTAACAAAAGACGGAGCAGTATGCGGATGTAGCGAGGGCATCAAATCCTGCGTATACAATGAATATGGTGTTTTAATCGGCGGTTTTTGCTTAAGAGCATTTATCGTTCTTGGAGCAATTTATATATTTTAATAAACTTTCTCCCTTTAAAAACTAGGCCAGATAGAATCTGGCCTAGCTATCTAATCATTTCTCGCCAAGTGGCCAGTAAACGACTGGTTTAGCTCCAAGTCTAGCCTCACCATGATACATACCAAGCTTATCTTTAGTCCAAGCAAAGCCAGTCTTACCAGATTTATCGATAGAGATGATACCACCGCTACCACCTAGGGCTTTTACCTGAGCTACGGCCTCTTCAGCTGCTTTTTGCACATTCTGGGTTTTGTATTTATAGAGGGCTGAGACCTCGTGAGCTGCATTTACACGCATGTAGATATCGCCTGTACCTGTGCAAGAGACTGCGATCGAGTCATTATCTGCATATGTTCCAGAGCCAATTATCGGACTATCTCCTATACGACCAGTCATTTTATTTGTCATGCCGCCAGTGCTTGTTGCTGCGGCTAGGTTGCCATTTTTATCAAGTGCTATCGCTCCAACAGTGCCAAGATATGGTCGCTCATATAAATTTAGTGAGGTTTTCTTTGTCTTTTCGCTATCAAGCATAAGCTTTTGTTTCTCTTTTGCTCTTTGGAGTGCGTCATATCTAAACTGCGTGAAAAAGTACTTTTGATCAACCATCTCTAGGCCGTTTTCTTTAGCTAACTTGTCAGCTCCATCGCCTGCAACAAGAGTGTGCCAAGTCTTATCCATGACGACTCTTGCACCAAGGATTGGGTTTTTGATATGTCTTGCCATTGCGACTGCGCCTGCTTTTTTAGTAGAACCGTCCATAATAGAAGCATCTAGCTCATTAAAGCCATCAGCTGTAAATACCGCGCCTTTGCCAGCATTAAAATTTGGATCGTCTTCTAACACCATAATGGCTGCCGTCACCGCATCCATGGCGCTACCACCCTTTTCAAGCACAGCTTGGCCTGCTAAAAGCGCCTTTTTCATAGGCTCTTCGCGCACTTTAAACTCATCTTTAGTAAGCTCAAGTCCGCTAGTACCGCCATGTATGACAATGACAGGGCTAAATTTATCCTCTGCATTTAAGAGTGAGCCTGCGAATAAGGCAACATCAAGTTGTCAGACCTAATAATGCAAAAAAATTTAAAAATAATATACAAGTAACATAAATAAAAATAAAATTTGATTAAATATAAGAATTAAGCAGATTAACAACAAAGCCCGCAACGACCTACTTTTCCAACATCCCAGTAAGGGAGAGTATCATCAGCCAGGACGAGCTTAGCTTCTTGGTTCGAGATGGAGCAAGGCGTTTCCTC
>NZ_JAAKZC010000027.1 GCF_015230015.1 Campylobacter concisus | reverse complement strand
CCCCCTTAACAATCCCCTAACCCCAACAACGTTAGAGGTGGCATGCAATAGTGCTGGCGCACAGCATGCGGTTTATCATCATGCAAGTGCCATACAAATTTTAAAATTTCATGAACGAGTAATTTCGGCTCTAAAATTTGAGCTAAGCTGTAAGCGAAGTCAAATTTTAGTAGTCAATTCTTAGGGGTGAGTGAAAGTTTAAAATTTGCAAAAAAGTTCAGTCAAATTTATAAATTTGCCCAGAAATTTTAAAATTCTAGGCAAATTTCACTCAAATTTACTCTCTTACAACGTGTAAAAACTGCATATGTTTGCGGTATTGCTCGATTACGTCGTTTATCAGCGTGGCCTCGCTCCAACCAAGCACGTCGTAGTCTTGACCGCCCTCTTTTAGATATACCTCGGCTCTATAATAAAGATCGTCACCCTCAAGCTCTCTAGTGTAGTCTGGGCTCTGGCTCTTGGTGAGATAGACGCCATATCTAAAGTCCATCTCGTCGCCAAGTCCGACATTTAAATTTACAAAATTTTCGCCATTTGTGACCTTTGCTTCAAGGCCGTTTTTGGCAAATTCCTCTTTTAGCTCGTTAAAAGCTTTTAGTGCAACCTCGTTTAAAAATTTCTTGCCATCTTTCTTGCCTGGCAGCGTGATGATCGCACTTAGACGTTCTTGCCACGGCTTTGAAAGATCACTAATGGGCATGTTGCTAAAGTTATTTGTCTCTTTTTTGGTTAGATCGACACGAAGCGCCTTAAATAGCCCATAAATAGCACCCAAAAGCACCACCGAAAATGGCAGTGCTGTCGTGATCGTAAGTGCCTGAAGTGAGCCAAGACCACCAGCTAGCATCAAAAATGCCGCCACGACACCCACTGTAACGCTCCAAAAGACCTTTTGCCAAACTGGTGTATCGTCCTTGCCGTTTGAGCAAAGCATGTTCATAACGATCGCCGCAGAGTCGGCAGAAGTTACGAAAAATATGACGATCATAAAGACTGCAATCACGCTTAGCACGCCTGAGAAGCTAAATTTTTCTAAAAACATAAAGAGTGCTGAGGCTGAGTCAGAATTTACCGTGGTCGCTAGCTCACTAAAGCCACTTTGCACCAAAGCGATCGCCGAGTTACCAAAAAAGCTCATCCAAGCAAAGGTAAAGCCAGTTGGCACAAGAAGCACGCCGATCACAAATTCTCTGATCGTTCTGCCTTTTGAAATTTTAGCGATAAAAAGCCCCACAAACGGCGACCAAGATAGCCACCAAGCCCAGTATAGCAGCGTCCAGCCGCCAAGCCAGCTCTCGTTTTGCCTCTCGTAGGCGTAGAGGTTAAAAGTGTTTGAAATGAGTGTAGAGACGTAGTCGCCGCTGTTTTGCACAAACGACTTTAAAAGCTGCGTCGTATCGCCCAAAAATAGTATCAAAAACATAAAACAAATGGCTAGCGCGATATTTGCGTTTGATAAGATTTTAATGCCCTTATCCACGCCGCTTGCCGCTGAGATAGTGGCTGCAAAACAAAGCACTATTAGAAGCGTGATATGCATGGTCGGCAGGCCAAAAACGTGCGTAAGACCGGCATTTACCTGAAGTACGCCGTATCCCAGCGATGTCGCCACGCCAAAAAGGGTCGCCACGACGGCAAATGTATCGATGGCACTACCTATCTTGCCATAAATTTTATCTCCAATGATCGGATAAAATGCCGATCTAAGCGTGAGTGGCAAGCCGTGCCTATACGAGAAAAAGGCGAGAATTAACGCCACGATAGCATAGACCGACCATGCGCCCATGCCCCAGTGAAAAAATGTGATATTCAACGCAAGCTTTTGCGCTGCGATAGTCTGCGCGTCGCCAACTGGTGGGTTTAGATAGTGCATGAGCGGCTCGGCCACGCCAAAAAATACTAGACCTATGCCCATGCCAGCGGCAAAAAGCATAGAAAACCACGAGATATTTTTGTGCTCTGGCTTTACATGGTCAGCTCCAAGCTTGATCTCGCCAAGCTTACTAAAGCCAAGGATGATGACGCTTAGAAGTATGACGGCAACGACTAGGATATAAAACCAGCCAAATTTGGCCGCGATGTAGTTTTGCATACCTTTAAAAAACTCATTTGAGAAATTTGGAAATATCGCTGCAAATGCCGCTATTAAAAATATGACAATAAGCGATGGGATAAATACTGAGTTGTTAAATTTTGATCTTTGAAATTTAAACATTTTTCTCCTTTTTGTAAATTTCAGCTTCCTTTTAAAATAACAAAAAAAGAGTAAATAGGTCAAATTTTCTCTTTAAATTTTTATGAAATTTTAAGCTTTAGCCACCAAAAATAGCTACTTTGAAATTTATCTCAAGTCGCTTTTATCTCTCTTTGGTTTTGCAAGAGTTATTAGCACTATGACGACAAAAGCGATGCCAAATGTGATATACAAAATGATCTTTGGCGAGTCATACTCTATCCTCGATCTTGCGACCTCTTCGCCGCTTGCCTCCACTAGCTCGCCACGCTTTATCATACCGCTGATATCTTTTGCGCTAAGCTCTTTAGACGCTCTTGTTAAAATTTCTATGACGCTAGGATCTGCCACCTCATAAACGCTATGCTTTATGCCGTAAAATGGCTTTATCTTGCTAAAAAAATAGAGCTTATCGCCGTTTGCATAAACTGCGCCATATTCGCCATCTTTTACCAGCCCTATCTCACGCCAAGATGAGCTTGGAGCAAATTTATATAAAGAGACTGTTTGCGCCTCTAAGTGCCTGCCATGCTTTGAGCGCCGCCACTCTTCGCCTTGCTGCAAGAAATACGCTGAGCTCTCATCTACAAAAACGTCAGCATAGAGCCTTTTTAGCTCGCCTTTTAGCTGATAGTCTGAAATTTTAGCTTGTTCGTTTTTCGCGCTATCCCAAAAGTAAATTCCATCTTTGCTGGCAAAAAGAGGCCAAAACGAGTGCACGTTATCCACGCTATAAATGGCGCTATAAGGCATATTTTGAGCGCTAAATTTACACTCATTTGCAAACGCCGCCCCACTTTTTGGCTCAAAAAGATATTCTATATCGTGCTTTGGGTCATAACATATCTGGCGCGTCTCATCTGTGTAGCTTGTATCAAGCTTATAAAAGCCTAAAAATAGGCTTTTACCATCTGTGTAATATCCGCTATGAGCGCCGTTTTCTGCCGTGATGTATCTTAGCTCGTTAGGCTGCGCGTCAAGCTTTTCGCCCTTGTAGTAAAGCGTGCCACCATCTCTTGCAAAGCCAGCGTCAAATATAGGCTCTAAATTTGTGCTTTCAACCATTTTTGTCCTGTAAAAATAAGGGCTATCATCGTAGCTTTTTATAAAAACGTGAACAAGGTTTTTCATAATGGCGCCAAATTCGCTATATCCCGCCTCTTTCTCGCTTCTAGTGCCACAATAATAGCTTATCTTGCCATCACTTAGATAGCCATTGCCAAGCACTTTGGCACTTTTTGGATCAAGACCAGGCAAAATTTCTCTAGCGCAATAGACATGATTTTTATCAGCCGCCACGTTTGAGTAATCATACGCGTGTTTTAGCTTTAAGACCCTAAAACTAGCCTCATCAACGCCTTTTAGCTCATACTTGCCACTGCCTGAAATTTGAACATAAATTTTACCATCAGGCGAGCGGTAAAACTCGCTACTATCAATGTTTGCAAAGCTTCTTTGATACTCGCCCTCATGCCAAAGATAAAGCATCGCCAAAACAAAAAGTAGTGTCAAGATAACTAAAAAATAAATAAATCTAATAGCAATTTTTCTCATTATCTATAATCATCCACCCTTTTTTTAAGCTCGCTGTTTTGCTTTTTATTTTTAAAAATAGCGCCAACTACCGAGGCTACAAATGCTATTGCAAGAAATATCCAGTAGGCATATTTTTGCGAGTAATCATCAAAGTAGCTTACTGCATCGATCACCACCTCGCCCTCAGCTGGCGTCATAGCGCCTTGATCTACCATTTTTACTATCTCATCAAGTTTTAAATTCTTAACATTTGGACCATAAGGACGAGTGAGAATTTCAACCACGCCAAGGTCGTTTATATCATAAACACTGCTGTTAAAACGCCAACCGTAGCCGACGTTATCAAAATAATATGTCTTATCGCCGTTTGCATAAACCGCTCCGTAGCCATCGTTTCTTACAAGGCCGATCTTTCGCCACTGCTCTTTTGTATCAAGCCTTACGATACACGTGTGGCGTGAGCTTAGGCTGTGGTTATTTTTTGTATTGTGCCAAATTTCATAGGTTTTTAAAAAATATGTCTTGCCATCACTTATCACCACGTCGCCATATAGCGGCGTTATCTCGCCTTTAAACGGATCATCTCCGTCTCTTACAAACTCGCCCTCGTCTATGCTGTTATACCACTGCCACTTTCGCTCCCAGTGATAGATACCGCCTTTGCCACGAAAGAGCGCATGATAGGAGTGCTCATCTTTTAGGTTAAAAAGTGGCTCGTATGGGGCAAATTTAGGGTCAAATTCGTGATCATTTGCATAGACCATGCCAGAATTTGGTTCATAAAGATAGTGAATGCGCCATATCTCGCCGATATCACGCATTTGCGGGCTAAATTTGATCCTTAGTTTTGTGCTGTCATAATAGACATTTTCTCCGTCAGTCGTAAAATGCACGCTCTTTCTGCCAGATGGCTGCTCGATATAGCGCATTTTGCTGGCATTTGCTCCCTCTAGCTCTTTGCCCTCATGATAGACCTTTACTCCGTCGCTTGCATAGCCAAAGCCCAAGATCGCAGCTAAATTAGCGTTATCAACCTGTCTAAATTTATAGATATGAGTTTGCGCTTTAGGGGTATTAAACATTTTATGTGAGAGTATGTCCCAAAACTCTTTAAGTGCGGATATTTCGAGGTTTGTCTCGCTTACGCTATCACAAAAATATGTGATCTTGCCATCGCCAAAATAGCCATTGCCAAGCGCTCTAACGCCATTTGGATCAAGCCCACTCATCACGAGGTTACCGCAATACACCGCCTTATCGCTAGCGCCAACGTTTCTGTTGTCGTATTTGCCGGTGTCAATGTATCTAAATTTGCTGGCCCTCACGCCTATTAGCTCAAATTTACCGCCGCTTGGCACCATGGCATAGACCTTGTCATCTTTGACGTAAAAATAGCTATTATTTAACTCTTTACTATCGCCAATGTCGTCATCTAAAACAGAAACTAACCCAAAGACAAAAAAGTAGGTAGCAAAAAATATCACAACAATGGCGATTATTACTGAGATTAGCGGATGTTTTTTTAGCATTTTAGCCCCATTTCAAACAAATTTAGCGACCTCATCATGGCGCAAAAACCTTTCATAAATTTAAATTTCAAAGTACCTATCCAAATATAAAATATCTAAATATCAAAAACTGATAATATACTACTCTAACTACTGTATTTAATAGCCAAACAGCACATAACGCTAAAATAGCTCCAATAATACTAAAATTCTTTAAAACCCCATAATAAATCACCATCAACAAAAAAAAGAGAAAAATATAAAAACATAATCAAATAAAATAAATTTTTCAACCTTTCATATAAGTCCGAATTTTCTCTATTTGTTGCGATTAGCCTAATGCTCTCTATCTTATTTAAAAAACCAACCTTGTTATATTTTATCTCGACTAGATCGCCTACTTCATATTTTTCTATCTCTGGTGAAAATACCCCACTAAATCTATCATTAGCTATCAAAAGACTCATACTTGTGGCTAAATTTTGCCTAACAACTCTTGTATTTAAAGCGCTTATCCTACCGATCTTTTTCAAGCTACTCTAGCTCCTCGGCGATCTCAAGCACTTTAAAATACTCATTTTCTAGGCTTTCAAGCTCAGCTTTTGTCTTTTCTAGCTCTTCATAAAGCTTAGCAAGGCCCACTTCTTGATAAATTTTAGGATCGCTAAGCCCCTCATTTAGCTCGGCTACCCTTGCTTCAAGGGTTGAAATTTTATCTGGATATGTGTTTAAAATTTGCGTTTGTTTATAGCTTAGTTTTGCGCCAGATTTGCTCTTTTGTTTGGCTTCATTTTGACTATTTGAGAGCTCTTTTTCAAATTTATCAAGCTCTTTCATCTCATCTTCAAGCTCCAAATAGACGCTATACTCTTCATGCAAGACATTTATCTTTGTGCCCTCAAACGCCCAGAGCTTATTTGCCATCTTATCGACAAAATATCTATCGTGGCTAACTAGCAAGATAGCCCCCTCAAAGCTTTGCAAGTAGTCTTCTAAGATATTAATAGTTGCGATATCAAGGTCGTTTGTCGGCTCGTCAAGCACCAGCACGTCGTAAGTTTTGGTAAAAAGAAGTGCGAGTGCGACGCGGTTTTTCTCACCGCCACTTAAAACGCCTATCTTTTTATCTAAAAATTCCTTTGGAAAGAGGAAATTTTTAAGATAGCCATAAACGTGCATATTTCGCCCACGAACTAGCACGTGGTCGCCGCCATTTGGGCAAAATGTCTCTATAAGGCTCTTATCATCATCAAGGACATTTCTAGCTTGATCAAAGTAGCCGATACTCACCTCGCCCCTTTTTATCTCGCCGCTACTTGGCTTTTCAAGCCCTAGCAAAATTTTAAGCAAAGTGCTCTTGCCACTGCCGTTTCGCCCAACTATGGCTATCCTCTCGCCCTGCAAGATTCTTGCGTCAAATTTTTCAAAAAGCACCTTGCCGTCTATGCTTTTGCCTAAATTTTTAAACTCAAATAGCATTTTTTTGCGGTTTTGGCTCTGCACTTGGTTGAAATTTTTACTCGCACGCTCTAGCTCAAGCCTCACGCGCCTTATCACACCTGGGTTTTTCTTAGCCTCCTCGCGCATGGCGAGCACCCGCTCTTTTCTGCCCTCATTTCGCTTTAGCCTAGCTTTCACGCCGCGCCTTAGCCACTCTTCTTCGGCCTTTAGTTGTTTTAGCAGCGTCTCATGCGACTTTGCAAGGCTTGCTAAAATTTCCTCTTTTTTGGTTAGATAGTTTGCATATCCACCCTCGAAATTTTTTAAGCTTGCATCCTCGACCTCAACGCACCTAGTAGCGAGCGCATCGATAAAATACCTATCGTGGCTTATAAAAACTATGCTTTGATTTGAGCTTTTAAGCATATCTTCAAGAAATTTGACCATATAGACATCAAGGTGGTTTGTAGGCTCATCAAGCAGCAGCACATCTGGCTTTTTAAGGATGAGCGCGCCCAGTGCCACGCGCCTGATCTCGCCACCACTTAGCGAGCAAATGGGTCTATTTTCATACTCTTTTAGCTTAAATTCTTGCAAAATTCGCTCGATCTTGTGCTCGATATTCCAGCCGTCTTTTGCCTCTATAAATTTTAAAAGTCTCTCTTGCTCTTTTAAAATTTCTTTGTTTTCAGGCTCATTTGCTAGCAAGACGCCACTTTTTTCATACTCACTTATCGCGTCAAATATCTCTTTTAGCTCGTTATTTAGCGCATCTCTTACGCTAAATGTGGCGTTAAAATTTGGATTTTGCGCTAGCATCTCGACGCTTATTAAGCTCTGCACTATTCGTCTGCCGCTATCTGCTGCCACCTCGCCAGAGATGATCTTCATAAGCGTGCTCTTGCCACTGCCATTTTTGCCGATGATCGCTATCTTTTCATTTTCATTTACGCTAAGACTTACGCTGTTTAAAATTTCATTTGCGCCAAATTTTTTACTTACGTCTATTAGTTCGATTAATGCCATTTTTCTCTCAAATTTTAAATTTTTTGGATTATATCAAAAGGGAGCTAAAACCTAATTTGGCTATAATCGCCCCAAAATTTAAAAAGGGAGAAATTTATGAATCTTTCTATGAAAAAACTAGTCGTACCTATATTTTTAGATATGTTTTTGCACTTTATAACGCTCATCATCAACACCTACATGGTGACAAAAGTGAGTGTGCATCTAGTTGGTGCCATGGGTGCTGGCAATCAAGTGATGGATCTTTTTATGACCATTTTTAACTTTTTAAGCATGGGCTGCTCAGTCGTCGTCGCACAAGCTCTTGGCGCAAAGCAAAACGAGCTAGCTTCAAGCGTCATACACGCAAGCATCACGTCAAATACGGTCTTTGGCATATTTTCAGCCATCATCATCTACGTCTTTGGCTACAACATCTTAAATTTACTAAACGTGCCAAGTGATCTCATAAACGATAGCTTCTCATACCTTCACATACTTGGCTTTGCCTTGCTATTTGATGGCATAGGCATGGTGCTAGCTGCGGTGCTTCGCGTCTATAACCTAGCAACTGCAGTCATGCTAACTTCAGTTTTGATGAACATCATCACCATCTTTGGCAACGCCATCGCCCTTTTTGGCTGGTTTGATCTGCCAAATTTAGGCTTGCAAGGTGTTGCTATCTCGACATTTGTAGGCAGACTAATAGGCGTTTTTGTCCTACTTTACATGCTCACTCGCGTGGCAAAAGTTAAAATTTATCTTAGCAAACTGCTTGTCTTGCCGTTTGGAATTTTAAAGAAAATACTCTCAGTTGGTCTGCCAAGTGCTGGCGAAAATTTACTCTGGATGGCGCAATACATGGTCGCATTTGGCTTTATCGCGAGCATGGGCGAGGCAACTCTTAGCGTGCAAACGATCTACTTTCAGATCACGCTTCTCATCTTGCTTTGTGGCGCAAGTATCAGCGTGGCAAACGAGGTCATCGTAGGGCATTTGGTTGGGGCAAGCGAGTTTAACGAGGCTTATACCAGAACCTTTAAAGCCTTGTGGCTTGGCATTTCTATCACGCTCATCGTCGTTCTCATAGCCTACGCCTTAAAGTATAAGATCATGGACGCACTAAATTTAGATGAGGGCCTGCGCAAGATAATGCTACCACTATTTACGCTCTCAATCGTGCTAGAAGCTGGCAGAACCTTTAATATCGTCATCGTAAATGCCCTTCGTGCAAGTGGCGACGCGAAATTCCCACTCATAACCGGCCTTATATTTATGTGGGGGCTTTCGCTGCCGCTTGGATATTTTCTAGGCATACACCTTGGCTGGGGCATTGTTGGCGTTTGGATAGGATTTTGCGCTGATGAGTGGCTAAGAGGCCTTGCAAATACTTGGCGCTGGAGAAGCAAAAAATGGCAAGAAAAACGCCTAGTTTGAGGCAAAAGAGCGTAAATTTAGACTTTTATGGTCTAAGCGTCTTAATAAATTTTAAAAAAAATGTAAGAGCTATGCGCCTAAGAGTTGGCAAGGACGCTAAGATCACGCTTTCTATGCCATTTTACAGCACGCAAAAGATGGCTCTGGCATTTTTAGAGAGCCATAAAATTTGGCTTGAAAATTCCCACAAAAAAGCGCTTGCAAATTTACCAAAAGATGATGAGATAAGATTTCTTGGAGAAATTTACAAGATCAAATTTGATGAGAGCGCAAAAGGGCCATTTTTTGAAGATAAATTTATCATAACGCCAAATTTAAAGGCGCTTGAGCGCTTTAAAAAAGCAAGAGCAAAAGAGCTGTTTTTGGAGCTTGTAAGCTACTATCAGCCTCGTATCAACAAGCCAGTTAGCCGCGTCGTCATACGAAATAGCAAAACTCGCTGGGGGAGCTGCAACCACAAAAAGGGCTATATAAACTTAAGCCTAAGGCTCATCGAAAAGCCGCTCTCAGCCGTGCGCTACGTCGTGCTTCACGAACTTACCCACCTACTCTATCCGCATCATCAAAGCAGTTTTTATAAATTTATAGAAGCCATCATGCCTGATTACAAAGCGCAAGAGAGAATTTTAAGAGCGTAATTATTTATAGTTCATTAAAAAATAAAATTTATCTCTCTTATATCTTTAAAAATCATCATCGCCAACAACGCCTACATCTTTCAATTCTTTAATTTTAAGTGATATTTTGTTTATTTCTTTTTCTATATCATCTCGTAATTTTTTATCTAAATTGGCTCTTTTTAATATTTTACAAAAACTATCCATTTGAAATAATAGCCTAAAATACGCTTCTTTATCATTACCAAGCTTTGTTTGTGTATATTGGCACACTTCAAGAAGTTTTTTTGCTGTCAGCATAATTGCTTCGTTATTATAATGACAAAAACAATAGGCAAATAAAAATTTTTCATATTCAGTTGCTATTGGTAAATTTTTATC
>NZ_JAAKZC010000026.1 GCF_015230015.1 Campylobacter concisus | reverse complement strand
GATATTTTAATTGATTTTTAAAAGCTTCTTTTAGTAGTAATAATAATATTATTTCTATTAGCTTTTGCTATTTTTGCATATTCTAAAAATAAAAAAGCAAATTTAAAACTAAGAATGAGTGGATTAATATCGCTCATAATTTTAGTTTTGGTTCATACTAAAATAGAATCTTTAGATATTGTAAAAAATGAATGGCTAAAAACCTTCCCAGAACTTAAAAATACATATATGAACATATCCATGACTATTGGAAATAATTCAGGGCTTGATTATAAAAGTCCTACATTTAATAACTCTTATGAAATGTTTAAGAATAAAATAAACACGGTTACAAATTATGAAATTTCTAATTTAAAGCCAAACATAGTATTGTGGTTGAACGAAAGCACTCTTGATGCCTCTTTTTATAGAGGAAATTTAGAGCAAGTCGATATGTTTAAAGGCGACTTTAAATTCCAAACATTAAATAGAGTTCATACTTTTGGTGGTAAAACATGGAAATCAGAATTTGAAGTATTAACTGGTTTGAGTCCTGATGAATTTGGCGCAAGCTCATCTTTAGTTTTTCAATATGCAGCACCTCATATAAAATATTCTCTACCAAAAAATTTAAAAGAAGAAGGATACTATACAATAGCTCTAAATCCTTATCCTGGAAGTGCTTATAATTCAAAAAATGCTTATAAAAATTTTGGGATAGATGAATATATACACCCAAGTGAATTAAAATGCGACGGAGCTGGTGATAAAATTAGAAAATTAAAATATATAACATCCATGCAAATGGGTGAATGTGTAAAAAAAATTTTTAAAAAATATGAAAACAAGCAACCACTTTTTATTTATATGCTAACCATAAATGAGCACGCTCCATACAATAGAGCGAAGGAAGTTAAATTTGGTTTGAATGAATTTTATGACGAATCGCAATCTATAAAATTAACAGATTATTACGAAAGACAGATAGAGCTCAGCAAAGCTGTAATAAATTTTAACGACTTTATGCTAAGCACAAACAAACCGTATATTTTTGCTTACTTTGGAGACCACCAAGGAAACATGGGACTAAAAAGTAATGATGTAAAATTTAATAATTTTACAAATCCGCTAAATATAACTGGCTTTTATGTCAAAGGGAGTAATGGAGTTAAAGAAATAAAAAACAACTTAATGAATTTAAGTGAGCTATCTTTAATGCCTAGTGTATTGTTAGAACTTGGACAAATAAAACCAAATGAATTTTTCAAAGCAAATTATGCTATGAGAAAGATATGTAATAAAGTTGATGACTGCGAAGATAAAGAACTTTTAGAAAGTTATAAAAGCTATTTATATGATTATCTTAATGCAGCCAACAAGTAGTAATTTTATTACTGCTCCAATACACTAATTAGTGTTCGCATCGGTCTTTAAGCCTTATAGAGCCCTTTTTGAGCCGTAGATATTTTAAGCACAGGGGCAAATTTACGCCCAGTTTTTTTGCAGACTGGGTTTGTAAAAAGTAGCGCTTGTGAGCCCTCGCGCTTGACCTCGATGTAGCTAGCGTGCGCGATCTCCAGGTCGATATCTACTGGCTCCTCAATCACCCTAAATAGGCCATTATCTTTTAAAAGCTTGATGTAGTCCATATTTTTCCCTTAAATTTTTAAGGATGATAGCCAAAATTTGATAAAAAAGGAGATGATAATATTTTGTTATTGTATGCAAAGGCAGTTTGTGTGGCGTTTAGTTTATTGTCTATTTTTATCACAAAGATAATAAATTTACACTCTAACATCTCAGCTAAAAAATGGCGGCAAAGCAGGCGAATGATTAAATTTACGACTACTCTAGCAGCTCGCCAAAGATCTCTTTGCTATATTTCATAAAGCGCTCATTAAGCTTAACATCCTCGGTATCTACGCAAATGAGACTATCTTGCACCTCAAAAATGATGCTCTTATCAGTGATCTTTACTCGTTTGCAAGCGTTGTAGCAAATGTCGCCATTACACTCGGCATATAGGCCGTTTATCTCGGCGTTTTCGTCATCGCCCTTTTTTAGTTTGATCGTTCTTTGAAATATTATGTAGTTTTTGTAGTTATATTTGTCGTCTGCAAGACCGATCATATAGTAGTTGTCTTTGCTATTTTTGGTGGCGCTTATGGCTTTTGCTTTAAATTTTAGCTCAAACACGCTTACGCCATCTCCTCGGCGCGTTTTAGCAGCTCTCTCGCCCCTTTTTCTATAAATTTATGAGCTAGCTCTTTGCCAATGCTTTGAAATTTATCTTTGCTAGTCTTTAAGCTATCTTTTATATACTCGCTCCCATCAGGCAGGCCAACGATCGCATCGATAGAAATTTCATCGCATTTTAGCCTTGCACTTATGCCTATTGGCACTTGGCAACCCCCCTCTAAAACGCTTACAAAATCACGCTCTATGGTCGTTTCGATGACCGCATTTTCGTCATTTAGAAAGTCAATCTGCTCTAAAATTTGCTTCTCATCTCTGGCCTCGACGCCAAGAGCACCCTGACCCATCGCAGGTATCATCTCGTCAAAGCCAAATGTGTAGATGTGTGCCACTTCAGACTTGATATTTAGGCGGTTTATGCCTGCCATCGCCAAAATGATCGCATCAAATTCGCCCTCTTTTAGCTTGCGTAGGCGGGTTTGTACGTTTCCACGAAGTGAGATGATCTCAAGATCAGGCCTCATGATAAGTAGCTGCATCTTACGGCGTAGACTCGTTGTGCCAACCTTTGCGCCATGCGGTAGGTCGCTAAATTTAGCAAATTTCTCACTTATCATCGCATCTCTCGTGTCCTCACGTGAGCAAATGGCCGCTAGTTTAAGCCCTTCTGGAAATACAACAGGGACGTCTTTTAGGCTATGCACGGCGATGTCGGTCTCGCCTTTTAGCATGCTATCTTCAAGCTCTTTTGTAAAAAGCCCTTTGCCGCCGATCTTTGCAAGTGGCGTGTCAAGTATCACATCGCCCTTTGTCTTCATACCCTCAAGCACGACCTTCATGCCCTTGTGCTGCGCCTCGATCCTAGCCTTGATATGCTCGCTTTGCCAAAGCGCTAAGATACTCTTTCTGGTTGCTATTTTTATCTCTTTCATCATCACTCCTATTTTACTCTTTTTGGCTCTTCGATGACCTCAACGTCGATGATCTCACCATCATCTTTTTTACTGCCCTGCTCGCTAAAGTTTTGAAATTTAAACTCCTGATAGCTCTCATTTTTTGCTACATTTTTCTTAAATATCAAAGAAAAAACGATCACGGCGATACCAAAAACATCTGTCAAAATTCCAGGTAAAAAGAGCAGCGCTCCGCCAAAACTAAGCCCTAGCTGGCTAAATAAATTTCCACCAAGAAAGCTTTTAAACGCCATTTGTGGCGAATTTAAGCTAGAAAATCCAGCATTAAAAAGAAGTGCGATACCCACAAATCCAGAGACTAGCACCTCAAGAAAGTAGTTCAAAAAGCCAAATTTATCAACAAAAAGATAGATAAATACCGCTTCTATCAAAAAAAACAAAAATGCAAAAAATCTCATAAGCTTTCTTTTATCTTTCTAAAGGCGTCGTTTGCCTCTATCGCCTCTTTGCTTAGCCCATCTCTCGTGATAAACTCAACCTTGCCATTTGCAAATTCTTTACCCACAAGCAGTGCATAAGGGAAGCCGATAAGTTCAAAATCATTCATCTTAACGCCAAATCTCTCGTTTCTATCATCGATGATGACGCTAACACCAGCTTTTTTAAGGCTCTCATAAAGCTCAAATGCAAATTTCACGCCTGCTTCATCTTTTAAATTTGAGATAATGATCTCCACGTCAAACGGCGCGCACTCTTTTTTCCAGATGCAGCCTTTCTCATCGTGGCTAGCCTCTATCATCACAGCGATCAGCCTGCTTATGCCAATGCCGTAGCAGCCCATCAAAAATGGCTTTGCCTTGCCGTTTTCATCAAGATATGTCGCGTTCATCGCAGCTGAATATTTATCGCCTAGCTGAAAAATATGACCGACTTCTATGCCTTTGCTAAGTTTTAAATTTCCGCCGCAAACTGGGCATTTATCGCCCTCTTTTACCTTTACAAGGTCTTTAAATCTCTCTTCGTTAAATCCGCTAACACTAACGCCAACAAAGTGATAGTCTTTTTCGTTAGCGCCGCATATCATGTTATTTGCGCCCCTTAGCTCGTTATCTATGAAAAATTTAACATCCTTTAGCCCAACCGGCCCGCAAAATCCAGCCACAAGCCCAGCTTTAGCCACGTCAGCCTCGCTAGCATCGACAAGCTCTAGCGCCTTGCAAGCATTTTGCGCCTTTGTCTCCTGAAGCTCGTCATCGCCTCTTACAAAAAAGACCACGACCTCCTCTTTGTCCTCATAAATCGCCTTTTTCATAACAGCTTTTATGCAGTAAAACTCGCTAACTTTGAAAAACTCCGCCACATCTTTTATAGTTTTTGCATTTGGCGTTAGAAATTTAGCCGCATCTGCCTCTGGAGCCTCAGTCTCGCTAACTCTTGGCTCGCGCCTTGCAGCCTCGACGTTTGCAGCGTATCTGCAAGCCTCACAGCAAAGTATGTCGTCCTCGCCGTTATCTGCAAGCACCATAAATTCTTTACTGCCGCTACCGCCAATGGCTCCGCTATCAGCCTCAACAGCTCTAAAATTTAGCCCCAAGCGGGTAAAAATCTTACTATAAGTTGCCTCCATAAGGTCAAACTCACGCTTAAGATCCTCTTTGCTAGAGTGAAAGCTATAACCATCTTTCATCGTAAATTCGCGACCTCTTAGCAAACCAAAGCGTGGTCTTGCCTCGTCACGAAATTTGGTGTTTATCTGGTATAAATTTAGCGGCAGCTGCTTGTAGCTAGTCACCTTGCCACGCACCAAAGCAACGGCTGCCTCTTCGTTTGTAGGGCTTATGACAAAGTCATTATCTTTTCTATCTTTAAAGCGCAAAAGCTCCTTGCCAAAGACATTGTAGCGACCACTTTGCTTCCAAAGCTCGCCTGAAGTAACCACGCTAAAGCTAACCTCCAGCGCGCCAGCCTCGTTCATCTCCTCTTTTACCACGCGTGAAATTTTATCGTGCATGATCTTTCCAAGCGGTAGATAGTTATAAAGCCCAGAGCCGATCTGCTCGACAAAGCCACCTCTTATCAAAAACTGATGGCTTGGTAAAGATGCATCTTTTGGCGCTTCTTTGGTCGTTGGGGCGTAAAATTTACTAAATTTCATCTATATCTCCTGCTTGAAAATTTTGTTCATCTTTTATGTCAAATAAAAATTTAACTCCGTTTGAAAGCTCACTAGCTCTCTCCTCGTCTGCAAGCCCTTTTAGCTTCATCGTTGGCTGGTGTAAAAAGGCTTTAAAGACCTGATGGATGAGCTTTTGTGCCTCATCGTAATCGCTATGTTTTAAATAGCCCTTTTTCATCGCCTTTTCTAGCTCGTTTTTAGCGCAAATTTCAGCTTGTTTGCGGATAGATTTTATAAGAGGCACGCTCATATCTTCTTTTAAAGTCTTTAAAAACTCGCTTGTATCTTGACCGACGATCGAGTAGGCCTTTTGCGCCTGCTCCTCTCTTAGGGCTAAATTTTTACGCACGATCTCCTCTAAACTATCGACAGTATATACGCTGATAAGCTCTGTGTTTAAAAGATCGATATCTCTTGGCACGGCGATATCAAAAAAGTATCTGTGAAATTCTCTTGGCTCGATGATCTCGCCTGTGATGATAGCGTGCGGGGCTGCAGTACTTGAAAAGATGAGATCGTAGTTATTTACATACTCTTTTAACTTCAAAATGCTATCCCAGCTCGCGTTATCTCCTAGGCTATCAACTAGCTGCTCGACGCGCTCGGAGCTTCTATTTATAATGATCACTTCTGCGCCGCTTGATATGAGGTGCTTTGCTGCTAGCTCGCCCATCTCTCCAGCGCCCACGACGATAGCCGTTTTACCTTCAAGCGTGCCAAAAATTTCTTTTGCCTTTGCCACGGCGACGCTTGAAACTGAGATCGGGTTTTTAGAAATTTGAGTTTCGTTTCTAACCTTAGCAGCGCACTTACATGCATAGTGTATGATCTTGCTGATGTCTTCGCCACATGAGTTGTTATCATAGGCAAATTTAAAGGCATTTTTTAGCTGGCCAACGATCTGCGTTTCGCCAACGACTAGGCTATCAAGCGAGCTTGCCACGGCAAATAGGTGGTGTGCAGCACCGCTGTTTTCGTAGATGTCAGCTCTCTCATAAAGCTCATCTTCAAAAACGCCTGAAAATATCGACATGCACCTGATGATATGAGCTGTAGCGGCCTTTACGTCCTCCACGCTAGCTATGATCTCGACGCGATTGCAGGTGTTTAGCACCATGCTCTCTTTTATGTTTTTGTTTGAATTTATCAGTTTTAAAATTTGCTCTTTTTTATCGTCACTATCAAATGCAAGCTTCTCTCTGACCGAAATATCAGTATTTTTATATGTAAAACTTATGTCTAAATAGTGCATCAAAATTCCCTATCTATCATGCTTTTTATGATCCCTTCAAGCTCAGCGTTTTTATACTCTTTTATCGCTTCTATCGCTTCATTTCCAAGCCTTTTTGCCTCGTTTATGGCTTTGCTAAGTGAGCTAGTTTTATCAAAATTTTCTTTTAACCACGAAATTTCGCCCTCGTCAAGCTTCTTTGTCCAAAGCGATCTAAGCTTTGCTTTGCCAGCCTCGTCCAGGCTCTTATAAAGATAAATGTAAGGAAGCGTTGTTTTGCCCTCGACAAAGTCGTTAAGCGCTGGTTTGCCAAGCGTTTTTTCATCTTGAGTTATGTCTAAGATATCATCAACGATCTGAAATGCAAGACCTAAATTTTTGCCATAAATGCCAAATTTCTCGCTATCTTTGCCAGCTAGCTTTGCCCCACAAATAGCCGTGGCTTCTATCAAAACAGCTGTTTTATAATAAATCATCTTTAAATATTCTTGCTCGTTTTCATTAAAATTTTCAGCCATTTTCACATCCATCATCTCGCCGATGCTTAGTTTGCTGACCGCATCTGAAACAACAGCTGCGATACTTGGATCAAATTTTGTAAGCTCAAAATAAGCCTTTGAGTAGAGGATGTCGCCTAGCATGACTGAGTTTTTACTGCCAAAAAGCGCGTTTATGCTTGGCTTGCCGCGTCTTATATTTGCCTCGTCTATGACGTCGTCGTGCAGCAAGCTTGCGAGGTGGATGAGCTCGATGATAGCGCAAAGTTTAAGTGAAATTTCACTCTCGCCTGCGATTTTTAAAAGAAGTTTTGAGCGCAGTTTCTTGCCTGAGCTTATCTTTAAAAACATCTCAAACGCCTCTTTATAGCCAAGCTCGTTTATAAATTTGCTCATTATTTCATCGATTTTATCCATTTTTATCCTTCTATTTATCCTCGTGCGGATCTCTAAAACCCACATCCACACGCTTGCTCTCATCTAGCAGCGCTACCCTAAAATGCGCCTTTTTGTCCCTAAAATCAATAAATGATATATAAAGGCTCACGCTCTCATTTGGTGGCATCATAAAATCAGGCAAAACTCGCTGCATGTAGGTGTTTTGTCCTTGCCTTAGCGAAAAGACCATCTGCCTTGGATAGCGCCTAAAAAAGCTTTGCACAGTGATATTTGTGCTGTCAAATAGCGTCCAACGAAAGTCAAAAGTTTCAACTTTTTGAGTTTTTTTCTCGGTTATAAAGACCCGTGCCCACTCATCTTTTTTAAGCTCAAACGTATGCACCGAATTTGGGTCAAAATTTGGCTCTTTTGCAAAAAGAAGAGCGACTAGCAAGGCTATGAGCGCAAAAATTCTACTCATTTTGGCTTAAAATTTCTCCGCTAAGCTCGATATATAGGTCATTTACTCCGTTATAAACTTTATCTTGCTCTGAGGCTATAAAATTTATGATCTCATCTTCGCTAACGCCATGCTTTTCGCAAAGCTCGCTCATAGCTACAAATTTCTCAAAAATTTTATCTATCTCGTTTTTAACCAAAACGGCATTTGCGTTAAACAAAATGTCATAAAATTTATCTCTCGCACTACCCTCAAATATATCTATCATCGCTGTTTCTTTGAAAATTTCTTAAGATTATAGCCAATTAAAACTAAGTTAAAAATTTAATATTATCTCCCACGCCTCGCTGACATTTTTAGCATTATAGGTGGCACGTTTACTCTCCTCGCCAAATCCCCAGCAAACTTGCACATAAGGCATATTTGCGTTTTTAGCCGCCAGCTCGTCTTTTAGGCTATCTCCGACAAAGATCGCCTTGCTGGCTCCAGTTTTACTAACAGCTAAGTGAAGCATCGCAGGATCTGGCTTTTGCGGTATCTCCTTGCTAGCGCCGATGACCTCGTCAAATAGCTCATAAATTTCATTTTTCTTTAAAATTTTCTCTAGCGTATCATGTGGTGCATTGCTTGCCAAAACGACCTTAAATTTAGCCTCTTTGCACTTTTGCAAAAGCTCTTTTACGCCATCATAGGTAGTCGCGCACTCATCATAAAATTTCTTAAATTTCTCTTCAAAGCCCTCTTTTAAGCTCTTGCTTGGCGTGTCGATGCCGTAAAACTCAAGGGCCAAATTTCTACCTGGCTCGTTGATCGCTTTTATGATAAATTCTTTTTCAAGTGGCGGCAAATTTAGCTCATCTCTCACTTCATTTACTGTCTTATATATCGCCTCGCCGCTATCGATCACCGTGCCGTCCATATCAAAAATAACTACTTTCAATCCTCATCCTTAAATTTATTTTTATGCTTTTCTTTTTTATATGTCTTTTGATTTTTTAGCTTATCAAGGAGATTTGCTGCCTTTAAAAGTTCCTCTTTTGGGGCATTTTTGATAAGTAAATTTATAAAATTTTCTAGCGCTTTTGAGTATGGCTGATCAAGATATACAGCCTCTACTTTTTCGATGACTTTCGCGTTTTTCTCAACTCTTTGGCGAAATTCGCTCTCATCAAAGTCATCTCTTTTTAGGCCGTTTATCGCTGATTTTGCAAATTTTTCTAGCGCACGAAGATATTTTACACGCTTAAATTTGTCCGTGACTTGGTTCAAATTTTTCCTTTTTTTAGCAAATTATATCAAAATTTGATTTTATCCCCTAAATTTTGGCTTTGCTAATGTATAATTTACGCCAAAATTACTTAAACAAGGAGCAAAAATGAAGCAAGAAACCGCTGCGATCCACGTAGGCTACGACACACATGAGGGCTTTGGTACGATGGCTGTGCCTATTTTTCAAAGCACGGCTTACGACTTTGGAAGTGCCGAGACAGCAGCTGCTAGATTTGATCTAAAAGATAGTGGCCACATCTACACAAGACTTGGCAATCCAACGACAGATATCTTTGAAAAAAGGGTCGCCGCACTTGAAGGCGGAGCTGCTGCGATAGCGACTGCAAGCGGTCAGTCAGCTTTGTTTTACAGCATAATAAATTTAGCCCAAGCAGGCGATAACATCATCATCGCTAAGAAAATTTATGGCGGCACGACGGTGCTTTTTACGCACACACTAAAAAGATTTGGCATAGAGGCCAGAGTCTTTGACAGCGACACTGCTGATGATCTGGAGAGTTTTATAGACGAAAAAACTAGGGCTATATTTTTTGAAACGCTTTCTAATCCGCAAATTTCTATCCCAAATATCGAAAAAATCGTAGAGATCGCAAACAAATATGGCATTATCAGCATCACAGATAATACTGTGCCAACGCCTATCATCTTTCAGCCACTTCGCCACGGTGTCGATGTTTGTGTGCATAGCGCTAGCAAATATATGAGCGGTCAAGGCCTTAGCCTAGCAGGTGTCGTTGTAAGTGCAAATCACCTAAACGAAAAGCTAAAAGGCAACAAGAGATATGAGCACTTTAACCTGCCAGACGCGAGCTATCACGACATCGTATATGCTGATATGACAGATAAATTTGACATCTACACGCTAAGAATGAGGCTTGCTATCGTGCGCGACATCGGTGCTGTGATATCTCCGTTTAACTCTTGGCAGCTCATACAAGGGCTTGAAACGCTTGCTGTTAGGGTTGAAAGACACTCGCAAAACGCGCTAAAAGTGGCTAAATTTCTAAACTCTCACAAGCATATAAAAAGTGTGGCTTATCCAGGGCTTGCCAACAACGTAGATCACGCAAAGGCGCAAAAATACTTTAAAGATGGCATGGCAAATGGGCTATTTTGCTTTGAGACTGATAGCTTTGAGCGCGCAAAAAAGATGCTAGAGCGCGTAAAACTCTTTAAGATCGTGGTAAATATCGGCGATACAAAGTCGCTCATCACACACCCAGCCTCGACAACTCACCAACAGCTAAGCAGCGAAGAGCTTATAAAAGCTGGCATCACAAAAGAGCTCATAAGAGTTAGCATAGGCCTTGAAAATGCCGAGGATCTGATAGCTGATCTAGCTCAAGCCTTAGAATAATCACATTTCTAGCTCTTTTTGGGCTAGAAATTTAAAATTTACTCAAGCTTGCCGCATGTCCTCTCGCACTCTTTTGCTTGTCTTAGAAATTTTATAACGATATAGATGACAAATAGTGGCATGCTTATATACCAAAAGGCAAAAAAGGCGAGTATAAAAAACATAAATAAAAATGTTGCAAAATATACTAAGACCGCAAGGATGATAATATCAAGCATTTTGCCTCCCATTTTGCTAGTGTTTTGGTGATTTTATAAAAAGCAAAATAAAATGAGACTGAACGGATTTGTTTTCGGCTCTAAAATTTGAGCTAAGCGGTAAGCGAAGTCAAATTTTAATAACCAACTCTTGAGAGTGAATGAAATTTTAAAATTTGTAAAAATATTTTTTAGAAATTTAAAGTTTTGTTTCTTCGTTAAGGGGGAAGAGGCTTGAATTACGGTCTGCTTGCAGTTGCGAGCTTGCGAAGCAAAGCCGTCCATTATCCACTTTTTAAATCCCCTGTCTGCTTGCAGTTACGAGGTGAAGCCCGAGTAAAACCTCGCACGTTAGAGGTGCATGCCTAAGTGCTAACGCACTGCATGCAATTCAAAACTACGACAAATTTTAAAATTTCATAAACGAGCAATTTCGGCTCTAAACTTTGTAAAACGACTTTTCAAATCAAAGTGATTTTACGCTTAAAATCAAAGTGAGCTAAAAACCGCATTTTTTCACTTTGATTTCTAACGTAAATTTTTATATTTTTAAATAGCTTTTTACAACCTTTTAAAACATATTAAATAACTAAAATTTACCCCCCCCCAAACTCTATGTCTATTTCATACCCACTCGTGCTAAGCTTATGGCTTACTTCTTTTATGATAAACTCATTTGTTTCTAGCCCAGCAACTCCACCAAATTTAAGCTTGCCGCCTGCTATGATATTTTTCCCTTCGCAGCTGCATCTGCCGTTTATTCCGCCGCGTTGTAGCTCGTTAAGTTTAGCTTCTGCTTGTTTAAAGGCCTCATTATCACTTTTTGGCTCGGCTATTTGCATCTTATAGACTATTTCTGACTTCTTGGACGAACGAAGTTTATCCTGCGAGCGGGAGTTGCCACTCCCTGCACCCTCCGCTCCGCTTCCAACCTTAATGCTTTTACCTTACCAGCTTCAATATCTTGTCACTCTACTATTACGGCTGTATAAGAGTTTCTATTAGCTTCAGTGATCTCTAGCGAGTAAAAATTAGTTAAATTTAGTGTAAAAGTGGGCAAATTCTCGTTTTTTGAAGTATTTGAGGTTTGGCTAGCATCGCCATTTCCAGCTTCGCTTTGCTCGCGTAGAAACCTCACGCGGGCTTCGCCTTGTGCCCCGTTGCTGGTTTTGACATCTTTGGCTGTTATGATGATGTTATCATTTTTAACAGCCATTAAAAAGCCAAATTTGACGCATAGATCATATAAAAACTCTATGTCACTTACATTATCTTGGATAACATTACAACTCTTTAGCTTTTGGATTAATCGCTGTTAGTTTTCCAAGCAGTGATGACATGTTATTTAGTATAGGAGCTTTTTTGTTTAGCTCTCCCATTATCTCTACCGCTCTTTTGCTCTCAAAGGGAGCATTTTTTAAAGTATTACTCACCTTAGAAAAATCAGTTATTCCATCTTTGGTAAATTTATCTATTACACCACGGATCAAGTTAGTTTCTAGTGCTTCTTGCTCGCTACTGCTTAATCTAGCTGTAAGAGCTTTTAAACCTAAGCCATTTTCCGCATTAAGAGCTTTTAAAAGAGAGTTTGTTATATCGCCACTACTCTTTAGCTCACCCATTACATCATGGTAAATTTTAGAGTTTTGAAGTTCTTTAAAAAGAGCATATTCACTCCTTGCTTGTTTTAAAACATCTTTTGCTTTTTGACTAAGAGCTGTGTTGTTAAAGGCTTGCTCAGCTACATTGTCTATTAGTTTCTTTCGTTACTTTTCAGCAAAGGATTGTATTATCATTAAGTTAAATTCAACCTAAAGACTTTAAAAACAAGAAAAAACATAAAGACCTTACTACACATAATCAATAAAAGCCAATTAAAAAGAAATAAGAAAGTAAAAAAACCAATAATTTTATACTTAAGTAGAAAGTAACACTTACAAAAACTAGGATTAAATAAAATAAGAATTAAGCAGATTAACAACAAAGCCCGCAACGACCTACTTTTCCAACATCCCAGTAAGGGAGAGTATCATCAGCCAGGACGAGCTTAGCTTCTTGGTTCGAGATGGAGCAAGGCGTTTCCTC
>NZ_JAAKZC010000025.1 GCF_015230015.1 Campylobacter concisus | reverse complement strand
GTTTAAGATATGCTATTAAAAGGCGTTATTTTCGTATAATTAATCAAAAAAGATTAATATTTCATAACAGATAATTACTAAAAAGAGTAAAATTATCTTAATTAAGTTTAAATTTAAAAATTAGTTTTTTAAGCTTGGGTTAATTAAATGAAACTGAAATTTAAAAATCTAAAATATAATCCCACTTTCAAATTTAAAAGGTTATTGATGGAAATTTTTATAGTCATAGTTTTGTTTATCGCTTCAGTTTTTGCTTTTATGAAATTTGCCCCTGTTTTTGGCGGCACACCAGATGCCAAGAGCCAAAAGCTCATAGAGGCTTCACCAAATTTTAATGGCAAAGTTTTTATAAATTTAGAGCCGACGATTGATATGGTAAAGAAAAATCCGCAAGCGTCTATGTTAAATTACGTCCCTCAAGCGCTCTTTCCACCAAAAGACAAGCTACCAAAGCGCCCTTTGCCAAATTTAAAATTTGACGCAAACGCCCTCAAAAATGGCGAGTTTATCTGGCTAGGACACGTTAGCCTAATCTGCAAGCTTGATGGCAAAATCATCATCACAGACCCAGTTTTGCACCGCGCATTCCCTCTCCCACTTGGCGGCAAGCCCTTTGCCTACGAGCACGACATCACCGCTAGCGACTACCCAGAGGTGATCGACATCGCCCTCATCTCGCACGACCACTACGACCATCTTGATCATAAAACGATACTTGAGCTAAAGGATAGGATAGCCAAATTTCTAGTGCCACTTGGAGTCAAAGCTCACCTCGTAAAATGGGGCGTGGATGAAGGCAAAATTTACGAGTTTGACTGGTTTAATGAGCAAAAGATAGGAAATTTAAACTTTACTTTTTGCCCCTCAAGGCACTTTAGCGGGCGCACATTTAAAAGAAACACCACGCTTTGGGGCGGCTGGGCGGTAGAGGAGGCTGGCTTTAGCTTTTACTTTAGCGGTGATGGCGGATATGGCAAGCATTTTAAGATGATAAATGAGAAATTTGGCGGCTTTGATCTAGTTTTCATAGAAAATGGCGCTTACAGCGACGGCTGGCCTTACGTGCACATGAAGCCAGAGGAGTCAGCGCAAGCACTAAAAGATATTGGTGCAAGGCTTGGTGTGCCGGTGCATTGGGGTAAATTTGATCTTTCTTATCACGCTTGGGATGAGCCGATCAAGCGTTTTGAAAAGGCTGCGACA
Source organism: Campylobacter concisus (assembly GCF_015230015.1). Classification (GTDB taxonomy): domain Bacteria; phylum Campylobacterota; class Campylobacteria; order Campylobacterales; family Campylobacteraceae; genus Campylobacter_A; species Campylobacter_A concisus_AF. The sequence continues at coordinate 17,225 of NZ_JAAKZC010000025.1, read as the reverse complement.
AAACTTGAGCTAAACTACGTAACGCCAATGATCGGAGAGGTTTTCACCGCGCAAAATCCACCTAGAAAAAAGTGGTGGAATAAAATTTGCTCTAAATTTTAAAATCCAAAAGGAAGTGCAGATGAAAATTTCTGAAAATTTATCAAATTTAAAAAATGCCATCGACAAGGCTGCAAAAAACGACCTTGACTCGAGTGCGACTGGAAGCTTTTTGCAAAATTTAGAAAAAGCAAACAAAGAGACAGAGAAAATCTATGAAAAGCTTGAAAAAGAGCTAAAGAGCGATGCACAGATGTTTAAGCAGTTTGACTTCATGCAGATGATGACAAAGCTTCAATACGGCAACCTAAAATCAAGCGAGCGTGAAGAGCTTATAAACAAAATGAGCAAAATCGCTAAAGAAATTTAGCCGTTTAGTGTGGCTTTACGGTGAGCTAAATTTGGCTGTTTTGCGTAAATTTATGTGGTTTTTTGCTGAGTAAATTTGCCAGAAAATGTAAATTTACTCGCTTGCAAGTTATTAATATCCTCATATTTGCCACATCTTTTGCCAAATACCTGTTGCACACTGGGCGAGATAGCACATCGATATATCACATGCGCAAAATTCCAGCAAATTTCTCAAATGATTTTATTAAGCTAGTCAATAAATAAAGGCAAATTTTAAATTTCATGAACGAGTGATTTCGACTCTAAAATTTGAGCTAAGCTGTAAGCGAAGCCAAATTTTAGTAATCAATTCTTGCGAGTGAATGAAGTTTTAAAATTTGCAAAGACAGCTTTATTAAATTTGTAAATTTCTTTTTTATTTAAAAGGGAGACAAGGGGACTTGAATTTTGCTTCGCAGGCTCGCAACTGCGGGGCAGACACGAAGCCGTCCCCTTATCCCCCTTTTTAAATCCTCCAAACCCCTCGCACGTTCAAAGTGCATGCGATAGCGCTTCGCACTGCATGCGGTTAAAAAATCTAGCAAAATTTAAATTTATAAACAGATCTGTTAAATTTGCAAGCTCTCACAAATTTTTACCAAGCAAAATGCCAAAATAGCTTGCAAGCAGGCAAAGGCTAAGGTTTAAAATTATATTTAAAAAGCCTTTTACGAGTTCGCCTTCTAGTAAAAATTTAACGCTATCAAGGCTAAAGCTTGAAAACGTGGTAAAGCCGCCAAGTATGCCAACGACTAAGAAAACCCTTACGCTTTGGCTTAAATTTAGGCAAAATAAAACGCCGATAATGAAGCTGCCAAGCACATTTACGCCAAGCGTGGCTAGCGGAAAGTGACTAAATTTTAGTAGCTCGCCAGCTAAAAACCTGCATCCAGCTCCGATAAAGCCCCCAAGCCCTGCACAAAGTAAATTTACTAGCATTAGTGGCAGATGCTTGCAAAGCTAAAACCGCGCTTTGTAAGCTCCTCGATGTCCTTGCTCGCCTTCTCGCCCTTTGCGGTGAGGTAGTCGCCTATCACGATCGCATCTGCGCCATTTTCGAAGATCTCGTACTGCCTCTCGCCCAATATCTTCTCCCTGCCGCCAGCTATCATGACCCTAGTTTCTGGCAGCGCGCTTTTGGTTTCGCGCACGATTTTTAGGGCTTCATCCGCGCTAAGAGGTGGCTGATCAAGCCTTAATGCGTCACTTTTTATGAAAAAATTTATAGGCGACGAAAACGGCTCAAGCTCTTTTAGGCTAGCTCTAAAGCTCACCCTGTCAGACTCGCTCTCGCCAACGCCGTAAATGCCGCCAGTGCAAAGCATGAGCTCAGCCCTTTTTGCGTCTAAATTTGTCTGATATCTCTCGTCCCAAGAGTGCGTTGTGCAGATTTTTGAGAAATATTCACGGCTTGTTTCTAGGTTGTGGTTGTAGCTAAAAACGCCAGCTTTTTTGAGCTCACAAAGCTGCTCGTAAGTCGCCATGCCGTTACATGCGATGAGCATCAAATTTGGCACTTCTTTATGCACAGCTCTTGCTAAAGAAGCGATATAGTCGGTCTTTTTGTCATTTAATCTGGCGCCACTTGTGACTAAACAAAAGCCAAGAGCGTGGTTTTTATATGCCATTTTGGCCTCATCCACCACCTGCTGCACGCTTTTTTCTTTAAATTTCGTGATATCAGCGCCAGTTTTGGCACTTTGCGTGCAATATGCGCAGTCCTCAGCGCAGTTTCCCTGCGTGACAGAGCATATCGCACAAAGCATAATTGTCTTCATTTTTGATCCTTTTTTGGGGAGCATTATAGCTTTGGTAGGTTTAAAATTTAAGTATGATCGTCTTGAATTTACAAGAAATAGGTAAATTTAAATGTTTATTCCTTTGTTAAGTGGGAAGAGGCTTGAATTACGGTCTGCTTGCAGTTGCGAGCTCGCGAAGCAAAGAAGCTCCCTTCCCCCTTAACAATCCCCTAACCCCTACAACGTTAGAGGTGCATGCGATGGTGCTGGCGCACTGCATGCAGTTTATGACAAAGAAACTCAAGCAAATTTTAAAATTTATAAGCGAGCATATCACGGCTCTAAATTTAGTGCTAAACGAAGTGCAGCCTAAATTTAGTAGTCTGCTAAGGCGAGTGAGTAAGATTTTAAAATTTGCAAATTTGCTTCTTAGCACATATAAATGTCAGACAAATTTTAAAATTTCATTAGCGAGTAATTTCGGCTCTAAAATTTGAGCTAAGCGATAAGCGAAGCCAAATTTTAGTAGTCAACTCTTGCGAGTGAGTGAAATTTTAAAATTTGCCCTTAGAAATAAAACTATGCAAAAACTTAAATTTACAGCATTACTTTTTCTTATAAATTTCCGCTCTCTCTTTTAAAAGCCCTGTTTTTAAATTTGGCAAAGCATTAAGCTCGTCAAAAAGTCCAAAAAGTGCGTGTTGTGGCGGCAGGCTTAGGTGGGTGAGGGATTTTAGAGATAAGATAGGCGAGTAGTCCTTGCTTTTTAGCCTAGCCACCAAGATCACAAGGCTGGTTAGTCCGGGCATCTGGCGTAAAAACTCTAAGCTTTCTATGTGGATAAATTTAGGCGAAAGTCCGTCGCCACTGATATCTAGGCTCTTTAAATTTTGCAAATTTGAAAGCGCAGAGTAGTCGCTTATCTTTTGAAAATTCTCCACCGCAAGGCTTTCAAGCCCAGTAAGTGTCGCAATCGGCGCTATGCTTTTTACGCTAGCACCAGAACCTACAAAAAGGCGCTTTAGACTAGAAAGATTTGTTAGCGCATCAAGGCTCTCATACGAGCCCCATTTGATATGAAGGCTCTTTAAATTTCTTTGGTAGCACACCGCGTCAAAGAGCTCTTGAGGCATTTTGGTGCAAAAGCTAAGCTCATTAAAGGCGCCCTGCTCGCTTCTTAAAAAGTCGCACCACTCATCAAGCACCGCTCTTTTTTGTTTGGCGGTTTTATACTGCGGCGTGAAGCTGTCCCCTAGCTGCGTGCAGTTTATCACAAGGCTCTTTTGCCCTTTATACTGGCTAACTTCTATGATGGTTTCAGGCATTTAAAGTCCAAATTTATAAGCCAAATTTAGGCTCAGGGGCTTAAATTTGGCTAGAAATTTTAATTTTCAGAGATAAGTGTCTTTTTCTTGCACTTTGTGCACTCTATAAATGTGCCTTTTTTAAGCTCTTTTTTGATCATATCGCCGCCGCACTCATCGCATTTTTGCGCGACTGGCTCGTAGTTTGAGATGAAGTCGCATTTTGGATAGTTGGCACATCCATAAAATTTACCACGCCTGCTAAATCTCTCGACGATCTCGCCGCCACATTTTGGGCATGGCACGTCAAGCTTTTTAAGCTCACGTTTTGGCTTGGCTGCCGTTGTAGAGCCAGTTTCTGCACTCTTTTCATTATCTTTTGCGACGTTTCTTGAGTATTTGCATTTTGGGAAATTTGAGCAAGCGATAAACTCGCCATATCTGCCCTTTCTAAGCACTAGCTCGCTTCCGCACTCTGGGCACTTCTCGCCGATCGGAGTGGCTGTTTTTAGGCTTTTTATGCCAGTTTTGCCAGCGCTGATTTTTTCCATAAATGGATAGTAAAAGTCGCTTAGCACCTTTTGCCAGTCAGCCTTGTCAAGCGCGATCTCATCGAGCTTTTCTTCAAGATGTGATGTAAATTCGCTATCGACGATGTTGCTAAAGTGCTCCTCCAAAACGCCTATCATGCTAAATGCGATCTCGTTTGGTATGAGCTGCTTTTTCTCGATCCTTACGTAGTCTCTTGAGGTTAGCAGCGAGATGGTCGGTGCGTAGGTGCTTGGGCGGCCAATTCCTAGGCTTTCTAGCTTTTTAACAAGGCCGGCTTCAGAGTACCTAGCTGGCGGCTCGGTGAAGTTTTGCGTGCTTTTTATGTTTTGCAAACTCATCTCATCACCCTTTTTTAAATTTGGCAAAATTTTATCCTTATCAAGCTCGCCATAAACCTTGTAAAAGCCGTCAAATAGCACCTTTCTGCCACTTATCTTAAACTCGCCTTTTTCGCTTGCGACATAGACGTTTTGCGTTTGGCTCACACATGCGCTCATTTGGCAGGCTAAAAATCTATTGTAGATGAGCGTGTAGAGTTTGAGTGCGTCTTTATCTAAAAATTTAGCGGCGATTTGTGGTGTGAAGTTTAAATTTGTAGGGCGGATCGCTTCGTGGGCTTCTTGCGCACCTTTTGAGCTTGTTGTGTAGCTGATCGCTTTGGCTGGCAAGTACTCTTTGCCGTAGTTTTGCAGGATGTGCTCTCTAGCGGCTGCTACAGCCTCTTTGGCTAAATTTAAGCTGTCTGTTCTCATATATGTGATCGCACCCATGAAGCCCTCGTTTGTTTGCACACCCTCATAGAGGCTTTGCGCGATCATCATCGTCTTTTTAGGGCTAAAGCCAAGGCGGTTGCTCGCACTTTGCTGAAGGGTTGAAGTCATAAATGGCGGGCTTGGTTGGATCTTTCTATCCTTGCTCTCGATCTCACGGACGCTAAATTTCTCATTTTGTAAATTTTCGATGATATATTTTGCGCGGTCTGGGTTTTGGATAGTTAGCTTTTCGATCTTTTGGTTTTCAAATTTAACTAGCTCGGCGTCTAGATCTTTTTTAAAAACGGTGTCGATAGTGTAGTATTCAACCGGCTTAAATGCCTGAATTTCACGCTCGCGATCGACTATTATCTTTAGCGCCGCACTTTGCACACGTCCAGCGCTTAAGCCTTTTTGTATCTTTAAATTTAAAAGCGGGCTTAGCTTGTAGCCAACGATGCGGTCAAGCAAGCGCCTTGTTTGCTGGGCATTGACGCTGTTCATATTGACGTGTCTTGGGCTTTTTAGAGCGTTTTGTATAGCGCTTTTGGTGATCTCGTGAAAGACGATGCGAGGCAGGCTGGTTGGCTCTTTGCCGATGGCGTTTGCGATGTGAAATGCGATCGCCTCACCCTCTCTATCCTCATCGGTCGCGAGGTAAATTTCATCAGCACTCTTTGCAAGCTCTTTTATCTCTTTTACGATGGCGGAGTGATCGCTGCTGATGCGATACTCTGGGGTAAATTTATCATCCTCTATCTTGATGCCAAAGCTCGTTTTTGGCAAGTCTCTGATGTGACCTTTTGAGGCGATGACGTTGTAACTTTTGTCTAAGAAATTTTTAATAGTCTTTGCTTTTGCAGGAGATTCCACGATGATTAAGCTTTTCATTTATATATAGCCTTTGAATTTTTTGGCGTAATTGTAGCAGAAATAATTTTTTAGAGTGTAACGTGTGAAAAATTTTTAGGTGGAGTGCGATTTTTGTTTTTTATAAAAAATTTTATGCATAGCTCTAAACTTTTTTAAAAACCGATCGATATAGTTTTCGTGCGACATGAAGTCGTAACTTAAAACATAAAAGGATTTACAATGAGTTTTCGTATTAACACAAACGTAAACGCACTTAACACACACGCTAACGCAGTTAGCAACAACACTGACCTATCTAAGTCACTTAACAAACTTAGCTCAGGTCTTCGTATCCAAACAGCTGCAGATGACGCTTCAGGTCTATCTATCGCAGATAGCTTAAGAAGCCAAGCTTCAGCTCTAGGTCAAGCTATTGCAAACGGTAATGATGCTATTGGTATCATTCAAGTTGCCGACAAAGCTATGGACGAGCAGTTAAAAGTTCTTGACACTATCAAAGCTAAAGCTACTCAGTCAGCTCAAGACGGCCAAACAACTCAATCACGCCAAGCATTGCAAGCTGATATCGTTCGTCTAATGGAGGAGCTTGACAATATCGGTAACACTACTTCATTTAACGGTCAGCAACTACTAAACGGAACATTCTCTAACAAAGAATTCCAAATAGGTGCTTATTCAAACCAAACTGTTAAAGCAAGTATTGGTGCGACTACATCTGATAAGATCGGTCTTACACGTTTTGAGAGCTCAAAACTACTTACTCAAACAGCAGCAGGTGCGATCAGCCTTACATTTGTAAACGTAGATGGTGTAAACAACGTAAAAGTTCAAGCTGCTACTCTCTCAACTGGCCTTGGTAAAGGCGTAGGCGCTCTAGCAGAGAACATCAACAAAGTTGCAAACGAAACTGGCGTTCGTGCTACTTATGATGTTACATGGAAGGGCAGTAAAGCTATCGCTGCTGGTGAGATGAAAGATCTTGAAATAAATGGCGTAATTATAGGTGACATCAGCGTTAAAGCAAATGACGAAAATGGCGCACTTATAAACGCTATCAATGCCGTTAAAGACCAAACTGGCGTAACAGCTTCACTTGACAAAGGCAAGCTAGTGCTTACATCAGTAGATGGCCGCGCTATACAAGCTAAATCAACAGCAAATACAGCAAAGGTTGCAAACAATATGTCTGCTATCTTTGGTTATGCTGGTAAAGGCGATGACCTTGTAAAAATGGGCGCAGCACTATCTACTATGTTTATCGGAAGACTAAACCTAGTTAAACTAGATGGTCGTGATATCAAAGTTAGCACTGGTGGCGCTGGTAATACACTAGGCGGTCTATCAGTAGCCTTTAGTATGTCATCTAAGGCAAATAGTAACGGTGGTGCTCAAGCATCTGTTTCTTTGCGTGAGATCAAAGGTCAGATAGATAAAACTCTAGCTGCTGCTATGGGCTTTACTAGAATGAACAATAGTGGTGCTATGACATCTAACCAAAGTGCTGGTGTTATGACATTAACTGGTGCGATGGCTGTTATGAGTATCGCTGAGTCAGCTCAAAAAACACTTGACCAAATTCGTTCAGACCTTGGTTCAGTTCAAAACCAACTTCAAGCTACAGTTAATAACATAACTGTAACTCAAGTTAACGTAAAATCAGCAGAGTCTCAAATCAGAGACGTAGATTTTGCTAGCGAGTCTGCTAACTTCTCAAAACATAACATCCTAGCTCAATCAGGTGCTTATGCTATGAGTCAAGCAAACAGCGTACAGCAAAACGTAATGAAGCTACTACAATAACGTAGCTAGTTAAATTAAGTTTTGAATAAGGCTTTGTTGCAGTAGCAAAGCCTTAATGTGTTAATGCTTTTACAATACGCAAACCCCCAAGCCTCAAAGCCTAGCTTTGGGGCTTTTTAAATTTACAAGCAATAAAATCAATATGTAAAATAGTGTTTTAAATAAAAGCCTCCAAAGATAGAAAACTTTAAAGGCTTTTTATTTGAGTTTTGAAGTAGACGATTTTAAAGCCCAGCTTATATCAAGCCAAGCTTTTTAACTTCTTTAAGTAAATTTTTACTAGCTTTTTTTGTAGTTTTTATCTCAGCATCTAAGCCACCAGCTAGAGAAAATAGCCAATATTTATGCATCTCTACCCACTCTGCTAGTTTATTTACCTTTTGTATAGTCGTATCACTAGGCTCAACTGAAATTTTAGCTAGCTCAAGCTCTTGGTAATATACGGAGATAGACAAGATGTATTCGATATATCTTCTATACTTTTGCCTTCCTGCAAATTCCTTAGCTTTATCTATCTTTTTTGTTATAGATAATAACTTCTTAAAATGCTTCTCGCTAAGCTCGCCTTTATCTCTTATCTCTATCATTTTGTCTATATCTGGAGTGACTTCTAAAAAGACCTCTTCAAGCTTTTGCTTTACCTCTTCTTCAAATTTGATCTTAGTTTGTATAAATTTATAGGCTTGCAAAAGCTCTTTTTTTATGGTTTTTTCATTAGGAAAACTAATGTGAGGTAAATTTTTTAGCTCTTTACCACGAGTGAGCTCCTCCATAACTTGAATAAAAGGCTTTTCTATGGTGCCTTTTATCATAGCGCCGCCTTCTGTGCAGTTGTAGTTTTTTATGCCTTTTTTGTTTGTTGACTCGATGTCTGATTCGTATTGGTTTTTAAATTTATCCCAAACATAAGTCGTCCTAACCTCACCTACTCCGCCGTAAGCTGTAGTGTATAAATTTTCATCTGCCTGGGCAAACGCATGTCCTGTTGCATGGCTTTTGCCATCTGGTGCAAAGGCTAGGTCTTGACCTATCAAGACTATATTTTTATGATCTAGCACATAAGCTAGTTGATAGGCCTGATTTGCCGTGCTAAGTCCTATGCCAAGATAGCCATGCTTGTTTAAACCCATAGAGCATTCGGCTTGTGGGCGAAGCGTAAGCACTAAGCGTCTTGGCAAAATATTTTTTACACTTTGAGGGTGTGTTAGCGATGCTACGATAAAGTATGCGTCTTTATCTAAATTTCCATTTCTCTTTTTAAAAAAGCTCGATGTTTCTATAACTCTTTCTATAGACGTAACATAGTCTGGCTTGATGCCGTGCTTTGCAAGTATCGGCAAAGAGGCATCTAGGCTAATAACAGTAACATAAGGGGCAAATTTCTTAAGCGTATCAAGCTGTTTATCTAGGCTTGGTCCAGTAGCTACTATCACAGCCGTATCCATAAGGCCTTTTCGTTTTTTTATGAGGTCTTGATAGACATAGCCCTTTATCAGCTGAGGCAGGTTTTCGGTGTTGTTTCTAACACCTTGAAGTAGGTCATCTACGCTATTTCCATGTGATGCTACGACTTGTGAAATGGCTCTTACAAAATATTGATTAATTCTATTATAGTCATCTGCAAATTTATCATAAAAAGGCGTGTGAACATGAAAGTTATAGGTTTTTGCATATACTGAATAAACCTGACCTATCATAAGCTGATAAATTTGCGAATAGGTTGTAAGCTCTGAATAGAAAATAATAAGTCTTTCGCTAAGCAACTCTTTTGATAGATCAACTAAATTTAATGTGATGTAAAGTATCTCAAGGTCTGGTTCGACGACAATAATATGCTGGTGAGTTTGGTTATAAAGCAAAGCTTTGTAAAACACTCCGTTGCCAAGTCCATAGAAAAACATCACTGGATAGCGCTTACACTGAGAGCCAAGCCCTTCAAGCATATTTTGTATATCGGAAGCTGGCTTTTCATAAACATAAGATAGAGTTTTTTTGTCTATTATATTTATATCGATCGGATCTTTGCCGATAAATACTTCATAGTTTTTTTGCTCCCCCAAAGAAAAAAGCCTAGTAGCCAAAATCTCATCTTGAGAAAATAGCGCATTTAGGTTATTTCTAAAAACAGCATTTTCTATTTTATTGACAGTTTGGGCGTATTCTTTTGCTCTCTCTTCACTTTTTTCTTGTGGCGCAACGACACCATCATGAAATTTAATAGCCATTTTTCCTCCTTATAAATCCTCTTTTGTTAATCTCTCACTAAATTTTATATCTCTTTTTGCTTTTTTGCCAACTAGCTCTTTTAGAAATTTAGGATGCAGGCCATATCCTGGGCGCACGCTCCTTATATTTTGCTCGCTAAAAATTTCACCCTTTTTTATATCTGCGCTTGCATAAAGCGAGCGTGAAAATCTCCTGTTTAAAATCGCTTTTTCATCTAGCTCGTAGTTTACCATACCCAAAAGCTCCTCAGCCTCTCTAACACACTTTGTCATAAGAGCAAATTCACTCTCATCAAGGCTAAATGCGCCATCAACGCTTTTTACGCTTTTATCAAGTATAAAATGTTTTTCAACTATCCTAGCGCCCAAACTAACCGCCACTACTGGGGCTGTCACGCCCAAAGTGTGGTCTGAAAAGCCAACCTCAACGCCAAATTTCTCTCTCATATCAGCTATCGTTTGTAAATTCATGCCATTTAGCGGCGCTGGGTAGCTTGAAGTGCATTTTAAAAGGGCGATGTCGTTATTGCCTGCATTTTTGCAAATTTGCACCACCTCTCTTATCTCTTCTTCGTAGGCTATGCCAGTTGAGATGATGATGGGCCTACCTTTTTTAGCTACAAACTCTACAAAATCATAGTCCGTCACTTCAAAGCTTGCGATCTTATAAGCTGGGGGGTTAAACTGCTCTAAAAAATTCGCATCGTCCTTACAAAATGGGCTTGAAAAACAAACAAGCCCTTCCTCTTTTGCCACTTTAAAAAGCTCAGCATGCCACTCTCTTGGCGTTAGCGCCTCTTGGTAAAGCTCGTATAAATTTCTCTTATCCCAAAGTCCGCCTTTGATGACAAAGTCGTCTAGGTGCGAATTTAGAGTCAAGCTATCAGGCGTATATGTCTGAAGCTTTATCGCGTCAGCTCCAGCGCGCTTAGCCGCCTTTATCGTATCTACCGCCGTTTTTAGGCTACCGCTGTGATTAGCAGAGAGCTCTGCTATTATAAAGACCTTTTTGTCAGTATCAAAATTTCCTATTTTCATCTGCTAGTCCGTTTCATTTTTAAGCTCAAGATAGCTAAATTCGTCATCTTTTGCATAAATTTTAAAGCCAAAATTTTCATAAAGTGCGAGCGCTTTTTTGTTGTTATTATAAGCTTTTGCCTTTAGCGAGCTAACTTTTAATGTAAAAAAAGCATACTCTTTTATGAGATCAAGCAGCTTTTTACCCACTCCTTTTAGCTCTGGGTTTTTATAAACGCCAAATTCGCAGCTTTGCTTTGTGATATCAACAAAGCTTATCACGCCGATAAATTCGCTCTCGTCCTTTACTAGAAAATAGATCTTATCTTGAATGCTCTTTAATCTCTCTAAAAAAGAAAAATGCTCCGCTTTGCTAACGCTTTTGTTTTTCATAAATTTAGCTATGCGCTCGTCGTTTCGCCACTTTAAAACCATCAGCTTTTGCTCGCCATTAAGCGAGGTAAAATTTATAAGCTCAAGCAAATTTCATCTCCCCAAAAAGCTTCATAGCCATTTTCTTTTAGCCAAGCAAAGATCTCTTTTTGATTATCAGCCACGCAAATGGCTTTAAATTTAGCTCCCAAAACGTAGGCCTCATTTACAAGCGAGCTTGCTGTTATGATGAGCGTTTTGGCCTCGTTCATCAGCTTTGCTACGCTTTTGCTATCTACAAAAAGGCTTAAATTTTCACTCTTACTTGATAGCTCTTTTAGTGCGCTCAAATTTTTATTTCCGCTTGTTGTTATGACGGCTGTTTTTAGCTTTTTAAGAAGCAGTTTTTCTGAAATTTTAGCGCTTAGCCCTGAAATATCAGTGCCTCCAAGAATGATAGCGTAGTCGTAAATTTTCTCCCTTTTTACCTGAGCTTCTTCATAAAACTCATCTCTAACTAGCAAAAACTCTTCTCCGCAAAGTATCTTGCAGTCCTTTTTTATCAGCCCGTCATATCTTGCTTTTTGCGCATATAAATTTACATTTAAAATATAGTCTGCAAAATGTTTTTCATAGGTATCGTCAAATGATAAAATTTTAACGCCAGTTTTTTCTTTTATAGCTCTTTCGTCTTCAAAGCTAAAGCCGTAGTGATCGATGATGAGAAGTTCAAATTTATTATCTTTTATAAGCTCGCAAAGCTCATCTATCTCGCCACTTTGTAGGCTAAATTTAGGGTAGTTTATCTCATCAAAAATGTCACCTTCAAGCCTTAAAGATGCAAATGAGATGTCGCTAAATTTTTTAGCAAGTAAAAGGTCTCGCCTGATGTGCCCATGCCCTATCTTGCTGCTACTATCGGCGCGCACGAGCGTTTTTAGCAGGGGGAGTCCTTTAAATTCTTTCAATCAAATCTTTCCATTGTTTATCAAATAAAGCTTTTTAGCAAACTCAAAATCCTCTATCGTGTCGATGTCGCAGACTAAATTTCTTGGCAGCAAATATGCCTTTGAGTGTGGCGCAAAGATAGCGCTACACTCCAGCCAAGCCTCTTTTTTACCAAAATAAAATGCCCCAGCATCATGAAAAGCAAGCTCTAAATCTTGGGAGCGCGTCCTTTCAAACTGCGGATAAAACATGCTAACTCTAGCGTTTTCATCAAGCTTTATGGCTCGCTGGATAGGAAAATCAAATGCAGTCGCTGAAAATAAAAATTTACACTCCTGCTTTTTAAACTCTCCTGCGGCCTCTTTTAAAATTTCAGCCCTTATAAGCGGCGCTGTCGCGTAAAGGCAGCAGACGTCACTAAAGCTAGAATTTACGCGTCTTATCGCGTCTTTTATCACGTCAGTGCTTGTCGCGTAGTCATCGCTTAGGCTAGCCTCTCTAAAAAATGGCACGCTAGCTCCAAATTCTCTAGCCACATTTGCGATCATTTCGTCATCAGTGCTTACGATCACTTCGCTAAAAACTTTAGAATTTAGCGCGGCCTCGATGCTGTAAGCGATCAAAGGCTTGCCTAAAAAGTCTTTGATATTTTTGCCAGGTATTCTCTTGCTGCCGCCTCTTGCTGGGATAATGCAGATCATTTTTACTCACTAAAGCTTTTTAGCATGTCAAAAAGCGTGCTTGCGACAAATTTAGCATCATTCACGCTCATTCCGTGATGGCACGGCAAGCTAAGCTCGGCACTATAAAATTTCTCCGCATTTGGCAGTGAAATTTCACCAAGTAGTGCTTTATAAAAGCTAAATTTATATGTTGGCTTGTAATGTACCTGCACACCAACGCCTTTTTGCAAAAGTGCTTCAAAAATTTGCTCTTTTTTATCCCAAAATCTCTCATCTAAAAGCACTGGATATAGGTGCCTTGAGCTAGTTGTATTTGCTGGGATTTTTATAGTTTTAAAGTATTCGCACCCGCTAAATTTATCATCATAAAATTTAGCTATCTCATTTCTTTTAGCGATAAAGTCGTCCAGCCTTTTTAGCTGGCTAAGCCCCAAAGCGCAGGCTACGTCTGTTATCCTGTAGTTGTAGCCTAGCAGGCTCATGTCGCTATCCCAAAGCTTTGTTTTAGTGATGCCGTGGCTTCTATAAAGCCTTGCAAGTCTTGCTAGCTCGTCGTCGTTTGTAGCAAGCGCGCCACCCTCAAGCGTGGTGATAGGCTTTACTGGATGAAAGCTAAATATGCTAATATCAGCCTTAACGCCCACTTTTACGCCGTTTTGCACGCTACCAAGGGCATGAGAGGCGTCGTCTATCACTTTTATGTCGTGTTTTTTGGTTAAATTTATGATCTTATCTAGCTCCACAGGGTTGCCACCGTAATCAACCGCAGTTATCACCTTTGTTTTTGGAGTGATAAGAGCTGGAATTTTCTCTTCATCGATATTGCCATTTGTTTTTACATCGCAAAATTTGACCTGCGCTCCTGCCATCAAAGCCGCATTTGCAGTGGCTGCAAAGGTGATAGGCGTCGTGATCACTTCATCGCCCTCCTTGACGCCAAGGCTAAGATATGCTGCATGCAGGGCTGAAGTGGCTGAGTTCATGGCGATCACGTGCTTTACGCCAACATACTTTGCCAGCTCTTCTTCAAATTTACTGACTTTCTCGCCACCTGTTAAGATGTCGTCTCTTAGCGCGTCCGCTACTACTTTGATATCTTCTTCTGTAATCTGCTGGCGGCTGTAAGGTATCATTTGCCGTCTCCTATCATCTCAAGAAGACCTGCTCTATCGAGCCAAATCTTATTTGTATTTGAGCTATACTCAAAGTCTTCGCTCACTGGTTTGCCCTTTTGATTTAACGCATTTACCGAAAAGTCCTGAGCTGTCGTGAACTGAATAGACGGGCTTATCACGTAATAATCATCAAATTCATAAGTTAAATGCGCGTCATCTCTTGATATCATCATCTCATGCATCTTTTCTCCTGGGCGAATGCCTATGATCCTTACACCAAGGTCTGGTGCAAGAGCCTTTGCAAGATCGACCATCGTCATAGAAGGGATCTTTGGTATGAAAATTTCACCGCCCTTCATCCTTTCAAAGTTTTTAAGGACGAAATTTACGCCTTGCTCAAGCGTGATCCAAAACCTAGTCATCTTTTCGTGAGTGACTGGCAGCTCTTTTTCCCCTTGCGCGATCAGCTTTTTAAAGAGCGGCACGACCGAGCCTCTAGAACCAACGACGTTTCCATATCTCACGACGCTAAATCTCGTCTTTTTCTCGCCTACGATGTTGTTTGCGGCGACAAAGAGCTTATCGCTGGCTAGCTTTGTAGCTCCATATAAATTTACAGGGTTGCATGCCTTGTCAGTTGAGAGCGCGATAACCTTGCTAACGCCACACTCCAAAGAGGCATCGATGACGTTTTGGGCGCCATCTATGTTTGTTTTTATGCACTCCATTGGGTTGTATTCTGCTATTGGTACGTGTTTCATCGCAGCTGCGTGGATGACGTAGTCTATGCCATTCATCGCAGTTCTTAAGCGCTTATAGTCTCTCACGTCGCCGATGAAAAAACGCATGGCTTTGTCTTTAAACATCTGAGCCATTTCGTATTGCTTTAGCTCGTCGCGTGAGTAGATAACTAGCCTTTTTGGCTTATATTTTTTTAACAAAATTTCGGTGTACTTTTTACCAAAACTTCCTGTTCCGCCGGTGATCAATATCGATTTGTTATTAAACATTGTGCGCCTTTTTGCTAGTCATTTTTGATTTATAAATGGCTAATTAGAGTTAATTTTTATAAATTTTTAAGCAAAAGCCGTGCCAAATTTAAAATTTGTTTATCAAAGCTTCGCTCTTTCTAGCTTCTATTTCGTCAAAATTTCGTTATTGTTTAGGGTTTTTATAAAAAGTGGGCGATAAATTTAGCCTTTGCAAGGTCACAAAGGCATGAAATTTACTTCAAAATTCTAGGCAGCGTGATGCCTTCTTGGGCTTGGTATTTGCCGTTTTTATCAGCATAAGTCACCTCGCAAGGCTCATCACCTTCGATAAATAGCACCTGCGCGATGCCCTCGTTTGCATAAATTTTAGCAGGAAGTGGTGTCGTATTTGAAATTTCTATCGTGATATGCCCCTTAAATCCAGGCTCAAAAGGCGTCACATTTACGATGATACCGCACCTTGCGTATGTACTCTTGCCAAGGCAGATCGCCAGCACGTTATCAGGCATGTTAAAGTACTCGATCGTACGCGCTAAAGCAAAAGAATTTGGCGGCACGATGCAGACATCACCCTTAAAATCAACCACATTTTTCTCATCAAAATTCTTTGGATCAACGACGGTTCCACCTATGTTTGTAAAAATTTTAAACTCATCGCCCACGCGGATATCATAGCCATAGCTAGAAACGCCGTAGCTAACGACGCCACGCCCCACTTGCTCCTCGGCAAATGGCACGATCATGTTCTTTTCAACCGACATTTTCCTTATCCAAGAGTCTGCTTTTAAACCCATTTTTGCTCCTTTTTTTGGGCGATTATAACGCTTTGCGTCTTTAAAGTAAATTTAATGGCACTTTGCAGTAAAACTAGTATAATTTTGAGAGCGAAATTTCATAAAGGACAAAAATGCAAGAGAGAAATGCAGAAATTTTTACTGGCGAGCGTGCGATGTTTGGGGCAAAGGGGATAAATTTTACTAACTGCATCTTTGAAGACGGCGAGTCACCACTAAAGCACAGCTCAAATTTAAAGCTAAACGAGTGCGTTTTTGCCTACAAGTACCCGCTCTGGTATGCAAGCGACATCACGCTAAATGGCGGCTATCTCGAACCTCTAGCAAGAGCTGGCATGTGGTACAGCACAAATTTACGCTTCAAAGACGTGGTTATAAATGCGCCAAAAAGCTTTAGAAAAAGCTCGCAAATTTTGCTAGAAAATGTAAATTTCTCAGACGCCGCCGAGACACTTTGGGGATGTGTGGACGTAAAGCTTAAAAATGTCTTTGCAAAGGGTGATTACTTTGGGGCAAATAGCGAAAATTTAGAGGTTGATGGGCTAAGCTTGGACGGCAACTACTGCTTTGATGGCTGCAAAAATCTTCGCATCACAAACTCAAAGCTCATCTCAAAAGATGCCTTTTGGAACTGCGAAAACGTGCTAGCACAAAACTGCCTCATCTCAGGCGAATACCTAGCCTGGAACGCGAAAAATGTGACGCTCGTAAACTGCACGATAAAGAGCTTGCAAGCGCTTTGCTACGTGGAAAATTTGATCGTGAAAGATTGCACTTTTATGGATACTAGCCTTGCTTTTGAGTATTCAAGCGTCGATGTGAACACAAAAAGCTGCATAAAAAGCATAAAAAACCCAAAAAGTGGCGTCATAAGAGCTGGCAAGATAGAGGAGATCATCGTAGACGGCAGTTTGGTTGATACTGATAAGATAAAAATAATCACCGATGAAATTTAGCCAAAATTTGAAGGAATAAAATGCAAAATGAAAAATTTAGAGCAAAATTTAGTATAAAAAACGATGCTAAATTTAAAAAACTGCTACGCGAAGTCTCAAGCACCGTCTATAAAAAGAATAAATTTGTATTTTTAATGAGGGCGATCGAACTGCCTTTTGCTGCGCTATGTGGAGTAGCTTTAGTCACGCTTTTTGACATTTCTAGGCACGAGCTAATAGTATATTCTGATATGGATGGCGTCTCTACTTTGGCAAGAAATTTAGCCATCGTTTTGTGTGTTGGCGTGATCTTGCTTTATATTTATGCGGCCATCATCAAGCCAGTTTTATTTACTAGGGCCATTTACTCAAATATCGATGTTGAGCGCGAACAAGAGATCGTTGTATATGATGACGAGGTCTTGTTTGCCACAACTACAAGCACGGTTCATTTTTCATATGGCACGTTTCTTGGCACTTGTGAAACAGATGATTTCATAGCTTTGCTCTTAAAAGAAGGCTCTTTCTTACATATCCCAAAAGAGTCGCTAAATGAAAAAGCACAAGAAATTTTGGAATTTCTAAAAGAAAAAATAGACTGAATTTAGTAGCAAATTTTTAGGCATTATGAATTAAATTTGCTGGCTATATTCAGACTAAAATCGCTAAAAATATAGAGATAATCACAGATGAAA
>NZ_JAAKZC010000024.1 GCF_015230015.1 Campylobacter concisus | reverse complement strand
CCCTTATCCCCCTTTTTAAATCCCCCAATCCCCTCGCACGTTAGAAGTGGCATGCGTTAGTGCTAAAGCACCGCATGCGATTTGTTATCAGCTAAATTTATAGCAAATTTTAAATTTTCATGAGTGAGTAATATCGGCTCTAAAATTTGAGCTAAGCTATGAGCGAAGCCAAATTTTAGTAGTCAACTCTTGCGAGCGAACGAGATTTTAAAATTTACAAAACAACGCATGCGAAAGCGCCAACACACCACATATCTAAATTTTCTAGCAAAATTTAAGAGCCCATCAATTTCTCGGCCATATTTTTGAGCCTAAATTCATAAAGAAGGTTTGAAATTTTATCTGCTGAACATAAATTTAGCCCAAGATCATTTGCGACCATTTTGTAATAAATTTGTGAATTTGCTTTTAAGTCAATCGGCAGCGATTTCGAGCTTTTAGAAAGCTTTTTTGCTCCGTCTAAAAGTAGCTTGTGATGGATAAATTTAGCATTTAAAAAGCTAAAATTTAGCCTTTTTGCAAGGTATCTTTGAGCCAATGTGCAAGGCAGCAAGTCCTCACCTCTAACGACTAAATTTATCCCCATATCCTCATCATCTATGACGCTTGCAAAGTTGTAAGCTGGGGTAAAATCCTTTTTATAAATGACAAAATCGCCCATCTGCGCTGCCACCTGCCTGCCAAGCTCATCGTTTTCATCAACACTTAGTCTGATAGTGGTTTTATCTTTTATAAATTTTAGCTTTTTATCTTTGCAAATTTTAGTGTAAATGCCGTTTTCATAGGCATCTTTCGTGGCTCTTGTGCATTCACAAATGTAAATTTCACTTAGCTTTTCAAGTGCATTTTCATATCTTTTAGCTCTTGTTTTAAAGCTAAAATTACGCTCAAAGTCACTAACGCTTGTGGCACCTTTGTCGTAACAAAGCCCCAGAAATTCTAACACATCAAAGATATTTTGAACAAATTCGCGCCGGTATCTGCCAAGGTCATAATCATCAATCCTTAAGTGCAAAACGCCACCCAGTGAGCGCGTCAGAAGATAAGTCAAGATAAAGTTGTAGGCGTTGCCAGCGTGTAGATAGCCGCTTGGCGTGGGAGCTATGCGAGAGACTATGCCACCAAGTGGTGGCAAATAGTCGTTAGTCTCTTGGTCTAGCCTCATTTACTCTTAAAGTGCGTCCGCCGAGTTCTTTTTCATTTAGTGCGTCGATCGCCTTTTGGCCCTCGCTCGCATCATCCATCTCAACAAAGCCAAAGCCCTTTGAGCGGTCTGTCTCTCTATCTTTTACGATCTTTGCGCGCTTTACTTCACCAAATTGTGCAAAAGCTTCCTTCAACTCTGCCTCTGTCGTTCTATACGACAAATTTCCTACATAAATGTTCACAGGATTATTCCTTAAAAAAATTATCGATCTGATCGATTAGAGAAATAATAGCTTATTTCCGTCAAAAAGATGTAAAAACCAAGAAAAATATTATAAATTTTTAAAAAATATCCTTAAATGAAACAAATCGCAACAGCAAGGTGTTATAATATCTATCACTAAACAAAATTTATTCTTAAGTTTAAGTAGAATAATTAAATAAAAAATTACAATTTTTTTATAAACTATTTATAAAGTAAATCATTTTTTACTTTAAAATAGCTCTCTTCGCCAAGCAAATTTTTCACTATAAAAAGTGCAAATTCCATAGAAAAAGCAGGTCCCTTGCCAGTGATGATGTTTTGATCTTTTAGCACGTTTTTATCGCTTACGTAGCCTCTTTTGTCGCTTCTTACATTTTCTTCAAAGCCAGGGTAGCAAACAAAGCTATCTTTTAGCACCCCAGCTCGCTCAAGCACCATAGGAGCAGCACAAATAGCACAAATGAGCTTGCCCTCTTTATCAAATTTTCGCAAAATTTCTCTTAGTTTGGCATCATTTGCAAGATTTTCTGCACCAGGCAGACCTCCTGGAAGCACGATCGCATCATAGCCTAGCTCCTCCACCTCACGAAGTGTGACATCAGCTTTTACGACTATATTGTGAGCTCCTCTGATCTGCGCATCCTTTAAGCTAGCGATAGATGCTATCGCACCTGCTCTACGTAAGACATCAACGGAGGTTAGCGCCTCGATCTCTTCAAAACCATCAGCTAGGATTACGGCTACCTTTTTCATAAAATCACCCTTTCTCGTGTTATCTGTTCGTTAGGATAAATTTTATATAATCAAAGCTTATTTCACAAGAAAGGACAGAGCATGCAAGTAAAAATTATTTACTGCAACTCTTGAAACTATCGTCCGGTAGCTTCTCGTGTAGAAGATGAAATAAAA
This sequence comes from Campylobacter concisus, assembly GCF_015230015.1. Lineage (GTDB taxonomy): Bacteria > Campylobacterota > Campylobacteria > Campylobacterales > Campylobacteraceae > Campylobacter_A > Campylobacter_A concisus_AF. The sequence goes on along the minus strand of NZ_JAAKZC010000024.1, from coordinate 17,298 downwards.
ACGAACTTTAGTGATGCAAGAGTCGAGTTGGTTGTAGGAGATGGTGGAAATTTCATCGTCGAGGTTAATGGAGATGTTATTTTTTCTAAGAAAGATCGCATCGGAAACGATGAGTCAAGATTTCCTCACGGCGAAGAGATCACAACTCTTATAAACAAATATCTCAAAGAAAAGTCGGCTTAATGCTAACTAGCGGGGCAGGCAACTGCCTCGTTCTTTTACCTCAAATTTGCCCTTTAAAATTTATCTCATTTTTTAGAACTTAAAATCCAAAAAACGCTTCTAAATAAATATTTTCTTATAAATTTAAAAATTTTTGATTATCTTTTGTAAATTTTTGATATTTTCTTTGATGTTACCATCTTTGTAGATTGCTGAGATGATAGCGATGAGATCGGGATTTGCGTAGGAAAGTGAGCCGATATTTGTCTCATTTATGCCACCTATGACGCAAACAGGTAGGTTTAGAATTTGCTTTGTCTCTCTAACCACTTTAAGGTCGCATTTTGGGGCATTTGGCTTTGTAGGGCTTGTAAAAACAGAGCCAAAAGCAACGTAGCTAGCACCATTTTTAGCGGCATTTATGGCTAAGCTTATATCGCCATAGCAACTAACGCCCACATATGCGTCTTTGCCCAAAATCTCAAACGCCTCTTTTATGCCCTCGTCATCTTTGCCTAGATGAACGGCCTTTGCGCCTATCTTTTTAGCAAATTTGACATCGTCATTTACTATAAATTTCGCACCAAATTTCTCGCATAAATTTAGAATTTCACTTGCAAGCCTTTCGTTTTTGACCGCTTTTTTTGACCTAAACTGAAAAAATTTAACCCCGCACTCCAAAATTTCTCTAGTGTACTCCAAAGCCAAATTTTCAGGCATTAGCAAGTCATCACTGATAGCGTAAATTTCAGCCATCAAGCCCTGCTTTATGATCTATAAGTCTTGCGCCAAATTTACTTTTATGAGCATTTTTTATCCCATTTGCCACAAATTTTTTAGCCATTTTTATGGCACTTATTAGATCGTTTTGCTGCGCTAAAATGGCCGCTAGAGAGCTTGAGAAGCTACAACCAGCGCCGTGCATCACCTTTGGCTCAAAAAGCTCCTCGCTAAATTTCATCACTTCGCCGCCTTTTAGATAGAGCGTATCCTCGCAAATTTCATCAACCTTCGTTCGCTTTAGCACTATATCGCAAGGTAAATTTGCAAAATCAATCCCCAAAATCCTAGCCTCATCTACGTTTGGCGTGGCGACACTTGCGAGCTTTAAAAGCTCTTTTAGCGCTTCGATCGCTGCGTCTTCCAGCAGTTTTGCGCCTGACTTTGCTACGCAAACTGGGTCTATGACAACTGGCACATTTTTAGCTCGAAATTCTCTTAAAAACGCGCTTACAACGGCTATTATCTCCTCATTAAAGAGCATGCCAACCTTCACAGCGTCTATATCAAGCTCGGCTAGCACCATCTCAAACTGAGCTTTCACCATGTTTGCTGGCATCGCAAGCACGCTGCTAACGCCATTTGTATTTTGCGCGGTCACGGCTGTGATGACGCTTGCGCTAAAGCAGCCAAATGCCTCGCAGCTTTTTATATCCGCCTGCACTCCTGCACCGCCGACGCTGTCGCTTCCCGCAACTATCAAAACATTTTTCTTACTCACCGACACACCCACTTATCTCTTTTACGTCAAAAGGGTCTTTGACCTGCCATGAAAGTGCGTATTTTTCGATACTTTTCTTGATCGCACTCACCAAATAATCAATATCCTCAAAGGTATGCGTATAGTGCAGGCTGACCCTCACCCAGCCTGGCTTGTGAGTGAAGCTTGGATCCTCTTTTAGCCCCAAAAGATCATGCCCGTATGAGCCTGCGCACGAGCAGCCAGCACGTGTTTGTATGCCATACTCTTTGCTTAAAATTTTTGAAAGCTCGTATGGAGCTACGTTTTTTACATTAAATGAAAAAATGGCAAGGCGCTTCAAATTTGGTGGGCAGTAGCTTATAAGCTCCGGGATTTCTCTTAGTCTTTGGCAAAGATAGTCGCTAAGCTCGCTCTCGTTTTCATAAATGGTAGCAAGCCCTATCTCTTCTCTTAGTCTGTAGGCTAAATTTGCACGTATAAGCCCCAAAATAGGCGGTGTGCCAGCCTCTTCAAGTGCCTCTTGATCCTTTAAAAATATATGGTAGTTTTTGCTCACATAGCTTACCGTGCCACCGCCTGCAAAGCTTGGCACATCGTCATTTGCTAGCACTTTTTTGATAGCTAGTAGCCCACAACTGCCAACTCCGCCAAGAAGCTTATGCGGCGAGATAAAGAGCGCGTCAAAGTAGTCGCAGTCTAAATTTGCATAAGCACTAAGGCTCGCCACGTCAAATGCCACGATACCGCCAAATTTCTTCACCATCGTGTAAATTTGCTTGTAGTCACTTATGACGCCTGTGACGTTTGAGGCGGCGCTAAAGCTAGCGATGATCTCACGCCCTTGGTTTATCTTTAAAATTTGCTCCAAATGCCCAAAATTTATACCGCCATCTTTTGCCAGCCTGATGCGCTCAACCTCGCAAAGAGCCTCTTTAAAGCTGATCTCATTTGAGTGGTGCTCATAAGGGCCAAGTATAACTAGCGGCGAGTCGTTGTTTGGCTTTAGATCAAACCTTCTTTTAGCAGCTGGGGGCACGTAAAGTCCCAAAAGCTCTTGAAATTTCTTGATCGCACCAGTAGCGCCGTATCCAGTGGCTATGAGATAAAATCTATCATCAAGCCCAAGCGCGCGCTTTAGCTCACTTCTAGCGTTATCATATAAAAGCTGCGTTTTATAGGCGTTTGAGGACGTTAGCGAGTGGGTGTTGGCGTAGGTTTTTAAGATATCAGCGACCTCGTCCTCGATAGGCTTATACGCAAGTCCTGAGGCTGTGTAGTCGAAATAATGTATCCCTTTTTTTAAAATAATATCTCTTCTAATGTGCTCTAAATTTACCAACTTTAGCCTTTTAGTTTTTGCGTGATTATAATTAAAATTTTCTAAAAATATGCTACAATCCGCCACACAAAGGATACGAAATTTTAGCCATAAAATCGACATTTGAGCGAATGAAACATCTTGGTATTGCTGAAGTTATAAAATTTCATCTGGTTTTTGATGACTTTTTATTAAAGGGCTCATACTACGATGTTTTTGAGGCGATCAGGGCTGAAATTTTAGATGATTATAAAAATTTGATGGCTAGGTTTTACTTTGACGAGGACAGTGACGAGGCCATTAAAATGGCTCTCATTAAGCTAGCTAGAAGCGACAGGAAGAAATTTAGCGTAAATAAAATTTTGCCCCAAAGCATGACAAACAGGGTCTATGCAAAGCTTTTTAGCAAGGATTTTTTAGTGATTGAAAAGAGCCAAGAAAAGCCACGAGTAAAAAACAAACGCCAAATTTTAAAAAAGAGCGAGCGAGCTTATAAGATAGAGGATAAAATTCACTTCAATAGCCATTTTTCAAGGTTTTGGTTTAGATTTATCGAGCCAAATTTAAGCCTTTTAAAAGAGGGCAGGAGTGATGAAATTTTAGAGCTTATAAGAAGAGAATTTGATGAATATGCAAGCCTTGGCTTTGAGCTTTTAAGCGGCGAGTTAATGGCTAAAAAGCTTGGATTTAACGGCATTTTACTAAGCTCATTTTGGAGCAAAAATATAGAGCTTGACATGCTTTTTAGCATAAATGGCAAGATAATAGTCGGCGAAGCAAAGTATAAAGAGCGAAAAATTTGTAAAAATGTCTTAAATTTAGTCCTTCACAAGTGCGAAAGGCTTGGCATAAAGCCAGATATCGTGGCACTTTTTTCAAAAAGTGGCTTTAGCAACGAGCTTTTGGGCTTAAAAGATGAGCGGCTTAGGCTTTATGAGATAAAAGATTATGAGGAGTTGCTGTGAGTGATATCGATATACAAAATGGCCTAAAAAGCCTGATAGAGCAGACCTATCTGATAGAGCGTGAGTATAAAAATTTGACTGCTTCTTATATGAGCTTGCAAGGTTTTATAAAAGATATCGTGGAAATTTTGCCAAATGCCATTTGGGTGCTTGATGAAAGTGATGAAATTTTCTTGCAAAACTCAGAGGCGCAAAAGCTTGGCAAAGCGCTAAATTTCGTCCCAAAAGATGAGGGCGAGCTAAACTTTGACTCACAAATTTATCTTGTAAAAAAGGTGGTCAAAGATGATAAAAAGATCATCTCAGCTACCGACATAACGCAGGAAAAACGCACCGAGCGCCTAGCCTCGATGGGTCAAGTAGCAGCGCACCTAGCTCACGAGATAAGAAACCCCATAGGCTCTATCTCGCTTCTAAACTCCACCCTTTTAAAAAGAGCTGAGCCAAAAATTTTGCCTATCGTAGGGCAAATACAAAAGGGAATTTGGCGAGTTGAGCGCATCATTAAAGCAACGCTACTTTTTACAAAAGGGCTTAGTATCACGCCAAGGGAATTTAACTTTTTAGATATCAAAAGCGAGTGCGAGGAGGCGCTTAAATTTTATGAGTATTCAAAAGATATAACTTTCGAGCTAAATTTCCCTGACGCCCTTTATAGTGGCGACTTTGACCTCATCGCGATGGTCTTTCAAAACATTTTATTTAACGCCATAGACGCCATCGAAGAGGACGAAAACGACGAAGGTGTGGTGAGACTAAGCTACGAAAAGACGCCAAATGAACATAAATTTATAGTCTATGACAGCGGTGTCTCTATAAAAAATAAAAACATCGTCTTTGAGCCATTTAAGACGAGCAAACTAAAGGGCAATGGCCTGGGGCTGCACCTTTGCCTGCAGATAATAGAGGCGCACAAGGGCAGCATAGAGATAACCCTTGAGCCAAAGACATTTTGTATAAATTTACCTATAAAGGAGAAGTAATGAGTAAAATTTTATATGAGCTAAATGCGTGGCAAAATGACCTAAAAGCGCTTAAATTTAGCGAAATTTTTAAAAATGGCAGCGAAAAAGTGGCATTTATAAGCGTTGATATGATAAATGGCTTTTGTTGTGAAGGCGCACTAGCTAGCAAGCGTGTGGGTGAGCTCTCAAAGGGCATAGCAGAGACTTTTAAGCTAGCAAGGGAGAAATTTGACCTTAAAAATTTCATCCTCATCCAGGATGCTCATGAGCCAAATTCAGCTGAGTTTGCGAGCTTTCCAGCTCATGCTTTAAAAGGGCAAAATGAAGCACAGGCAGTTGATGAGCTAAGAAATTTAGACTTTTTTGGTGAGATGAAAATTTTTTATAAAAACTCACTTAGCATCGCTTATTCGCAGGAGTTTAATAAATTTATAAGTAAATTTGATAACTTTGTCATTATGGGCGACTGCACCGATATGTGCATCTATCAGCTTGTTTCTCACCTAAGACTTAGCGCAAATGAGCAAAATTTAAAAAGGGAGATCATCGTGCCTGCAAATTTAGTGCAAACCTACGATGCCCCAGGGCATAGTGGTGATTTTTACCAAAATGTATTTTTACACCACATGCAAATGGCACTAAATGCACGTGTGGTAAAAGAGCTGGAGCTTTAAATTTCCAGCTCTTAAACAAAAATGATTATCAGCTCTTTTTAAAATTTAAAAGTCGCTGTATTCTTAAATTCAAGTAAAATAAAATAAATTAATTTTATTTTACTCATTTTTTGCTAAAAAATATTTGACATTAGTTATCATTACAAGTTATAATAACACGAAAATTTCACACTAAGAGGTATTATGGAACTTTTAAAACATCATATCGATCACATAATCATCGGTATTTTAGGCATTATGAGCTTTTTTGTGCTTTGGTATACGATAGAGCGTATTATTTTTTACTCACGCGTTAATATAAATGGTTACACAAGCATAGAAACTCTTGAAGAGGCGCTGACAAAAAATTTAACCACACTTTACATCATCTATTCAAATGCCCCATATATCGGACTTCTTGGCACGGTTGCTGGCATAATGATCACATTTTACGACATGGGTATGGCTGGCGGCATCGATACAAAAAGTATCATGGTTGGCCTCTCTCTTGCGTTAAAAGCGACTGCATTTGGCCTACTTGTGGCGATCCCAACGCTCATGATCTACAACGGCTTTGTTAGAAAAGTCGATGTCATGATAAACAGATACAAGGCTCAAAATGCGTCTAAATAAAAAAGATGGGCTAAATATCGTCCCATTTATCGATATCATGCTCGTTTTGCTAGCCATCGTGCTAAGCATCTCGACCTTTATCGCTCAGGGCAAGATCGCAGTCGATCTACCAAGTGCAAACAGCACCGAGCAGATAAAAGAGGATGAGAAAAAAGTGAGTGTCGTTATCGATAAGGATAATAAATTTTTCATAGACGACGTGGAGATTTCAGATAGTGAGCTAAAAGAGAAACTAAATGCCATTGATACCAAGACTTTAGTGCAGCTAAAAAGCGATAAAAACGCAAAATTTGATAGTTTTGTAAAAGTGATAGATATATTAAAAGAAAAGGGACACGAAAACTTTGCGATCCAAACAGTCTCTGAATAGAATTTCAAACTATACCGGCCTAGTTGTCTCGCTGCTGGTGCATAGCGTGGCGCTTTATTTTATCATGACGCATCACATCTTTGAGATAAAGGTAAGCGAACAAAAGCCTATCAAGATATCTCTTAACTCATTTGTGCCAGAGACCACGGCTCCGCAGATAGCTGAGCAAGTGCTAATACCTGAGCCAACACCACCAGCTCCTCCTCCGCCGCCAGAGCCTCCAAAACCAGAGCCTAAGCCTGAGCCAAAGCCCGAACCTAAACCTGAACCAAAACCTGAACCAAAACCTGAGCCTAAAAAGATAGAAAAGCCAAAACCTGAGCCAAAAAAAGTGGAGAAAAAGCCAGAGCCTAAACCTCGCCCTGAGCCAAAAGTAGAGCCAAAGCCTGAGCCTCAAGCAGAACCAGCACCATCTCCTGTCACAACACCAGCACCTGCTGTAAATACAAATTTACCAGCAAATAACAAGTCTATCACTGCAGCACCCACTCAAAAAGTAGCACAAGAGCTAAATTTATCAAACGCACAAAGCGACGAGGACTTTAGTAAGGTCATAGCTGCTGTTAAAAAACACAAAAACTACCCTAGCAACGCAAGGCGCATGAGACACCAAGGCGTTGTTGAAGTTAGATTTTTGCTTAAAACGGACGGCAGCATAGATGAGCTAAAGGTCACTAAAAGTTCAGGCTTTGAGTCGCTTGATAAAGGGGCGATAGAAAATATCTTAAAAGCAAGCTCTGAGTTTCCAAAACCAAAAGAAGACCGCTATCTTCGTTTTCCGATAGCATTTACATTAAAATAAATTTTAAGCTCAAATGAGCTTAAAATTTCTTACATCAAGTGTTTAGATCAGGATAGTCCCAAGCGTTAAATTCAGCGCTTAGGTCGTCATTTTCTTGCCCTTTGCAGCATAGCCACTCAAGCCCTGCTCGCCTCTCCATAACAACCTCTTCGTCTAGTCCAGCCACCTTTTTGCCATTTACTCTAGCATCTACGCATGCCCAGTGGTAGCGATAAACTAGGTCAAGCTTGCTTAAAATTTCATCCATACTGCGAAGCTTTGAGCGGCTTTTTAGCCCGCCCTCTCTAAAGACATCCATCACAAACTCGCAGTCGCAAATTTTATCCATCTGGCCGATATCTTCAGCTATGCCAAGCGCCCAAAGCAAGATCCATAGCGACTCATATTTCCAGCCCATATTTACGGCTGTTTTCATATCAGCTCTATCCTCAACGACCTCTTTTTCTTTTACGCTAAGTCCATCGTAGGCATCACCTAAAAAGCTCTTTGCCCATGCCATATTTTCTTCGCCCAAAGAGCCTTCATCGCGGATCGTGCAAGCACACATTATCGCTGTAAATGAGCAAACTGCGCGCCTTACCATCTCGTCCACGTCTCTTGGCGTAACCTCACTGTTTTCATAGCGAAGCGGCAAGCTCTCAAGCACCGCCACGCCCTCTTGTTTTAAAATTTTTATGCTCTCATCTTTTCTTTGTTGTGCTGTTTTTGGCATATCTGCACCTTTCTTAAAATATCAAATGCTCCCACTTCTACCCAAAAAACTCAGCGTTAAATTTCTCTTCGTCGAAATTTTTACCCAAGAACTTACAAATTTCCTCCATATCAGCCCTTGCCGTCTCAAAACAGCTCGTAGCCCCTGGGCTTGGCGTCATGTTAAAGCTTATGCCCTCGCCTGTGCTGATCTTGCCCTCGCCAAGTTCTAGCCTTTTTTTGTTGCGGTCAATCACCTGCGGTCTTACGCCGCCAAAATTTACAGCATAGCTTAGGTCGTTTTCGCTTAGGCTTGGCACGATCTTTCTGGCGTCTTTGACAAATTCTTTTTTGTTGATAAATGGCACTTCAAACAAGAAATTTCTTAAGATATACGACCTAATGTCATCGTCTTTTAGTAAATTTGTAAAGACGTCAAGAACATTTTTGTCAAATTTTAAGCACTTTAAGAAGTCAAAAAAGCTAGAACTTCCGTGAAATCTCTCAAGCTTTGGTATGACAAGGGCTGTTGGGCCAAAACGAGTGTTGCCATTAGCTAGGATGTCTGGGTCGCCGTGGAGTGCGGCAAATGGTAGCTTGTCGTTTTGCACCATATAGACTTTGCCGTTTAGCAGGCGCTTATTAGCAAAATAAAAGCTCCCAGCCACTGGCAGCGTGCTAAGATGAAGCCCATAACCCATCTTGTGAGCTAAAAATAGCGAGTGTGCTCCAGCATCGACCACGACGTAGTTTGCGGTGATCACCTCGCCGTCATTTATCTTGATGTGAAATGTATCGCCCACCTTTTTCATATCAGTCACTTCTGAGCTTAGGCTGATCTCATAGCCATCTCCGCCTAAATTTAGCGCATTTTGCACGAGCGAATTTGCCACGCCACCAAAGTCCATCGTCGTATACTGGCCATTTTGCGCACCTATTGCGATGATGTTTTCAGGCCTCTCATTACCATTTGCGTCAAAAACGACATTTGGCTCGATCTGCTTTAACTTTTCTCTATCATAAATTTCAAGATAAGGAAATAGCTCTTTAAAGCTCTCATATCGCTCCTTGATGCGCTCTACTTCGGCGTCTCCGATAGCTAGCGTCATCTTTTGATGAGCAAACATATATTTGCCCTCTAAGTTGTATTTTAGAGCGTATCTTACCGGCATATTTGCCACTTGTGAGACCTTTTTGGCCTTTTCTAATGTGTAGTTTGTCTCGATATCGCCGCAGTGGATGGTCTGCGAGTTGCCCTTGCCGCTTGAATTTAGCGTCGCTACGCCGTCATATTTTTCTAAAAGCGCGACCTTTTTTATATCGCTAAATGCAGCCAACTCGTAAAAGAGTGCCGTCCCGCTAATGCCCGCTCCAACAATTGCCACGTCAAAGTGCTTTTGCCTCATTTTATCCCCTGAAAGTTTAGTTGCACAAATGATACTATATTAAATTTAAATCAAACAGCAAAAAGCGTGGAGTGAAATTTAGGCTGTGTAAAAGTGAAATTTAGCAAGGCTCTCACCTTGCCGTGAAATCTTAGTATGCCCTTTTATAGGCGTTTTCTATTTTGTCATTTTCGCCAAATTCTCTCATAGCGCCAAAGGCGAAGTAAGGATTTCTAAGTAGCTCTCTACCAAGCGCCACGCCGTCACAGACATCGCCAAGCAGCAATGCTTCGCACTCGCTTGCCTTTGTGATGAGACCGACTGCGATGACTGGAATTTTAACTGCATTTTTCACAGCTTTTGCGTAGCCAGCTTGATAAAGTGGGGTAAATTTTAGCGCAGCATCGACATTTGCGTAAACTCCGCCAGCTGAGACGTGGATGTAATCAGCCCCATTTTTCTCTAGCTCACGCGCTAGCTTTACGCTATCTTCCACATCCCAGTCACCCTTAAGCCAGCTACTAGCACTTATCCTAACACCAACAGTGATATCAACGCGAGCCTTGGTCTCTTTTAAAATTTCAACCAAAAATCTTATGCGGTTTTCAAAACTGCCGCCGTATTCGTCATCTCGCTTGTTCGTGCCAGCACATAAGAATTGATTTATCAAATATCCATGCGCTGCGTGGATCTCCACAGCCTCGTATCCTGCGCTCTTTGCTCTAATGGCTGCGTCCACAAAGCTTTGCTTGATGCTTGTGATATCCTCGGCGCTCATCTCTTTTGGCGTGGCGTAATCATCACTAAATTTGACCTCGCTTGGTGCAATTATCTCTTCGCAAGTGCCCTTTCTGCCAGCATGAGCAAGCTGGACGGCCATTTTGGCGCCATATTTAGCGCAGCCCTTTACTAGCTCCGCGTGAGTCTCGATCTGCTCGTCACTCCAAAGCCCAAGGTCCTTTTTGGTGATCCTGCCACGCGCCTCAACAGCCGTCGCCTCTACGATGATCATGCCAACACCACCGATCGCCCTTGTAGCGTAGTGGAGTTTATGAAAGCACCTTGGACGGCCGTCCTCTTTTTTGACCTCGTACATACACATCGGAGCCATGATAATGCGGTTTTTGATCTCCATGCCGCCTATCTTAAGCGGCGTAAAAAGCTTACTTTGCATGAAATTTCCTTTAAATTTTTTGGTTATTTTAGGATATTTGTTTAAATTCTTTGATTTGTAGAAAATTGTGTATTGTAATTATAAAAACTATTAATCAAAACTTTAAAATTTGCTAGTCAAATGGATATAAGTTTACCCTTCACCTAGTAAAAATTTTCACTTTATTAAACATTTGATGCATTTTATATGCGTAAAAGGGCATATATTCGGCGATGCTAAAGCCAACCACATCAGCTTTTTGTGAGATGAGAGATAAAATTTCACTTAGCTGATCAAATTTCATCTTTCCGCCTCCAGAGCCGTCTCCGCCAGCATCTGGGTCTGCAAAATATGTCGAGTGGAAAAACTTTTCATCAAGCACATCTATATCAAAATGAACGAGATTTTAATCAAATTTAGCTATGAAATTTTCTATTTTTTCGTTTGAGATAAATTTATCACTTTGCACTTCGTAGTCCACGCCTACCTCGTCCAAAAAGGCTTTTTAGTAGCTATGTAGCCCCTGCAGTCCCACGTAAAGCACCTCATATACTCTAAATTTCTTATTTTTTACAAGAGATAAAAGCTCAGCGTCACCATTTCCCAAAAGCGCTCCAAGCACCATGGCATAAGCCATAGGGTAGCCATCTTTTGGCGTTGAGACGTCTAGGTGTGCGTCTATCCAAATGATACCGACATTTTCATACCTGCCCTTTAGATAGTCAAACGGGGCAAGTGAAACAAAACATGTGCCGCCGATAGTTATGATCTTATCGGGCTTTTCGCTAGAAATCTTGTCTATGGCATCTTTTACACCAGCTACGACGTCAGCTCTAGCGTAAATTCCGTCCACGATCTCTTTTTCTTTGCCATCAGGAGGCGCGATATCTACCTCTATCAATGGTTGATTTGTATTTTGTGGCAAGATATGCTGGAGCAAATTTGCACCAAAAATGATAGATCGGCAGACCGCCACTTAAGTAGTCTGGATAGAGTAGCCTTATAGTTTTCATAAATTTGCCCAGCTCTACTTTTGCTCGCCATTTTTTGCAAGGTCTAGGTAATAATCAAGCTGGTCGCGTCTGATGATACGTATGAGATTTGTGCTGCCCTCTACGCCTGTTGGGTGGCCGGCTGTGACGAGATAGGTCTTGTCATGTTCGACGTATCCAGCGTCGTAAGCCTTTTTGATGACATTTGCAAGAAGGACATTTAGCTTTGTCTTTTCAAGCACTAGCGCTGGCGTCACACCCCAAGCAAGGGTAAGCATGTGAGCTGTCTGCTCGTCGTGCGCGATGGCGATGATGTCGATACTTGTGCGGTTTCTAGCTAGCTTTATGGCTGATTTGCCTGAGCCTGTGATAGAGAGTATCGCATTTGCCTTGATGCGAACAGCTAGCGAAGCTGCGCTATTTGCGACCATGTCAGTCTCGTCTAAAAAGTCAAATTCGTCAAATTTATTGTATGGATAGATGCTTTGCGTTTGTATGATCGTTTTGCTCATCGCCTCTACGACTGCGACTGGGTTTTTGCCGATCGCACTCTCCTCGCTTAGCATAACTGCGTCAGTGCCGTCTAGCACGGCGTTTGCCACGTCGCTGATCTCCGCTCTTGTAGCAGTTTCATGCTCAGCCATACTTAGCATCATCTGCGTTGCTGTGATGACTGGCTTGCTGGCTGCATTTGCCTTTTTGATGATGAGCTTTTGTATGGTTGGGACCCTGTAAAATGGCACTTCTATACCAAGATCACCACGAGCTACCATGATGCCATCGCTCTTTGCGATGATGTCGTCTATGTTTTCAACCGCATCAAATTTCTCGATCTTAGATAAGATAGCCGCTTTGGAGCCAAATTCTTTTAAGATATTTCTTGCTTTTATCACGTCATTTGCGTCTTGTACGAAACTAATGGCAACGAAATTTACGCCGTGTTTTGCGCCAAATTCCATATCCTCTTTATCTTTTGGCGTGATGATCTCGATACCAAGGGTAGTATTTGGGAAATTTACACCTTTGTTTGAGTTTAAAATTCCGTCATTTTCGATGATGGTTTTTACGACTTCTTTGCCCTCGCCTACAACTCTTGCTCTGATCGAGCCATCATAGAGATAAACGTACTCGCCAGCCTTTAGCATAGGTAAAATTTGAGGCTGATTTAGGCTCACTCGATAAACGCCCTTTTCGATCTTTTCGCCCACGATATCCTCTGCGTAGACGCTAAGCTCATCGCCAGCTTTTAAGTAAAATGGCTCACTAAGCTTACCAACCCTGATCTTTGGTCCGCAGATATCTTGCAAGATGCCTATGCGTTTGTTTAGTCTTTTTTCGATGTTTCTGATCTTGTCGATGTTTGATTTGTGGTATTCGTGCGTTCCGTGACTAAAATTTAAACGAAAGACATTAACACCTGCTTTAACCATCGCTTCCATCGTCTCTTCGTTGTCACTTGCCGGCCCTAAAGTCGCTACAATTTTCGTCTTTTTTATCATTTTTATGCCCTGTAATTTGATTTTTGCGATTATAACACAATTTAATAATGTAAATTTTTTGTATAATATGCAAAATTTTTAAAGGAGAGAGTATGAATAAATTTTTATTAGCATCTCTTGGCCTAGCGGCTCTTGCTTGTGCTGCTATGGGAGATGACAAAGTCTATAAGCTCAAGCTTGCAACCTCATGGGAGAGCACTATGCCAGTGCTTGGTGATGTTCCAAAAGAGCTAAAAGAGAAGGTCGAAAAGATGAGTAACGGCCGCATCGAGATCAGGATCGACTATCCGTCAAAACATAAGTCGCCTTTTGCGATGCTTGACTTTGCAAAGAGCGGTCAGTACGATATCGGCTACACAGCTAGCTACTACTACAAAGGCAAAGACCCTAAGACAATGTTCTTTACAGCAACGCCATTTATGATGAATACCGACGAGCAAACAGCTTGGTACGAATTTGGCGGCGGCAAAGAGCTAGAGGCAAAAGTTTTTGACCCGTATAACATCAAAATTTTTAGAGCTGGCAACACTGGCATGCAAATGGGTGGCTGGTTTAAAAAAGAGATCAAGTCAGTTGATGATATCAAAGGCTTAAAGATCAGAATTCCAGGCTTTGGCGGCGAAATTTACTCTAAACTTGGCGCAAATATCAACACTATCCCAACTGGCGAGCTTTACATGGCTCTTGAGATGGGCACGATCGATGCGGTCGAGTGGGTTAGCCCAGCTTATGACATGGCACTTGGCTTTCACAAAGTGGCAAAATACTACTACACAGGCTGGCAAGAGCCAGATGGCGAAACTCAGTTTTTCTTCAACAAAAATGCATATGAAAAACTTCCAGATGATCTAAAAGCGATCTTTGAAGCGGCTGCTGCTGAGGTGGCAAGAGATGTGAATACTAAGGTATTTTACGCAAACGTAGAGTACTGGGACAAGATGAAGGCTGAGTACCCAGACATCCAAGTAAAATCTTTCCCACCAGAGGTCATCGCAGCTCTTAAAAAGGCTACAAATGAGCTACTTGATGAAGAGAGCGCAAAAGATCCACTATTTAAAGAGATCGTCGAGTCTCAAAGAGCTTTCCTCAAAAAAGCAAGAGAATGGACTAAAATTTCTGACTACGCTTACATCAAAACAAACGAAGAGAAATAACCACAGCAGGGAGCTCTCCCTGCTTTTTACTCTAAATTTGCCAAAGCAACTCTGGCAAATTTAAATTTCACTCATTTTAGCAAGGCATCTTTAAAACTTCTACCACTTCACCTTTTGCGATAAACTCTGTCTCTTTTGGGATGATAAGCAGTGCAGCTTCGTTTGTTAGGTTATTTACGATCGCTGAGCTACCAAGCTTTTTACCGTTTAAATTTACAAAGATCTTGCCATCTCTGTTTTCTAAATTTACCGCTGTAAATTCCAAAAATGGCGAGCGTTTTTTGTAGTCTTCGTCCATTATCGCCGTGATCTTTGGCTCTTCTTGGCTAAACCAAGTGTTTATAAGCACTCTTACATAAAGCACGCACATAACCATCGCCGAATACGGAAATCCAGGCAGTGCAAAGATATATTTGTCACCTGATTTTGCCACTCTGATGTGGCGGCCTGGTTTTATCGCAGCGCCTTCTATGATGAGACTAAAATTTTCATTTAAAGCGCCCTTTACAAAGTCATAGTCACCCATGCTGATGCCACCAGTCGTCACCAAGATATCGGCTGATTTTAGCGCATTTATGATCGCTTTTTCGACAAGCTCGGCCTTATCTCTTACGATCTCACAAAGGATCGGCTCTGCACCCATTTTGCGTATCTGCATAGCGATACCTACGTGGTTTGAGCTGTGAATTTGCGCTGGGCTATCAAGAGGCTCGCCAAGGTCTTTTATCTCGCTGCCAGTTGCTAGTATCGCCACTCTTGGGCGGATGAATACGCTTACGTGAAATACGCCAAGCTCGGCAAGAAGCGCTATCTCAGAGTATGTTAGACGTGTGCCTTTTTTTATTAAAATTTCGCCTTTTTTGTAGCTCTCACCCACTGCTCGCACAGCAAAGCCCTTTGGCACGCTCTTTTTGATGATTATTTTTGAGCCACTTACCTCGACATTTTCAACTGGCACAAGAGTGTCGGTACCTTCGCTCATTAGCGAGCCAGTGAAGGTTTTGACGCATTTGCTGCCCTCTACATGCAGCCCTTTGTCACTACCTGCTGGCAGATCGGTGATGAGCTCAAGCTCGTTTAGTCCATCTTTAAAGGCAAAAGCGTAGCCGTCCATCGCCGAAACTGGTTTTGCTGGGTAGTTTTCAGCGGCTTTCACATCGTAGGCGATATTTCTATCAAGCGCATCCGTGATAGCCACTTTTTCGACCTTCTCCCACGCATTTATCGTATCTTTTAGAATTTTCAGGCTATCTGCATAGCTCATAAAATCTTTCATCATTTATCCTTTTTATGAAATTTTTGCATATTTTAGCCACTTCTGTTTTACAAAAAATTAATCTTTGTTTTATTTAATGATTATTAAAATGTCGTTTAAGAAACCAGTCTGGTTTTACCCTTACACAGGAATTTACATGAACAAAACACTACTTTACATCATCGCAGGTGCGAGCCTTGGCATACTTGGTCCAGTGCTCGTTCATTTTGGCAACCCAGCAAACATGGGCGTTTGCGCGGCTTGCTTTTTACGAGATAGCATGGGGGCGCTTGGTTTTCACCAAGCCAAAGTCGTGCAGTATCTAAGGCCTGAAATTTTAGGGCTTATCATCGGAGGCTTTTTAGCTAGCATGCTTTGGAGTAGAAATTTCACTCCAGTATCGGGTAGTGCGGCATTTTCTAGGTTTTTCTTAGGCGTGTTTGCGATGATAGGCTGCCTTATATTTTTAGGCTGCCCTTGGAGAGCGTTTTTGCGTCTTGGAGGCGGAGATATGACTGCTATTGCGGGGCTTGTTGGCTTATTTGCTGGCGTCTTTGTGGGACGAACTTTTAAGAAAAATGGCTACATCTTACCAGAGAGCGAAACTACTGCAAAGGCGATAGGATTTTTGCCAACTATCATTGCTATTTTACTTTTGATAGCACTTATCTTTGGTCTAAAACTTGGCGAAAATGGCGCATTATTTAGCTCAGAAAAAGGTCCAGGCTCACAGCATGCAAATTTATTTATCTCACTTATTTATGCCATCATCATCGGTGCATTTATGCAAAGAAGCAAATTTTGTTCGGTTGGTGCGATCAGTAAAGTTTTCGAGCGTGATTTTTCAATGTTTTATGGCATCATCTCTATCATCGTCTGCGCAAGCGTAACAAATTTAGTGCTAAATCAATACAAATTTGGCTTTGAAGCTCAGCCTATCGCTCACAATGATATGCTTTGGAATTTCCTTGGTATGACGCTCGCCGGTCTTTGCTTTAGTCTAAGCTACGGCTGCCCTGGCAAACATCTAGTGCAAATGGGGGCCGGAAATTTAAGCTCAGCTCTTTTTGTTTTAGGTATGGGAGCAGGTGCTGCGATAAGTCATAACTTCGTGCTTGCAAGCTCAGGAGCTGGCATCACACCTTTTGCTCCGTATGCTGTAGTGCTAGGCTTTATCTACGCCATCTACGTTGGATTTTTCACTAAAAAAGCTTAAATAAATTTGGCTGCTCTTGCAGTCAAATTTGCTTTTTATATCTATAAAATTTGTGTGAGATAAATTTTAGCTAAAAATAAGTTCTTAGGTTGTATAATCCAAAACTTATTTTAAGTTGTCACGGTAGCTCAGCTGGTTAGAGCGCTGGTCTCATAAGCCGGAGGTCGGGAGTTCAAGTCTCCCCCGTGACACCATAGATGTCCTACTTATCGATACTTTAACTGCCCTTTTTGCAGTTTCCCTTTCTTTAAAATTTCCTAAAAGTATGGTACACTTTTTAAAAAAAGCGGTACATTTTTTCAGGATTGTTTTATTTTACAAGATGCTTTCTATAAATTTGCTTTTATTTTTACTGATAGATAAAATTTTTATCTCAAAGTGAACAAACATAAATTTATCTCGCTTAAATTTACGGCACAACTTTTGCTTACTCTTTGAAGCTAAATTTCAAGGAGTAAGCTATGAAAGTTTCCTACAACTCCATCTTAACAAAACAGCACTACCAAAAACAGACAAAAAGCGAAGGTTTTGCAAATTTCTTACCTAACACTCCAAATATAAATTCGATCAGCCAAGCCACTATTCCTAAAAATGACTTTGTTT
>NZ_JAAKZC010000023.1 GCF_015230015.1 Campylobacter concisus | reverse complement strand
AGTTTTAGATTTAGAGAATAAACTAATGATGAAAATAATTTATAAAAAAATATAAATACAAGTAGTAGCATAACTCTTTATTAAATTAGCTTAATTTAAAATAATTATTGAATGTAAAATTATAAGCTTATTACAATAAAGTAAATTTATTGTTTAAAAAATAATTTAGATTTTAATCATCAAAAGGTTTAAAAAGGTATATAATGCCTTTTGCGATTTAAATGGAATTTATCTTAAAAATGGAGGTTTATCTTGAAAAATAATCTTAGCATTTCTCTTGCTTTATCAAGTATTTTATGTAGCTGTTTAGACGCTCAGGTCATGGATATAGGGACGAATTTTTATAGAGACTACCTTGATCTTGCGCAAAATAAAGGCATCTTTAAAGCCATAGATACACCACTGGAATTTACGCAAAGAAACGGCGCTAAATTTAGGTTTGATAAGATCCCAAACAACAACGCAAGAAATAATAAAGGTAACTTCACCTCCCTTGGGCGAAATTTTGTGGTGACAGCAAATCACACACTTCTTGCCTCAGCTGCTACAAATTTTAATGAAAATAGAGGCTGGTTTGGCAACACGCTCTATGAGTACGCGACAAATTCTACGCAAAAGCTTTATGGCGCAGACACAACGTATTTGCGAACTTCAAAATATATAGTTGAAGGGCAGATCGATCCTTTGGATGTGCCAAATTTGGAGATCTCTAGCCAAGATCAAGCAAAAGATGAGGCTAATGCAAAAAAGATAGAAGATCGTTTTAGAGATATAAAAAATAGCGGTGGAGCTAGCGGCGAGAACATCCTTGCATACGAGGCTGGCACAGGCTCACTTGCCCTTGAAAAGCCTAAAAGTGATACAGATGGTTTTGCTGAGGTGATGAGTGCTACTGAGTTTGAGAACCAAAATATAGTAAATAACGCACTTGGCGCAAGTGTAAATGAGATAGGAGTAGCGTATTCGGCAGTTTATAAGAGCCATTATTCAAGTGTAAGTAAGCCTGGGGTTTATCTATTTATGACTTCAAACAGGGGCTTTAGAAATAGGCTGTTGCCAGGAGATAGTGGCTCTGGGTTTTTTGTCTATGACACGGTAGCTCAAAAATGGGTCTTAGTAGGTGTTTTAACCGGAGTTGAGGACAATAAAAACTACGCTTCTATCGTTACTGCAAGAGACTTTAACGACTATAAAAAAGAGTATGAAAATTTAGTAAGTGGCGTAAATGTCCTAGGCAGCGCGCTAGTGCAAAATAAAGATAATATATTTAGCAGCGCAAATGGCTCAAATATCACGCTAAGCACTAACCTAGACTTAGGACATGGCGGCATCGTCGTAAATAGTGGCGACTTTACTCTAAATAGCACAAATGGTAGCAAGATAGCGAAATTTGCAGGTTTTGACATAGCTTGGGGCGCTAGTTTAAATTTAAACGTCACTTCAGACACAAGCGTGCATAAGCTAGGCAAAGGCAGCTTGATAGTAAGCTCAAGTGGCAACAAGCCACTAAGGCTAGGCGAGGGCGTGGTTGAGCTAAGAGCTTTAAACGCCTTTGATAAAATTTATCTAACAAGTGGCAGAGGGCTCTTAAGGCTTGGCGTGAATGAAAATTTAAATGACAAAATTTTCTTTGGCAATGGCGGCGGAGCGCTTGATATAAATGGCTTTGATCAGACTTTTAACAACATATCAGCCAACTCAAGCGATGCGAAGATAACAAATGAAAACTCACAAAGGGCGACGCTCACTATAAACGGCGAGAGTGGCAAAGATACGATATTTCACGCAAGCATCGATAAAAATATAGAGCTAAGACATAGCGGGCAGGGTAAGGAGCTTGTTTTTGACGGAGGATTTGACATTGATGGTGTTTTGGGCCTAGAAAATGCCAAGGTTACGCTCCAAGGACATCCAAAGACGCATGCCGTTGGCGATGCTAGTGTTTTAACTAGCGTAGCAAAGGACAAGATAGCTGCAGCTGGTCTAAGCGAGCCAGCCTATATGGATCTAACTCGCCCATCCACACTCTCTCAGCCTGACTGGGACGAGAGAAAATTTAGTGCAAAAGATGGCATAAAGCTTAAATCATCAGAGCTTACCATAGGCAAAGATGCTAAGCTAAATGGCGACATCACAGCTAAAAACTCGGTCATAAATTTAAGCGGCGAGCTAACTCACTATATCGATAAATTTGATGGCTCAAATACCTATGATGATGGTTTAAAGTATCGCCAGGATATCGAGAGTAAAAATTTACTTGTTAAAGACGTTAAATTTGACAATAAAATCGTCATGGATAGCGATAGTCTGCTAAGAGTAGGAGGCGGTACAACTAAGCTAAAAGAGCTAGTTATAAACGGCAAAGATACGCCTTTAGCTAAAGATGTGCTCTTAGGGGATGGTAAATTTGAGGTAGAAAATTTAGAGGTTAGTGGCGCGCAAAAGCTTGGCTTTGAGCCTGATAGTGTCGTAAAAAAGAGCCTAAAGATAAAGAGCTTTGGCAGTGAAAATGAGCCGGTATTTGACTTTAAAAAGGTCCTAACCCTTGGCGCTGGGATGAAATTTGATGTTGATTTTACAGCAGCACTTAAGGGCGGTATGGCGCTTGATAAAACATATACTTTAGTAAGCGCACAAAGCATCATAAATGAGGGCGCTATCTTTAACAACGAGCAAAAACTTGGGGATTTGTTTATGACCTATGCCATAAATGGTGGCAATATAGTGATGAAGCTAAGTGACAAAAAGGGAGAAAATCCAGCCGTTTCGCCAAATATAGTACAAGAGAGGGTTTCTAAATTTAGCCAAAGAGAAAATAAAATCCTAAGCATGCTAAAAGGCACGCCTGAATTTGTGCAAGCAATCTCAAGCGGTGACGATGAGGCGCTAAGAAAACTAGCACAAAAAGCAGATAAAGATATGAAAGAAATTTCTACTTCAGCTCTTAAAGTGAGTATAAAAGCCTTGCAAAACAGCAACGAGCTGATGAACTCTAGGCTATTTCAGGTCACGCAGCTAAGAGCAAAGGCTGATATCTCGGAGTTTAAGCTAGCTGGACTTGAAAGTGACATCATGCCAAGTGCGAAGATGGCTTACGAAGCAGCAGAAGCTAGCAGGGAGAGAAACAACTTCTGGGCAAATGTAAATGGTGCTTATTTTAAAGATAAAATAAGCGATGGCGACCTTAAATTTTATGGTACAAATATCGGCTATGATAGAGGTTATGACGAGTTTATCTTAGGTGTAAGCGCTGGAGTAAGCAAGGCTAAATTTAGCTCAGACATATTAAAAGATGATGCTAAAATTTATAGTTTTGGTGCGTATGGGCTTTTTGAAAGAGGACCTCATGAGATACAAAGCAATCTAAATTTTGCCTTTATAAACTCAAAACGCAGCCTAAATGAGGCGCAAAAAGCTAGTGTAAAAGGCAGAGGCGTCCTCTCAAGCAACTACTATAAATATAAAATTTCACTCTCTAACAGTGGCGAGTATGAGCAAAGCATAAAGCCTCTACTCGCACTAGAGCTTGGCACTAATGGCATTGATGGATTTAAAAATGACCGATATGATCAAAAGAGCATCAATGACTTTAATGTGGCTGTAGCAGCGGGAGTAGAATACGCTTTAAACAGCGATAAAAACGCATTTAGCGTGCAATTTTTAGTAAAACAAAGTGTATATAACTCAGAAGATAAGTCTTATGTTTCGCTTAATAATTCAAATGAGTATGTTGATTACAAACTCGATAATAATAAGCTAAGCTACAAGCTCACTTTAAACTCAGACACCAAGCTTAGCGAAAATTTAGTTCTCTCTTCTCAGCTAAGTGGTATGCTTGATAATGATAAAAATTACGGTATAAGTGGTGGTTTAAAGATCGAGTATAAATTTTAAATTTATGTCAAAGTGGATTTAAATTTCACTTTGATGTTGGTAGAGACAGTTAAATTTAACTAAGTTTGAAATCTAATAAAAATGGTGAAATTTAAAGTTTGAAAGTAGGTGGTGGGTTCACCAGGACTCGAACCTGGGACCATCCGGTTATGAGCCGGATGCTCTAACCAACTGAGCTATGAACCCACAGTTGAAAGAAAATCGTATTATACAAGAAAAAGCTTATCTAAATATAAAAAATAGCCTTTTTAATATGGTGTATAAAAACGAGCAAATTTAAAAGAGAAAAGCCCTAAAATAGGGCTTATAAATTATTTATAATTTTTAATAGCAGCGTCTAAAATCTCTTTTGCAGCGTTTGCATCTTTAAATTCTTTCACTTTAACCCATTTGTTTGGCTCGAGAATTTTATAAGTTTCAAAGAAATTTTTGATCTTATTTAGTGTCGCCGCTGGCAAGTCTTCGTAGCTTTTTATCGCCTCATATCTTGGATCGATCTTTGTAACTGGCACAGCTAAAAGCTTCTCATCCATACCCGCCTCATCTTCCATCACCAAAACGCCTATCAAACGGCAAGGGATGACGCTACCAGCTTGGAGCGGATACTCGTTTAACACCAAGATATCAGCTGGATCGCCGTCAGCTGCAAGTGTGTTTGGCACAAAGCCGTAGTTTGCTGGGTAGAACATCGCTGAGTAGAGCACACGATCAACTACGACTGCGCCGCTATCTTTGTCGATCTCGTATTTGATATTTGAGCCATAAGGTATTTCGATTACGGCATTGATTTTGTCTGGGTTTGAGCCAAATTTGATCTTTGAAACGTCCATATATTCGTCCTTTGTGTTAGAAATTTTCGTGATTTTAGTATTTTTTGCATTAAATATGCGTAAATTTAACTACTTTATAGCCTCTACGCTATCTACATCGATCTTCGTTTTTGTAAGGTCTTTATCCACTTCGCCTTTTATCCTTAAAGGTGTATCTTCGTTAGCTGTTACATTACCCCATTTTTTGTCGTCTATCTCAACAACGATGACATCGCCATTTTTATCAACAAATTCATATTTGTCTGATTTGATGTGTGACTTTATCTTGCCCTCAAGTACGACTTTGGCGTCGTCATTTAGCTTTAATGCCTCTTTTACGCTTATAGCATTTTCGCTTGAGTGTTTTGATGCAAAGCCTCCAGCCATTGCGATGCTAGCAGCTAGTGAAGCGATGATGATTTTTTCATTTTTATCCTTATGGGTTGTTTTTGAAATTTCAAAGGATATTACATTTTTGGTGTTAATAAACGGTAAGTTTTAAAACCTTGCACCTTTTGATGCAAGGTCTGTAAATTTATATAAGTTTAGCTAGTAAATTTTTGATATCAGCTACGATCTCGTCGATGCCGCGTTCGCCATTTATCACGTGAAGTAGCTCTTTTTCGCTGTAAAATTTGCGGATAGGCTTGATCGGATCAAGATATACTTTCATGCGATTGTTAAAGACTTCGTTGTTGTCATCAGCGCCTCTTGCACGGCCAAGCACTCTAGCTCTTGCTACATCTTCGCTAACATCTACTTCGATGACACCTTTTAGAGAAATTTCATCTTGCTCGCTTAAGACTTTGTCAAGCTCAGTCATTTGCTCAACGCTTCTTGGGTAGCCATCGATTATGATGTTTGATTTATTTGAGCTTTTGATGGCAGAGACGATCGCATTTACGACAACGTCAAGTGGGACTAAATTTCCTTTTGAGATAAAGCCATCTATCAGTTTGCCAAGCTCGCTACCGCTAGCTACTTCAGCTCTTAAAAGATCGCCAGTTGAAAAGTGTGCAAATTTCTCATCATGCTGTGCGATGATCGATGCGTCTGTTGTTTTGCCGCTGCCTGGAGCGCCTATGATTAAAAATAAATTCTTCATTTTTTCCCTTTTATTGCCTTTGTCTTTTGAGCGCTTTTTGCGGAGCTAGTAAAATTTAGCTTGATGAACTAAGTGTTCTATCTGCGCTAAATTTTTACGTCGCAACCACAAAAATCATCTCAAAATACTTAGGCAAGTTTTGATTTAATTAGCCGCCAAGTTGGAGGCATCTTTTTATAAATTTAAATTTAGGATAGAATTTTGTCTAAGAAAAATATTTAAAGACAAAATTCCATCTCTTTTTAAAGGCAAATTTTAAGCCTTTTGCTCTTTTTCTCTTATCCTTAGCCCTAGCTCCCTAAGCTGTTCGTTGCTAGCGTAGCTTGGAGCCTTTGTTAGTGGGCACTGAGCGCGCTGCGTTTTAGGGAAGGCTATGACGTCGCGGATCGAGCTTGCTTTATTTACAAGCATATTTAGTCTGTCAAAGCCGATCGCGATACCGCCATGTGGAGGTGCACCAAATGTCAAAGCATCAAGCAAGAAGCCAAATTTCTCACGCTGCTCCTCTTCGTCTATGCCAAGAAGCTTAAAGACTTTTTGTTGGATATCATTTTTGTGAATTCTTATACTTCCGCCACCAAGCTCAAAGCCGTTTAGTACGACGTCATGAGCGATAGAGAGGATATCTTCAAGATCAGGCTCATCTATATTTTTTGGCATTGTAAATGGATGGTGCATCGCAGAGTAGCTGCCATCGTCATTTTGTTCAAACATTGGGAAGTCAAGCACCCATAAGAACTCAAGTCTATCTTGATCGATGATGCCCATTTGCTCTGCTAGGAAAATTCTAAATCTTCCCATATAATCAAGCACGATCTTTTTCTTGCCAGCGCCGAAAAATACGACGTCACCAACCTTTAACTCACATCTTGCGACGATCTCATCAAGATCGCTTTGCTCGAAAAATTTGCAAAGTGGGCCTTTTAAGCCATCTTCTTTCATCTGGAAGTAGCCAAGACCTTGCGCGCCAAATTTACGGACGAATTCCTCAAACCTATTCATTTCGCGCTTACTAAAGATATTGTCGCCATTTGGCACTTTTAGCGCTTTTATGCGGTTTTTCTTCTTATCTTTTGCGATAGAGCTAAAAATTTCATTGCTTGAGCGCTCAAAAATATCGATCACATCGATCATTTTTAGATCATATCTAAGATCAGGCTTGTCTGAGCCGTAAGTCTCGGTCGCCTCTTTGTAGCTCATGCGTCTAAATGGCGTTTTGATATCGTGTCCGCAGGCTTTAAAGATATCTTTTAGCATCGTCTCAGCCATGTTTATGATATCTTCTTGCTCAACAAAGCTCATTTCGATATCTATTTGAGTAAATTCTGGTTGGCGATCAGCTCTTAAGTCCTCGTCGCGGAAGCATTTTGCGATCTGAAAATACTTATCAAAGCCAGAACACATCAAAAGTTGTTTAAATAGCTGTGGGCTTTGTGGGAGCGCGTAAAACTGACCCGGATATACACGGCTTGGCACTAGGTAGTCTCTAGCGCCTTCTGGAGTTGCGCGTGTTAAAACTGGAGTTTCAAACTCGATAAAGCCCATTTTATCTAGGCTGTTTCTAGCTGCGATCGCCGCGCGAGAGCGCATTTTAAAGATATTTTGCAAGCGCTCACTTCTAAGGTCTAAAAAGCGGTATTTTAGTCTGATATCCTCATTTACGCTCTCATCGCCTATCATAAATGGTAGTGGCTCGCTTGGATTTTCGATGATGAGCTCGCTTACTATCACCTCTATCTCGCCAGTTTTTAGCTTTGGATTGGTTAATCCTTCGCCTCTAGCTCTTACTTTACCTTTTGCTTTTAAGACATATTCATCTCTTACTTTTGCAGCCACGTCGTGTGCTTCTTTGCTGTCAGCAGGGTCACAAACTAATTGTATAAGCCCGCTAACGTCTCTTAAATCGATGAAAACAACTCCACCGTGGTCTCTATATGTGTTTGCCCAGCCACAAAGTATTACTTCTTTGCCGATATCAGCTTTGCTAAGATCGGTGCAATAATGACTTCGCATAAAATGCTCCTTTGCAATGTTTTTTAGGCAATTATAATCGCTTTTTTCTTTTGAAAAGCTTTGTTAAAATAAAATATGTTACAATCATTTCTATGAAAAATGAACAAAAATTTAATACCACAAGCGCCAAAAAAGTGGGACTTGTCGCGAAAGATTACCCATTATTTAAGCAGGATTTAGCAAAGCTGGAAAAAATTTTAAAAAAGTATAACGCAGAAATTTTGCTTGAAAAAAACTGTGCAAAACAGGTAGAAAAAAGCGGTTTTGAGCTAATAAAGCTAGCCAAAGAGTGCGAATTTCTTATCACGCTTGGCGGTGACGGCACGATCATTTCAACTTGCAGAAAGCTAGCTCACATCTCGCCGCTAATACTTGGCATACACGCTGGCAGGCTAGGCTTTTTGACAGATATCACGATAAATGAGAGTGAGAAGTTTTTTAAAGACTTTTTTGATGATAAATTTGAGGTAGAAACGCCTTTTATGCTTGATGTCACACTTCATAAAAATGATGGCAAAACCGAGCAAAAGATAGCATTCAACGATGCAGTCATCGTTAGTAAAAATGGCGGCTCGATGACGCATATCGAGGCACTTTTAAATGAAAAGTATTTTAACTCATATTTTGGTGACGGCGTCATAGTGGCAACTCCTGCTGGCACTACGGCATATAACATGAGTGCAAATGGCCCGATTATATATCCGCTAAGCGAGGTCTTTGCGCTAACTCCGATCTGCTCGCACTCGCTCACGCAGCGTCCAGTCGTGCTTACCAAAAATCACACGGTTAAATTTAGAACAAAAAGCGACGCCATTTTAGTAATAGACGGCCAAGACCGCTTTGATATGAGTAAAATTTCAGCCGTCAGCATGAGTCTGAGCGAGAAAAAAGCTAGGCTGATACGCCACATTGGCAGGGATTATTTTCAAATTTTAAAAGAGAAACTTCACTGGGGTTATAATGATTGATCGAATTTTGATTAAGGATTATTTAAATTTTAAAAATGTCGAGCTAAATTTCAAAGAGGGTCTTAGCGTATTTACGGGCGTTAGTGGCGCTGGCAAGTCGGTGCTGATGAGCGCTATAATGGCTGTTTTTGGGCTAAAAGATAGCGAGGCAAGGCTAATAGAAGCTGACGTTGAGCATAAATTTGAGCTTGATGAGTTTGGCATAGAAAACGAAGAGGTCAATATTTTTAAGCTTTTAAAAGATAAGAGCACGAGGTATTTTATAAACCAACAAGCCATCTCAAAGAGAAATTTAGCCCAAGTGGCGCGCGAGCACATCAAATATCTCTCGGCAAAAGAGGCAAATGAATTTGAAAATGAGAAATTTCTAAATTTGCTTGACAGGCTTGAAATTTCAAAAAATGAGAAATTTAAAGAGATAAAGCAGGAATTTGAAGAGGTATTTTTAGAATTTTCTAAAATTTCAAAAGAGCTAGCCACTATAAAAGAGGAAGAGAAAAAGGTCGAGGAGCTAAAGGAGCTTGCTAGCTTTGAGATCGAAAAGATAAGAAGCGTCGGGCCTAAAAAAGGCGAGTTTGAAGAGCTTATGGAGACCAAAAAGAGGCTTAGTAAAAAAGATAAGATAAATGAGGCGTGGGCTAGAGCTGAGCGGATATTTGAGCTAGAGCACAGCGTAAATGAGGCGCTAAGTATCAGCGACCTTGACAACGGCTTTTTTGAAGATGCGATGAACGAGCTAAGGGTCGCAAGAGATAGCCTAAATATGGAGGAGCTTGACGATATCGACGTGGAGAGCGTGCTTGATAGGATAGAAGCTCTTAATGCCATCATCAGGCGCTATGGCAGCGAGGAGGAGGCGTTAGAAGCGCTTGCTAAAAAAGAAAAAGAGCTTGCCAGATATGAAAATTTAAGTTTTGAAAAGAGCGAGCTTGAGAAGAAATTTGAAATTTTAAGCAAAAAGGCAAATGAGCTAGCCAGCACTTTAAGCAAGGCAAGGAGCGTAAATTTAAAAGAGCTTGAGGCGATGATAAATTTATACTTAAAAGAGCTTTATATGCCAGATATCACCCTGAGTATTGAGGCTAAAAAGCTTGATATCTTGGGGATTGATGAGGTTTGTTTAAATTTAAACGAGACCTCGCTTAAAAATTTAAGCTCAGGCGAGCTAAACCGCTTAAGGCTGGCCTTCATAGCTGCCTCTAGTGAGATCACAAAAACTGGTGGAGACGTCATCATTTTAGACGAAATAGACGCAAATTTAAGTGGAAAAGAGGCGATGAGTATTGCAAATGTCTTGCTTAAGCTTGCAAATTTTTATCAAATTTTTGCCATTTCTCACCAGCCGCAGCTTAGCTCAAAGGCAAATTCGCACTTTTTAGTAGAGCGCGACGGCGAGAGCTCAGTCGTAAGAGAGCTTGACAAAGATGAGCGAGTAAATGAGCTTGCGCGTATGATAAGCGGCGAGCATATCAGCGAAGAGGCGATAAATTTTGCAAAAGGACTTTTAAAATAGCTTGAAATTTAAGTTTTAAATTTAAGCTTTGTGATTAGGTTTATTTGTTAAAATCCGAGCTAGTTTAATAAAAAATCACAGGAATAATATGGAAAGAATTCTAGTAGTTGATGATAATAAGGCACTTGCTAAGCTAATCGTCATGCAGATGGAAAAGAGCATTGAGGATATGGCGATCGACGTTGCGTATGATTTTGCCGAAGCCAAGATGCTTATTAGTGAGCACGGCAAAGATTATTTTATGACTATCTTGGATCTAAATTTGCCCGACGCACCAAATGGTGAGATCGTTGATTACGTCCTTGCCCAGGGGCTTTGTGCTATCGTTTTAACTGGTAGCATTGATGATAAGACTAAAGAATTTTTTATAAACAAAGACATAGTTGATTACGTCTATAAAGGCAACATGGATGATATCAACTACATCTTTCAAATGATAAATAGACTAAGTAAAAATAGACAATACAAAGTCCTTGTCGTTGAGGACTCGCTGCCTTTTAGAAATATGATAAAAAAAATCTTAACTAGCCTTCAGTTTAAGGTATTAGCCGCTGCTCACGGCGAAGAGGCGATGAGCTATTTTGCTGATAATACTGATATAAATTTAATCATAACTGACTATAGAATGCCTGTTAAAGATGGTTTAGAAGTCTTAAAAGAGGTGAGAAAAGAGAAAGATAAAAACCACCTTGGCGTGATCGTGATGACATCTCCTAGCGAAAAAACAGATGCTGCGATATTTTTGAAAAATGGAGCTAGTGACTTTATAGCAAAGCCATTTTCTAAAGAAGAGCTTATTTGTCGTATAAATAACACCATCGAGGCGATGGAGAATATAAATAAGATAGCAAATTTCGCTAACCGTGACTTTTTAACTGGCGCTTACAATAGAAGATATTTCTACCAAGATATAGAAGAGTATGTTCAAACAGCTGAAGAGCTTGATGAACCTTATGCGTTTGCTATGCTCGATATTGATCATTTTAAAAAGATAAACGATACATACGGGCATGATGGTGGCGATAAGATACTAAAATCACTCGCAAAAATACTAACTGACAACACAAAAGGAAGCGATGTGGTCGCTAGGTTTGGCGGCGAGGAGTTTTGTGTCGTTCTTAAAAAGATAGCAAGAGAAGAAGCGATTAAATTCTTTGTAAATTTAAGAGCAAAAGTGGCTGAAAATGAGGTAATGATAAAAGATAAGATCGTAAAAGTGACCGTCTCTATCGGCATATCTTTTGGAAAAGGCCACTGCGAGATAGATGATATGCTTGAAGCTTGTGACTCAGCGCTTTATGTCGCAAAAGAAAATGGTAGAAACAGGGTAGAAATAGCTTTATGATTATAGATACGCATTGCCATTTGGATAGTAAAGTTTATGATTTTGACCTAGAGCAAATTTTGTCTGAAGCTAGAAATTTAGGGCTAAAAGGCTTTATCATCCCTGGTGCTGATATTAATGATTTACCAAAAGCGGCTAAAATAGCGCACGAAAAAAATGATATTTTCTTTGCCGTTGGGGTTCATCCCTATGATAAAGAGAATTTTAATATAGAGACTTTAAAAGAATTTGCCAAAGACAAAAAGTGTGTGGCTATTGGCGAGTGTGGGCTTGATTATTTCCGCTTACCAAAAGATGAAGATGAAAAGCTAAGAGAAAAAGCTGAACAAAAACGTGTTTTTTTAGCTCAACTAGATTTGGCTGTTGAGTTAAACAAACCCGTTATCCTCCACATCAGAGAGGCTAATGAGGACTCTTTTAACATCTTAAAAGAGTATGCGCCAAGGCTTAAAGCTGGAGCGGTTTTGCATTGTTATAATGCTTCGCCACTTCTTTTGGAGCTTTGCAAATTTGGGAATTTTTACTTTGGCATAGGTGGCGTTTTGACTTTTAAAAATGCTAAGAATTTAGTTGAAATTCTGCCAAAAATTCCTTTTGATAGGGTATTGATAGAGACTGACGCCCCTTATCTCACGCCAGAACCAAATCGTGGCAAGAGAAATGAGCCGGCGTTTACGACATTTGTTGCTAATAAGATAGCTGAAATTTTAAACCTTGAATTTGAAGTAGTTTGTAAAGCGACTTCAGATAATGCCAAAAGGTTATTTAAGTGCTTTGCCTAAAATTTGGGCATTGCACTTGCTTAAGATGCTAGCATCATTAAGCTTTGACACGAAAAAGGATAGAAATGAAAGCAATGCTTAAGATATTTTTATTATTTGCATGTAGCACTTTGCTACTAGCAAACGCCCCTGAGAAGAGCTCTTACGACACTCAGGTTAAAATTTTAAAAGAGCTAGACATCGATGCTAGCTTTATGAAAACTTCTCACTATGCAAAGATGAGACAAGGCATACAAAACTCACAGGTAAGAACATTTACAGATGCCTTGAAAAATGGCTATATGTATATACCAATGATTAAAGAGCAGATCAAAAAATCAGGCGTACCTGAGTCGTTTTTCTACCTAGCGATGATAGAGTCAGGCTTTTCAAATCACACTGTCTCAAACGCTAAAGCTACTGGTATGTGGCAGTTTATGGAGCAAACGGCTAGGCTTCATGGTTTAAAAGTGGGTCAATATGTAGATGAGAGAAAAGATCCAGTTGAATCAACTGTTGCAGCTACAAACTATCTAAGATCACTGAAAAATCAATTTGGCAAGTGGTACTTGGCAGCAATGGCATATAACTGCGGCGATGGTGCGTTAAAAAAAGCTATACAAAAAGCTGGCACAGACGATCTTGTAACACTTCTTGATGCTGAGAAAAAATACCTCCCAGCTGAGACTAGAAATTTTATCATTAAAATTTTAAGAGCGGCATATATTGCAAAAGATGCGGACTTTTTGATATCTAAGGAGTCGTCTTTGCTAAATATAAATGGCGGATTAAGACTTACAAAAGTAAAAGTGCCAGGCGGTACAAATTTAGCTCAGATAGGCGACAGCATCGGCCTTAGCACAAAAAAGATGAAAAGTAACAATCCACATTTAAAATTTGTATTTACTCCTCCAACTTTAAAAGATTATTACGTTTATATCCCTGAAAATAAAAAACAGCTTTTCTCAGATAATTTCAGACCATTTAATGGCAAAAATAACTTCTATGCATACACAGTAAAAAAAGGCGAGACTTTGCTCTCTATCTCTAAAAAAACAGGTGTTAGCCACAGAGCGATCAAGGACTACAACGAGCTTAGCACAAATGCAGTAAGCTATAATCAAAAACTAATCATCCCTTTTTCTACTCAAAACAAATCTCACAACTATGTAGTTCAAACAGGCGATACGATCGCATCTTTATCAAAGAAATTTAATGTAAGCGAAAAAGATATAAAAGATGCAAATTCTTTGGCTAGTTCAAATTTAAATGTCGGAGCAAATATTGTCATACCGTAAGAGCCTAAATTTCTACTTAGGACTAAGTTTTACACTTCTAATCACTGGCTGTTCTTGGAGCGGGGCTCCATTTACTCCAAGTGGCCCAACTAATGTAAGAGGCAACAACTCTGCCTCAGTTCAAAAAGCAACAATGAGACCATACACGATAAACGGCAAAACCTACTATCCAACTGTCGTAAGTGTCGGCGACAAAGCTAGCGGAACGGCAAGCTGGTATGGTCCAAATTTTCACGGCAAAACGACCTCAAATGGCGAAGTTTATAATATGTACAATATGACTGCGGCGCATAAGACTTTGCCGATGAATACAATACTTAAAGTAACAAATTTAAGAAATCAAAAAAGTGTTATCGTGCGTGTAAATGATAGAGGACCTTTTGTAGCTGACAGGGTGCTTGACCTTTCAAAAGCAGCTGCGATGAAGCTTGATGTCATCGGCACTGGCACAGCTCCAGTTAGTATGGAGGTTATCGGCTTTAATGAAGATATTAACGCTGTTACAACCGCTAGCGCGCAACCAACAAAACCAACAAGCACTGGCATAAAAGTGCCAAATCCAGTCTCTCCAACAGCTCCGGTTGGCGGCATCGTGATCTCATCAGAGCAACGCGTTGTGGGCGGAGATTTTATGGTACAAATTGGCTCATTTAAAAACCTTGAAGGCGCAAATAGATACCAAAGAGAACACAAAAGCATAGATGGCTATAGATCAGTCGTTAAGACATTTACGATAGATGGCTCAACTATTTATAGAGTATTTTTAAATGGCTTTAGAAGCGAGGACGAGGCTAGGGATTACGCAAGAAGCGGTAAATTCCAAGGCGCATTTATAGTAAGAGGTTAGGGCGTGAGAGAGGATATTTTAGAACTAACTAGAAACACAAAAGAGACGCAAATCTCGATGAAACTTAAAATTTACGGCTCTGGAGTTGCAAATATAAGCACAGGAATAGGCTTTTTTGATCATATGCTTGAAGCTTTTACCAAGCACTCTTTGCTTGATCTTGAAATTTCATGTAAGGGCGACACGCATGTGGATTTTCACCACAGTGTCGAGGATGTAGGCATAGTTTTGGGACAGCTTTTAAAAGAGGCTTTGTATCCATTAAGCGGTGTTGAGAGATTTGGCGAGGCGAGCGTCGTTATGGATGAGGCGGCTGTTTTTTGCGCGCTAGATCTTAGTAATAGAGCCTACCTCGTATATGAAAATTTTAATGAAAATGCCAAGGTTGGCGAGTTTGACACTGAGCTTGTGGAAGAGTTTTTTAGAGCAGTTGCTATAAATTCAGCCATCACTCTTCATCTAAATCAAATTCGCGGTAAAAATACTCACCACATCATTGAAGCAACGTTTAAATCATTTGCCGTAGCACTCCGCAGAGCGCTTGCTAAAAATGCAAGGATCGGCACTCCAAGCACTAAGGGCGTTTTATGATAGAAATTATATTTTTAGACGTTGATGGGTGCCTCACTGATGGCAAGATCATCTACAATGCAAATGGCGAAGAACTTAAATTTTTTGATGTAAAAGATGGCTACGCGATAGAGAGCTGGCTAAAGCTTGGCAAGAAAGTGGCTATCATCACTGGCAGAAAGTCAGCTATCGTTGAGCGAAGGGCTGAGGATCTAAAGATAAATCACGTCTATCAAGGCGTTGGCGATAAATTTGAAGTAGCAAGCGAGATACTAAAATTTGAAGGGCTTAGCTTTAAAAACGCAGCGGCCATTGGCGATGACTATAACGACTATAAAATTTTAGACGCAGTTGCTTGGAGCTTTAAGCCAAAAGATGCCATTAAAGAGCTTGACGTAAAGACAAAGCTAAAGCACAAAGGCGGCAATGGCGCTGTTAGAGAGATGATTGAGATGATTATAAAATCAGAAAATTTATATGACGAGTGGTCTAAGCGTTGGTTGTAAAAATTTTCTACTTCGTCGTGGCTATTTTTAGTGCTGTGATGATATTTTTAGCGGCTCAAGACCCATATCTAGCAAACGTGCTAAAGGTTGATACCAAGATATCAAATATGCAGGTAAATGACGTGGTTGATTATGAGATAAACTCAACTAAGATAAGCGGAATTTACGAGGCTGACGAGCTAAATAGATATAATGATAGAGATGAATTCTTAGACTTTAAGGCAAAAATTTTAAGAGGAAATTTGAAGCACTTTCTAAGCTCAGACAAGGCGATCTCGCAAAATGATGAGATAATCTTTCAAAAAAATGCAAACTATGAAAACAACGATAGTTTGAAATTTAAAAGCGATGAAGTTATATATAACACAAAGACAAAAATAGTAAGATCAGAAGCAAATTTCACCATCACTAGAAATGGCGACAAAGCACTAGGCGATAGTGGAAGCTACGATCTTGGTAAAAAACAAACGCAGATAAAAGGGTTAAGGGCATGGGTAGAAGAAAAGCAGCGATTTTAGCGATGATTTTGGGCTTTACATTTTTAAATGCAGAGCAAGTTGAGATCACTTCAAATGATTTTTTCGCAGATGAAAATAAGCAAATCAGCGAATTTGTAGGCAATGTAAATATCAAAAAAGGTTCATACGATGAGCTAAAGGCAAACAAAGTCGTTGTGCATTTTGATAAAAAGCGCCAGCCAGTAAAATATGTAGCCACAGGCAACGCTAGAGCTAAAATTTTTATGAAAGATAAGCACTATGACGGCAAGGGCGACACGCTCACATACGAGCCTGCAAAGCAGACATACACAGTAACTGGCAACGGCTATTTGCACGAAGTTGAGACTGACAAAAATGTCTATGGCGACAAGATCGTAGTCAATCAAAAAGATGGTACATATAGCGTAAATAGCGACGAGAAAAAGCCGGTTAAATTTATCTTTCAAATCGAGGATAAAACCAAGTGATAAGAGCTCTTGGCGCTAAATTTATCACTTCAAGCCCAAGCATAAAAGAGGCTCCAAGCTTTGTGACAAGCGAGGTGGTCTTTTTGGGCAGGTCAAATGTGGGTAAAAGTAGCCTCATAAACGCACTTGTAAATCAAAAAAATTTAGCCAAAAGCTCGTCTACTCCTGGTAAAACGCAGCTTATAAATTTCTTTGAGGCTGAGTTTTGTGAGGAAAAAGAAGAGGGCGAAAAAGAGAAATTTAAGCTCATCTTGGTCGATCTACCAGGTTTTGGCTACGCAAAAGTGGCAAAGTCAAAACACGATGAGTGGCGTAAAAATTTAGATGAGTTTTTGAAATTTAGAAGTGACATCAGACTTTTTATACATCTAATCGACGCTAGGCACTTTGACCTAGACATCGACGTGAACGTGGATTCTTATCTAAAAAGCTTTTTAAGAGCTGATCAAAAAATCTTAAATTTATACACAAAAAGCGACAAGCTAAATCAAAGCCAAAAGAGTGCGATAATGAAATTTGACCCAAGCGGCATTTTGGTCTCAACACTCAGCAAAAGCGGCATCGACAAGGCACGGGAAGCTATCATAAACCACGCTCTTGGTAGGTAAAATGCAAACCATAAGCAGCTTGGACATTAAAATTTTTAAAGGCTTTTTGTGGGCCATTTTTTTGCTCTCTTACGAGATCGCAACTACGCAGTTTGGCTTCTTGCCGCCACTTATTGGCATTTTTTTTACATATATGATTTTGGAGTATTCAAGAAAGCAAAAGCACTATGATGAGTTTAAACCTTCGTGGTATTTTTCGCTCATTTTCTTGGTCTTTTCCGAGCAAATTCACGGCTTTTATCTCTTTTCAACGATCATTGCGTTTTTGCTATTTTACAACTTCGTGCTAGACTGGCTCTATACGACGATGAAGTGGCGAAACTGCTTGCTCATCATCTTTGTCGCCTCTGGCTACGTACTCACTTTTCTTGTAAATAATCTTTTTGCCTACGTCTTAAACGAGCCAAATTTGACTTTTAGCGCAGAGTATCTATTTTTTACAGCGCTTGAAAGTGTGCTTGCTATCGTGCTTTTTAGGGACAAAGTGCTATGAGGATGCGTATAGTTTTTGGCGTGATCGTGCTTTTTTGGATCATGCTTTTGGGGCGGATTTACCACCTAAGTGTAAATTCAAACACCTACTACAACGAGATCGCCGAGCAAAATGCGATCAAAACCATCTACATCCCGCCAGTTAGGGGCATCATCTTTGATGCGCACGACAAGCCTATGGCGGTCAATCGCCTCGGCTTTTCTATCTATGTAAGGCCGCACCTTAGCGCTAATAAAAAGGTGAAAATTTTAGATGATGAGCTAGCCTACATCGGCTCGCTATTTGGCGATCTAAATGTCACAAAGCTTAAAAATGAATATATCAAAAACGACTCAGCCTACAACCAAGACTTCATAAACGTGGTTGAATTTGTTGATTATGATAAATTTTTGCCATTTTTTGCGCCCCTTTCTCTGCGTGAAAATTTAGAGATAAGACCAGCTTCAAAGCGCCACTATCCATACAATGACCTAGCTTCTCATATCATCGGCTACGTCGGTAGAGCAAACCAAAAAGATATGGAAAATGACCCTTTAACAAAGCTTACAAACTACATCGGTAGAAGCGGGGTAGAGCGCTTTTATAACCCGATCTTGCAAGGGATTCAAGGTTTTAAAAAGATCAAGGTAAATGCACTAAATGAGGAGATCGAGCAGGTGAGCTATCAAGCGCCACAAAGCCAAAACATAAAGCTTGCCGTCGATCTTGAGCTGCAGCAGTTTGTCGCTGACGTCTTTGGCAAAGATGCAGGAAGCGTCATAGTTATGAGCCTAAAAGATGGCGCTATCATCGCTGCTGGAAGCTTTCCAGAGTATGATCTAAACCCATTTGTGCTTGGTATCAGCCAGGCTGAGTGGGAGGAGCTTGTAAAAAACGTCGATCACCCATTTACAAATAAGCTGATAAACGGCCTTTATCCGCCAGGATCTGTCGTAAAAATGGGTATGGCGCTTGCCTTTTTGGATAATGGCATGAGCAAATATGATAGCTTTTTTTGTAGTGGCTCGTATGAGCTTGGAGGGCGTAAATTTCGCTGCTGGAACTCGCATGGTCACGGCACGGTCAATATGAACACGGCCATTAGAGAGAGCTGTGATGACTATTTTTACAAGGGTAGCCAAAAGATAGGTATAGACGCCATTGTGCCGATACTTGAGCGCATGGGCTTTGGTAGGAAAACGGAGGTTGATTTGCCAAATGAATTTGTGGGAACACTGCCAAGTAGAGAGTGGAAGATGAGGAAGTATGGTAAGGCGTGGTTTCAAGGCGAGACGCTCATCACCTCTATAGGACAGGGAAATTTTCTAGTCACGCCTATGCAGGTGGCTAAATACACAGCTGGCCTTGCAACTGGGCTAAATGTGACTCCACATTTTTTAAAGAGCATAGATGGCAAGGATGTTGATTTTACGCCAACAGATGATGCTTTTACGCCGTTTGAGAAGTCACAGCTACCTGCCATTAGGCATGCGATGTATGAGGTTGCAAATCACCCAAGAGGTACGGCAAATAGGCACTTTGTGGGAAGTCTTGTAAAGGTTGCAGCAAAGACTGGAACAGCCCAGGTCGTTGGCATCTCGCAAACTGAAAAGAAACGTATGAAAGAGGAGGATATGGCGTATCTGCAAAGATCTCACGCGTGGATGACGACCTATGCGCCTTATGAGGATCCACAATACGTCATAACGATGGTTGTCGAACACGGCGGCCACGGTGGTAGCGCTGCTGGACCAAAAATTTCTCAAATTTATAACAAGCTAGTTGAAATGGGATATATAAAACTAGATAAAGTCCAGACTGAGAAAGATAAAAAATAATAAATCTTTTTTTGAAGGGTTAAAAATATAAATTTATCAAACAAAGAGAGATATTTTTAACTTACTAAAATTTATACGTACTTAAAAATTTTCAAATAGATTATTTAAAAC
>NZ_JAAKZC010000022.1 GCF_015230015.1 Campylobacter concisus | reverse complement strand
ATTTTAAGTGTAAAGTCAGATGTTATAGCATTTAAATTTGCACCCAGTCTATCAATAGGGTTTGCAACTAGCTTTTTAAGCAAGAAGATAGATACTATGATAAGAAGCAAGGTAACTATAATGCTTGCTATGATGAAGTTTTTGCTAACTACTTTTAGTGGAGTTAGAAAGTCATCAGTCACAGCTGAGCCAAGCACGATCCAGTTTAGCTTATCAAATGGCTCAAATGCAACAAGACGTTCTACGCCGTCTGCTACGATATATTCAACACCTTCTTTTGTTTTAACGACATTTTCCATAGATGTTTTTAGGCTACCACTTAGCTCTTTGCCAGCTTGTGTTGGATGGATCTCAAATTTATTAGTTTTTGTATTAAAGATAGAGAAGTATCCGCGTTCGCCTAGCTTCATTTGTGCCATTGTCTTTTGAAGGTCTTCTATACCTTCAGTAAAGTCGTAACCTATAAATAAAACTGCTACAACCTCGCCGTTTTGAATAACTGGCTCATAAACACACATATAGTTTCTGCCAAAGATGTTGATAGCTCCTATATAAGTCTCTTTATTCATCATCTTTGGATAGATCGTTTTATTTAGCATACCAAGCGCTCTACTGCCATCATCTAGTAAAAGTGAGGTAGATACAGCAGCAAATTCATTGCCTGATTTTGCAAAGATAGTTGGGATACCGCCGTTTGTTAGCTTTTTGATCTTATCAGATATCTCGTGGTTGTTGTTTAACACACCCATTTTATCTGAGATAAGCTCTAAAGCATCGTCATTTTCTGTTTTTATGGTTTGGCTAGTGGCTCTTATGTTTCCTAAAGCCTCTTTTAAGATATGCATAGATAGTTTTGCATTGTCTTGGTTGTCTTCGTCAAATAACTCAACCGTATCCATCGCAAGTGCAACATTTTGCCTGACAGTGGTTTTTACCCCCTCCTTGATCTCACGCTCCAAAACGTTTGACGTGTAAAAAACAAAGCAAGCCATACAAATGGCAAGAACTAAAGCGATGATCGCTGAGACCTTGACTAAGATGCTACGCAAATTCATCTATATCCTCCTTGGTTTAGATTTTAAGGGTTTATTATACAAATTTTTTCTCGTAAAACATATAGAATTTCGGGGAAAAATAACGAATTATAAATTTTTGTTTGCTTTATATTTATAATTATAACTTTTATGAAACTGGAGTAAAAATTTATAAAAAAATGCTATTTAAATTTGGCTTTTTAAGCAAAATTTATAGTTTTGTAAAAGCTAGATTTTTCCACTTTTATGGGGCTAAATTGTAAATTTGTATTCTTTTATTAATTTATTGTCTATTTTATTAGATTGGCTTAAGGTTTAAAGTAAAATAACAAAAAAGTTAAATTTGGAGCATTTCGCTCTTATTTTAGTAAAAAATTTTAAAAATATTAAATAAAAAAATTAATTTTATACCAAGTTGTGACAAAATTTAGGCTCAAAAATCAAAAAATTTTATAGATAAATTTGTAAAATTTTGATGAAAAATTTAGTCGCAGGGTAAATTTATATAATTTTAAATATAATCATGCTCTGGCACGGTAAGCGGTCGCTTTTGCGCCTTGCAAAAGAGGAAAGTCCGAGCTGCGATAAGACAAAGTTCCATCTAACGGATGGCTAGGGAAACCTAAGGGATAGTGTAACAGAAAGTAGACTTCCGCTTCGGCGGTAAAGGTGAAACGGCGGAGTAAGAGCCCACCGGCACGCTTGGTAACTTGCGTGGCCATATAAACCCAACTTGCAGTAAGAAGGGATGGTTTTGGTCTTATATTAAAACCCTTCGCTAGAGCTTGTTTGTAAAAGCAAGCGTAGATAAATGATCGCTCAAGACAGAACTCGGCTTAACGCCGTGCCTCCTTTAAATTTAGAGTAAATTTTAAGTAGCAAGCAGTTGGTAAATTTAAAAGATTTTCAAGACAAAACCGGCAAATATGCCGTGCCTTGAAAGTTTGAGATTAGATTAATTTTTTACGTATTTTTGAGCTTTTTGTAGTTTTGTAAGCTCGTTTTGGATGTGTGAAGATTTAGTTTTAAAAAGCTCTATCGCACCGCCGATTAGCGCTTGTGCTTCTTGAGCCGAAGCTAAGCTTTTAAACATATCTTCGCTAAAGCTTTGTGATAGTGCAGCTAGCTTTCTTGTATCTTCGTTTATTAATGCTAGCTTAAATTCATTGATCCAGCTATTCACCTGATGTTACCTCCCTCCATGCTTCTGATAACTGCTTTACGACATTTGTTACTTCATTTAGCGCTGCTATATCGTTTTGGATATTTGCCATAGCAAGAAGCTGCATCTGTCTTGTATAAAGTCCGCTAAGATAGTGAGCCACATCGCCTTGAGAATAATCAAGCGAGTTTAAAAGCTCGACAAAAATAGCGTTTGCTCTGTTTATATAATAGACTTTTTTCTCTATATCTCCAGCTTCGATCGCTTTTTTGGTGCGAAATATAAATTTCAAAATTCCGTCATAAAGCATTTCTATTAATTTAGTCGGGGACTCGATGCCCCCGAAACTCGACTGTGCGTATGCACTATATGCACTTTGATTCATTTTTCTCTCTTAGTTCTTATTGTTTAGCTCAGCATCTATCATTGATTTTAGTGTAGCAAACTGATTTTCTAAACTTGCGATGATAGCGTTATACTTGATGAAGCGCTCTTGCATCGTTGTATATTTCTCATCTAAAAGCTTTTGAGTGCTCTCTTTATTTTTAGTGATAGACTCACTCTCATCTTTTAGCTGATTTTGCATAGCGATCATCGTACCTTCTTTGCCAACAGCCCCATCAAGCATCTTGGCTAACTTTGTAAAAAGTCCATCAGTTTTTTTAGTCACTGGATTTACAGTGGCTTCGCTCATACCAAGAGTTGCTAGCGCAGAAGCTTTGCCTTTTACTTCGATATTTTCGCCATCACTTCTTTTTAAGATGATCCTCTTGCCACTTTGATCAAGGCTAGCTGTGACACCATCTATTCCAGCGTCATTTATAGCTTGTTGAAGTTTTAGAGCGTTGTCCTCAGCTGATGAGCCAGCTGCGGTTGAGAAAATAACCGACTTGCCATTTATCGTAAGATCGCCGGCTGCTATGTTTAGAGCTCCGGCGCTAACTGGAGCATTTCCCATGTGAGTTATCGGCTCAGTCTTGTTTGACCCCATGAAAAATCTCTGAATTTCCTCAGGATCTTTGCTAAGAGCAGCGTTAAATTTATTTAGATCAAGCTGAAGCTGACCATCCTTATCAGGCGTTATGCCAAATTTACTTAACGCCTTTCCTTCACTATCTTGTCCGTTTATGAGACGGCCGATGTTTGATCTAAGGCCTGAAATTTCGCTCACGCCTTGGAAGGTGCCGGCGCCTTTTTCCTCATCATAGCTTGTCGCGATGCCAAGGTTCATGGTCATTAGGTTGTAGTCTTTTATAAACTCTTCAACCGCTTTTATGACTTCGTCTGTATTTTGTGAAATGCTAACATTTGTTTTACCAACCTCATTTAGTGTTATAGTAACACCTGGCCTAAGATTATCAAATGTATTTTTATCCCTTTTAACATTTACGCCATTATATGTAAATTCTGCATCTTGTGCTTTTTGAATTCTATTTTTTTCCAAATTTGATGTCATCTTTGGTGAACCATCAGGATTTGTTAATAGTGCGCCATTCTCATCTGTGTCTTGAAACTGCGTATCATCCCAGCCAAGCTTGTCTAAAATGCCAGATGTATCATTTGAAATTTTGATAGTCTGTGTCGCACCAGTTTTGCCTGATTGAAGCATTATTTGATTTGGTTTGTCGCCACCAACATTTAAAATTCTAGCTTGCAACTTGCCACCGCTTATGTCATTTATCTTATCAACGATATCTTGATATGTTGTCGATCTTGTCACGCCGATAGAGAATTTTTGTCCATCGATCTCAACGTCAAATGAGCCAGTGCTTGTTGCGCCCACTATCTCTGAAGCTTTTTTGAAATTTTTGCTTTGAAATGTATCTTTTTGAGCAAGTTTTTGCACGTCGATACTAAAGCTTTGCACGCTAACGCCATTTGCTGCAGATGCTGTGACACTTGAGCCAGCATTGTTTGTATTTCTCTTTAGATACAAAGCCTCGCCGCCAAGTGTTTTGCCGCTCACATTTACGTTGCTAACAAGAGTTTTTAGAGCCGCAAGGTCCTTTTGTTTAAGCTCATTTTTCTCCAGCCTTGTTGTAAGTGGTTTGATCTGTCCAGCCTCATCAGCCTCTTTTAGTTTCTTGATAAGCTCGTCGTTTAGGCCGCTATTTTTTGTACCAATGCCTAAATTTGTTACGTTACCTACTGCCATTTTTAACTCTCCTTGTCAAAAAGTATTCCGATACTTTCTTTGAAATACTCGCTGATTTTTATAGCTTCTTTGCTCGGAAGCTGTGTTATCTCTTCGCCTGTTTTGGCGTCTTTTACTTGCACTACCATTAAATTTAACTTCTCGTTGTAAGCAAATCTTACATTAGTATCGAGCTGCTGCATCTGATAGTTTAGCCTATCAGTGACCTCTCTTGTTTTTCTAGCAAGATCCTCGTTGCTAAGCTTGTCAAGCTCGTTAATATCCTTTGATTTGTCGTTTTTCTCGACATTTGCACTGATATCAGTATGCTCGATAGGCCTGCTATCTATCTGACGCTGAGCTGACGTGCTCATATTCGCATCAAGCGTTTGATTTGCCGCTGCTTTGAAAATTTCCATAGTTTTACTCCTTAAAACTTACGCTAGCTCCTACATCGGTAAAATTTTAAATTCCTTTAGTATTTATATAAATTTTTGATTATTTAGGTTAAAATCGAGCAAAATTTATAGGACGGGATATGAAAATTTCATTTGAATGCGACTGCATTTTGCTGCAAAAGACCTTGCTACTTTTTTGTGGAAATTTAGCCGCTCATCATAAGGATTGTGACTTTGTAGTGAGTGACCGCGAGATCGTCACAAAAAAACCGCTATTTATAATAGGTAAGAACGCTCATCTCTCTCATCCGTTTAACAAAACCACTCTTCTTGATACGCTAGAGGAGTTTTACTCAGCCACGCAAATTTCAAAGGCAAAAGAGCCAGATCAGATAGCAAATGAAAAGAGCTTGGAGCAAAAAGTATCACTCTTAATTGATAAATTTAAAGCTGATCTGCTTGAAATTTTAAGGGCAAATCAGTGAAACTTTATACCAAAATATCAAGTGGTAAATTTAAAGGCAAAAGGCTTGAATTGCCAAGTCTAAGCACGACAAGAAGCACAAAAAGCATCGTAAAAGAGTCCTTTTTTAATGTCATTAGAGATGAAATTTACTCACTTACATTTATAGAGGGCTTTGGTGGAAGTGGCGTGATGGCAAGCGAGGCCGTTAGCAATGGAGCGCATGAAGCTATCGCTATAGAAAAAGATAGAGCCGCTTTTAAAATAACACAAAGCAACCTTGCAAGCCTGCAAAGTCCAAATTTAAAAGCGATAAATGGCGATAGCTTTGCGATTTTGCCTGATCTTATAAATTCGCAAAGTGGCAAGGCTTTACTATATCTTGATCCGCCATTTGACATAAGGGCTGGCTTTGATGATATTTACGAAAAGCTTGTAAATTTGATCTCACAGCTAAAAAAAGAGAAAATTTATATGATAGTTTTTGAGCACAACAGCGACTTTAAATTTAATGATGAAATTTCTGCGTATAAGCTTGTTAAATTTAAAAAATTTGGAGCCACTTCGCTCTCTTATTTTCAGTAAAATTTGGAACATCTTTTGCTTTAAAAACCTAAAATAGCTAAATTTTAGGAAAAAATATGAATAAATTTTTATCTTTTGTAGCAGCTTCAGTGATAGCTACTTCAGCCTTTGCTACGCAGATAAAAGAGCTTGCAAATATCGTTGGCGTTAGAGATAACCAGCTAATAGGCTATGGTTTGGTTGTCGGACTAAACGGCACAGGGGACGGTTCAACATCAAAATTTACGATCCAGTCTTTATCAAACATGCTTCAAGGCGTAAATGTCAAGATAAATCCAGACGATATAAAGTCTAAAAACGCAGCCGCTGTTATGGTAACAGCCAAGCTTCCTGCATTTGCAAGGCATGGCGATAAGCTTGATATCGAGATCTCATCTATCGGTGACGCTAAGAGCTTGCAAGGTGGCACACTTCTTATGACCCCGCTAAAAGGCGTTGATGGCGATATCTACGCTTTGGCTCAAGGACCTCTAAGCATCGGTGGCAAAAGCGCAGGCAGAACCGGTGGCAATCACCCAACAGTTGGCACTATCTTAAATGGTGCCCTTGTGGAGCGCGAGGTTACTTATGATATCTATAATCAAGATAGCATAAAGCTAAGCCTAAAAGATACAAACTTTAAAACCGCTCTTGATATCCAAAACGCCATAAATGCCAACATCTCAGACGATACCGCAAAGGCGATCGATCCAAGAACGGTCATCGTTAAAAAGCCAGATGATGTTAGTATCATCGAG
The DNA here is from genome assembly GCF_015230015.1 of Campylobacter concisus. GTDB lineage: Bacteria > Campylobacterota > Campylobacteria > Campylobacterales > Campylobacteraceae > Campylobacter_A > Campylobacter_A concisus_AF. The sequence goes on along the minus strand of NZ_JAAKZC010000022.1, from coordinate 24,130 downwards.
CTTGCAAGTGCGGTGCTTGACCTTGACGTGGAATATAAGCCAGATGAGAAGATCGTAGTTGATGAGAGAACTGGCACGATAGTTAGTGGCATAAACGCTGTGGTTAGTCCAGTTGTTATAACTCACGGCGCAATTACAATAAAGATAGAGCCAAACAGCTACGAAGAGGCAGCGCAAAATGATGTAAATATAGGTAGCGACACCTCGGTGGCTCCTAGTCAAAATTTACTTAAAATTTCAGGCGAAAAAACAACCGTCGCAAATGTAACAAGAGCGCTAAACAAGCTTGGAGCAACACCAAGCGACATCATCTCGATACTTGAAAATTTAAAACGAGTTGGCGCGATACAAGTCGATCTGGAGATAATATAATGCAAATAGACAACACCTTAGCACTAAATTCGTATAACGACATCTCAGCAAACAAGATAAAAAATGCAAATGCCAAACAAGATGCACTTTTGAAAGAGCAAACTGATGCTTTTGAAGCATTTATGGTAAAAGCTGTTCTTGATATCGCTTTAAAAGAAGATGATAAGAACTCACTCTATCCAAAAGCCGCTGGCAGCGACATTTACAGGTCTATGTATAACGACGCTATGAGCAAAGCTTTGAGTGGAAATTTAGGTTTTTCAGAACTTTTATACGATTTTTTAAAGAGAGACTCTTAAGTAAATTTATATTTTGCCGATGTAGTGATATAAACATTTTATTTTAAGAGGTATGGATATGATAACTCCTTTGAACCAAAGACCAAACTACCAGGCAAATACGCTAAATAAAAATAGCGATGCTAGAGTTGAAAATGAAAACAAAGAAGTAAAAACAAACGAAAACGCAAGAGTAAAAGAGATAGCTGATGCAATAGCAAATGGCACCTATCAGGTAGATATCTCTAAAACAGCTAAAGCTGTGGCTGATGCGTTGCTCTAAATTTAAAGGAATTTAAATGATAAAGAAGCTTTTGGACGAGGCCATAGGCGAGCTAGACGAGCTTATAAATTTAACGATGCAAGATATCGCCAACATAAAAGAAGCGAAGCACTCAAGCGTTGATGAGAGCGTGAAGAAGAAAAATGCTCTCGTGCGCGCTTTTGAAGATACCAAAAGAGCTTTGGATAAAGAGCTATTAAGGGTTTCAAAAGAGAGTGGCACTACGACACTTGCAAGCGTTTTAGATGATGAAGTGAAGTCAAAGCTAGTGCTTATGCGTTCAAAGCTTGAAATTTTGCATAAAGTAAATAAAGAATATGCAAGACACGTCGTTGTTGTTAAGGAGTTTTTTGACTCGCTTAGCAAAAAAGTCTTTGGTACTCAGACTAATGAATACGGACAAGACGGTAGCGGCACAGATAATAATTTTTACAAATCAAGGGTTTAACAAATGGCTAATATCTTTATGTCATTAGGCACAGGCGTTTCAGGGCTAAATGCAGCCCAAGTGCAAATAAGCACAACTGGAAACAACATCACAAACGCCGATAGTAACTACTATACAAGACAGCGTGTAGTCCAGTCAGCATCTCCAGCGATGAACACTGTCCCTGGTGGCGTTGGCACAGGTACGCAAGTAGATACTGTGACAAGACTTCACGATGAGTTTGCCTATTCAAGACTAAAATATTCATCATCAAATTTAGAAAATACAGGCTATAAACAAAGAATTTTACAAGAGGCGACAAAATACTTCCCAGACCTAAAAGATAACGGCATGGTAAAAGATATACAGGAGTATTTTGCTGCGTGGAATAACTTTGCTTCAAACCCAGACGAGGGCGCTCAAAAGGTAAATTTGATAAACAAAGCTAGCGTTTTAACAGCTAGCATCAATCGCTCATCAAAGATGCTTTATGATATGCACACACAGATAGATGAGACTATAAAGATAAATATAAACGAGATAAACTCACTTGGCAAGCAAATAGCAAATATCAATAAGCAAATTCAAAGAGTGGAGTCAGGCGCAGACGCTGGCATCAAGATAAATGCAAACGACCTTCGTGACAAGCGCGATGAGCTCGAGCTTGCTATGTCAAAGCTAGTAAATACAGCTGTTTATAAAAGCGATCTAAAAAGCGAGTCAAGGATAGATACAGGCATAAGCGATCAAGGAAGATACTACAACCTAAATATCGGCGGTGTGAGCATCGTTGATGGCGTAAATTTTCATGAAATTTCTATGAGCTCAACCGAGAGTGGGCAATACACGAAAATTTATTATGAAAGAGAAGATGGCAGACGCATCCCTATGGAGGAGAAGATCACAAATGGCAAAATAGGCGCTGCACTTGATCTTAGAGGCCGTAACTACGAGCCAGATAATGATAAATTTAGCGATGGTATCATCCAAAAATATATCGACAATCTAAATACATTTTCAAAGACTTTAATAACTAGCACAAACAACGTCTATGCCGAGTCTGCGGTTGAAATTTCAAACTCAGATCCGATCAGCTACCTAGAAAACGACAAGACGCTGATGAACCACGATAACAGCATAAGAAACGGCAGTTTTGATGCTATCGTTTATGACAATAAGGGTAATGTCGTAGCCAAAAAGACTATCGAGATAAATGGCACAACGACGATGAACGATACAAAATACGGCAACTCTGTTGTGCAGGATTTTAACTCAAATTCAGACGATAACAACGACAACAACATGCTAAATGACGTTGATGACTTCTTTGAAGCGTCATATTTTTATGATAAAAACACGCATCAAGGCACATTTGCGCTCATACCAAAGCAAGCTCAAGGGCTTTATAGTATCTCAATAGTCGATCACGGCACAAATTTCCCAGGTGTTGTTGGTATCAACAGATTTTTCTCTGGCACAAACTCAAATACAATAGGCATCAATCAAAATTTCATCCAAGATCACACAAAACTTCGTGCCTACTCAAAGCCAGTTGTCGGAAACAACGAAGTTGCAAACAAGATGATCCAGCTTCAGTATCAAAAGCAGACATTTTACTCAAGTGGCACTGCACTTGATAGAGATGAGACGATCGAGGGCTATTACCGATATTTCACGACCGATATGGCGAGCGATACCGAGGCGAACAACACTATCCACGACACAAATACATCTTTGCAAAGGACTGCCGAAGAGGAGTTTCAATCAACAAGTGGTGTAGATACCAACGAAGAGCTTACAAATTTGATCCGCTTTCAAGCGAGCTACGGCGCAGCTGCAAAGATCATCACGACCGTTGATCAGATGCTTGACACGCTTCTTTCACTAAAACAATGAGCGAGCTAAAGAGTCTTTTAGACGCACACGTACTTAGCAAAAATACAAATTCGGGGCTATTTGACGCCCCGGACCCACTTCAAGTAGCTACTAAATTTAAAGAGCCAAACATAGCTCTCATTTGTGCGTTATTTGCCTATGGCAACGCAAAAATGATAGTGAAATTTCTAAATTCGCTTGAATTTAGCCTGCTTGATGAGAGTGAGCAAAATATCAAGAAAAATCTGACAAATTTCAAATACCGCTTTCAAAATGAAAACGACGTAAAAGAAATTTTCATCACACTTTCGCGCCTGAAAAAAGAGGGCAACATAGAAGAAATTTTACGCCAAGGTCTTGCAAAAAACGGCGAGATGATAGAGGGCGTAAATGAGCTTATTAAATTTATTTATGAGCTAAATTCTTACCGCTCAGACGGATATGAGTTTTTCTTTGGCAAGAGCTTTAGCAAAGAGCCACAAAGTCCATATAAACGCTACAATATGTATCTTCGCTGGATGGTGCGAGATAGCGACATCGATCTTGGGCTATTTAAAAATCTGCCAAAAGATAGACTTTTGATGCCACTTGACGTGCATACGCATAGGGTTTCGTTAAATTTAGGGCTTATAAATAGAAAGAGCTACGACTTCAAAGCGGTCATGGAGCTTACAAAAAAACTTAGAGAATTTGACGAGCTAGACCCGATAAAATACGACTTTGCGCTTTACAGGATAGGGCAGAGCAAAGAGCTAGAAACTATCGTAAAAAATCTTAAAAAATAAAAATTATTGCTAAATTTCTAAATTTAGGATAGACTTACCATACAATTTTATCCATAAGGAGCTTGTATGAAAAAAATCGTTTTACTAAGTGCGGTTTTAGGAACTTTGCTTTTTGCTCACGAGGGTCATCACTTTGATCCAAAGGCTGGCGAACATCTAGTCATACCTGTTAATGAGCTAAGCGAAAAGGGCGATAAGAGCGTTGGCGAAGTAGTAGCTGTTAAGACGAACTACGGCGTTGCGTTTTTTCCAAATTTAAAAGGTCTTCCTGCAGGACTTCATGGCTTTCACGTTCATCAAAATGCTGATTGTGGCGCGACTGAAAAAGGTCTTGGTATGAAAGCAGGCGGTCACTGGGATCCAGCTGAAACAAAGATGCACTCATTTGCATGGGACGATAAGGGTCACAAAGGCGATCTACCAGCGCTTTACGTAGATGCCGAGGGCAATGCAAACTATCCAGTGCTAGCTCCAAAGATAAAAAACCTTGACGAGCTAAAAGGTCACTCACTAATGGTTCACGTCGGTGGCGACAACCACAGCGATCAGCCAAAAGCACTTGGCGGTGGCGGTGCTAGAATGCTTTGCGGCGTTATTAAATAATTAACCTCCACAAAAAGCCTTTAAATTTATATGTTTAAAGGCTTTTTTAAATTTAGCGCTCAAATTTAAACCCCATTTCTAAGATGAAATTTCAAAATTTTAAACTACAATCCACTTTTTAACTTAAATTTACAAAGAACAAAAATGGAATTTGACCTACTTAGCTACACTGTCTTTTTTGTCGCCGCATTTTTGGGTGGTTTTATCGACGCGATCGCAGGAGGCGGCGGACTGATCACTTTGCCAGCCATCATGGCTATGGGCGTGCCACCTCATTTAGCCCTTGGTACAAACAAGCTTCAAGGCGTCTTTGGCAGCTTCACGGCAACGCTAAATTTCACTAAAAAAGGGCTGATTAATTACAAAGAGTGCTTTGTTGGCATAGTCTTTACATTTATTGGAGCTCTCATTGGCGCAACGCTCATCTTATTTTTAAATGCAAATTTCTTAAAAATAATCATTCCATTTTTGCTAATCGCCATCTTCATCTACACGCTTTTTATGCCAAAAATAGGCGAGAACGACAGGGCTGCAAAGATGAATGAGAGGCTATTTTATGTCATATTTGGACTAATTCTTGGCTTTTATGATGGCTTTTTTGGCCCAGGAGCAGGCTCGTTTTGGATGTTTGCGATGGTGGCTTTAATTGGGCTAAATTTAAAAAAGGCGGTCGCTCACACAAAGGCTTTAAATTTCACCAGCAACATCGTTGCACTTGGCGTTTTTATAGCAGGCGGGCAGATACTTTGGCTAGTTGGCTTTTTGATGGCTGTGGGGCAAATTTTAGGAGCTTATTTTGGCTCAAATTTAGTCATCAAAAAAGAGGTCAAATTTATTAGAACGATGTTTTTGATAGTTGTCGCAGCGACCATTTGCAAACTACTTTTTGACTACTTCAAAGCTTAAAATTAAAAATGTTTTAACAATAATTTTGTTACAATCACGCAAAATTCTAAATCTAAGGTAAATCAATGAAAGATTTGTTTCTATTCTCAAATTTGCTAAACCATTCACATGCCTTTGTCTATGCGTTTCACTTTTGCCTTGTAGCTTTGATCATCCTCATCGTTGCTTACATCGCAAGGAGTAAAATGCAACTTGTGCCAAGAGGTCTTCAAAACATAGTTGAGGCTTATTTAGAGGGCGTTATCTCTATGGGCAAGGATACTTTAGGTAGCGAAAAGCTAGCTAGAAAATACCTCCCACTTGTCGCAACTATCGGCTTTATCGTATTTTTCTCAAACGTCATCGGCATCATCCCTGGCTTTGAGTCACCAAGCTCAAGCTTAAATTTAACTCTAGTTTTGGCTTTGGTTGTATTTATTTATTACAACTTTGAGGGCATTAGAGAAAATGGCTTTTTCAAATACTTTGGACACTTCATGGGGCCAAATAAATTTCTAGCTCCTATAATGTTTCCAGTCGAGGTCATCTCACATCTTTCACGTGTAGTTTCGCTATCTTTCCGTCTTTTTGGTAATATCAAGGGCGATGACTTGTTCTTACTTGCGATGCTTACACTTGCACCTTGGTTTGCTCCACTTCCAGCCTTTGCACTTCTAACACTTATGGCTGTTTTGCAAACATTTATCTTTATGATGCTAACTTACGTTTATCTAGCTGGCGCAGTTGCTATTAGCGAGCACGAGCATTAAAATTTAAAGCCATATTTTTATATGGCTTTTCTCTTTTTAAATTTCTACTATCTATCAACTTTAGCTTGTATCTCAAATTTTGTTTTATAAATTTAGTGAAGAATTTAGCAGTAAAAATGTGTGCTATCTCTAGCACACATAAATTTATTTTCTGTGATCGTATTTCCAGCCCATTTTTTCAAGCTTTTCAACGATCTCGACAACGTAGTCAGTCACGCAATCAAGCATCTTTTGACCTTTTTCTAGGCTAGCTTTTGTGCTATCTCCAGTAGCACCTGTCTCTGTTACCTCTTTGATATCCCAGATGATGGTGCTAAACTCGCCAAAACCAATCACGTCATGAGGCACTTGTGACTTTGCGTACTCTAAATTTACAAGCTCAGGCTTAACCGCCATAGTTATAGAAGTCTCGCCCTCTCCGCCGTGACCAAGTCCGTCCCAAACATCAAACGTACCTTTTAGTCTAGCTCCTGTGATATTCCACCAAGCAGGTATAAAGACCAAAACAGCGTCTTTGTGTCTATCTTTTACCTTTCTAGCAGCGATCTCAAGGGCAGGGATGTTGCCGTCGTGGCCATTTAGGATGATGATATGTTTTATGCCGTTATTTATAAGGCTCTCAAAAATGTCTTCAGCGATCGCTATCGTGGTTTCAAATCTAAGAGTGACTGACATAGGAAATTGGTTGTAGTGGATAGATGTACCAAAAGGCACGCCTGGAACAACGATAGTCTTTCCAAGTCTTAGAGCTGCTCTTTTTGCGATCTCTTCAGGCACAAAAAGATCAGGCCCAAGTGGCAGGTGCCAGCCGTGGCTCTCGCAGCTACCAAAGGTTGTGATAGCGCTATCTATCTCGTGCGCCTCAAATTTTTGCTTTAGCTCTCTTGCGCTAAATTCGTTCAAAACTACCTTTTTCATCTCATCTCCTTGTTAAAAAATTTATAAAATATCGGATAGATAATAATCGTAATAACTAACGCTACAAGACCTGATGGTAGGTCAAATGGAAGCGGCAAATAGTACTGGAAGATAAATCCAAGCAAAGCACCTATAACAAATGAAATAACGCCAGCCATGTGATAGTCTGGTTCGCTGTTAAATTTAGCGATGTCGTATTTTCCTTTTTTGATGATGTAATAATCAGCTATTAACGGACCAGCAAGAGGCGGAGCAAATGTGCCAAGTATCGTGATAAATGACGCAAAAAACATTTGATAAAAGGCAAATGAACCAAGCACAGTGCCTACTACGCCAGCGATTAACACTAGTTTTTTTCTATTTATGTTTAAATTTATGCTTGAAAGTACCGGACCGGTATATAGCGAGTTGCAGTATAGCTCGGCATTATTTGTAGTCCAAAGCGATGCTGTCCAAGCGATGACACCGATGATAGCTAAAAGGGCTGACTTTGTTAGCATCCACTCTACGTAGTTAAACTGACCAACGCTTACTGCGCCGATGTAGCCAACTATGTTTAAAAGAGGGTTTGTTAGTATAAAACAAGCCACGACACCTGCAATGACAGCTTTTACCGATTTGTTAAATCTAAATAGATCAACGCCCATAACAGCTCCTGCTATCCAGCTACCAACGACAGCAGTGATGGCGTTTCCAAGCCCAAGGCCTTGTATATTTTTGGTCTTTTCTAAAAAGGCCGCAGCTCCGCCACCTTCTGCTAACATCTCGTAGCCAACATAGACTGCGATGATCAAGATAATAGGGCTTATAGGGATAGCGATAGCCTCGATGGCTTTGATACCAACATAGGCTGTGATGGTAAATATAATGCCAAAGATGAAGCAAAATAAAAATACTTCAAGCGTGATCGGCGCGATATCTTTGTAGCCAAAATTTGCTGGGTCAAAGACGATGACGCCACTTGGGTTGCCTATAAATGAACCCCAAATTTGACCGACCATGCCAGTGATGCTGGCAAACCAGCCAAGTGTGAGCAGTGCCATGATGATCATTGGCAAATTTGCGCCTTTTATGCCGTAAGAGTACCTAGAAACTAGAGCTAGGCTCATACCAGTTTTTTGAGCCATTATGCCAAGTAGTGCAGTGATGATACTTAGCGAGCCCATACCTAAAATGATCGCCCAAAGGGCAGTTTGAGGTGAGACGCCAGGTTTTCCGCCAAAACCGGCTAGAACGCCACCTATGAAAAGTCCAGTAACGACGTAGCCAAAACCTACCCAGACCATTATCTGGTTAAATGTCGGGCGTCGCTCAGACATTGGAACCGGAGATAGCATGCGTTCGCCATCTTCTAAAACAACATTTTCTTTGTCGCTCATACAAGCTCCTTTCATAAAATTTTCTCTTTTTTTATTATAGCTATATTATTTTTTTCTTACGAAAAATATTTAATTTTAAATTTGAAATTTCCACTTTTATGTTACGAATTGTTAGTGTTTTTAAATTTCCTTAAAAGCTCTCCTTTAGATATTTTAAAAGAAAGTATCGCTAAAATACGCACTAAAAATTTGCATAAATTTAAAGGTAAAAATATGTTTGAAGTCGTTATCGGTTTAGAAGTTCATACTCAGCTTAATACAAAAACTAAAATTTTCTGCTCTTGCTCGACTAGCTTTGGTGACGAGGCAAACACTCACGTTTGTCCGACCTGCCTAGCTCTACCAGGGGCTTTGCCTGTGCTAAACAAAGAGGCTGTTAAAAAGGCGATTAGCTTTGGCACAGCGATAAACGCTAAAATCAATAAAAAATCAGTCTTTAATAGAAAAAACTACTTCTATCCAGACCTTCCAAAGGCATATCAAATTTCACAGTTTGAGATACCTATCGTAGAAGGTGGCGAGCTCATCATCGACGTAAACGGCATTAAAAAACGCATCGGCGTAACCAGAGCGCACCTTGAAGAGGACGCTGGCAAAAATATCCACGAAGAAAACGAGAGTTTGGTCGATCTAAACAGAGCCGGCACGCCGCTTCTTGAGATAGTTAGCGAGCCAGACCTTAGAAGTAGCGACGAGGCAGTGGCTTATCTTAAAAAATTGCACTCGATCCTTCGCTTTTTAAACATCAGCGACGCAAATATGCAAGAAGGTAGCTTTCGCTGCGATGCAAACGTCTCTATCCGTCCAAAAGGCGACACCAAGCTTTACACAAGGGTTGAGATAAAAAACCTAAACTCATTTAAATTTATCCAAAAAGCGATCGACTACGAGGTAGAGCGCCAAAGTGCAGCTTGGGAAGATGGCAAATATGACGAAGAAGTCTATCAAGAGACAAGGCTCTTTGACACGACAAATTTAGTAACAAGATCTATGCGTGGCAAAGAGGATAGCGCGGAGTATAGGTATTTTCCTGACCCTGACTTGCTGCCTGTTGAAGTGCCAGAAGAGATGTATAACGAAGCGATCAAAATCCCAGAGCTTGCCGAGCAAAAGGTGGCAAGATATGTTAGCGAGCTAGGCGTAAAAGAGAGCGATGCCTTAAATTTAACTCAAAGCGTTGAGATGGCTAGATATTTTGAAGAGCTCATCGCTGCTGGAATTTCTCCAAAGCTAGCTACTACGTGGCTCATAGTTGAGCTTCTTGGTCGCTTAAATAACGGCGTGACGATCGAGACAAGCCCAGTTAGTAGCGCTAAGATGATAAATTTACTAAAACGCATAGAAGACGGCACGATAAGCGGCAAAGCTGCAAAAGAGGTACTAGACTACCTTATGGAAAACGACGCGGACATTGATAGCGTCATCGAAAAGCTTGGCTTAAAACAAGTGAGCGACGACTCAGCGATCATCGCGATCATAGATCAAATTTTGGCTGCAAACGCCGACAAAGTCGAAGAGTATAAAAACGGCAAAGATAAGATGTTTGGCTTCTTTGTCGGTCAGGTGATGAAAGAGGGCAAAGGCGCCTTTAACCCAGGCAAGGTCAATGAGCTTTTAAAGGCCAAAATAGGCTAAAAAAGGGCTAAAATGAGCATAGCAGTCATCGGAGCTGGCAAGTGGGGCAGTGCGCTATTTCACGCTTTTAGTGAAAATAATGAGTGCGTCATCAGCTCAAGAACGCCAAGAGAGATGCCAAATTTTGTAAGCTTAGAGGAGGCTTTGGAGTGCGAGTACCTAGTCTGCACGATCCCAACGCAAGCTACAAATTTATGGCTAAAACAAAACTACAAAAACAAAGGTCAAAAGATACTAGTCGCCAGCAAGGGCATAGACACGGCAAATCTTAAATTTCTAAATGAAATTTACGAGGATTTTGTGGATAGTGAAAATTTGGCTTTTCTCTCAGGGCCAACCTTTGCAAAAGAGATCATGCAAAAGCTGCCTTGTGCCTTGGTGGTAAATTCTAAAAATCAAAATTTAGCTTTAAAATTTGCCTCATTTTTCCCAAGCTACATGAAAGCCTACACATCTGATGATGTGATCGGCGCTGAGGTGTGCGGAGCCTATAAAAACGTGATCGCCATAGCTGGTGGTATCTGCGACGGACTTGGTCTTGGCAACAACGCAAGGGCAAGTCTCATTTCACGTGGGCTTGTCGAGATGGCTAGATTTGGCAAATTTTTTGGCGCAAAAGATGAGACATTTATGGGGCTAAGTGGCGCAGGGGACCTGTTTTTAACCGCTTCATCGATACTCTCACGCAACTACCGCGTAGGTCTTGGCATCGCAAGGCACGAGAGACTAGAGAAAATTTTAAATGAGCTTGGCGAGGTGGCCGAGGGTGTCGATACTGCAAGGGCTATTAGCAAGATCGCTAAAGAAAAGAGCATATATGTGCCTATCGCTAGCGAGGTTGAAAATATGCTAAATGGTAAAGATGTTTTTGAGAGCGTTAAATCGCTTTTGGGAAGAAGATGAGAGCTTTTAAATTTATAATTTTTATGGCTATTTTTACTCTTGGGCTAAATGGCGCAGAAGTGAGCCTAAGGGTCAAGGTCTCGCAGATGATAATGGTCGGCTTTAACGGCGCTAGCACAAAAGACGCTGCGTTTCGCGCGATGTTAAGCGATGCTGGGTACGAGAGATTTGGCGGTGTGATGCTACTTGGCAGAAATGTCACCAGCAAAGCCCAGCTAAAAGCTAGTATAAAGGCGATCAAAGAGAAAAGCCCTAAAATTTTCATCGCTATCGACGAAGAGGGCGGTAACGTAAGCCGCATGAAGGACAAGAGCTTTGATGGTCCATATCCTAGCGCATACGAGGTCGCAAGCACGCTTGATATCAAAAGTGCCTATGATCTCTACTCAAAAATGGCTATAAATTTAAAAGAGTGCGGCATAAATTTAAATTTCGCCCCAGTGGTCGATCTGCATGATGAAAACTCGCCGATCATCGCCGCTAAGCAAAGGGCGTTTAGTGAGTATGCAAGCAAGGTTGTGATCTACGCTGATGCCTTTATGGACGCGTTTAAAGAGCAGGGCATTCTAACGACGCTTAAGCACTTCCCGGGGCATGGTAGCTCAAAAGAGGACTCACATAAAAATAAGAGCGAGATCACGCTAAGTAAAGATGCACTTCTGCCATACAAAGACGCTATAAGCACAGGTAGAGCGCAGATCATCATGGTCGGACACCTTTTTGTAAAAGGCATAGACGAGGACAATCCAGCCACACTTTCTAAAAAAATCATAACTGATCTGCTTCGCAATGAGCTTAAATTTAATGGCGTGGTCATCAGCGATGATATGCTGATGAAAGGCGTTGGCGACGAGGCTTTGGCACAAAAGGTGGTGAAATTTATAAACGCAGGTGGTGATATCTTGCTCTTTAGCGAGTTTAAGATAAATAACCAAAGAACAGCCGATCTGATCACTCAGATCATAATTGATGCTGTAAATGAGAAAAAGATCAGCAAAGAGCGGATAGATGCTTCATATAGGAGGATAATGGCTCTAAAAGCGAAGCTTTAAATTTGGCTCTAATTAGTTTAAATTTACTCAATTAATAAATGTAAATTTGAGTAAAAATCAATATTCTAGATGTAAAATTTAGAACTTGCCTAAAATGCCTGAGCCACTTTCACAACCCATCAAATTCTTTTTTTAGTTCGTCTCTTAGCTCCTCGGCTCTATCTTCGCCGTTTTTGAAATTTGCCTTCACAAAGCCATCGATCTCGTCTAAAATTTCAACTAGTTCGCTCTCCCAGTTTGCGTTTTCTTTTTTCAAAAGCACCTCGACCTTATCTCTTGTCTGCTCGAGCTGATCCAGTGCTTTGTCTTTGTCGCTAGCCTCATTTAGCGCATCTTCAAAGAGTATGTCTTGCCTTAGAGCGTTTATCTTTTTTAAGATGACATTGCAAAATTTAGGGTATTTCTCAGCGTTATTTAAATTTTGCAAAACCTCTTGTGCAGCTTTTTGATATGCAGGTACCGCTCCTTCATCGTCAAGTTTTTTGGTTAGTTTTTGTATCTGAAAATATAAAATAAGCGCCGCAAAAAATGCAAGCAGCAAATAGATCGTAACGCTATTCATTTTTACTCCTTTTTCTAAATTTATCTACGCTAATTATCGCAAGTGCCAGCCAGATCATGCAAAATGAGATGACCTTGTAGCCGTCTAAAATTTCGCCGTAAATGAAGACCGCACAAAGGATCGCGATGGTTGGTGAGATGTATTGCAAGTAGCCAATCGTCGTTAAATTTATCCTTGTCGTAGCTGCGTTAAATGCGACAAGTGGCACGATGGTTACTATGCTTGAAGCGATCATTAAAAGTGAGTCTTTATTTAGTCCAAAGTGGCTTTGTGAGTGAAAAACCAGCCATAAAACGTAGCCAAGCGCAAATGGAAACATAAAAAATGTTTCAATAAAAAGCCCATTAAATGCGCTAATCTTCGCCATCTTTCTAACCATCGCGTAAAATCCAAACGAAAGTGGCAAGATGATAGAGACAAGTGGCAGGCCACCTTTGGCGTAAATTTGTACGCAGACAGCTGCGATGACGATACAAACGGCTATGGCGCTAGCTTTGCTTAGGCGCTCTTTAAAGACGATGACGCCAAGGAGCATGCTTATCAAGGGATTTATAAAATATCCCAAACTCGTGTCTAAAATTTTGCCGCTACCCACCGCATAGACATAAACGCCCCAGTTTATGGTGATAAAAATACCACTTAAAAATAGAGCCTTTAGTGAGCGGATATCTTTAAGAAGCGCAAAAATTTCGCCCATTTTGCCATTAATGCAAAGCACTGCTGCCATTAGAAAAAAAGACCAGATGATCCTGTGGGCTAAAATTTCATAAGCGTCCACCTCTTTGCTAAAGAGGTTGAAATAAACCGCCAAAAAGCCCCACATAAAAAAGGCGCTAAGCGCGAGAATAACGCCTTTTTGGCTCTCATTTAGTCTTGGTATTTTTGTTGCCTTTTATAGAATTTATACTATCTATCATCAAAAGCGTGACAGAGATGGCTAGGCAGATCATCAAAAAGTATGAGCTTTTCTCCAGTCTCTCGCCGATGGCAAAGGAGACAAAAAGCATCATTATAGGCTCAAAATATGTAAGCAGACCAAGGACATTTATCGGCACGAGCGTGCTTGAGAGGATCTGGGCGATGAGGGCTATGCCGCTGATAGCACCAAGCAAGATGAGCAGATAGTAGATGTTTGGATTTTGGCTCATTACGTAGTCCATATCGGCTGTGAGCGCAAAATAAAATGAGAATAAAAACATAAAAATTATCTCGATAACAAAGCTTGAGAAATTTGCAAGGTTGTAGTACTTTCTAATGGTAAAATAGACTGGATAAAGGCAAAAAACTACAGCGCTCTCCCACGAGATGCCACCGCTTAGTATAGCTGTGCTAAAGACGCCAAGGGCAGCGAAAAATATCGATGCTAACTTTGTTTTTGAGAGGTGCTCTTTGAAAAATATCCGTCCAAAAAGGACCATGACTATTGGCATGATGAGGTAGCCTATCGAGACTTTTAGCGCTGCGCCGTTACTTGGAGCCCAGAGATAGAGCCACATCTGAAATGAGACGATGAGCGAGGTAGCAAGCAAAACTAGTAAAATTTTAGGTTTTAGCTTTATTTTTAGAAGTAAAAATTTGAAATTTCGCTGCTGTTTTAACAAAAAAATGGCGGCGATGACAAAAGGCATGGCAAAGATCATGCGGTATCCAATAAGAGCTTGTGTGTTGATGGGGTTCATGAGCACTGACATGTAGTAGATGCAGTTAAATAAAACTGATGCCAAAAGCGAATAAAAAATGCCTTTTATCATGAAAAAAATCTTCTCTTTTTCTGGGTAAATTTAAAGTAGCGATTGTATGTAAAATATCTTTAATAACCCATTAATGGCTTTTATTTTTTAAGTTTTGCGTGATATAATCAGCGCTAAATTAAGGAAAAAAATAGGAAAATTTATGACTTGGAACAGAGATAGTTGGAGAGAATTTAACATCTTACAACAACCAACTTATCCAAATTTAAAAGAGCTAAAAGAGACCGAAGAAAAGCTAAAAACACTTCCGCCTTTGGTCTTTGCTGGCGAGGCTAGAAGTCTTAAAGATGAGCTTGCGAAAGTTTGCAACGGCGAGGCATTTTTGCTTCAAGGTGGCGACTGTGCTGAGAGCTTTTCAAATTTTAATGCAAACAACATCAGAGATATGTTTAAAGTCCTACTTCAAATGGCGATAGTTTTAACCTTTGGCGGTGGCTGTCCAGTGGTCAAAGTAGGCCGCGTAGCAGGGCAGTTTGCAAAGCCTAGAAGTAGCGATTATGAAGAGGTAAATGGTGTTAAATTGCCAAGCTATAGAGGCGACATCATAAATGGCTTTGAATTTGACGAAAAAGCTAGAGTTGCCGACCCAAAACGCATGATAGAGGCCTACTATCAAAGTGCTTCTACGATGAACCTCTTAAGAGCCTTTTCAAGAGGAGGTTTGGCAGACCTTCATCAGGTACATAAGTGGAATTTAGGCTTTGTGAAAAAGCCAGAGATCGGCGAGAAATACGCAAAACTAGCTGACGATCTAACAAAAACTCTATCTTTCATGGCAGCTTGTGGCATCACTTCAGCAAACACTCCAGCGATAAATCAAACAGCAGTCTATACATCTCACGAGGCGCTACTTTTGCCTTATGAAGAGGCGCTAACTAGGGTTGATAGCCTTAGTGGCGAGTGGTACGACTGCTCGGCTCATATGCTTTGGATAGGTGAGAGAACGCGTGGTATAAATGACGCTCATGTGCATTTTTTGAGTGGTGTGAAAAACCCTATCGGCGTAAAGATCGGACCAAGCGCAAAAGCTGAAGACATTGTCGCGCTCGCAAATAAGCTAAATCCAGAAAATGAAGCTGGCAGACTAAATGTGATAATCAGAATGGGCGCTGATAAGATCGGCGAAAATTTACCTAAAATTTTAAGAGAGCTAAAGCGCGAGGGGCTAAATATCGTTTATAGTATCGATCCTATGCATGGCAATACCGTTAAAGCCTCGAACAACTACAAAACTCGTGAATTTAGTAAAATTTTAAGCGAGGTTAGAAGCTTTTTTGAAATTCATAAAGCCGAGGGCACAAGAGCAGGTGGCGTGCATCTTGAGATGACTGGCAAAGATGTGACAGAGTGCACCGGTGGCGCGCTAAACATCACTGAAAGCTCGCTAAAAGAGAGATATGAGACGCAGTGCGATCCAAGACTAAATGCTGATCAGGCTTTAGAGCTTGCATTTTTGATGGCTGATCTAGTTAAAAAAGCTTAAAAATTTATAAAATTTGGAGAAAAATATGGCAAATATTTATGATCTAATAGTAGTTGGCGGCGGACCTTGTGGCATAGCTAGCGTAGTTGAGGCTAAAAGAAATGGCTTAAGTAATGTTTTGCTCCTTGAAAAAGGTGACAACCACAGCCAAACGATCAGAAAATTTTATAAAGACAATAAACGCGTAGATAAAGAGTATAAAGGGCAAGATAGCACGATACATGGGCTAGTTTCGTTTGAAGATGGCACAAAAGAGAGCACGCTTGATTATTTTGACAAGCTACTTGACTCTGAGAATATCGAGGCGTTTTTTAATTCTGAGGTCGAAAGCGTAAAAAAAGAGGGCGAAATCTTTAAAGTAACTACCTCAAAAGCTGTCTATGAAGCCAAAAACGTGATGGTCTCTATCGGCAAAATGGGACGACCAAACAAACCTGACTATAAGATCCCGCCATCACTAAATTCAGTTATAAATTTTAACCTTGATAACTGCACAAACGGCGAAAAAGTGCTAGTTGTGGGCGGTGGCAACTCCGCAGTTGAGTATGCTATCGAGCTTTGTCAGTATAATAAAACGACGATCGCTTACAGAAAAGATAAATTTAGCCGTGTAAATGAGACAAATTTAAGCGCTCTTTGGGAGCTTGAGAAGCACAATAAGATAAAAGTAAGACTAAATCACGATATAACCGAGATCGATAACGAATCAGGCAAGGTAAGAGTGCATTATGAAAATGGCAAAATTCGTGTCTATGACAGGGTTGTTTATGCGATCGGTGGCTCAAGTCCGGTTGATTTTTTACAAAAATGTCAGATAAAAACTGATGAAAAAGGCACTCCGATAGTTGATAGCAATTACCAAAGTAGCGTACCAGGACTATATGTGGGAGGCGACATCGTTTTAAAAAATGGTGGCTCGATAGTAGTCGGACTAAATCATGCTCATAGCGTTATCAAAGATATCTTAAAAGGCAAGGCACAAGCTTGATAAATAAAATCGCACTAGCTATTGTTTGTCTGATAGCTGGCTTTTCTCTCTCGTTTTTGAAATTTCAAAAAGAGGACGAGGCGCCAAAAGATACTAATCAAACGATTTACTCTATAAATTTTGATGATCTCCCTGAAGAAGAGAAGCAAAGATATGTAAGCAAAGACGATCTTTACGAGTATGGCGGCTACATCACGCCAAAGAGCTACATGCAAAATTTTGTTGATGACAAGGATCTAAATTTATCAAACAATGTAAAAGAGCTTCAAGAGCAAGTGCGCGAGCTAAGCAAGAAAAATGAAATTTTAGCCGCTGATAATGTCGATATGAGCGAGAAAAATTTAGACTTCATAAGCAAAATTTCAGAGATGAAAAGAAATATCGAAAATGAAAAAAACGAGATAGTAGAAAAAAATCAAAAGGCTCTTGGTGAGCTTGAGGCACAACACTTTGAAAATATCCAAGCTTTGACAAAGCGCCTAAATGAAGCGCAGGCCGATATGATAGAGAGCTCAAA
Organism: Campylobacter concisus; assembly: GCF_015230015.1. Classification (GTDB taxonomy): domain Bacteria; phylum Campylobacterota; class Campylobacteria; order Campylobacterales; family Campylobacteraceae; genus Campylobacter_A; species Campylobacter_A concisus_AF. The sequence continues at coordinate 6,664 of NZ_JAAKZC010000022.1, read as the reverse complement.
GGCTTACGAGAAAAAGATAATCGACCTTGAAAATGCGATAAATGACGCTAGAAATGGCGATGAGAGCAAACTTAAAGATGCCAAGGCCAGCTTTAATAAATTTAAAGAGAGCTTTGAGGCAAACTACACTGCTTTAAAAGAGCAAAATAACGAGCTAAACGCGACACTTGCGCAAAAAGAAGCTCTTATAAAAGAGTATGAAAAAGCTCAAAATGAAAAAGATAGAGGCGAGAAAAAAGAAATTTTGCTTTTAAAAGAGGAGATCGAGCGAGTTAAAAATGACGCCGATACTCAAAAATTTAGCTACGAAAAAGAGATAAATGCGCTAAATGATGGCTTTGAGACGCAAAAGAGCGTTATGGAGGATGAGCTTTCTAAAAAGGCAAATAAGATAATCGATCTGCAGGAGGCTCTTGAGTCAAACAAGACTGCACTAAAAGATAGAATTTACGAGCTTGAAGAGATCAAGAAAAACCTAAACTCAAAAGATCTAATGGCGCAAAGCTATAATGGCAAAAATTTAGAGCTAAATGCCTCGCTTGCGGCACTTCATAAAAGCTTTGATGATCTAAAACAAAAGAGTTTAAAAAGCGAGCAAGAGAACAAGCTTGCAAATGAAAATATAAGCTCACTTAAAAAAGAGCTTGAGAGGGCAAATGCTCTAAATAAAAAGCTTGAAAAGCAAAATTTAGATGCAAACTCAACTCTAAATGAGCTAAGTAAAAAGCTAAGTTTAAGCGAAGAGAGCTTTAAAAAGAGCCAAGAAGAGCTAAAAGCGCTTGACACAAAGACAACTAAATTTATAAAAACGCTATTTGATCAAAACCAAACCATCTCTTTGCAGTCACAAAAACTTGGCTCAAACGAGGGTGAGCTAAAGAATTTAAGCGCTAAGCTTGATCTAAAAGATGCGAAGATAAAAGAGCTTGAAGAAAATGTCACAAAGACAAGCCAGATGCTCCTCTCCAAGCAAAATGAGCTAGAAACTCAAAAAAGAACGCTAAAGATCGATATGCAAAACTATGAGATTTTGCGCCAGCAGATAAACATGCTACAAAAAAAGATAGTTGATACTTCAACCTTTTTAACCGATAACAACAAAAGTGGCGGCAAAAATTTACTAAGCTTGCAAAATGAACTAGAAAATGCAAAGCAAAAGCTAAACGAGAGCAACAAGACGATCGAGCGGCTAAATTCAAAGATAAGTGAGCTAAGCTCGAGCGGTCATAAAGGCGGAGCTGTAAATGCCCAGATCATCGAGCTTCAAAAAGATATCGAGCAAAATTTAAACAGACAAGACGAGCTTGAAAATGAAAATGTAAATTTAAAAAATATCTTGCAAGCTACGACCAAGCCTGAGACCCCAACAAAGCTCGTCCTCATCTCTAGCATCGAGTGTGACGACATGGACGCAAAGGACAAGGTGAGCATAATGTGCAAAAACAGAGTGAGCGAGTTTTTGCAGAGATTTAACTCAAACTACATGTATGAGATCATCCCGATCGTGGATAAGAAAAATTTTGTCATCCCATCAAATGTCGCTCAAAATATCAAAAAAGATGACCTTGGCAAGCTAAATAACTACGTAAATTACGGCGTTGGTAAAGAGCGTGCAAAGGCAGCTGCTGAGCTTATAAAAGAGGAATTTGGCGACTTTGCAAGGATCAGCTTTAGCTCCGAAGTGATCGTAAAAGATGTGACACGCGGCTTTATCATCAAGGTTTATAGATGATCTTAGCTCAGCTTGAAAATGGCTATCGCTACAACAGCGATACGCTCGTTCTTTATGATTTTATTTGCGCAAGCTTTGGCGAAATTTATGGCAGAGTTTTGGACGTTGGAGCAGGGTGCGGGATACTTGGACTTTTGCTTAAGCGTGATTTTAAAAAGATAGATCTAAACATGCTTGATCTTTTGGAGCTAAATAGCGAAATTTCTAGCTTTAACGCAAAGAGCAACTGTTTAGAGGCTAGAGCTATAACGGCTGATTTTGCAAATTTTAAAGATAGTGAGAAATTTGATCTAATCATCTCAAATCCGCCCTTTTATCATGACGGTGTTACAAAAAGCCAAAATGAGCACATAAAAGTTAGCAGATATGCAAGCTCACTAAGTTTAAAGGATTTTATAAGAGGCATAAGCGTAAATTTAAAGCCACATAAAAGGGCATTTTTTTGCTATGCGCCAGATGATCTTAGCGAGATAGCGGCATGCTTAAAAGAGTATAAGCTAAATTTGGTGAGCTTAAAATTTGTCCATACTAAAAAGGATAAGCCAGCAAATTTGGCTTTGCTTGAAGTGCGAAACAACTCAAACTCAAAGCTAAAAGTCCTGCCGCCTCTTGTGATGAGCGAAGATGGCGCGCACACGAAAGAGGTAAGCGAGATCTTTAAAAAAGCAGATACAAACAGCGTCTCTTACAAGGAGATAGCGTGAGGGCTGAGGGTTTTAGCTATGAGTTTGATCCTAGCTTTTGCGAAAGTTGTGGAGGCAAATGCTGCACTGGCGAGAGCGGCTACATCTGGATAGATGAGGGTGAAATTTTAAAATTTTGCTCCGCTTTTGATATGTCAAAAGATGAGTTTGAGAGCAAATTTTTAATACATGTTGGGCTTAGGCGAAGCATCAAAGAAAAGCCTTATGATGATGGTTTTGCTTGCATATTTTTTGATGAAAATAATAAAAACTGCTCGGTTTATGAGCTAAGACCTAAGCAGTGCAGGACCTTCCCATTTTGGGATTATTTTAAAAAAAACTTAAAGGAGCTAAAAGCAGAATGCATTGGCGTAAAATTTTAATAATTTTTATAAGCGTATTTTTTACCATGCATCTACTTGCAGATGATAACAAAAGTGTAAATTTACGCCTAATGCAAGCTCTCATCTCGCAAGATAGTGGCGATGTAAATGCTAGTATCCAGACCTATCTAGGGCTTTTTAAAGAGACAAATGAAAAGACCTATCTAAAAGAGGCGATCAAGCTAGCGTTTGCCACAAAAAATGAAAATTTAGATAGTCTCATGGCTGAGGGCGAGAAGAGCTTAAAAGACGATAGCGACTTTATCAGGATCAAAGTGGCAAATTTAGTCAATCTCTCTAAGCTAAACGAGGCAAAAGAGCTAATGCAAGAGCTTGCCACAAAAGAGCCAAATGCTCAAAATTTGCTCATGCTTGGCACAATTTGCATGATGCAAAATGATACGGTAACGGCACTAAAATACTTCGAAGAGGCATACTCGCTAAAGCCTGAAGAGGAGAATTTACTCCGCATAGTTGATATCCTTTTAAACCGCATGGATAATGTAAATGATGCGACAAAGTACCTCGAGAAATTCCGTGAAGAGCAGGGCTGCACGGTCAAAACATGCGAGCTTTTGGCTGAAATTTACTCTCAGCAAAGAAATTTCCCAAAGGTGATCGAGCTTTTTGAAGAGATCTACGACATCACTCACGACACCTCTTATCTTGACAAGATCGTGCAGTATTTTGTCTATGCTAAAAATTTCAAAGCGGCTATTGAAATTTTGAAAAAATATGGCTACAACGACGCCACGCTTATGGATCTTTACGCTGCAACTGGAAATTTTGGCGATGCATACGTTTTGGCGGTTAAAATTTATAACGATAGCAGGGATCTAAATTTCTTAGCAAAGGCCGCCATTTATGAGTATGAGATGAATAAAGATAGTCTGGATGAGAAAAAGATCGCTGATATCTTGGATAAATTTGAAGCTAGCGTGCCAAAGCTTAATAATGATATGTTTTTTAACTACTATGGCTATTTGCTCATTGATCACGAGATAGACCCTAGAAAGGGCGTAGAGATGGTGCAAAAAGCGCTTGAGATCTCGCCAGACTCGCCTTACTATGAGGACTCGCTAGCGTGGGGTTATTTTAAGCTTGGCGAGTGCAAAAAGGCAAAGGGCATAATGATGCACGCGATGAAAGATGTTGATTTTAAGGCTTCAAAAGAGGCAAAAGAGCACTTGCACCTCATCGAGCGCTGCATAATAAATTTAAACAAAAGGCTTAAAAAATGATACTTGATGAGATTATAAAAAAGACAAAAGAGGATCTAGAAAAACGCAAGGCAGACTTTCCTATGGAGTGGCTGGGCCGATCGCTCGCATACAACCCATACGTGCCAAGAGATGTTCTAAGCGCACTTAGATCAAGTAAAGATGAGCCTATAAAGATAATAGCCGAGATAAAAAAAGCAAGCCCAAGCAAAGGCGTGATAAGAGAGGACTTCGAGCCGATCAAGATCGCGCAAGAGTACGAGCAGTACGCAAATGCCTTTAGTATCCTAACAGAGCCTCACTGGTTTAAAGGCGACATAGAGTATATCACTCAGGTTCGCCGATACGCCTCAAGGCCTATCCTTAGAAAAGACTTTATCGTTGATAAGTATCAAATTTTAGAAGCTCTTGTTTATGGAGCGGACTTTATCCTGCTCATCGCCAAAGCGCTAACACAAGGCGAGCTAAAAGAGCTACTTGAGTACGCGCACCACTTGGGGCTTGAGGTCTTAGTGGAGACCCATGACGCGAGCGATGTGAAAAAGGCGGTCTTTGCAGGAGCAAATATAATAGGGATAAATCATAGAAATTTAGATGATTTTACGATGGATATGAGCCTTTGCGAGAAGCTCGTGCCGCTTTTGCCAAATGGCAAGATAATAGTCGCCGAAAGCGGACTTTACGAGCGTGAGCAGCTTTGCGAGCTAAGTAAGATCGGAGTTGATGCTTTCTTGATCGGAGAGCATTTCATGAGGCAAGATGATATAAAAAATGCCGTTAAAAAGATAAAGGAGGGCGAGTGATGCAGCACCTTTGTGCCCCTTGGAGAAGCGAGTATTTCAGCGCAAAAAAAGATAGTTGCGTCTTTTGCGAGATCATAAACTCAAAAGAGGACGACGAGAAAAATGGCGTGCTTTTTCGTGCTAAGCACTGCTTTGGGATCATGAATTTATATCCGTATTCTCCAGGACACTTTATGATCATACCAAATCACCACACTGACAAGATCGAGGAACTTGACGAGCAGACGTGGTTTGAGATGAGTAAATTTGTAAGGCTTGGGGTTGAAATTTTAAAGCGTGAGCTTCACGCTCAAGGCGTAAATATCGGTATGAATTTAGGTAAGGCAGCAGGCGCTGGCATAGCTGAGCACGTGCACTATCACCTTGTGCCAAGATGGAGCGGGGATACAAATTTCATCACAACGATCGCCGATGTGAGAGTAAATGGCACGCCGTTTCATCCGCTTTATCAAAAGCTAAAAAAGGCTTTTAGTGGCGTTATTTGAGCTTGATATAGAGCAGTGGCTTGAAAAAAGAGGCGACTTTGAAGTCCTAATAGACGCTAGATCGCCGCATGAGTATGCCTACTCGCACATAAAAGATGCTCTAAATTTATACGCGCTTGATGATGCTGAGCACAAAGAGGTTGGCACTATCTATAAAAGCGACAGGGCCCTAGCCAAGAGCCTTGGTGCAAAATATATCTGCAAAAATTTGCAAAATATCATCGACGAGGTCTATAAAAGGGCTAAGGTTGGCTCAGCAGTTGGGATATACTGCGCAAAGGGCGGACTTAGATCAAGCTCGGTTGCCTATGTGCTAAGCATGATCGGATATAGAATTTATAGACTAAATGGCGGCTATAAGGCTTATAGAAATCACGTTTTAGAATTTCTAGAGCGTCCTTTAAGCACGAAATTTATCACTCTTTTTGGCAACACTGGCTGTTACAAAAGTAAGCTAATAAGGGCACTCTCGCCGTCAATCGACCTTGAAGTGATGGCAAATCACCTAGGTTCAGTCTTTGGCGCGATAAACGGCGCGCAGCCTAGTCAAAAAAGCTTTGAAGATGCGCTCTTTGAGAAGCTCATCACACTAAAAGATCAAATTTGCTTTATTGAGGGCGAGAGCAGAAGGATCGGCTCGCTAACACTCCCTAAAAGCCTTTATGAGGCGATGCGTTGCGGCATCTGTGTTGAGGTTAGCGCAAGTTTAGAAAATAGAATTTCTTGCATCACAAGCGACTATAAAAGCGTGGATAAAGCCTTTTTTGATGAGTGTATAAAGAAAATTTCGCCCTTTATCGACAAAGAGGCTAGAGATGAGGCGGTGGCTAAATTTAACGAAAACGACATCGCCAAAGTGGCTGAAATTTTACTCACAAAATACTACGACAAGGTCTATAAGAAAAATGAAAACATTGATGTTTTCGTAAGCTCTGACGACTTTGAAGAGGCTGTAAAAAAGCTAAATGAGATAAGAGCCGAGGCTAAATTTTAAATCCTTTTGGCGCTTTATTTGGGGTAAATTTCGTCTGTAAAATTTAAATTTATTCTTTTTGGCTTGGTCAAATTTACTTTTAAATTTAATATAGATCGTTTTTGTACTTAAAAATGGCTTAGTTTAAGGCCATTTTTATACTTCGACATAAATTTTTTGCTAATTTTGTGAAAATTTCTAGTTAAATTTATCTGTTTTTATCTGGGCTTGGTTGTCTTAGTTGTCTTGGTTGTCTTAGTTGTCTTGGTTGTCTTGGTTGTCTTGGTTGTCTTGGTTGTCTTGGTTGTCTTGGTTGTCTTGGTTGTCTTGGTTGTCTTGGTTGTCTTGGTTGTCTTGGTTGTCTTGGTTGTCTTGGTTGTCTTGG
>NZ_JAAKZC010000021.1 GCF_015230015.1 Campylobacter concisus | reverse complement strand
TTTTTATAATTTAAATTTTTAAAAAACCTGAATAAGATTGAAGTAAAGTGGCCGGGAGATAGGGATTCGAACCCCAGGAGGCTTTCACACCTCAACGGTTTTCAAGACCGCCGCTTTCGACCGCTCAGCCATCTCCCGATTAAAGATTTGTGATTATAGCCAACTTTGCTTAAAATTTGCTATAACCACCAAAAAATTATTCTGTTTTTTCCTTGACGTAGCTAGCTCCGTCATTGATCTTTTCTTTAGTCCATTCTTTGGCGTTATGAGTATCTTCTTTTACACCGTGCCAAGTATTTGAACAACCTACCGCAAAAAATGCCACACATGCGATTAAAAACAACTTTTTCATTGTTAATCCTTTAATTTGGTTTTTTGAAGTCTGGAGGCGACACCCGGATTCGAACCGGGGATCAAAGCTTTGCAGGCTCATGCCTTACCACTTGGCCATGTCGCCACTTTTAGGTGGTGCCCGAGACCGGACTTGAACCGGTACGGTAAAAACTACCGAGGGATTTTAAGTCCCTTGCGTCTACCATTCCGCCACTCGGGCAAAATTTAATGGAGCGGGAAACGAGATTCGAACTCGCGACCCCAACCTTGGCAAGGTTGTGCTCTACCCCTGAGCTATTCCCGCATTAAAAATTGCAATGTTACCCAAAAGTTGCTTAAAAATTTATTTTGTAAAATGCAAATTTCAAAATATTGTAAGGCATAAAAAGATAAAATACCAAATCTTTTTTGGGGTTATAGCTCAGCTGGGAGAGCGCTTGAATGGCATTCAAGAGGTCGGCGGTTCGATCCCGCTTAACTCCACCAAGTGACGTTTTCAGGGCTTTTCAAACCTTGTCAAAAAACACCTTTCAAAGCCCAAGTTTAGGGCTTTTATCACTTTTTAAGCTCTCACTTCTTATCATTGCATTTCATCTAATATCACTCTTTTGAGTGTATATCTGAGTGTAAAAAAATTTTTTTTCTAACTTTTTACACTCAAAATTAAGGGTTACGAAATGGCAAGCTTTGCGAACGATTTGGCACTAAAAAAATTTACACTCAAAAATAAAAATCGTGAGTGGGTAAAAGATGACGGAGTGAAATTTTTATATGTGCTTGCATACAAGACCCAAAAAGAAACCACCAAAACATTTTATTTCAAGTATCAAGAGAGCGACGAGAAGCGGACGACAAAGCAAATCAAAATAGGCAAATATCCAAGTATCACGCTAGCAGAAGCAAGAGCGAAAGCTTTGGAGCTAGAGAGGCTAAGAGATAGGGGCGAGGACTTGCAGACGGCCACGGCCAAGCAAAAGGCTATCACGTTTAAAGACGTAGCCGATGAGTGGATAGACAAAGAGCAGAGCAAAGGGCTAATCGCTTTTAATAAGCAAATCGGACGTATCGAAAAAAATCTAACCCCATATCTAGGCGATAAAGCCATAACCGAGCTAAAACGCAGGGACTACGCGCACGCAATAGAGCAGATACAAGCACGAGAAGCAAAAAGGGGCATAACGCACGAAACATCGTTAAGAACTTTTAGGCTACTCCGTAAGATTTTAGACTTAGCAGTAAATAAAGGCTACATCGAGCATAACCCAACAAGGGATATTATCTTTAACGACGCTTTCAAAACCTCAACAAATAACCACTTTAAAGCCATAACAGAACCTAAAAAGCTAAAAGAGCTATTAGGTGCAATAGAGGAGTATCAAGGCTCGTTTTGCACCAAGCAGGCATTAATATTTGGCGTGTATACCTTTTTGCGTAGTGCAAACGTGAGAGAATTAAAATGGCAATACATAGATTTTGAGAATGATTTAATTACATTTCCAGGCGAGGCGATGAAGCTAAGAGAAATTTTTTATATGCCAATAAGCAAGCAGGTCAAGAAGCTTTTAAAAACAATGCTAGAGCATAAAAGGGGCGATTTTGTCTTTCCTAGTGGCATAAGCGCAACAAGGCCGCTAAGCGATAGCACACTCAACCAAGCGATTAAGCGGTTAGGCTTTGGCGATGAGATGGTTTTTCACGGCTTACGCACGACAGCAAGCACCCTACTAAATGAAAACATCAAAAATCACGGCTTTAGTAGCGACGTGATAGAGCTTTGCCTTGACCACAAAGAGCGAAGCAGTGTAAAAGCTATTTACGACCGAAGCCAAAGGCTAGACGAGCGAGCCAAATTAATGCAGTGGTGGAGCGATTATTTAGATGGTTTAGTAAAGGAGTAAAAACAATGACAGAGAACAAAATCGCCCTAAATGAATTATTAAAAATGGAGATGGATAAAATAATGTTAAAAGATGATTTATTAAATTTTTTGTCACGATATGCAAATAAATACCCACAATTTCAAAGCGAGGCTAGTATTTATGAGTTAAAAGAAAGTTTAATTTTTTTAAAAGATTTTAATACTGAGGGCAATACTTACGTAGATTATTCCGCCAAATTTACCATAAATAAATACATTCAAGATTTAGAAACCATAGCCAAGAAAAAAGAACGCAAACAAACAAGAGATGAACGCCTACTTAAAAAAATCGAAAAAGCTATTAATGCATTATACGATATAAAAGAGGATTTTTTTATGGGTGAAGATATTGACGAAGAGGACCAAAAGGCTATGTATCCCGATGAGATAAAAATGCGTAAAAACATAGATGATTTAATATACGGACTTTACTCAAAAATTGATTTTTATAAAAAAGATGAAAATATTACACCTACAATAGCAAACAAAAAATTTGATAAATCTTTTTTTGAACTTCTAAACGAAAGAAAAAAGAATAATAATATTAGCCCCCTAGAGTTAGCCAAAGCAATAACACAATTAAGGGTTACTATAAGAAACATTTTTAACAATAAGCCAAATATACGGATAAAATCCGACAGAGAAGCATAAAAAACGCCTTTAAAATTTTCTTACATCGAAAGCAATGTATGAAATTTATTTTTTGCATTAAAACTAATGCAATCTTTTAAAAACATACATTAAAAAACAAATATCTTTTATTTTTCTAACATCGATTTTAACGCTATTTTTCTACTAGCTATTAATATTTTTATTTATTAATATTCTTACATCAAATCAATTTAAGCATATCAAGCTTGCAAGCATTCAGGCTTAATTATTTTGAAAAATTACCAAAAAGGATAAACAATGCAAGATAAAACATTACTAAGCTCAAAAGAAACGGCGGAGCTTTTAGGCGTAGGCGTATCAACACTTTACAGATACAAGAAATTAAGCGATTTTCCGAAACCTATCTTTTTCACAAATGTTACAAAACGCTTTAAAAGAGATGAGGTAGAAGCCTTTATTAACAAAAGACAAAATGAGGGCAGACCATTACCACAAGGGGGCGAAAGATGAACGCCTACACGCCAAAATATAACGATATGAGCGAGGAGGATTTTTATTTAGGCTTTATGCTAATAGTAAAAGAGCGTAACCTTAGCCTATTTAAAGCCATAAAAGAGGGCGAAACTAGCAAGCAGACCGATGAAGCCCTAGACCTAGCCCTTAGCTTTTACGATACATCGCTACAACTAGCAGGAGAGATTAATAAACTCGAGGACAAAATACGACGGCTAAATTTTAAGCCGTCGAGTAACGCACCTCAACGCAAGAAAGGATAATAAGATGAGGTTAGAAATAACAACAGCTGGCAAAGGCGGAGCGATAATCGCTATCGAGCCTCAAAAGATAAAAGAATTTACTAGCCATTTAAGAACTTACGGCGTTTCAAGTGTGAAAGAAGCACCACAGGGGTTAATAAATATGGCTTACGACCTATTTTACATTAACAAAAACCTAAGAAAGCAAGTAAGAGAATTAACAGAACAAGGATACAACGATGAAAGCAATAGTAACGTTTAATAATTTAGATTTAGAAGTTTTGGAGTATCAAGACACGTGGAGCTTATCAAATAAGCAAGTAGCCGAGGGTTTTGGCGTAAGTGAGGAAGCTATCAGGCAACAAAAGGCTAGAAACGAGTTTAAAGAGAGCGTGCATTTTTACACCGTGACAAATTGTAACGGTGGCGCGGATAAGACATTTTGGACGAAAAAGGGCGTTATTACTTTGGGCTTTAAATTGCGCGAAACTCCACAGACGATTTTATTCAGGGACTGGGCGAGCGATTTTATCCTAAACAGCAATAACCGCCCTACTACTATTCAAGATTTTTTAGATAATCCTCGCTCACTTGCTGAGCTAGCTCTAAGATATGCCGATACACTAGAGGAAAATAAACGCCTAGAAGCTCAGGCGATAGAAAATAAGCCTTATATTGCATATGCTAAGACAATTGAAAGCAGCAAAGGCGATATTAAAATAGGCGAATATGCGAAAATCCTTTGTGATAAAAATAAAGGCGTAATTATAGGACAAAAGAGTTTATTCGCTTTAATGCGAGAACTAGGGATTTTAATGTTTAATAACGAACCTTTGCAAAAGTATCTAAATATGGGCTATTTTAGACGCAAAACACGACCTTTTACAAAGCCAAACGGCGAGCAATGCTTAGACCTTATCACTCTAATAACACCGAAAGGACAAGTAAAGCTAGCCGAGAGGTTGATTAATGCAATAAAAAATAAATAGTTAAGTCAAAAAGGGCGGAGCAGACAAACCGCCCTTTAAAAGTTAATTTCAATGAATATTTTAGCAGAACTTGCAAGCATTATCAACACAGCCGAGAGCAAAATTTACATAGACACCATAAGGGCGACTTTTTATAAAAAGGCTATCACACAAAAGACCCATAAAAAAATCGACCTTTTAAAATCGATCGCTCGAAAATATGGCAAAAAATGGCAAAAGCTAGATAAACAGACAGCAAAAGCCGTCAAGATAGAGCGCCGTTATGAGTTTCGAGATTATGAGATAGTAAATATTTATGTGCTTAGTGACTTGCCTATTTTTTACGCTACTTTAAAATCGTCAGGCAATGAACCACAAAGGGCGTTATTTGAAGTTTATGGACTTAGGCAGTATAACAAGACACCACCACCCAAAGAGTTAATAGCGGAGCTCCTAGGCGTGATTAATAACGTTTCATCTCTTGACCTTTGTTTTGATAAGGATAGCCCCTTTAACCTTGACCCTTTTTGTGATGAGGTTATTAGCTTTGAGAATACCAAGTATCTAAAAAACAACGATGTATTAAGTAGAGTGTATTTTTATGACAAAGCAAAAAAGAATAATCTAAACTTGCCTATTTACCGAGCCGAAGCCGTAGTTAGCATAAATCCCAAAAGTAAAGATAACCCCTTGCCACTCAAACAAAGGCTAAATTTACAACTCCCTTACGCCCTAGATGAGTTTAAATCCATACTAGACAAGACCACTAAAGAGCAAGGCACAATCAAGCCCTACAAGTCAAAAGAAAACAAGAGAGAGCTAAGAGCATAATTAGCCGAGATTTTGGCTCATTACCTCAACGCAGGATATTTTTATGCGTTAGCCTAATTTTTGGCTTACGTAGTGAAGCCCTAAACCAGCTCCAACAATGAAACCTAAACAGCCCTATTGTCGAAGCTCGAGGCTTGAAAGTGAAACGCAAAAGATGACCTAGATTTAATCTACCTCATCGTTTCAGTTTTTTCTGAAACGATGACAGCAGCCAAAGGGGTGGATTATATCCGCCTCCATAAAAAAAGGGAGGCAAGTTATCCACAAAAAAAGGGGAAACCTAGTAAAAAAATGGATTTCACAAAAAAACGAAAACGGCTTTTAACCTTAAGCCAAAACAGCCCTTTTTTTGCTTGCTTAAGGTTTTATAAAAAAGGGTATTGCAAAGCGTTTCACTCTCTACCATTGTTTTGGCTATTTTTACCCTTTTTTGTATAAGTCAAAATCAAAGCCAGCACCGAGGGGCTAGAGCTTAGCACGCAAGCCACGCACGAGCGAAAATAGCAATTTAAGAAAACGAACGTATAGTGTGCCCTAGTAAAACTACCCTACAATGACCTTTTTGTTACAAAAAATCTCCCTTTATCCTTAAGTAAAAAAATTAATTATCAAGGGGGCTAAAAATAATCGGGGTCGGCGGTTAAAAAAATCAGGGTCGCAAACAAAGAAACAAGCAAGACTAGCGAGATCAAAAATGCCCCTAAATGTTAAAGAATATCGTATTTTACGCAGTTAGAGCCAAGATCAGAGTTGAGCTAGGGGAATTAAATACCAGTAGCTTTTAAATGATGCCACAGCTGACACCCTAGAGGGTGACACGTGTAACGTTACAAAATGATATTAATCCTCTTTGCTTTCAGTGTAGGGCTTGACTACTTCAACGATTTTATCCATATCAAGCGATTTAATGTAATTTTCAAGCATAAATTTTAAATAAGGTGGGTAAGGCGTGCGAGACCCCCACGCATTAACAGTAGCGTATGGGATACCAGATAGCTCACTAAGACGCTTTTTGTTAATGCCAGCTTTATTTAACAAGCTTTGAAATTCGTTTTTATCCATTTTTAAGCCTTTATTTTTCGTAAAATAATAGCATAACACAACAAAAAATCAAAATTAAATATTGTTACGCTATTTTAATTAATAATCTTTTAAGTATCGTTACAATATGATTTTACTTAAAATTAATAGCGTAAATATACTTTTAAAGGAGCAACAAATGTTAATCCCAACCAATTCAGACAGACCAATGTTTAAAAGGTTTCATGAGTTTGTTATCGAGCAGAACAACGGCAACACAGAGGCAAGCGAACAAACGCTTTATGATGTAGCATACTCGCTATTTTATGAGAGCCATGCGCTAAAAGGCGAACGAGATAGGGCATTTCAAAGCCTAGGCAGAACAAACGCTTTATTTGCCAAATCAGAGGAGCAAAACGAGCAATTAAAAGCCGAGCTAAAGCAAAAAAGCGAAAAGCTAGGGGAAATGGTAAGCGACTACGTAATAGCACTTGATGAAATTAACGAGTTAAAAAAAGAAAACGCAGAGCTAAAAAGCAAACTATCACTAAAGGAACAAAAATGAAGTTAGTTTTTAACGAAATCAATAAGAATTTTGAGTTAGGCGTTGAAATAACTTGCGTATTAGGACAAGTATCAACGTTAATGCTAGCACTAGCAAATAAACACGAGAGCATAGACGATAAAGAGAGACTAAACGCTACTTATCTACTAAGTGGCATTTTGCTCGATATTGCCTCTACGCTTGATGATTATGCGCTAAAAGACACAAAAGCGACTAAGGAGCAAAGAAAATGACAGCTAAAAGATACGTAAAGTTATACGAGCTTGAAAAAGCCAAAAGCTTTGATGAGCTAATAAGCACACTAGAGCAAAGCGAGAACGTTAGCAGAGATGAAGCCGTTTATCAAGCAGGGGCTAAGGCGTGGCTATTCGTAGATTATTACATTAACGAACTCAGGCACGCAGAAGCACAAGTAAAGCACTTAAAAAGACAGCTTGACCGCCTAAGCCCTAGCGATAAAAGCAAAGATGACTTTAACAAAAATAATCCCTTAGAAGCCAAAGGGATTTTTAAATGGCATAAGCCCTTAAAAGGTGCGAGCTTACAAAGAAGCAAGCGAGCAAGCTAATCATAATCTAAGGGGGCAAGGCTAGCCCCTAACCTCATCACTTCACGAGAGAATAAACAGCCTTTTTCATAAAATACTAAAAAAATCAAAAAGACTAAAACAATGCTACCAAAAGAGCTTAATACGCTAGATACCTTTTTTAAAATCCTTGATAAGTTTTACCCAAACTGGGAAAAGCGAACAGATGATTATTACCTAACCGAAATAGCCTTTTTAATCCTAAAAGTATTTAATAGCCCTTACACGGACGAAACTATTATTAACAATTTAAGAGTTATGAAAGTGAGTAAATACAATGATGAGCTAGCCAAAATTTACGCTTTGCCACTAGAGGCTTACAAGTGGATTATGCAAAATAGAATGAAGCCAGACAGAGCAAAGGCGAGCGTAAAACGATATGTAAAAAACGCTATGTAAAGAAACGGCTATTTATTTAAATACCAAAGCATAAAAACAGCAAAGAAACGGCGAAAGCTTTCCCAAATGCAAAAAGTCGCATCAGACGAGTTTAAAAAAGCAAGTGGGAAAAGTTACCATACAAATAACGATAAAAACAAGACTAAAGGCAAAAAGTTACCGCTAAAAAAGCAAACAAAAAAATGAGCGCTCAGCTGAAGTCCAAAAAACGCTACTATCGGCAAAAACTCAAAAATCAAAAATAGAAATGAGCGCCTAAGTGAATACTATGCGAATACTAGCAAGCACGAAATAAGCGTATAAGGCAGGCAGTTAATAAATAAAAGTGAATGCCAAAAAGTGAATACTAAGCCACCTTTTAACAATACAAGCTAAAATAATCAAAAGAAAGGGTTACAAATGCAGACATTAACCATACGGACAGATGACGCCGATTTTATAAAAAAAGCAAGAGAGATATTAATAACGCTAGCTAAATTTGACGGCGTGAAGCTAAACCTAAGCGATGAGGTTAAATATCAATCACGCTTTAGCGATTATGAAGCGGACGTTGAAGCTATCAGGCGTGGAGAGCTTGAAACCTATCCGCTGGAGGGAATACGTGATGAGATAGCCAAATGGTAATTAAGCGCACGGCACGTTTTAACCTCGAGCTAAGGGTTGTATTTGACTTTATCGCAAAAGATAGCCCAAATCGGGCGGGGGGTTTTGTAAGTAAGTTGTTGGACGCTGTAGAGCTTTTGAGCGACAATCCACAACTAGGACGAGCGATAACAGACGACAAAAGAGAGCTAATCGCAAAAGGCTATGTAATACCCTACTTAATTGACAAAGATGCCATTAAACTTTTAGGCATTTACAAGGCTAACGAGTGGGAAGCGTGAAACGTATAAAAGCGATAACGTTTCACAAAATAACCTTAATTAAGTTTTCGAGCAAAAAAGAGATGAAAACTAATTTTTCTTAAGCCAAAACGACCACTTTAAGCGTCCGAAACTTAAACCATTTAACTTTACTACTTTACAATCCCCTATTTTAGGCACTTACAATTATTTTGTATTGAAAACTAAACTTTTCATAACCAAAAATTTAAGCGCTTAAACCTTAAAAGCTTGAGTGTAAGTTTGAGTGTAAAAATTCTTGCTTTTAATTTTCTAAAAATACGATAATAACGGACTTTAAAGCTAAAATCATTTTTCGCTTAACTCCACCATGATTTTTATTTCTCTTTTTACTTAATACATTTTCACCATTTTTTACTAAATTACGCATCATTCTTATTTAAAAATTCAGAATTATTCCGATATATTACGAAATGCAGAATTTAAAACAATATGTAAATGAAATTTTAGAAAACCACAGTGACGAACGCGTTTTCAGCTTTGAATTTGATGGGCAAAAATTTTGGTTAAAACGCATTGAAGAGATCATCGAAGGTGGCTTTTTGACTAAAATTTTCAAGCCAAATCCTTATAAATCATTTGCTGCTGAGATAAAAAAGCTTGAAATTTTAAACGAAGCAAATGCCCCTGCACCAAAACTCGTGCTAAAAAGCGATGTGTTTTTCGTCATAGAAGATGTTGGAGAGCCCATCTTTCAGCTTTTAAAGTATAGCAACGATGAAAAATTTAAATACGAAATTTTACTAAAAGCAGCCCGCGCACTAGCTGGACTCCACGCTCTAAATTTCGCACATGGACGCCCAGCACTTAGGGATATCGCCATAAAAAATGACGAGGTCAAGTTCTTAGACTTTGAGTCAAAATTTTTTACTCACGACATAGAACTTCAAAAGAGTCGAGACCTACTAGTTTTCATACACGAGCTCTACCGACAAAAAATTTCACATGAGATAGTAAAAGAAGTGGTTAGTGAATACATTAACGCTGGCGGAGCTCAAATTTACTCGCGCTCGCTGCAACTAATAGTAAAATTTAAACCACTCTACCACCTGCTAAAGCCGTTTAAATCTCTAAACAAAAAGGATCTAAACGCAGCCATTAGAACCTTTGAGTATCTCCTGCCGATCGCTCAAAATAAATAGCAAATTTATCACCAAATTTATCTCCGCTTAACAAAAAACAAATTAATATTCGTTATTAAAATCTAAAAGGAGATATATGCTTTTTAAGCGTAACAAAATCATTTTCAACATCCACCTAATAATCGGCCTGCTCGCGGCTATACCGCTACTTATCATGACGCTTATGGCGCCATTTGCCTCGTATAGAGCCGAGATAAAAGAGGCTATAAACGACAAATATATAAATTTAGCGCCCAGTGAAAAGTCAAATTTAAGCCTAAGCGAAATTCTAGCCAAGGCAAAAGACGAGATCAAATTTGACACGCTTGAAAATGTACAAATCGGCGGCGAAAACAAAGCTTATAGCATCAGCGTCACCAAAGATAAAAAGCTCTTAAATTTCTTTATCGATCCAAGAAGTGGCGATGTGATAAGCGAGGACTGGGGCGAAAAAGCTCGCGTCACCATCCTAAGCCTTCATAGAAATTTAGGCCTTGCCCTGCTTGATAGTAAGGTCCCAGCCGACATCGGCAAGCAAATAGTCGCCATTAGCTCGATCATCATGGCGCTGCTTGCCATCAGTGGCCTCATCCTCTACGCTCCAGCGATCAAGCGAAATTTCTTAAATTCACTAAAAATCAAGCCAAACACAAAGGGTTACGCCTGCTTTTACAACCTCCACACGAGCCTTGGCACCTACGTGGCGATCCTGCTTATCGTGATGTCGCTAACTGGCCTTTACTGGTCTTATGGCTGGGTCAGAAGCAGCGTAAATAGCATATTTTTCGACCTAAAACCAAGCGAGATGAAAAAATCAGCACCGCAGCGAAATTTGATCCCGATAAGTAACGAGAAATTTAAAGAGATCGAGTCTGCGGAGCAAATTTTTAAAGAAAATGTCACGCTAGAGCTAAAATCACTCACGATAAACGTGCCTGAAAACAACCAAAGCACCTACACTATAAACTACGAAACTGCCGAGAGTCAGGTAGGCAAGCTAAAGCTTGACGCAAGCGCTGGCAAGATAAAAGAAAATAAGCTTGTTAGCAAGGCTGAAAGCATCCCAGAGGCAAAAAAGGCGGGTCGAAAAGTGCTTAGTGTGCATACTGGAGAGATCTTTGGCGAGGTCGGTCAGGTCGTCTTTGCCATCTCTTGCGTGATAGCCGTTTTACTAATAATAACTGGCTTTTTGATGACCATAAAAAGGAGCAAAGCCGTCTAAATAAAAGTAAATTTTTACCTTGCTTTGGGTAATATTTTAAGAAATTTTTACCACAAACAAGAGAGAAATTTATGAACAGAAAACGCATTTACAACCCAAGCTCAAATGAAAATTTGACTGACAGAAGAGTCTTTAATGGCAACCCACACGGCATTTTAAATTTCACCAAGGCAAAATACGAGTGGGCGTTAAAGCTTTGGGATCTCATGGAGGCCAACACCTGGTTTCCAAAAGAGGTCGACACCACAGACGACGTGCGCGACTACGCCTACAACCTCACAGAGGCTGAAAAACGCATGTACGACCTCGTCTGGAGCCAGCTCATCTCGATGGATAGCTTTCAGACGAACAACCTAGCTGACAACATCAACCCTTACATCACCGCACCAGAGATCAACGCCGTGCTAAGCCGCCAAGCCTACGAAGAGGCAAACCACAGCAAGTCTTACGCTGTCATGGTCGAGGCGATCTGTGACAACACCGACCTCATCTACGAGATGGAGAAGCACGACGACGTATTGCGCGAGAAAAACGACTACATCTCAAGCGTTTATGAGGAGCTTGCGGGCGAAGTGACTGACGAGAAGCTACTTCTTGCGATGGTGGCAAACCAAATTTTAGAGGGCATCTACTTTTACAGCGGCTTTACAGCGATCTACGCTCTAGCTCGCGCTGGCAAGATGCTAGGCTCGGCGCAGATGATACGCTTCATTCAACGCGACGAGATCACGCACCTGCTTTTGTTTCAAAACATGATAAATTCAGTCCGCAAAGAAAGACCTGACCTCTTTACGCCTGAGACTGAGGCGAAAATTTATGATATGTTTGAAAAAGCTGGAAATTTAGAGATAAAATGGGGCAAATACATCACCCAAAACCAGATAATGGGCTTTACAGACGATATCATCGAGCAGTATATCCACTATCTCATCGACCAGCGCCTAGTTGCGATCGGTCTAAAACGCAAATACAACGTCGCTCACCCGATCAAATGGGTCGATGACTTTGCGAAATTTAACGACCAAAAGTCAAATTTCTTTGAGGCAAAGGTGACAAACTACAGCAAGGGAAGCATCAGCTTTGACGACTTTTAAAAGTGGCATCTTAGCCATTGCCTGCGTGCTTTTTGTGGGGTGTGCGAGTAGTAGCCAAAGAATAATTGATCAAGCAAATAAAAATAATCTCGAAAATTTCTACGCCTACAAGCTTGTCAAGATAAAAGAGACAAGCCAAGCGGAAATATATCAAGAGATGCCAAATGGGGAAATTGCACCAAGTTTTGCACCGCTAGGATCCGTTCTAGGAAATGACGTGATGCTTGACATAAACAAGCATTGTGGATTTGAGGCAAAAGACCTAAAAGAGATAAGAGTGGTCTTGCATGATGAGGTTAGAGGTCTTGGCTTCGAGGTCTGGGTATTTAACGACCCGCTCTCGCAGAGGGAAGACAAAATCACAGCTATAAGCGTTATTTTAAAAGCTACGCCAAACATCGGTGGCACGGACATAAACTACAAAATTCCAAAAGACTGCCATGATGAAAAACCTATGACATTTGTATTTGGAAAATAAATGAGCGAAAATTTAAACCTAATAAGCCTAACTTTAAAGGCAAAAAATGCAACAGATCGCCTAGAAGAGCTTGCAAATTTAGTTGAGGCTGCACCCAAAAACTCTCTCCTGCTTGCAAGCGAGCTTTGTATCAGCGGATATGACTTTGACGGCTTTTTTGCTGGGGTAAACAAAGCGATGCTTGGTGGCATGATAGGCAGCTTTGATGCGATGCTGCTTGAGCGCTTGCAAGAGGCGCTTAGTCCAGATAAATTTCTAGGTTTTACACACCTTAGCAGCCTAAACAAAAGCGCAGGGCTCGCTCAAATTTCAAATCTAAATCCGTACCAACCAAAAATTTATAACGAATTTTTACTTCTTAACTCAAACAACGTCTTTCATTCGCAGTTTAAGGCTGAACTTTTTAGGCCAAATTTGGAGCACGAGATCTTTGCTGCCGGCGAGGTGAGCGATATAAATGCCTTTACATTTAAAGGGCTAAAGCTTGGTGTGCTGATCTGCTTTGAGCTGCGTGATAGCAGGCTTTGGGCAAAACTAAGAGGGTGCGACATCATCATGGTGCCAGCCATGTGGGGCAAGGCCAGAGAAGAAGCCTACCTTAGCCTTTGCAAGGCGCTAGCCATCGCAAATAACTGCTACGTCATGATCTCAAGCTCGCTTGATCTTGAGACCGCTGGGGTCTTTTTGCCAGACGGCACGCTGGAGAAAAGCGCAGTTTTTGACGCAAATTTGATCACACAGATAAAGAAAAATTTAGGGCTTTTATAAATTTTAAGATAAGCTTTAAATCGTATAATAGCGATTTAAAATTTGTTTAGGATAGAAATTTTGACCCAATTAGAAGCGATAAAATGCCAAAATTTAGCTAGCGACATAGCCGACGAGATCATGCTAAGTCCTCTTTTGTTTGACGCGATATCAACGACTGAGCGTGAAATTTTCGTGCCTATCTCTGCGCATGCTTACAAGCTTAACGCACAACCCATCCTTGGCAACCAGTGGATCAGCTCGCCGCTAACGGTGGCAAAGATGACGATGGCGCTAGAGTGTGAAAACGTGGATAACATCCTAGAAATAGGCTGTGGCAGCGGCTATCAAGCAGCGATACTAAGCAAGCTTGCGCATAGAATTTTTAGCGTCGAGCGCATAGAAAAGCTAGCCATGGAGGCCAAAAAACGCTTTGAGACGCTAAAGATCAAAAATGTGCACGTAAGATATGATGACGGCAACAACGGCTGGCGAAGCTACGCGCCGTTTGATAGAATTTTACTCTCGGCTGCTGCTGATGAGATCTCGCCAAATTTATTTAGCCAGCTAAAAAATGGCGGTATCTTGGTCGCTCCGATGAAAAGAGATGGCAAGCAGTTTATCGCTAAATTTAGAAAAGACGAAAACGGAAATTTAGAAAAAGAGTTTTTAGACGAGTGCCTTTTTGTGCCGCTTCTTGAAGGCAGAGAGTAGGCAAAGCCTAAGCCTTGCCATAAATTTATAAATTTTTTGAATTTATAAGTGTGGCCTGCCTAAAATTCTGGTGATTTTTGCCATTTGAGAGTTTTGAAATTTTAATTCATATATTTACTATTAAATTTTACAATTACACAAACTTTTTAACAAAGGAGAAAAAATGGCACTAGATAAAGAGCTAGTAAATTTCGGTGAAGAGCATGAGCTAAATGCGATCCTTTCAAAATTTGGCAAATCACAAAGCCAAAAAAATAGAGCAACTCTAGGCGAGCTTGGCAAAAAATGCAAGGAAAAACTTGCTAAAAGAGTGCTAACTCAAGATGAATTTGGTGAGTTTGTAAAAGCTCATCTAAAAGAGCTTGAAGACAAAAAAGCCTAAATTTCTGGGGGAGACCCCAGAAATATCTTAGAAATGTACCTTAAATTTCGCCCAGAAACTTCTACCAGGCTCATATAGTCTAGTACCATTTGGTATCGTCTCATATCCCGCAATACCGCCGCCGTAACCACCTTTTGAATTATGATATGAATATTTGGCGTCGTTTAAATTTTCTGCAGCTATTAAGAATTGATAATTTTTATATTTATAGCCCGCACTTAGTCCTAGCGTCCAGAAGCTATCGCTCTTACCCAAGTCCATGCCGCCGACGTCCCCATATCCCTTTTGTGTGCGGTGTTGCGATGCGTTGGCGTATAGGTCAGCTTTGATAAACCACTCAGGCTTTTCTAGTCCAGCACTTAGTTTAAACGTTAGAGGTGAAACTTTAGGTAGCGCATCGCCCTTTTGTAGGCCACCAGCGTCTTTAGTCACCTTGCCGTAGACATATGATACGCCCGCCCCTAGTCTAAATATATCAGCCAGCAATATATCGCCCTCGATCTCACCACCATATAGTAGAGCGTCGGTATTAAAGGCGTCTGAGGACATGCCCATAGGATTATATTTTAGCATGATATAATCATCCATTTTTGAGACGAATAAATTTGCACTTAGCTCATAGTTTTTATCTTTTAGTACAGCTCCAAAATCAGCCTGAGTGTTTCTCTCTTTGTTTAGCTCTAGGTTCGCGTCTTTGTTTGTCTCCCAGTGGTCTGGCATCCTTTGTGCGTGTCCCAGTCCCGCATAGAGCGTTAAATTTTGTAGATATTTTTCATATCTAAAAAAGCCTGAGAGTAAATTTTCACTCCTTTTTTTATGCGTTTTTATTAGCTTTCTCTCGCCCACATCTAGCCTAAGTCCACCAAAAAGGCCGTAGTTACTATCAAGAACGTACTCATTTTGAGTATATATCGTTTTGTATGTTACTTTGCGCTCTTTTTCGTGTGGCTTTGATAGGGCGGCGTCCATCACGGCTTTAGGCACGCCAGCTCCGCCAGTACCAGCGCCTCGCCATTTAAATGTATCCTGCGAATATCCAGCACCAAGGTAGCTTGTTAGATTATCAAAAATTAGCTCGCCTTCAAGCTTAACGCCATACATATCGCGTATTGGGTGACTGATGCTATATCCCTTGCCCATTCCCCTTCCTGGCACCACTGGACGCATGGTAAAGTTATCCATTATGTGATCTATTTGATGATAATATGAGCTTAGCCTGACTTTATGCTGGCCGACATCTTGTTCGAGCTTGAAACCAAAAGACTTGCGGTCAAACTGCGTGCCGTCTCTCATCCTATCAGCATAGGCTGCTTCGCCCTCGCCCAGGTCTGCACTTAGCTGCAAGGCAGTAGTATCAGTTGGCGTTAGTGTACCCACAAGTGAGACGCTATTTCGTTTATAGTGTGTATGCATTTTTTGTCCATCACCGCTTTTATAGTCCCCACTCTCGTAGTGCCCGCCAGAGACCTCCAAGCTACCTAACTCGTTGCCTGCCATCACATCTGCGCTCGTCTCAAATCGCTTAAAACTTCCGCCAAGCACGCTCACATTTCCTCCAAAGCTTGGTTTTGAGAGCCTTGCTATATCTCTATCAAAAAATATACCACCACTAATAAGTGCGCCATATCTTACGTCTTGTGGCCCTTTTACGATGCGAACCGAGCTGTAGTTTTGCGCAGATATATAGGTGATAGGAGTATCCATACGCATGCCACATCCGCCATTTAACGTGCTTCCGTCGATAAGCACTGGCAGTCTAGCCGCGGTCTGCGAGCGGTAATAAACCTCACTACCGCCTCCGCCCTTGCGCTCCATAGAAAATCCACTCAAATTTGATATAGACTTGGCAATATCGCTGTTTTCTAGTATTGCGCCTTTGCCGACTAGTTGGGCGTTAGTAGGTTCATCTAGAGCTGATCTTTCTATTTTTGACGAGACGACGATCGGCGTTAAGCTTGCTGTTTCCTCAGCGCTGAGCGTTAAATTTGACGCTAAAGCCAACGCTAAAACATAAGAAATTTTCATTTTTGCTCCTATGAAAATAATATTTAGTATTGAAATTGAAGCAAAATTAGACTTAAATAAATGATAAATATAAATGTAATGAAAATTACATGGTATTAAATTTAATAAAAAAGTCTTATTTTGGGCATTTATACTATGTGTGTAAAAAAGTAACTTTAAAAGCTTGGAGTTATAAATTTAGCCTATTTTTTCATAAAATTTGAGTTTTCTTACCAAAAGCTGTGTGGTTATATTTTTAATGACTTTGTGTAAAAAGGGTTTAGTTTAAGCAGCCAATGCGCTCTATATTAAATTTAGTAAATTTACAATTTTAGGCCTAAAAGCCTAAATTTCTGGGGTCTCCCCCAGAAAATTTACTTGCAATCCTCTCTTGTCAAATTTATCACAGTAAAGTTCCTGCCGTCCTCGTAGTTGTATATCCATGAAGCTTTATCAATAAGAGGATTTTTACTACCACAAAAGTCCTCTTTAATCTCTTCTATCTCATTTTTAGTAAATTTACTAAATTAATATCATCGCTATCATTTATAACAAAGGTGGTTTTTAGGGTTTCATTTTCGCATACAGAGCCTGCTATTACGATATTATCATCGACTCTTGTAGGAGCTGGCTCATCGATCATACTTACAACAGCTTTAATAAATTGCATTATCACATTTGAAAATAGTAAAAAGATAAATTTACGCCCAAACTAGGGCGCAAATTTCTTAAGGAGGGAATGTTTAATATTAAAATTTATAAGTGTAGCCTACATAAAGACCGATGTTGCTCTCTCTGCCATAGCAAATGAGCAAACCGCACATGCAATTATGCTAGCTTTCAAAAATGAACTTTTCATTTTCAATCCTTTAAAAATATAATGTAAATGTAATTTTACGGATTTTTATTTAAAATATTATTAATTTATAATATTAAATAAGCATTGATAAATTTATAAAATTTTTAATTATTAAAAAGTAATACCTAGTCGTTAAATTTCAAACAACTAGGCAGAAAACTATAAAATTTCTCGTATAAGAAGCTGTGGTGTCACAAGCCCACGGAACGAATTTTTAGATACGCAAAAGATGATATCCACCATCTCACCCACTCTAACGTGCCTTGTGAAGTTAAAAAACAGCGCTTCAAGCGTTTTGTTGTCTTTTTGCAAGATTAGTTTTAAGTGGTTTTGATCCCTGCCTATGAGCCTCTCGTTTTTCACAACGGCATTTTCTATCTTAAAGACTGGGCGTGGGTTTTTTTGTCCGTACGGCTCGTAAAATTCCAAAATTTCAAGCAACTCAAAGTCGATCTCGCTTGGCATTATGTCGCCAAGTAGCTCGTCTGAGCTTTTGCACTCTTGCATATTTAGGCATGAGCAGCTTTTATTTATCGCCTCTTTAAATTTTTCTAAATTTTCAGGTGCAAGCGTCAGTCCAGCTGCACCTTTGTGACCGCCGTAGCTTGTTAGCAGATCTTCGTGGCTTGCGATGAGCGACAGGATATCAAGCTTGCCAACACTTCTGGCACTCCCTTTTGCGCGGCCTTTATCTATGCTAAAGACGATAGCTGGCTTTGCAAAGTGCTTTGCTAGTCGGCTAGCCACGATGCCTATCACGCCCTCATGCCACTGCTCTCCCCAAGTAATGATGACCTCATCGTCCTCTTTTACGTCCTTTAGCGAACAATCAAAGAGTTGGCGCTCCTCCTCTTTTCTGGAGTTGTTAAATTCAATGATCGTATCAAGGTAGTTGTAGGCCTCTTCGATGCTCTTTGCGCGCAAGAAGTTAAAAGAATTCATCGCATCATCCATGCGTCCAGCTGAATTTATAAGAGGTGCTATAAGAAAGCTAATATCATCACACTCAAATTTATCCTTGCCGTAAAACTCTTTTATGGCGCAAAATGCCGAGCGCTTAGATGCATTTAGCTTGCTAATGCCCATGCGAACGAGCATCCTATTCATATCTCTTAGCTCCATCATATCAGCGATTATCGCGATGGCTAAAAGCTCTAAAAACTTACTCATATCGTAGTTTAAGCCGAAAACATCTTTTAGCGCACCCACCAAATACCAAGCCACCTCAGCGCCGCAAATTTCGATATTTGGAAAGTTGCAGTCCTCTTGTTTTGGATTGATGATAGCGTAGGCTTCTGGTAGAACGGCTGGTGGCATGTGGTGATCTGTGATGATGAGATCGATGCCTTTTTCTTTGCAGATGTTAGCTGCTTCATTAGCCGAGATGCCGTTATCGACGGTGATTATTAGACTCACATCGTTTGCAAGCTCATCGATGATCTCAGGGTTTAAGCCGTATCCGTCCTTAAAGCGATTTGGGATCTTTACTAGGTAGTTTTTTACACCAAGATCATCAAAAAACTCGGCTAAAATCACACTTGAAACCACGCCATCAACGTCATAATCGCCAACAATAGCGATGTGTTCGTTTCTCTCGATCGCCTCTTTGATGCGATTAGCGCCTTTGTAGATATCTTTTAGGGCGCTTGGCGTTGGAATTTCACTAAGTTTTTTGTGTATGTCGTTACAAAATCTACGTGCTAGTAAATTCCTAATATCCTCTTTAGTTAACATAGCTTTGGCAAGGACTTTTTGACGCCCTGCCAACTTTGACTAATGCTATTTGCTCACTTAAATTTACGCCCAAACTGCCAAAAATTTGGCAACAAAAATGCTTTTTTTTCATCGTAATCTTTCGTCTTTATTTTGAATGCTTTGATTATATCTTTTTGAAATTTAATTTCTTATAATTTTCAATGAAAGTAAGATTTTTAGGGCAAAAAACTTTTGTTAAATTGATACTCTTTATAAATTAGATATTGTAAATTTGAAGTAAAAAATGAGTGAAATTTAAAGAGAAAATTTGGCAAAAAACTTGCCAAATTTATCATTTTACGTGATTAGCTAGGCTTGCTTTGATAAAGCCTAGGATCACAGGGTTTGGTCTAGTTAGACGGCTAGTAAATTCAGGGTGACACTGCACGCCTACAAACCACGGATGACCTTTTAGCTCGATCGCTTCTACTAGTCCGTCGCTTTCGCCACTTACTATGAGGCCAGCCTTTTCAAAGACCTCTTTATATTTTGGATTTGCCTCGTAGCGGTGGCGGTGGCGCTCTTTTACGCTCTTTGCGTTGCCATAAATTTCAGCCAAAAGCGTCTTTGGCTTGATGTCGCAGTCGTAAGCACCAAGTCTCATAGTGCCGCCAAGTGGGCTTGTGTGCGTTCTTATCTGCTTTTTGCCGTGGGCGTCAATGAAGCTATCTATTAGATATATGATAGGATTTTTGCACTCTTTATTAAACTCCATAGAATTTGCATCTTCTAAACCCAAAACATCCCTTGCAAACTCGATCATCGCTAGCTGCATACCAAGGCAAATTCCAAGATATGGTATCTTATTTTCACGAGCAAATTTTATGGCCTGCATCTTGCCTAAAACGCCCCTTTCGCCAAAGCCGCCAGCTACCAAGATGCCATCCACGTCTTTTAAAAGCTCATTTACATTGCTCTCCTCTATCTTTTCGCTATCTATCCAGCGCAAATTTACCCTAGCGTCTAAATTTGCTCCAGCATGGATGATGCCCTCAGTTAGGCTCTTGTAGCTCTCTTTTAGATCGATATATTTGCCTACAAAGGCGATTGTTGTTTCGTTTGTTGGAGCGATGATCCTTTTTACTAGGCTATCCCAGTTTGCCATGTCTGGTTTTAGCTCACCAAAGCCTAAATTTTCAGCGATCGGCACTAGGATGTCTTGCTTTAAAAACGAAAGTGGAATTTGATAGATACTTGCGCTATCTAAGCTCTCTATGACGCAGTTTTTCTCTACGCCACAGCTTGCTGCGATCTTATCTTTTAGCTCGCGGTTTAATGGCATTTCAGATCTGCAGATGATGATATCTGGGCTTATGCCGATGCGTCTTAGCTCGCCGACGCTATGCTGAGTTGGCTTTGTTTTTAGCTCGCCAGCTACTTTGATAAATGGCACGAGAGTTAGGTGGATATTTAGCGCTCTTTTTTTGCCAACTTCTACTCTTAAGGCTCTTATCGCCTCTAAAAATGGCAAGCCCTCGATGTCGCCAACGGTTCCGCCTATCTCAACGATGAGCACATCTTTGCCCTCGCCTGCTTTTTTGATACGATCAACTATCTCGCCAACGATGTGAGGGATCACCTGAATAGTCTTTCCAAGATAGTCGCCACGTCGCTCTTTTTCGATGACTGAGCTATAAACCCTGCCCGTTGTGAAGTTGTTATCCTGACTTAGGCTCTCATCTAAAAATCTCTCATAGTGACCAAGGTCTAGGTCTGTCTCTGCGCCATCGTCTGTGACAAAGACTTCGCCGTGCTCTAGTGGGCTCATCGTGCCTGGGTCTACGTTGATATATGGGTCAGCTTTTAAAACGCTCACTTTTAGTCCAGAATTTTTAAGTAATGTCGCGATAGACGCAGCTGCGATGCCTTTTCCAAGTGAGCTTAAAACACCACCTGTGATAAAAATGTACTTCGTCTCTTTTGCCATCAAATTTTCCTTAACTTTAGTTATTTTTTAATCTGCCGATTATACCCCTTAAATATTTAGTAAGGCATTAATCGTGCAATTTTTAAAAATTATTCTTTAAGTTTTTTTGTTATAGACTTCAACATCATGATTAAAAACTGCTTAAAAAACATCGCCTCATTATATGTAGACGGCTTTAAAAATATGAAAATAGGCAAGAAACTATGGCTTCTCATAGCGATAAAGCTTATCATTATGTTTGGAATTTTAAAGCTCTTCTTCTTTGATGAGACGCTTAATACCAAATTTCAAACCGACGAAGAAAAAAGCGAATTTGTAATTCGTAATTTAATAAAGGAATAAAATGTCAGAGATGGATTTTGTTGATTGGTCTAGGGCTCAGTTTGCGCTGACTGCCATTTACCACTTTTTGTTTGTCCCACTCACTTTGGGGCTAAGTTTTATCATCGCCATTATGGAGACGATATATGTCAAAACTGGCGACAAAGCCTGGCTTGAGATAACGAAATTTTGGCTAAAGCTCTTTGGTATAAATTTCGCTATTGGTGTGGCTACTGGCATCATCATGGAGTTTGAGTTTGGTACAAACTGGGCGAATTATAGCTGGTTTGTCGGCGATATATTCGGTGCTCCGCTTGCGATCGAGGGCTTACTCGCATTTTTCATGGAGAGTACGTTTTTTGCCATTATGTTTTTTGGCTGGGATAAAGTTAGTAAGAAATTTCACCTGCTTTCAACTTGGCTTGTTGCGATCGGTTCAAATTTAAGCGCACTTTGGATCTTAATCGCAAATGGCTGGATGCAATATCCAATAGGCATGAAATTTAACCCAGACACAGCTAGAATGGAGATGGAAAATTTCTTCGAAGTCGCACTAAATCCTCTTGGCATTAGCAAATTTTTACACACAGTAACTAGCGGCTACACTATCTCAGCTATTTTTGTGATAGGAATTTCAGCTTGGTTTTTGATCCAAAAACGCCACATCTTGCTTGCTAAAAAAAGTATCGTCGTTGCTAGCGCATTTGGCCTTATCACTTCAGCATTTTTGCTACTTAGCGGTGATGAGAGCGCATATCTTGCAGCTCAAAAGCAACCTATGAAGCTAGCAGCCATGGAGGGACTTTACAAGGGTGAGCAAAATGCTGGCCTAGTTGCCGCTGGTATTTTAAACCCAGCTAAAAAGCTTGGCGATGAGAGCGATGCCTTTTTGTTTGAGATAAAAGTACCTTACGCACTTGGCATCATGGCAAACAGAGAGCTTGACTCATTTACACCAGGCATAAATGACCTACTTTATGGCAACAGCGAGCGTGGCATAATGAGCGTAGAAGAGAAGATGGCAAAGGGTAAAGTAGCTATCGAAGCTCTTAAAAACTACAAAGAGGCTAAAAAAGCAAATGACGAGAGCTTGATGAAAAGCTCGCTTTCAAATTTAGAGAGCAATCTAAATTTCTTAGGATATGGCTATCTTAAAGATGCAAAAGATGCTGTGCCACCAGTTGCACTTACATTTTATAGCTTCCACATCATGGTCGCGCTTGGCACTTACTTCATAGCTCTTTTTGTTATCACTCTTTATCTAAATCTCTCAAGAAAATATAAATTTGAAAACATAAGAGCATTTTTGTGGATCTGCCTCTTTACCATACCGCTTGGCTACATCGCAGCTGAGGCTGGCTGGATAGTAGCAGAGGTCGGCCGTCAGCCATGGGCGATACAAGATCTCATGACCGTTGGCGTCGGAGCTACAAATTTATCTGACTCAAATGTCAAAATTTCATTTATATTATTTGCTGTTTTATTTACGGTCTTGCTGATTGCCGAGATCAAAATCATGCTTAAGCAAATAAAGATAGGATTTAACGACCATGCATAGTTTAAGCTTGGAAAATTTACAAATTTATTGGTGGTTTATAGTTAGCCTTCTTGGCGGACTTTTGGTGTTTATGATGTTTGTTCAAGGCGGTCAAACACTCATCTTTAGCCTTGGTAAGGACGAGCTTAAAAAAGATATGCTCATAAATTCTATAGGTAGAAAATGGGAGCTTACATTTACAACGCTTGTTATGTTTGGTGGCGCGTGTTTTGCGGCGTTCCCGCTATTTTACGCTACTAGCTTTGGTGGCGCTTACTGGGTTTGGCTGGCTATTTTATTTTGCTTTATCGTCCAAGCTGTAAGCTACGAGTACCGCAAAAAGCCTGATAACTTCTTAGGCGCTAGAACTTATGAAATTTTCCTTTTCATAAATGGCTCGCTTGGCGTTATCCTTATCGGCATGGCGGTTAGCACATTTTTTAGCGGTAGTGATTTTGTGCTAAATGAGCACAACTTTGTCGAGTGGAAAACTCCATTTCGTGGTCTTGAAGCTTTATCAAACCCTTACTTGTACTTGCTTGGCATAGCGATGTTTTTCCTATCTCGCATAGGCGGCTGCTTATATCTTATGAACAACATCGCTGATGGCGAATTTATACAAAACGCTAGAAAACAGCTACTTGTTAATACCGTGCTATTCTTGCCATTTTTCCTAGGATTTCTTGCGTGGATACTTACAAAAGATGGCTTTGCATACGACGCAAACGGCGTAGTTAGCCTTGTTGCTTACAAATACGCTATAAATTTGATCGAGATGCCTATCGCTGGCATATTGCTTCTTGTTGGCGTGCTTTTGGTGCTTGTTGGAATTTTCCAAGGAGCATTTACAAAGAGTATTCGCGGAATTTTCGCTTACGGCGTTGGCGTAACACTAGCTGTGACCGCGCTATTTTTGATAACAGGACTAAATGGCACAGCATTTTATCCGTCATTTAGCAACCTTTCTAGCTCGCTAACTATCAAAAATGCAAGCTCAAGCCACTACACACTTGGCGTTATGGCCTATGTTAGCTTGCTAGTGCCTTTCGTGCTTGCCTATATAGTCGTAGTTTGGAGAGCGATAGATAGCAAGAAGATCACGCAAGATGAGATCAAAAACGATCATCACGCATACTAAGGATAAAAGATGTTAGAAGCAGGAATTTTTTTGATACTTTGGCCAGTGACATTGTTCGCTAGCTACAAATTTGTTCTCTTTTCTCTTAAGAAATTTGACGCAAATAACTAAAATTTAGGGGCATTTGCTCCTAAATTTACTCTATATACTTTAAACAAAAATTTTATATTTAATTTTACTATTTAAGCTATACTTTACCTAAGTGTTATTTCTGTGTTAGTTTTGTGGAGTAAGATATCATTAAATTTCTACAGAAGGAGCGAAAATGAGCAAGAATTTCTTAGGTTCTGTTGCCCTTGCGGCTGTTTTGATTAGTGGTATTAGTGTAGGCGTCACGCCACTGGAGGCTGGTGTCTTGGCTCATCAAGTAAAGGTTCAAGGAGAGCTTGGCTCAGTCTTTATAAACCCCTACGACGTATCGCCCCTAACTGCGGTTATAGATAGGGCTGGCAAAGATATCAAAGATATCCACGTCAAAGTAAAAGGCAAGCCAGATGGCGGTATCGACATCGACTACAACGTCTCAGAGCATGCCCTGCTCACACATGACGGCGTGCCTATTTGGGGACTTTATCCTGACTATCTAAACGAGGTCGTCGTCAGCTACACATTTAACGGAGCTAAAAAGGTAGAAACATATAAAATTTACGCCCAGCCTATCGTCACATATAGCCGCGACTATAGGTTCTCACACATGCAAAAAACTAGCGTCAAAAAGGTCGATCCTGCCTTTAGAAATAGGCTCTATCTCATAAACAACACCATTACAAGCGTCTATAAACCGCTTGATTGGAAAAATGGTGGAGCTGCTAGCTGGAACGACTTTACCGAAAACTACATCGTAGATACAAAAGGTGAGGTCAGATGGTACCTTGACTATCAGAAATTCTACGACCGCAGCGAACGCAGAGTGATGGATGGGGGTATGATGATGGGCTTTCATCAGCTAAAAAACGGCGATATCAGCTTTGGCATGGCGCAAAGATATCTTAGATATGACCTCATGGGTAGAGAAATTTACAACCGCCCACTTCCAAGGGGCTACATCGATCTAAGCCACGAAGTTATGCCGTTAAAAGATGATCATTCACTACTTAGAGTTGGCAAATACAACTACCACCACAAAGATGGCAGAATTTCTCACACCATAAGAGACCACATCATCGAGGTCGATAGCACTGGCAAAGTGGTCGAAGAGTGGGATCTAAACGAAATTTTTGGCAACAATGTTTATCGTAGCAACCTCATAAAAGCGCTTGACGCTAGAGCTGTTTGCCTAAATATCGATATGGACGCAAAAGAGATCAAGATAAGCGATGATCTACCATTTGGCGATATCACCTCTACTGGCACAGGCAGAAACTGGGCGCATGTAAATTCGATCTCGTATGATGAGAGCGACGATAGCATCATACTTTCACTTCGCCACCAAGGCATCGTCAAAATCGGCCGCGATAAAAAGGTCAAATGGATACTAGCTTCGCCTGAAGGCTGGAGCGAGGACTTTAAAGCCAAAGTGCTAACTCCAGTCGATAGCAACGGCAATAAGATAAAATGTGAAAACTCAAAATGCGAGGGCGAATTTGACTGGTCATGGACTCAGCACACCGCATGGCTAACACCAAGATACGATAACAAAGGCAGCGTAAAACATCTAAGCGTCTTTGACAATGGCGATGGTAGAGGCATGGAGCAGCCAGCATTTAAAGAGGACAAATACTCCCGTGCGGTTGAATATAAGATAGATGAGAAAAAGGGCACGGTTGAGCAGACTTGGCAGTTTGGTAAGGAGCGTGGATTTGACTTTTATAGTGCAGTTACTAGCAATGTCGAGTGGCAAAAGGATAAAAGCACCTACTTTATCTCAAGCTCAAATGTAAATTTACTTCGCCCTGACAAGACTATCAAAATGGTCTTAGTTGAGATCGACCCGAAGACAAATGATATAAAATTTGAGATGGATGTGGATTCTGCTTCAAGAGATGATGTCGCTTATAGAGCGATGGTTATCGATCCTGAAGTGTTTAGTTATTAAATTTTGGTGTGAGACCCCCTCTCACACCTAGTGTATTAGTTATTATTTTGAAATTTATAAATTTCTTCTTTGACGCTAGTTAGGTCAAAATTTATCGCTCGCTCTAGCTCTAGCAAGCTTACATCTTTGTCTATCTCAAGAGCCATCGCTATCTCATTTAGCTCTTTTGCTTCCTCATTTGCGAGGATCGCACTCTTAAAACTAGCCTCATCTATCTGGCCAAATTTTAAAAAGATCGATTTAAATTTATCTTTTAAAATTTCTCTACTTAGCTTTTTATCTTCTAAAGCCTTCTTTGTGCCACCATTTCTGTTACATGTTCTAAATATAAAATCTATTGTTTCATTTACTTCATCGAGTAAATTTTTTGTCTTCTCGCTTTGCATACAAACTCCCTTCACCGCAAACAAATTCAAAGCAAGGCAGACTTTGTCCGCCCTGCTTATAAGAAATTAGAAGTGGCTTTCTACTTTCTCTTCGATTTGGATAGGATGAGTTGTAGCTATATTTTCTTCGCCAGCATGTGAGCTTGCAGTAGCATAAGAAGGTTTAGCTTCTGACTTACCTTCACTCATGATATGATCTTTTGGTGTTTCTAAAAGATCATTTGCGCTAACGCCTATTTTATTGTTACTTAGAACATTTAGCTCAGCTTTTGGCTCATTTATACGAGCAGCATTGCTTAGATCAACACTATCATTGTCTAAGATATCATCTGGCAAGCTTCTAGTGCTTCTTACTTTACCACCATAAGTGTTCTTTAGATCAAACCTTACCATTGTATCATTAGAAAGTGCATTACCGGCTAGGTCTTTAAAATATCCATTCATCGATACTATCATACCGTTGTGACTCATATTAAAGTCTTTACCATCATCGCAAAGAGTTACCACGCGACTTATGCTACCGCTCTTGATATCTGCTTCAGTTATAGTAATATCTTCGGTATAACCGTTTATATTGCCCCATTTTGGATTATTAGTATTGATCATATAATGGAAAACATCCCCAGCTTTTATAGTTACGCGGTCTTGTGGTATATCTACAACAAATGTTATATCACCGTTGCCATTTGCTGGATTTTCATAATCTGCTTTATCATAGATTTTATCTTGATTTGCATCTTCTTTAATCCAAATGTTCGGTTGAGCAATAGTTGTATCTATCTCAAGATTTGATACGGTATAAGGATTTGAAACCGCACCAGCCTTATTTGTAGCTACTGCTGTTACAGAGTAATTACCGTCGGCAATATCGTCAGTTGTTACCTTCCAGCTACCATCACTTTCAGCTGTTATAGTTTTCTCCCAAACACTATGTAACTTACCATCAACTACAGATACTTTTACGCTTGCATTAGCCTCAGCTGTTCCACTTATAGTTGGTGTCTTATCATTTGTTAAGCCTGCAATATGCGCAGCTTCATTTGTGATAAGGTTACCTGTATGACCGCCCCTAACATCATCATAGATGCTTGTGATCTTAACGTTAGTTGTCGCAATATGTTTATTATCTGTATTATCACTAAAGTCAAATACCACTTTATCGCTACCATTAGCACCTTTATTGCCAGCTGCATCGCTAAAGTATGCTTCAGCAACATAAACGCTTCCGTTTGCATTTTTACCATAAGGCATAGGCTTACCAGCATCCGGCTGATCTTTGTCAATTTGGTTATTTTTCATCTCACCAATGTAGCCTCTATCAATTTCAGCTTGACTTATAGCGCGCTCATGCCAGCCTGTTTCATCCCATTTATAGTGGAATATATCACCAGCTTTTATGCTACCATCATCTGGTATAAGAGCCTTCCATGATAGACGTCCTGTGTGAGTATTTTCTATATTTTCTTTCCAGCTAAATTTACCATCGTTATTTGTATCTTCGATAAATTCAACTTTCGCATCTGCTATCTTAGTATCAACATCTATAGCTGCCACATTTGAAGGGTTGCTTACTACACCGGTCTTGCTTGTAGCTATTGCGGTTAGCTCATGTTTACCCTCAGCAAGTGGAGTTTTTGGTGTAAATTCCCAAGAACCATCACCATTATATTTGATATCTCCATCAACAACCTTGTCACCATCTTTAATTGTTATGGTTACACCAGGTTTTGCTGTACCTTTGATAGTTGGTGTACTATCGTCTGTTAGGCCATTATTTACACCAAGGATATTTCCTACTTTACCGTTATAGCCAGCCACATCGTCACAAACTGCTGTGATCTTGACAACGCCAGGACTTGTTGTGTCTACATCTGAAGATGTTTGGTCAGATCTACTTCTGTTTCCAGCTAAGTCAGTTGCTTGTACGACCATATTATGCTTGCCATCAGCCATTGGCTCTTTTGGCTGTATTGTCCATTTACCATCTTCACCAGCTTTAGTTGTGCCTATTACTTTGTCATTATCGAAAAGCTCAATAAATGCACCTTTTTCAGCCTTACCTTCAAATACTGGTCTATTATCGTTTGTTAAACCACCTTTAACGTCACCTTTATATACACCACCTTCTACGTTGTCGGTAATGCTATCTATAGTTGGTTTAGGTGTTACAGTATCGACATCTATGTTGGCTGCGTTGCTAGATGCGCTTTTTACCCCCAGGGCATTTTCAGCTACTGCAGTAATGCTATGTTTGCCATCAGGTAGTGCTGCACTTGTGCTCGGTGTAAAGTTCCAGTTGCCATTAGCATCAGCTTTTGTAGTTCCGATAAACTTGCCGTTGTCGTAAATATCAACTTTTATACCAGCCTCAGCCGTACCTTTGATAGTTGGAGTATTGTCATTTGTTAGACCACCTTCTACTTTAAGCACGTCGCCTACCCTCTTATCATCATCATAGCCTTTATGGTCATCTATAACTTCTTTGATGACTGGTGCTTTAGGAGCGGTCTTGTCAAATCTAACTGAGTCTGTACCCTCTGCACTGATATTACCAGCTTGATCTACTATCCTATAAGATGGAGTTTGGAAACCAGGTCTACCTTTTACAAAATCAGCACTGAAATCATCTCTTACAACCTCACCTTTAGCTACGTCAGCAGCACTTAGGGTTAATACAGTTACCCACTCTCTATGGCTATTAGACACTTCGATTCTATCGCCTTCTTTTGCATCCTCTGGTAGCTTGATAACCCATTTTAGTTTGCCGTCAGTTAAAGCAGACGCTTCAGTAGCTGTCAAGATGTTGTTGTCGTCTGCATCAGCTGTGATCATTACTTTTGGAGCTCTCGCGGTAGTATCAACATCTACGCTTACCACGTCAGATGGCTTGCTATTGTTTCCTGCTTTATCAGTTGCTTGTGCTTCAAAAGTATGGCGACCATCTTCTAACGCAGCATGAACTTTGCCACCCCAGTTAGAATTTGCCTCTAATGTATATTCCCATTTGCCATTTTCATCAGCCGTTACAGAAACTTGCTTGCCATCTTTAAATACAGGTCTACCGTCGATCATAAATTTAACTTCTGCAAATGCCTCTGCAGTACCTTTTAGCGTTGGCAAGTTATCATTTGTTAAGCCAAATTTTACGTCGCCATTTACAGCGCCACCAGCTACATCATCTATAATCTCGGTAATAACTGGTTTAGCGCAGTTAGTATCAACATTGATGGTTGCTACATTTGACGGATTACTAACGTTGCCAGCTTTATCTGTTGCTGTAGCTGTTACATTATACTCACCATCAGCAAGTGGAGTTTTTGGTGTAAATTCCCAAGTACCATTAGCTTTAACTTCTATATCCTCACCTATAATTTCGTTTCCATTTTTAAGAACGATAGTCGAACCAGCCTCAGCTGTGCCTTTAAATTTAGGAGTATTATCGTTTGTTAAGCCTTTGTCTTTACCAAGAACGTTATCAAATTCAACGCCACCATACCATTCATCAATCACAGCGGTAATAACTGGAGTATTAGGAGCTGTAAAGTCTGAGCTTATGCTCTCTTTTACCACTTCACTTGCATTGCCTGCTTGATCAACGATCTTAGCTGTGATAGTTGAAGTTTGTCCATCAACTACTGGTACATCTACCACTATATAGCCTAATTTTACATCATCTGCGGTTATAGGGTGATTTTTCTCTTCGCCATTATTGATAGAGTATTTGATCACATCACCTTCAACTACATCTGGGAAGAAAGAAATATGCGCTTTTGTACTAGCGTTATCACTATCACTGCTGTTTTCTGCTTTATTTAGCTTGCCATCTTTTGGAGCTGTGTCTTCAACAAATGTGATTGTTGGATCGCAAGGAGCAGCAAAGTCGCCTTCATGTTTTATATCACCAGCTATTCCTTCGCCTTTGCCAGTATTGCCTGCATCATCAGTGATCTCCACTTTAACTTTATCACCTGTATTGATTGGTTTAGTAGTTTCTATGTTAAATTTACCATCGTTACCTACTTTACCGCTGCCTATTATTTCTTTGCCAGCTTGATCTTTGATAACTACTATAGCACCTGGTGTATCAGAGCTACCCTCTACTCTACCTTTTTCTGGAGTACTATCAGCTGGATCACTCATATCTACTGGGGTCACTTTAACATTCTCTACACTTGGAGCTATTGTATCAAGCTCAATACTTACTTCATTACTTGATACGCTAGTACCAAATGCATTTTCTGCTTTAGCTGTAAATTTATGCTCGCCTTGTTTAGTAAGTACTGGTGTTGTAAATTCCCAGTTGGCATCTGCTTTTTCTATCCTACCGATCTCAACGCCATTGTCGT
>NZ_JAAKZC010000020.1 GCF_015230015.1 Campylobacter concisus | reverse complement strand
ATATAAAATATCTTGCATTTTACCTTTTAACATATTTTGGCATTGCAATTATGGTTGATTTTAAATTTGCTTTTACGTTTGGTGTTTTGAACTTGAAATGGTTAAATTTTAAAAATATGAATTTGAATTGGAGCAATAAATTTTAAAATTTGAGTAGAAAATTTTTTTTGGTTCAAAAGCAAAACTTGCATTTGAAAATTAAATAAGTAGATATCCTTTGTGCCTATAAAATCACAATAAATGAATTTGCGTTTTTTTCTAAAACTTATCTTTGATGTTTCTTTGGGTGGTCAAAGAACAGAGCTTTTGCGCTGCCCTCTTTTAGCTCTTTAAATTTACACTCAAACTCTATGCAAAAAATTCCAGAAGTTGGGATATTATCGATCGATGAGTCGCTTAGGTACTCGCAAATTTCGGTTATGCTTGGATTGTGCGTGATGATGAAAATTTCATCTAAATTTTTATCTAAATTTCTTACAAACCTCAAAAGATCTTCAAAACTTATATCATAAAGCTCATCTTTTATCTCTATGGATTTTTCTTTAAATTTTAGAGTTTTTGCGATGATTTTTGCTGTTTGCTCGCTTCTTTTAGCACTGCTTGAGAAGATAGCTCCTGGCATCACATCATACATTTTTAGCCTGCTAGCCATAAATTTAGCGTCCTCTTTGCCTTTTGGGCTAAGCTCTCTTGAAGCGTCTTTTGCGCCGTCTTTATTCTCATCAACTGCTTTTGCGTGCCTTATGAAGTAAATTTTGCTCATGATCTCTCCTTTGAGAAATTTTCTTTATCCAACTAAGCTCTTCCTCACTAAAACCTGCCTTTAAGCGGTCTTTTTCGTTGATCTCTCTGATGCTTTTAAATGAATTTGGATATAAATTTAATATGATGTCAAAGTAGCTTTTCTCATCGACGCCCTCTTTTTTGCAGGCAAATTTAAACCACTTATCGCCCTTATAAACGTGAGAAACTTCCTCTTTTAAGATGACTTTTAGACACTCTATGAGCTCCTCGTTACCGCCCTCGCCTTCTAGCCTTTTTATAATGTGAGCGTTTGCGTCAAGGCCGTTTGCCTCCATATATCTTGGTAGCAGTGCCATGCGACTAGTAAGGCTATCTGAGGTCTTTTGAAGTGCGATAAAAAGGCCGTCATGCACGCTTAGCTCGCCGTATCTGCCGCCCTGCTTTGTGAGTAAATTTTCTATCATGCAAAAGTGCCTGATCTCATCCTCAGCCACCTCCAGCCAGTCCTCGTAAAACTCCCTTGGCAGCCCTCTAAATCTATAACAAGCATCAAGCGCGATGTCAATGGCACTAAACTCGATGTGAGCGACTGAGTGGATGAAATTTAGGTTTTTATCTTTTGGCTTTACCTTTTTGTTTAACTCTTTCATACTAACGACGTCGCAAAATTTAGCGTAGCATGGGGTAGTTAGCTCATTTGGCGCAGAAATTTCATCAAAACAAATATCCAAATTTGATCTAAATTTCTCGTAAAATAGCTCAAATTTTAAAAATTTAAGCCCTACGTCGCCTTCGTTTAAAATGTCCCAGATCTCATCAAAAAATCTCATCTGCTCTCTTTAAGTAAAATTTAGCGTACAAACAGCCGACAGTCCAGCCTATAAAGTGCGCGTACCATGCGACATTTATGCCCATAAGTAGTGGCAAAAAACTCATGGCAACAACGATGGCAAAGTATCCAAACCACGCCTTTTTATCCGAGTAAAGTAACGAGGTCGCCAGCATACCAAAGAGCATACACAAAGCGCCGCTTGCACCGACTAAATTTATAAATTTCTCATTTTCAAATGCAAAATATATATAAATAAAGCTTAAAATTTGCGTCAAAACGCCACCAACGATATAAAAAATGATAAATCTTTTCGTGTCAAGATATAGCTCGCTCATCGTGCCCACTTGGTATAAAAAGAGCATATTCATGAGCAGGTGACCTGCGCCTGCGTGCATAAAGATAGATGTGAGGGGCTGAAAAAGGTAGAGTTTTTCTAAAAAATAGATGTTTAAACCAAGCGCGAGCCATAACTCACGCGAGTGCAGGTAGGTGACGCCAAAAAATGTAGCTAAATTTAATAGGATAAGCGCAAATGTAGCTGGGCTACTTGGCTTTGCCATATCCAGCAAACCTATTTGACGCTAGGCAGCTAGAATTTGAGCACCTTACGACATAGCTATTTATCTCTTTATCGCCCTTTAGGTGCGTATTTTTTTGTTTTAAATTCATATAGCTGTGGATGATCCTGCCGCCAGAGTTGTGGATAAATTTGACCGTCTCGTCTGGGAGTATGGCCGTTACGATGCCAACGTGAGTAACATTTTTCTTGTCTTTATTTTTTTGTATGCCTTTGCCAAGGGTGTTTGAAAAGAAGATAAGATCGCCTTTTTTTGGATTTTTATGAGTAATTAAATTTTGGCTTTCATAGAAGTTGTAGATGGCTTTTGACTTTCTGCCGCCCTTACTGTAGTAGTTATTGATGGTTTTTTCATCAAAATACATATTTTTATATTTCGCATTTACGATAGAGACAAAGCCTGAGCAGTCGCCCCCTGCTCTAGTGTTTAAGTATTTTTTAAAAAATGAACCAAATTCTTTATCTGCTCTGCCGTCATCTTCGTCTAAAAGCTCACTTGAAGTTTGTCTGCTAAAGTCTTCGCTTGTAGAGGCGGTTTGATTGTAGTCATTTTGTGGGATTTTAGGCTCATTTGAGGTGAAAGAACAACCTGTAAAAAGCGTAATGCAGAGTGCGAAAAATATTCTTTTATTTATTAAACTTAACATATTTTTATCCAAAATAATTAATTTTCGTAATTTTAACTCTTAAATGTAAATAAAGCGAAAATAGCGCCCTGTTTTCTTTACTCTAAGTTTAAAAACAATATAATCGGCAAAAAATATATTTTCTTAAGGCAAAAAATAATGATGCACTATCTAAAAATAGAAGGCAATGCCAAATTAAGCGGCGAAGTAAAGATCAGCGGAGCCAAAAATGCCGCCCTACCTATCATCGCCCTAACCCTACTTGCTAAAAATAAGATAAATTTAACAAATATCCCAAATGTCGCTGACATAAAGACGCTTTGCCAGTTGCTAGTTAATCTTGGTGCAAAGTGCGAATTTAAAGATGAAAACTCACTAAGT
Organism: Campylobacter concisus; assembly: GCF_015230015.1. GTDB lineage: Bacteria > Campylobacterota > Campylobacteria > Campylobacterales > Campylobacteraceae > Campylobacter_A > Campylobacter_A concisus_AF. The sequence continues at coordinate 33,943 of NZ_JAAKZC010000020.1, read as the reverse complement.
ATCGACACAAGCAGCGTAAATTCTACCAAAGCAAACTACGACATCGTTAGAAAGATGCGCGCTTCTATCCTAACGCTTGGTCCGCTTCTAGCACGCTTTGGACACTGCGAGGTGAGCCTGCCCGGAGGCTGTGCGATCGGGCAAAGACCAATAGACCTGCACCTAAGCGCACTTGAGAAGATGGGTGCAAATATCGAGATAAAGCAAGGCTATGTTGTCGCAACCGCGCTAAATGGCCTAAAAGGTGCAAAGATAGTGTTTGATAAGATCACCGTGACTGGCAGCGAAAACATCATCATGGCAGCAGCACTAGCGCACGGCACGACAGAGCTTTTTAACGTCGCACTTGAGCCTGAAGTGGTGCAAATTTGTGAAATTTTAGCTCAAAGTGGCGTCAAGATAGAAGGCATCGGCACGAGCGAGCTAAAGATCACTGGCAGCAGCCAAAAGCTACTTGAAATTTGCGATGTCGAGGTCATTCCTGATAGGATCGAGGCTGGCACATACCTCTGCGCTGGAGCTATCACAAATAGCAAAATTTCAGTCACAAAGGCAAATGCAGCGCACATGACGGCCATTTTGAATAAATTTGAAGAGATGGGCTTTGGTATTGAAGTGGATGGCGATAAGATCACGATTTTGCCGACAAATGAGATAAAACCAGTCGAGATAAGAACGACCGAGTATCCTGGCTTTCCGACCGATATGCAGGCTCAGTTTATGGCGCTTTGTCTAGCAGCAAATGGCGTTAGTACGATAGATGAGAGGCTTTTTGAAAACCGCTTTATGCACGTTAGCGAGCTAGCTAGGATGGGCGCTGATATCCGCTTAAATGGTCATATCGCAAGCGTTTATGCCCCTGCAAATTTAAACGCAGCTGATGTCATGGCGACAGATCTTAGAGCGAGCTCAGCGCTGATACTAGCCGCTCTCATCGCAAATGGTGAGAGCTTAGTGCATAGAATTTACCACCTTGATAGAGGCTATGAGAGGCTTGAGGAGAAATTTAAAAGCCTTGGGGCAAAAATAGTTAGGCTTGAGGAGTAAAAATGCTAGTAAATGACGCACTTGAGGCTTTAATGGCTAAATTTAAACCAAAAAATGAGAGTGAAATTTTACCTCTTAGCGAGGCTCTTGGCAAAACCTTAGCAAATGACGTGATAGCCCTCAAAGACCTGCCCTGCTTTGATAACTCAGCGCTTGATGGATTTGCTGTTAAATTTGATGAAAAAGATGAGCCTTATAAGATCATCGCAAGTGCCTTTGCAGGCGATAAAGAGCAGCTAACTATCGGCAAAAACGAGTGCGTGAAGATAATGACAGGTGCAAAGATGCCAAAGGGCTCTGACACGGTCATGAGATTTGAAGATTGCGTCGTTGAGGGTGAGTTTGTTAAAGCACCAGCTAAGCTTAAAAAGGGCGAAGCTTACCGCTTTAAAGGCGAAGAGACAAAGGTTGGTGAGATTTTACTAAAAAGTGGTGAAATTTTAAACACAAGAAGCGTGATGATGCTTGCAGCTCAGGGTATAAGCTTTATAGAAGTTAAAAAGCAGCCTAGTGTTGGAATTTACTCAAGCGGAAACGAGATCATCGAGCCTTGGCAAAGAGCTAGCGAGGATGAAATTTACAACGCAAACGCACTTGGCATCGCTGCACTTCTTAGCTCAATCAGCCAAAAAAGCTCATATCTTGGTATCATAAAAGATGAGCTAAATGCTGTAAAACAGGCATTTTTAAACGCTGAAAACTACGATATCGTTATCTGCTCTGGCGGAGCGAGCGCTGGTGAGGCCGACTTCATGAAAATGGCCCTAAGCGAGCTTGGATATAACGAAATTTACTCACACCTTGACATAAGACCTGGCAGACCTTGCAAGGCTTACGAAAAAGATGGCAGGCTTGTTTTTATCTTGCCTGGCAACCCTATGGCTGCTTATCTTTGCACGATGATGCTTGTTTTGCCACTTCTAAAAAGCGAGTGCTTTGTGACGCAAAAAGCTATAAATAGTGAAAATTTAAAGGTAAAATCGGGCAGAGCAAATGCTGTTTTTGGCAATGTAATTGATGGCAAATTTATAGCAACTGATGGCGGAAAATATGGCTCAGGTATGATAAATCATATATTAAAGAGCGATTTTGTGTTGATAACTAGCCCTGATCAAGGTGAAATTTTACAAAATAGTGAAATTTTACTCATAAAACTTCCATAATTCTTGACAAATGAAAAACAATCTGATAAAATGCGGACTTCATTTTGATTGCGGGAATAGCTCAGGGGTAGAGCACAACCTTGCCAAGGTTGGGGTCGCGAGTTCGAATCTCGTTTCCCGCTCCATCTTTTTTATACTCATTTTTTTATTTTCCACGAAACTTTTTGCAAATGAAGTCAGCATCTATCCGATGTATTGCGTCGTAAATGATCAAATTTCACTCAGTACTTTTGGCTTTGAGGGCGAAGATAATGAAATTTTAAACTTAGAAGGCAAAAGAGCAGCCAAGATAGATAGCAAAAAACTCTATGAAATTCTAACAGCAAATTTTAAAACATATAATGACAAAAGTGGCGGTAGCGTGGCTTTTGTGAAAAATTGCTCTATCATGGATGAAATTCAGATGCAATTTCTAAGAGAGATCAGCAACGAGTATCCAGGCATCAGCGTGAGCGATCTTAGCATCAGCCCGCAAAACAAACTCCCTGCAAATTTTAAAGATCTAGTCTTTAAAAATATCTTCTTAAACGACCAAAATAGCCAAAAAGGCGTTTTTAGAGCCTCATTTGAGGATGTTGATTTAAGCTTAAAAAGCCTCTATTTTAAATTTAGCTTTAACGCCAAAATGCCAGTTTTTATCGCTATAAATTCAATGAATACAAACCACATTTTAAGCTTGCTTGACTACCAACCAACGATGATCGAGTTTAGCAAATGGCCACGTGACGCGCTTTTTGGACTTAGCGCCTCAACACTTGTCACAAAAGTGCAGATAAGAAGTGGTGAAATTTTAACCAAACGCCAATTTAACGCCATAAGCTTAGTTAAAAAAGGGCAAATGCTAAATGCAGTTTTGAGCGAAGGTGGCGTCAAGATAATCGCTGAAGTAAAGGCACTTGAAGATGGAAATTTAGGCGATATGATAAAGATAAGAACAAGAGAAAATAAAATTTTACAGGCCACAGTTTCAGGCAAAGATGAGGCAGTTATAAGATGAAAAAGGTAGTTTTTGCAGCCACCGGAGCAAGTGGGGCTGGGCTTTTTCTAAAGCTTGTTCGTGCCGCCAAAGATAGCTGTGAAGCGCACGTCATAGTTAGTAAAAATGCCATGAAAGTCTTAGTGGCTGAGGAAAATTTGAAGTTAAATTTAGATGATCTTGGCGTAAAAATTTATGATGATCAAGACCTTGGTGCAGGCCCAGCTTCTGGCTCGTTTGGTACGGAGGCGATGATCATAGCGCCCTGCTCTACCAACACCCTAGCCAAGGTTGCAAACGGCATAAGTGACACGCTCATCACAAGAGCTGCAAGTGTCGCGTTAAAGGAGAGACAAAGGCTAGTTTTGGGCGTTAGAGAGATGCCATTTTCTGCTATCGCGCTTTCTCAGATGCAGCTACTCTCGTCTCTTGGAGCTATCATCGCACCCCCAGTTTTAGGCTACTACGCAGGCATAAAAAGCCTTCATGATATGGAGAATTTCATCATCGGCAAGTGGCTTGATGCTTTAAAAATCAAAAATAATCTTTACAAAAGGTGGCAAATTTGAAAAAATCTTGCATCTATCCAGGGACCTTTGACCCCATCACAAACGGCCATTTAGACGTCATCATAAGGGCTACAAAAATTTTTGACAAAGTAATCGTCGCAGTCGCAAAAAGTGACAGCAAACAGCCGATGTTCGCACATGAAAAGCGCATAGAGATGGCAAAAGAGGCAGTTTGTGAGCTAAAAAACGTAAGCGTGCTTGGCTTTGATAACTTGCTTGTTGATTTTGCTAAATCACACGGCATAAACACTGTCATCAGGGGCCTTCGCGCGGTTAGCGACTTTGAGTATGAGCTACAAATCGGCTACGCAAACGCTGCACTCTGGGACGAATTTGAGACGGTTTATCTTATGCCAAGCTTAAATAACGCCTTCATTTCAAGCTCGATCGTCCGCTCAGTCTTGCGCCACGACGGCGACGTGAGCAACCTAGTGCCAGTAAAAATTCTTAAAAATTTAAAGGCGTAAAATGTATGTTTTGTTTGAAGGCATTGACGGCGTTGGCAAGAGCACGCAGATAGAAATTTTAGCTTCCAAATTTCCTGACGCCATCGTCACAAAAGAGCCAGGTGGCACGCAGCTAGGTGAAAATTTACGAGAAATTTTGCTAAGCTCGAGCATAAAAATAGGCAAAAGGGCTGAAATTTTACTATTTTTAGCTGACAGGGCTGAGCATTTTGAAAAGCTAGTCGCTCCAAATTTAGATAGGCTCATTTTAAGTGATAGAGGCTTTATCTCGGGCATCGCCTACGCTTTAGCAAATGATGAAAATTTAGATGAAAAGGTACTTTTAGAGCTTAATAAATTTGCACTAAATGATAAATTTGCAGACAAAATAGTCTTTTTTGAGACGAGTTCTGAGCTAATAAGCTCCCGACTAAAAAGCAGAGGCACAAGCGATAAGATCGAGGCTCGAGGTCTTGAGTATCTTTTAAAAGTGCAAAGTTTGATGAAGCAAATTCTTATCAAAAATGGCTTTGAAACGCTTTTTATAGACGCGTCTAAAAGCATAGAGCTAATTTCAAAAGAGATAGAAAATTTTATAAATTTTAAGTAAAATCACAAAAAATAAAAAGGATAATGCGATGATAACGGCACTTCGTGGCATGAAAGATATGCTTCCAGCTCGCGCAAAACTTTACGCACAGATAATCAAAACCTGCGAGGAAGTCGCAAAAAACTACGGATATGAGCAAATTTTGACCCCGCACCTCGAGGAGACGGCGCTTTTTAAAAGAAGTGTCGGCGAGAGCAGTGATATCGTAGGCAAAGAGATGTATCAGTTTGAAGACAAAGGCGGCAACGACGTTTGCTTGCGTCCTGAGGGCACAGCTGGCGTGGTTAGAGCATTTATCGAGGCGAAGCTTGATAGGGCAAACGCTATAAAACGCTGCTTCTATCATGGCTCGATGTTTCGCTACGAGCGCCCACAAAAAGGCCGCTTAAGGGAGTTTCACCAGTTTGGCTGTGAGTGCTTTGGTGAGGGCAGCGTCTATGAGGATGCGAGCATTATCTTGATGGTGAGCGAAATTTTTAACAGACTAAATATAAAAACAACCCTAAAGATAAACTCACTTGGCGACGAGAGCTCGATGAAGTCTTACAAAGAAAAGCTTGTCAAATTTCTAGATGAAAACGATGAAAAAATTTGCGAAGACTGCAAAAGACGTAAGCTTTTAAATCCTATCCGCGTGCTTGACTGCAAGGTCGAGAGCTGCCAAGAAATTTACAAAAACGCTCCAGTCATCACTGATAGTTTAAGCTGCGAGGCGCAGGCTGATTTTGCAAAACTGCAAGAAATTTTAACAGCAAATGGCGTTAAATTTGAGATAGACACTAAGCTCGTTCGTGGGCTTGACTACTACTGCAAGACGGCGTTTGAGTTTATAAGCAACGAGATCGGCTCACAAAGCGCGGTCGCTGGTGGCGGCAGATATGATAGGCTCGTTGAGTATCTTGGCGGTAGAGCAAGTTATGGCGTTGGTTTTGCGATGGGCGTTGAGAGGATAATGGAAATTTTAGGCGAGGCTCAGGATGAGCGAGCTGGAGTTTATCTTTGCGCGCTTGATACGGCGAATGTTGATTTTATCTATAATCTTGGCTCAAAACTTCGCAAAAAATATCAGGTTGAAATTTCGTATGAAGCCAAAAAACTTCAAAAACATCTGCAAAATGCCGACAATAAAAAGGTAAAAATTTTCCTTTGTGTGGGCGAAAACGAGATGAAAGAGAATAAAATTTGGTATAAAAATTTAGAAAACAAAGACGAAAAAACGATAAATTTAGATGAGCTTGAAAAGGAGCTGGGATGAATGATTTTGGACTTAGCATTTGGGGCAATTCAAATTTTGTGATAGAAGACGGCAAAGTCTGCATAAACGAAGCTAGCAAGCCAGCGATCATCGACATCGTGCGTGATATCAGGGACGACGGATATAGAGGGCCACTATTGCTTCGCTTTCCACACCTTATCCAAAAGCAGATCGAGCAGATCCACGCAAGCTTTGCAAAGGCAAAGAAAGAGTTTGCCTACAAAGGCAGCTTTAACGCCGTTTTTCCGCTCAAGGTCAATCAATATCCAGGCTTTGTAAAAAACCTAGTGCGTCTTGGCAAGCCCTATAACTACGGCCTTGAGGCTGGTAGCAAGGCTGAGCTACTTCTAACTATGGCTTATAACAACGACAAAGCGCCTATAACGGTAAATGGCTTTAAAGATAAAGAGATGATAAATATAGGCTTCATCGCCGCAGAAATGGGGCATAACATCACGCTAACGATCGAGGGCTTAAACGAGCTTGAAGCGATAATCGCCATCGCAAAAGAGCGCTTTAAACCAAAACCAAAGATCGGACTTAGAGTGAGACTACACTCGACGGGATCAGGCCTTTGGGCAAAAAGTGGTGGCATACACTCTAAATTTGGCCTAACATCAACAGAGCTTATAGAAGCTGTAAAGATGCTAAAAAAGGCAAATTTACTTGAAAATTTCACGATGATACACTTTCACATTGGCTCTCAAATAAGCGAGATCCACCCTCTTAAAAAGGCACTCATCGAGGCTGGCAATATCTACGCTGAGCTTAGAAAAATGGGTGCCTCAAATTTAAAAGCGATAAATTTGGGCGGCGGTCTAGCGATTGAATACTCGCAGTTTAAAGAGGAGAGCAGCAGAAACTATACATTAAACGAATATGCAAACGACGTTGTTTATATGCTTAAAACCATAAGCGAGCAAAAAAAGGAGATCGAGCCAGATATCTTCATAGAGTCAGGTCGCTACATCGCCGCTTCTCACGCGCTTTTGGTCGCCCCTGTACTTGAACTTTTTTCTCAAGAATACACCGAAGAGAAGCTAAATTTAAAGAAAAATAATCCAAATTTAATAACCGAGCTAGTTGATCTTTACAAATCAATCAAGCCTTCAAATGCCCTAGAATACCTACACGACGCCATCCATCACACCGAGAGCATCCTCACGCTCTTTGATCTAGGCTATGTCGATCTGCAAGATAGATCAAACGCAGAGGTACTTTTAAGGCTCATTAGCAAAAAAGCTGTCGTGATGCTTGGCAACAAAAGCAACTCAAGCGATCTAACCAAAATTCAAAAAGAGGTTCAAGAGAGATACCTGCTAAATTTCTCAATCTTTCAAAGCTTGCCAGACTTTTGGGGTCTAAAGCAAAATTTCCCTATCATGCCACTTGACAGGCTCGATGAGCGCCCTACCCTGCCGGCTTCGATCTGGGACATCACCTGCGATAGCGACGGCGAGATCAGCTATGATGACGAGAAAAACCCGCTACTTTTGCACGACGTGGATGTGGAGAAGGAGGATTATTTCTTGGGATTTTTCCTAGTTGGCGCATACCAAGAGGTGATCGGTATGAAGCACAATCTCTTTACTCACCCTACAGAAGCTACAATAGAGATAACAAATGATGGCTACAAGATCACAAATTTACTAGAGAGCCAGTCGATCCTTGATATCATGGAGGACATGGACTACGATATCTACGAGATCCAAGACACTCTAAATGAGCGCTTAGAGAAATCAACTTTGATAAACGAAACACAAAAGAAGCAAATTTTGGGCGAACTTTATCTATTTTTAAATGACAATAGTTACCTAAAGACAATCAACTAAAAAGGACGAAAATGCAACTAGCAAACAGAATGCAAACATTAAGCGAGTCAATCACAATCGCAATCAGCACAAAAGCCAAAGAGATGAAGGCTGCTGGCATCGACGTGATCTCGCTTTCAGCTGGTGAGCCTGACTTTATGACTCCAAAAAAGATAAGAGAAACTGTAAAAAACGCACTTGATAACGACAGCAAAAGTGGCAAATACACGCCAGTACCGGGCCTGCCTGAGGTGATAGAGGCCATTAGAGCAAAGCTAAAAAGAGATAACGGACTTGACTATAAAGCAAGCCAAATCGTCACCAACATCGGCGCAAAACACTCATTTTTTAACGTATTTCAAGCGCTTATCAACCCAGGTGATGAAGTCATCATCCCATCTCCATACTGGGTGAGCTACCCTGAGATCGTTAAATTTTGTGGTGGCGTGCCTGTCTTTATCGAGGCAAACGAGAGCACAAATTTTAAGATCACAGCCGAGCAGCTAAAAAAAGCGATCACGCCAAAGACAAAGGTATTTTCACTAAATCACCCGACAAACCCAACTGGAGCTGTATATACAAAAGATGAGATCGCGGCATTTGGCGAGGTTTTAAAGGGCACTGACATCATCGTCACAAGCGATGAAATTTATGAAAAAGTGATCTACGGCAAAGAATTTCACGCAGTGGCCTCAGTGAGCGAGGATCTTTTCAAAAGAACGGTCACGATAAATGGCCTAAGCAAGTGTGGAGCGATGCCTGGCTGGAGATTTGGCTACATAGCAAGCTCGATGGACTGGCTAATAGCAGGCATCAAAAAGCTTCAAAGCCAAAGCACAAGTAATATTAGCTCGATCGTGCAAATAGGCGCTATCCCATCACTTCTTGGCGAAACTGACGAAGACATCGAAAATATGAGAAAAGAGTACGAAAAAAGACGCGACGTGGCAGTTGAGATGATAAATGCTATCTCAGGGCTAAGCGTAGTTAAGCCTGATGGTGCGTTTTATCTATTTGTAAAATGCAAAGATGTAGATAGCGACTCACTTAGATTTTGCAAAAAGATGCTTGAAGAGGCGAACGTGGCGACGGTGCCAGGTGTGGGCTTTGGTATGGAGGGATATTTTAGAATTTCCTTTGCAACCGACATCGAGAGCATAAAAAGAGCGATCGAGAGGATCGCAAATTTTGTAAAAAGCTACAAAATTTAATGATAAGCTTTTTACTAAACGGCAAAAATTTCGAGCTTGAAAACGATATGAGTGTTTATGATTTTTTAGCTCAAAATGGCTATGAGCTTAAATTTATAGCCCTTGAGCGAGACGGAGAAATTTTGCCCAAAAAGCTTTGGCATGAGCACTTTATGAGCGAGGCCAAAGCCTATGAGATCGTCACTTTAGTTGGCGGTGGATGAGGAGAAAATGATAGAGATAATACTAAATGGCACAAAATTTAAAGTGCCAGCAAAGAGCCTTAGCGAGCTAAAAGAGCTTGCTCTTGGCGATAAAAATAGCCAAATTTATAAATTTTTAGAGAAATTTAACGCAACTGAGCCAGATATTTTTATCATTGATGGCTTTGCTATAAAAGAAGATAGCGAGCTAAAAGATGGCTCAAATGTCGTATTTATAAGGCGTGGCGTGATGCCTGAGCGTGAAGTTTTACGCTCGATGATCGCTTCACGAAATAGCCCTGAGCTAAATTTAGCCCTAAGCAAGGCGGTGATCGGCGTGGCTGGACTTGGCGGCCTTGGCTCAAATATCGCGCTAAGTCTTGCAAGAGTTGGCGTAAAAAAGCTAGTGCTTGCCGACTTTGACGTCGTTGAGCCAAGCAATCTAAACCGCCAGCAGTATTTCGTCCGTCACATCGGCATGAAAAAGACGCAGGCGCTTAAAGAGCTGATAAATGATGTCAATCCCTTTGTCGAGGTCGAGGCTCACGATATATTTTTGGATGAAAAAAACGTGGCTAGCGTCTTTGGTGAGTGCGAAATTTTATGCGAAGCCTTTGACAACGTAGCTGGCAAGGCGATGATACTAAACGAAGCAGGAGCTAGCTTAAAAGAGAAAAAGATCATCGGCGCTTCTGGCATGGCTGGGCACTTTAGCTCAAATCTCATAAAAACTATAAAATTTGCCAAAAATGTCTATCTTTGTGGCGACCTCACAAACGAGGCAAAGATCGGTCAAGGGCTCATGGCGCCGCGCGTTGCGATCTGTGCAAACCACGAGGCAAATTTAGCCATTAGACTGCTTATGGGCTTGGAGGCGTAAGTGCAAAATGATAGTTTGATCCTTGGCGGCAAGGAGTTTCAAAGCCGATTTATCCTTGGCTCTGGCAAGTACTCGCACGAGCTCATCGACTCAGCCGTAAATGAGGCTGGGGCAGAAATTTTAACTCTTGCTCTTAGGCGCATAAACGAGAGCAAAGAGCGAAATATACTTGACTTTATCCCAAAAGGCGTGACGCTTTTGCCAAACACAAGTGGCGCTAGAAATGCTAAAGAGGCCGTTCGTATCGCCCAGCTCGCACGTGAGCTTGGGTGCGGCGAGCTTGTAAAGATCGAGATCATCACCGACTCTAAATTTCTATTTCCAGACAACTCTGAAACCATAAAAGCTTGCGAAGCGCTGGCAAATGACGGCTTTGTGCCGATGCCATATATGTTTCCTGATCTAAACGCCGCAAGAGCGATGCTAAGTGCGGGAGCTAGCTGCATAATGCCTCTAGCTGCGCCAATCGGCTCAAATCAGGGGCTAGTTTTTAAAGATATCATTGAGATCTTGATAAACGAGCTTGATACGCAGATCATAGTTGATGCAGGCATCGGTAGGCCTTCACAAGCGTGCGAAGCGATGGAGATGGGAGCGGCTGCCATCATGGCAAACACAGCCATCGCCTCATCTAAAAATATCCCACTCATGGCAAGAGCCTTCAAAGAGGCTATCATCGCCGGTCGCAACGCCTATCTAGCAGGTCTTGGCGAAAAAAGCAAAAGCGCAAACGCCTCATCTCCGCTCACTGGATTTTTAGACTGATGAAATTTGCTAGAACCGACCACATGCAGCTGCTACCTCACATGCAGGATGTTGGCAGCGAGATAATGGATGAAATTTTAAAAGAGCGCGCGAGCTATAAGCCTGAAATTTACACCGAAGCAGACGTAAAAGCAGCTCTTAATGCAAAGCACTGCTCGCTAGAAAATTTAAAAGCCCTACTCTCACCTGTTGCAGCGCCATTTTTAGAGCAGATCGCCCAGCTAGCCCAAGCAAAGACAAGGGCAAATTTTGGCTCAAATATCACGCTTTTTACCCCACTTTACATAGCAAACTACTGCGATAATCTCTGCGTTTATTGCGGATTTAACGCCAACAACAAGATAAAAAGGGCAAAGCTAAGCGACGAGGAGATCACAAGGGAGCTAAGAGAGATTTCAAAGAGCGGCTTAGAAGAAATTTTGATCCTAACTGGCGAGAGCGAGACCAACTCAAGTGTGGCTTATATCGCAAACGCCTGCGCTTTGGCAAAGAAATTTTTTAAAGTCGTTGGCGTTGAAATTTACCCATTAAACTCAGACGGCTACGCCCTGCTCCACAAAAGCGGCGTGGACTACGTGACCGTCTTTCAAGAGACCTATAATCCCGCAAAATACGAGAAAATCCACCTTGGCGGCAATAAAAGGATCTTCCCATACCGCCTAAATGCGCAGGAGCGAGCGCTTCTTGGGGGCATGAGAGGTGTTGGCTTTGCGGCACTTCTTGGTATAGATGACTTTAGACTTGACGCATTTGCGACTGCACTGCACGCAAGCTTGGTTCAAAAAAAATATCCGCACGCCGAGATCGCATTTTCATGCCCAAGGCTTCGCCCTATCATAAATAACGACCGCATCAATCCTCGTGATGTGGGCGAGCACGAGCTTTTGCAAGTGATCTGCGCTTATAGAATTTTCATGCCAACGGCAAGTATAACGATCTCAACTAGAGAAAAGGCGAAATTTCGAGATAACGCCGTAAAGATCGCCGCAAACAAGATAAGTGCTGGCGTGAAAGTTAGCATCGGCGCTCACGGCGAAGAGAAAAAGGGCGACGAGCAGTTTGAGATAAGCGACGATAGAAGCGTGGATGAGATCAAGGCTATGATAAAAGCAAACGGCCTAGAGCCCTTGATGAGCGAGTATGTCTACGTTTAAAATTCTCTGCGTGGCCGACTTTGAAAGCTATGAGGGCGATGACTTTTTAAAGAGGATACAGCTACTTTGCAAGGCTGGCGTGGATGAAATTTTGCTTCGTGCGAAGGGGTTAGACGAGGCTAAATTTTACGACCTTGCTAGGGTTGTGGCTCAAATTTGTGAAAACTACCGCAAGAAATTTATCATTAATCAATTTTTTGACGTAGCTTGCAAGCTAAAGAGCGACTTTTGGCTCACTTCGGCGCAGCTTGATTTTTTTAAAAATCACTCCGTTTTTTTAGATGAATTTAGAAAAACAGCTAAAATTTACGCCCCAGCTCACGACCTAGAGCAGGCTAAAATTTCAGCCACAATCGCCGACGTGCTCGTTGCTTCTCATATATTTACCACCTCATGCAAGGCGGGCTTAGAGCCAAAAGGGCTAAATTTCATAAGCGAGCTAAAAAGCTTTGATAAAGAAATTTACGCACTTGGCGGACTAGACAACCAAAACTACAAAGAAGCTATAAAAGCTGGTGCAAGTGGTATTTGCTTTATGGGCTTAGCAATGAACGGCGATATGGAGCTTATAAAAAAGATAATAGATAGCAAAAACGAGCAAATTTAGCTTTATTTACATAAAATTTTACATATTATTTTATGTAAACTTGGCAAATTTGAGTTAAATTTGACTAGCCGTGTTTATCTTTTAAATTTATCTTTATTAAATTTATAAACATTGTTTTGTGGCTCTAGCTTATTTCATCATCTGTTTTTTGTATAAATTTAATGTTTTATCAAATTTAAGAAATTTGCACTTTTGCCTACTTAAATCAAACAAAAACGCCGCTTTTTTGTTAAATTTCACATTACTAAAGCGCAAAAAAGCAAATTAAGATAGATATTATTTGCCAAATTTGCTTTTTGTGTGGCGGTCTATTTTGCTAAAAACTCGCATAAATTTAGCTGTTGCCACTTAGTGTGCCAGCTAGACGATCGTCAGTTATTGCAGTGTTATACTAAATTTTATTGATTGCAACCAAATTTAAATATATAAATTTAAATAGTAAGCAAAAACCTAAATTTAGCCACCCGCAAGGGCAGCTAGCTTAAATTTAGGTCTAAAAGATTAAGAAATTTTCTTTTGTTTTGGACGAAAGACCTTCATCACGTTTTCATCGGTCTCGATAAATGCACCCTCTATAAGATCGATGCAGTATGGCACCGCTGGAAATACTGGCTCCAAGCACTCTTTTATCGCCTTTGGCTGGCCTGGTAAATTTATAATTAGCGCGTGGCCTCTGATGCCTGCTGTTTGGCGTGATAGGATCGCTGTTGGGACGTATTGCAAGCTTGCAGCTCTCATTAGTTCGCCAAAGCCTGGCATCATCTTCTCGCAAACTGCCTCAGTAGCCTCTGGAGTGACATCTCTTACGGCTGGTCCTGTGCCTCCAGTAGTTAGCACAAGGTCACATCCTAGCACGTCTATCATGTGCACGAGCCTCTCTTTTATGAGATCAAGCTCATCAGGGATCACCTCGTAAAAATACTCTCTCTCGCTTACTATCCAGCCGTCAAGCACCTCTTTGATCGCTGGGCCTGATTTGTCCTCGTATGTGCCCTCACTTGCGCGATCGGACATAGTTAGAATTCCTATTTTTGCTTTCATTTTTTCTCCTTTATTAGTAGTTTTCATTTAAAATTTTAGCAAGCGTCTCTTTATCTACGCTCTCGTAAGCAAGCAGATATGAGCTTATCCTTGCGATTTGCTCGTTCGTGCCCTTTAAAAAGGACATTATCTCATCTTTTGCTTGTTTTAAAATTTCTTCCACATCATTTGGATTTGGCACGAAAGAATTTCCCATGCCATACTCATAAACCATCTTTGAAGCGATCTCTTTTGCCAAATTTAGATCGTTGCTTGAGTTTGAAAAGATGTCGTTCTCATCTATCTCAAGCTTACACATGCCAGAGATGAGCACCTTTATGCGTGAGAGCATCTGCGACTTTGACTCGATCTCTTGCTCAGTCGCCATAAAGCGGTCTTCAATGAGCGAAATTTTTTCAAATTTCACATCAAACCAGTAAGCACTTAGCGCCTTTGCACCTTGGTAGATGGCTTGAATTTTCTTCTCGCTCTCGCTGTAGCTTAGCACCTTTTTCTTGCCGAGCAAGACCTTGTTTAAAACAGCCTCAAAGTCTCTCATTCTAAGCACGCTTTCGCCGTTTCTTAGGGCATTTATCGCTGCTTCATTTACAAGCGTGCTAAGTGCCGCACCAGAAAAGCCAACGCTCATCCTAGCGATATCCTCGGCTGGCACTTCGCAGTTTTTATCTCTTAGATATGTGTTTAGGATCGCCACCCTGTCGTTATAATCAGGCATTGATAAAAATATACGCCTATCAAAGCGCCCTGATCTAAGCAGTGCCTCGTCGATCATCTCGATCCTGTTTGTAGCAGCTATGACGATGACGCCAGAGTTGTCCTCAAAGCCGTCCATCTCGGTTAGCAGCTGATTAAGCGTGGCTTCTCGCTCGTCGTTTCTAGTGCCACCCCTGCTCTTGCCAACGGCGTCTATCTCGTCGATAAAGATGATTGAAGGTGCGTAGGATTTGGCTCTGCTAAAGAGCTCTCTAACTCTTTTTGCGCCCATGCCAACATAAATTTGCACAAAGCTTGCGCCATTTTGGTAAAAAAACGGCACATTTGCTTCGCCTGCAACTGCCTTTGCTACAAGCGTCTTACCAACACCTGGAGGGCCTATCATTAGCACGCCTTTTGGCATTTTGATACCAAAATTTCTATATTTTTGCGGATTTTTAAGAAAATCAACTATCTCACTAAGCTCGCTTTTGACCTCGCTAATGCCTGCCACATCGCTAAATCTCACGTTTGAGATAACTGGCATCGCATTTTGATTTAGCACGCTTTCTATCTCAAAAGCGCCATCTTTTTTGCTTAAAAGGCTCTCCTCTTTTTTCTTAATAGCCCTAAAAATATAGGAGTACCAAAGCACAAGGCAAACAAAAATGATGCTTCCCCAAACCATGCCAGGAGTGATATACTGCACGCTTCGCTCCACTGGGACCTTTTTGATGAGCTCTTTTATGTCTATGCCCTCTTTTATGATGGCAAAGCGGTTATTTTGCGCATAGAGTATGACCTCATCTTCATCGATAACCGCTTTATCGATGAAATTTCCATCCATTAGTTGCATATATTGCGAGTAGGTGATGTTTCGTGGCTCTTTGCTCACAGCAAAAAGTAACGCTATTATCAGAGCCACAGCGGCAAATATTAGGATATTTTTCTTATTAAATTTGAATTTTTGCATAATTGGCATCTGGCTTAATTTCATATTCGCTTACCTCCAACCACTCTTTTGTTATGTCGTTTTGACTAGAAATTTTGGCTTTGTTGTAAAACTGGTCAAAGCCCTCGTAAAAGTCACCGTTCTTTTGCTCGACTAAAATTTTTAAAGCCACGTTGTGTTTTTTTCTAAAATTTTCATTGTTTTTAAAAGCAATGCCTTGTAAAATTTTAAGCCTGCTCTTTGCCACGTCGCCGCTAACGTCGCTTTTTAGCGTCGCTGAGTGCGTATCGCGCCTTGGCGAATAGACAAAAGCGTGCAAGTGCGTGATAGGAAATTTCTTGAAATTTTCCACCGCCTCTGCCCAAATTTCCTCACTCTCACCTGGATGACCCACGATATAATCAGTCCCCAAAGCAAAGCCAAGTGAGCTTAGCTCATTAAAAAGCTCTAAGTCGCTAAATGCGTTATTTCGCCTGCGCATGATCTTTAGCATCGCCTCGCTTGTGTGCTGAAGTGCTATGTGTAGATGGCGCTCCAGCCACTCCTCTTTTAAAATTTCTCTAAAGCTCTCATCTATCTGGCTTGGCTCGATACTGCCAAGTCTTATGCGTCTGATGCCTGAAATTTTGCCTAAATTTGCCAGCAGTTTGCCAAGAGAGCTATTTGTATCTTTGCCGTAACTGCCTATGTTTGTGCCAGTTAGCACGAGCTCATTATAACCATTTTGAGCTAAAATTCTAGCTTCTTTTAAGATCATCGCCTCGTCCATGCTTCTAGCTCTGCCACGCACTGAAGGAATGATGCAGTAGCTGCAGTTAAAGTTGCAGCCCTCTTGGATTTTGATAAAGGCCTTTGTGTGATTTTCGTAGTTTGTGACGATGCTTTTATCGACTGAGTTTAAATTTCCAAGCTCAAAAAATGGCTTTTCTTGTTTTAAAAGCTCGTTTAGATCACTCTTTTTGCTGGCCCCCAGCACGCCAAAGATGCCGCTACTAAAAAGCTCCTTACCTTTACTAACCGCCCCACATCCTGTTAGTATGACCTTTGCGCCGCGTCTTTTTACGCCGTTTATATAGTTTCTAACGCCACTATCAGCCGAGTTTGTCACGGTGCATGAATTTATCACGACGATATCGGCGACCTCTTCATCGTTTGTGATCTCATAGTCTTTGATGTAGCTCTTTAAAAGCTCGGTGTCATAGATGTTTGTGCGGCATCCAAATGTCTTAAAAAATATCTTTTGCATCAGGTGTTTTCGCCCTCTTGCTCGGAGTGAGCTATGTGGTCGCTTGGCGTTTCTTTTTTACCTATAAACATAGTTTGTGTTGGGTAAGCTATCTTTATATCATCGTGAGCTAAAAATGCCTCGATTATCTCAGCGCTTATCGTGCTTCTTAGAGCTAGCGTGGCGTATGAGTTAGACATATACCAGCATGAGATATTTATACCATAAGGCTCAAAAAATGTATAAATTCTAGGCTCCACATTTGGATTTTTGATGCTGTACTGACTTCTTAGCTTGTTCATCTGGCGTTTTGCGATGTCAGTGTAACCTTTTGAATATTTTTTTACTATATTTTTTGCTAGATAGGCAGCTTTTTTGTGATTGCTATCAAAGCTTATCACGACATCTATGCCATCCCAAACGGTCTTCATGCCGTAGTGCGAGTAGTTTGCGATGAGATCTGTAAAGATGTAGTTGTTTGGCACAAAGATGATCCTACCTGCACGGCGGTTTGTCTTGTAGGTCGAGTAGCTAACGTCTTCAAAAACGGTTAGGCGAAGTAGCGAGATATCGATGACATCACCTACAAATTCGCTCCCGTCGTGATAAACCCTGACTCGGTCGCCCACGTGGATAGTGCCACCAAACATGATAACCATCCAACCAAGCATACTCATAAACATATCTTTCATCGCGATGGCGATACCAGCTGAGGCAAAACCAAGCACAGTTACTAGATATGTGACATTTTCGATGTATGAAAAGAGAAGTATTATGATGATAACGGTGATGTTTAGCACGTTTAGAAATTTATTGACCGTGTAAAATCTCTCATTATCCGTGATCGTTCTTTTAACGATAAATTTAGCGATAAATGTTAGTCCGATCGTTAAAAGGATGACGATGGCTGTGTAGCCCATGCTTAAAAACTGAGCCTTGATGTCAGATGTCGTCAAATTTATCGCTTCATCAGCCCTTTTTTCATAGACGCTATAAGTGGTATCAGCGATCTGTTTTGCCGCTTTGAAGTCGCCTATCTCTTGTTTTGCAAGGTTTAGACTTGCTCTATTTTGCTCGCTATCATCTATCAAATTTAGTCTATTTAGCAAATTTTCTTTTGCTTCAAGCTTTTCAAGCAAGGTGTCAAGCTCTTTGATGTGCCTTTGGTACTCGATCTTGTCGCTTCTTATCTTTTTGATGTATGAAAAGCCAGATACTAGCGCAACTGGGCTATTTATCCTAGGCGGCGTCTCCATTTCTGGGGCTGCTAGCATATTTGAAAATGGCGTTTTCTCATACTCTTTTAGCAAATTTATCTGCTCTTTTAGAGTTTGACTTCTCTTTATGAGATCGCCACCTCTTTTTGAGCCTTTATCAAGCTTTTTAAGCTCATTTTCATTTTGCTCTAGCTCATCAAGAAGCTTTTGATAGGTGTTGTAGTTGGCGTATCTTGTGATCCAGATGTTGTTTTTTAGGGAGTTATCTAGGTTTGAAATTTCTTTTATAAGCTCGCTATTTTGTAAATTTTGTGAGACATTTTGCTCAAGTGTAGCGTTTTCTTCAGCATAAAGTGCAAAGCAAAAAAGTAGAAAAACTAGGATCTTTTTCATTTAAATTCTCTCAAAGTTTCTAAAACGTCCTCTTTTTTGACGTCATTTTTGATGATCGCACTGCCGATTTTATCTGCGATGATGAAATTTATCTTATCACCTTTTGTCTTTTTATCCATAAAAAATGCCTCGTAAAATGCATATTCATTTTCTATTTTGTAGCTTACAGGCAGATCAAATTTCACTAAAACCTGCCTGATCTCCTCTGCCTGTGCCTCGCTCATGAGACCTAGTCTAACGCTTAGGCGATTTGCTATATTCATACCTATCGCCACCGCTTCGCCGTGTAAAAATTCCTTGTAATTTGTCTCATTTTCTATGACGTGAGCAAAGGTGTGACCGTAGTTTAGGATAGCTCTTAGACCCTTTTCTTTCTCGTCTTGCTCGACAACCCTTGCTTTTAAATTTATCGACTTTTCAACCAGTTTTGCCAAGTTTTCATCGTCTAAATTTACGCTCTTTAGCCAGTCAAACATCTCTTTATCAAATGTTATCGCCATCTTTAAAGCCTCAGCCACGCCAGCTACAAACTCTCTCTTTGGCAATGTTTTTAAGAAATTTATCTCACAAAAAACTGCCTTTGGCTGATAAAATGAGCCGATTAAATTTTTGCCAAATTTGTTATTTACGCCCGTTTTTCCGCCCACACTAGCATCGACTTGTGCTAGAAGCGTGGTTGGGATATTTATGAAGTTTATCCCTCTTTCATATATGCTTGCCGCAAAGCCGGTCATATCGCTGATGACGCCACCACCAAAGGCTATGAGCGTAGATGCGCGGTCAAATTTACTAACAAAAAGCTGCTCTAAAATTTGCTCTATCGTCTCAAGGTTTTTATACTCTTCGCCGTCTGGCACGCTTATTATAAATTTCTCATCGCACTTTAAAACGCTAAGTAGTTTTTCAAGGTGAAGCCCAGCTACTTTGGCATTTGTGACGATGCCAACCTTGCCTTTTAGCTCCAACTTCTCAAGCTCATTTATATAAATTTTATAGCTTGAGCCCTTTTCCTTAAGGTTTAAATTTATCTGCATTTTCTACTCACTTACTGGCACAAAAAGCTGTGCATTTTGGCTTAATTTCTTATAAAGTCTATTTAAATTTGTCGATAGAAAGGCAAAAGCACTACCATTAGCCACGCTCTTGCTAAACATCACAAAGTGAAGTAAATTTTTTGTGCTTTTTAGTTTTACGAGCGGATTTTTCAGGCTGTGATTTTCTATCTTTATGCGCTTTGAAAATAGCGTGCTAATACTCTCAAAGTGCTCTTTTAGCGCCTCGTCATCGCTGTGTTTGTTGTCAAAATAGTAAAATTTCATCTCCAGATCAAGCTGCGCGCAGCAGTCTGTGATGACGGCTGATTGATTTTCTACCTCTTGGCTTTGATCGCCTAGTATCACGCCCTCTTTTACCTTTGAAAGTAAAATTTTGCCAGTTTTTAACACTGGAAGCTTTAGCTCATAAAAGAGCTTTTTAAATTTAAAAAAGTATCTATCGTCGCTTATGATTAGTCCGATGTCGTGCTTTAAAACGTCATCTTTTATCGATTTATTGTCGCTATTAAAATAATCCATCAAAACAAGGATATTTTTCTCTTTTATCGCCTTTAGCGTCTCTAAATTTTCGCCTAAAGTTGGGTTTATCACCCTAAAGATAAGACGTTTGTTATTTAGCTTTGAATGCACATATAGGCTATCTTTTATGAGCTTGCTAACGCGCTCTTTGCTCATTGATCTCATATCTATTAAAGTGTAGATGTTGCTACCAAATGGACTTGGAAACTGTCCGCTTTCGCGTTTTATAGAGCGATAAACATTTTGAAGCACATTTGGATCGCCAACGATTAGCAAGATATCGCTTGGTTGGATCATTGTATTTGGCTTTGGCAAGATGATCTCAGCACCTCTGTAAATGAGCGCTATCCGCCATCTTTTTTGAGCGATCGAGCTTACATGGCGATACATATATGAGCTGCCAATAGGCACCTTAACCTCCATGATCTCGCCCTCGCTAAAGCCGATATTATCAGCATATACAGGCATGTCTGGCAGATAGTCCATGAGCCTTGAAGCTGCGATATCTCTGATATCAACCACACTTAGGTGCTTGTCGTTTGCAAAGGTCTCCTTGCACTTTTCATCTAGCTCCCACGAGTTCATGAAAATGGTCTCAGTCTTTGTGCTAACCTGTCTTAAATTTTCATAAACGGCAACCGCCTCTTTTTCATTGTCACTCACGATACAAAACTGGCTAAAATAGCCGTCGCTTATGCTCTTTAGCTTTGAAAGGCTCGTTGGGTCAAACTGATAAAATGTGAAATTTTCATAATTTGCCTTTTGACTAAGGTCTTCGCTCGAAACAACGATGTAGTGGTGTAAATTTGACTTTGCTCCAAGAAGTCTATCTAAAAAATTTCTTGCAAAAGCTCCATCTGCGATTATTAAAATTTTCTTCATTAATTCTCCATATTTTAAAGCCACATTATAACAAAAGGTCTTTAAAATAAGCTATTTTTGGCTGTAAATTTAAACTTTCACAGCCAAAAAATTTAAAAAAATTTTAGTAGATTATTTCAGAGATTAAAGTATCGATAGCTAAATTTGCAGCCTTATTTATCGTCTCAAAAATAGTGCTTGAGCTTGGATCTGGGCAGAAAATTTCTTTTGTGATCATGCCTGATTTTAGCGAGGTGTTTGCGTTAAATAGCTCATAAGCTAGCGAAACTTCGGCCTTGTCGCCTCTTATTTGAAGTGAGATGATGCTAACTTTTAGCCTAAGATCCTTTGCATTTGGTGAAAATATCGGCTTTGCAGCGCAGTTTGAGTAAAACCCTTTTACTAGCGACTTATAGATCATCTCGCTTGGCTCAGAGACAAATTTAGCATCGCTCAAATATCTTATCTTGTTATTTTCAGCAACGATTAAAATTTTTCTAGTATCAACCATATCAAGGGCGCTCACGTTTTCGATGAAGACATTTTTTAGCTCTTTTTGCTTGTTTTCAGCTGAGCACTCTTTGTTTGAGTAGTGTATCTCATACATCGTGGCTTGTGGCACGTCGGTCTTTAGCGAGCAGCCAAGAAACAAAAATGCAGCCGCTAGAAAGATTAAATTTCTCATTTTTTGTCCTTTTTATCTGTATTTGGCACTGGATTTGTGAAGAAAAACTCGTAAGGATTATCCTCAAGTCTTTGAAGCGCACCCCTAAACTCACGAAGCGTCTTGTCAAATCCATTTAAAAAATCGCTAGCCTCTCTAAGCAGCGGTGAGACGGTATTTCTAAGGTCATACTCGCCGTTTTTTACCTTTTGAGTGACGATATCTTGAAGCGAGCTATATCCAGTGACAGCTGAATTTGCTGATTTAAAGACTGAATTTGCACTGGCGATTAGAGTGTTTAAATTTTTAGCAAGCTCTTTTGTGTCGGTTTTGTTTAAACTATCAGTGAAATTTTTTACATTTTTAACGATGCTATCGATCTCGCTTAGCCCCTCTTCGTCAGTTAAAACCTGGGTAAATTTATCGATATTTCTTAGGATCGACTCGATATGAGCGATATTTTCAGCCGAGAAAAATCCATCAACCTTATCAAGGGTTTGATTTATCTTAAAAGTGATGTTTTCTGCGTTGTTTCCGAGCTTTGAAAGAAGGCTCTCTTCAAGCTTTAAGATAGGCTTATCACCTGGTTTAAAATCCTTCGTGCCTCGGCTTATATTTATACTAGCCACACCACTAATTGCCTGAACTTCGATGCTTGCCACGCTATCAGCCTTGATAGGTAGGTCTTCTCTTATCTTCATCGTGATGTTTATAAGAGCGTTTTTGTCATCGACGAAATTTATATCACTAACACTTCCTGCTGGCACGCCGATAAATTTAACCGTAGAATCAACCTTTAGCCCGCTTGGCAGCTCGCTTGTGTGGATGTAATACTCCTTAAAATCAACCTTTGTGTTATTTTTGCTAGTCATCCACCAGATAAATATCGCAAAAGCTGTAAGGCATGCTATGAAAAACATGCCGACAATAGTATAAGAATTTCTATTTTCCATCTATTTTTTCCTCATTTTAAATAGCTCTTCAAGCGGGTTATTTTCAAGATGCTCAAGCTCTTTTATATCTCCCTCGAAGGCTATTTTTTTGTTATCTATTATCAAAAATCTATCCAAAATATCAAAAATGCTATCGGCATCATGCGTCACCATAACGACTGTTACGCCGATGCTATCACGAAGCTCTTTTATGAGCGCGTCCATCTGTCGTGAGCTAACTGGATCAAGACCGCTGTTTGGCTCATCCAAAAATAGCACCCTAGGGCTTAGCACTAAGGCTCTTGCAAGCGCAGCTCTTTTTTTCATACCGCCACTTAGCTCGCTTGGATAGAGCATCGATACCTCTTTTTTTAGCCCCACCTTTTGTATCCAAAACATCGCTATCTCATCGATCTGACGCTTGTTAAATTTAGAGTACTCATGAAGCAAAACGCCCACATTATCAAGTATCGTCATCGAGCTATAAAGCGCTCCAAACTGAAACATCGTCCCACTTTTTAGCTTGATCTCCTGCTGCTCTTTGGGGCTACTTTTCCACATATTGACGCCATCAAACGTTATATCGCCCTTATTTGGCTTTTTTAGATATATCATCGTCTTCATTAGCGTCGTTTTACCAGTGCCACTGCCACCTAAGAAGCCATAAATTTCAGCCTCTTTGACGCTCCAGCTCACATTATCGTGCATTATCTTATCGCCATAACTTGTCGTTATGTTTTTTCCAACTATTATTTCGTTCATATTTTTAGCCACATAAAAATTATCGCAAAAAATGCATCAAGCGCGATGACCCAAAATATCGCATTTACAACGCTAACAGTTGTCATCGCTCCAAGGCTTTGGGCGTTTTGACTAACGCCAAATCCCCTCATGCAGCCAATGATCGCTATTACAGCGCCAAAAAACGGCGCTTTTATCATACCAACAGCAAAGTGCCTAAGCTCGACCATCTCACGAAATCTATTTAGATAGTCGCTAAAGCTGATATCAAGTATCGTTTGGCAAATGATCATCTGCCCTAAGATGCTTATAGCGTCCGCTATAAAGATGATGACTGGCACGCAAAGCACCATGGCGATGATGCGCGGCAGCACCAAGAAGTTAAAGGGTTCAAAGCCCATCGTCTTCATCGCGTCTATCTCCTCAGTTAGCTTCATAGCACCAATTTGTGCGGTAAAGCTGGAGGCCGACCTGCCCGCCACAACGATAGCAGCGATGAGCGGGGCCACCTCTCTAAGCGTTAGCATACCCATGATCTCAACTATAAATATACTTGCCCCAAAGCTTGCTAGCATCGCACTACCAAGATATGCAAGCACAACGCCTATCAAAAAAGCGGTGAGCGAGACGATAAAAACGGCATTTACACCGCCATCTTTTATGTAGTTGCTAAATTCTCTAAACCTTAAATTTGCAGGATTAAGGAAAATTTTGACGCTTTTTATTAAAAACTCGCCCAAAAACGAGCCAAACTCAACTAAATTTACAAATCCCTCGCAAATTTTCTCTCCCAAGCGTGAGAAAAAATTTAGGCTATTGTGCGGTGGCATATATCTAAAGTCGATATTCTCGTCATTTAGCAGCTCGCCCATCGCCTTTATCTTGGCGTCATTTGTGATGATCTCAAATTTCTTGCCATTTAGCGTGTTTTTTAAAAGGATCAAAACAGCGTAATCAATGCTCTTTAGCTCGCTAAAGTCAAATTTAACATTGCCGTTAAGCTTTTGGATTTTTTTAAAAATGCTTTGTAAATTTTTAGCCTCTTTGTAGCTAAACTCACCTGCAAATTTTATGGTCGCAGTGCCGTTTGCTTCGGTAAAAACGATATCATTTCTCTTTTGCAAAAAGTTCCTTTGCCTTAAAATTTCTGGATTATATTATAAATTTTGTTAAAATAAAAAATCAAAAATTTTAAGGACAAAGATGAAATTTGAAGTTATAAAAAAAGATGGCAACGCAAGGCGCGGCGTGCTTACCACAGCCCACAGCGTGATACAAACGCCAGTTTTTATGCCAGTTGGCACGGTTGGCGCAGTAAAGAGCCTTGACGCCTTTGATATGAGCGAAATTTTAGACGCAAAGATCATTTTAGCAAACACCTATCATATGTATCTGCGCCCTGGCAGCAAGGTCGTGCGTGAGTTTGGCGGACTGCATGGATTTTCTAAATTTGATCGCTCATTTTTAACTGATAGCGGCGGATTTCAAGCATTTTCGCTTAGGTCAAACACCAAAAACGACGATGGCGGGATCAAATTTAAAAGCCACATCGACGGCAGCACGCACTACTTCACGCCAAGATCCGTCCTTGACACTCAGTATGACCTAGGCAGCGACATCATAATGATACTTGATGATCTAGTCGCCTTGCCAGCTGAGCCAAAAAGGATAGGTCTTAGCATAAAAAGAACGATAAAATGGGCAAAAGAGGCGATTGATTACCACAAATTTATGCAAAGCAAGGGCGTTGGCTTGCAGCAAAATATCTTTGGTATCGTTCAAGGTGGCACCGACTATGATGCACGTAAATTTTGCGCGCAGGCACTAAATGAGATGCCTTTTGACGGCCTAGCCATCGGCGGTCTAAGCGTTGGCGAGAGCAACGAGGCGATGTATGACACGGTTGAGGCGGTTATGCCGTTTATGGATGAGCTAAGGCCTCGCTACCTAATGGGAGTTGGCACACCTGAAGACTTGGTAGAAAACGTCGAGCGAGGGGTTGATATGTTTGACTGCGTGATGCCAACAAGAAACGCAAGAAACGGCACGCTTTTTACTAGCTTTGGCAAGATAAATATAAAATCAGCCCGCTTCATAAACGACCACTCGCCGATCGATAAAGAATGCCAGTGTTACACCTGCAAGCGCTACTCCAGAGGCTATCTAAACCACCTTTTTAAGGCAAGAGAGCTCACGTTTTTTAGACTAGCAAGCCTTCATAACCTGCACTACTATTTAAATTTGATGAAAGAGATGAGAGAGGCGATAGAGGCTGGTGAATTTGCTAAATTTAAGCGAAATTTCTACGCAAAAAGGAGCACAGATGGACTATAAAAGCGCACTTTGTGGATATTTTTATGGAGATGCATTTGACTACATCACACTCATCTCATCATCGCAAAAGCAAGTTTATAAATTTTTATTTAAAGATGGCAAAATTTACAAAGAAGATCTTGAACATGAATGCGACAAAAGCACGTTTGAAGCAGCTATTAAGGGGATTTGTAACGAATATGCAAATAAAATTTTAGAGCATCAAGACGAGCTAAATGAGTATGAGAAAATTTATGCTAGCAAGAAAAATTTTGAGAAATTTATAAAAAGACACCACTTTTTAAAGTATGAGATAAGGAAATTTCAAAATAGCATTTCGCACTTTTACGAAGCCCTTGCGATCTGCCAAAGCGAGCAACAAGGGCTTAAAAAAGAGCTTAAAAACAGCATCCATGAAGCAAGCGTATTTAAAACCATAGCCAACGAATACGCCTATAGAGTTGAAGACATCTATACATTTATACAAAGTGACAAAAACGACAAAATAAACAAAAATATCTACCTTTTGACGCTGCTTTCGGCGATATTTTTACCGCTAAATTTAATAACTGGCTTTTTTGGTATGAATACAAATGGCATGTTTTTAAGCTCATTTAAAGATGGCACATTGATAGTTTTTGCCTTTATAGCGATGCTTTTCGTGCTATTTTTTATATTTTATTACAGGTCAAATAAGGATATTAGTTAAATTTATAGTAGGCTTGGCAAGTTGATCCAACCTGCCAAGCAAATTTGAAGTTATTTTTTCTTAATGATGATCTTTTTGCCGTCGCTATCGATGGTGATCTCATCACCACTTTCAAGCTCATCTTTCAAGATCATATCAGCGATCTTGTCTTCAACTAGCTCATAAAGCGCTCTTCTAAGAGGTCTTGCTCCATAAACTATGTCAAAGCCAGCTTTTGCGATAAATTTCTTAGCCTCTTCGCTTAAAACTGCCTTGATACCGCGGTTGTGAAGAGTTTTTTCAAGCTCTTTAAACATGATCTCTACGATAGATATCAAGCCTTGCTCATTTAGAGGATTAAAGATGATAGTGTCATCAAGCCTATTTAAAAACTCAGGTTTAAAGTAGTTTTTAAGCTCGTTTTTAACAGCCACATCACGATCTTCACCCTTTAGCTCCATTATGAAATTTGAAGCGATATTTGAAGTTAAAATGATGATAGTATTTTTAAAATCAACCGTTACACCCTTGTTATCAGTAGCACGTCCATCATCTAAAATCCCCAAAAGTATGTTAAACACATCCTTATGCGCCTTTTCAACCTCGTCAAAAAGTATGACTGAGTAAGGTCTTCTGCGAACTGCCTCTGTTAGCTGACCACCCTCATCGTAGCCTACATATCCTGGAGGCGCACCAAGTAGCCTGCTCACGCTGTGTTTTTCCATATACTCGCTCATATCAAAGCGGATAAGTGCCTTCTCATCGTCAAATAAAAACTTAGCCAAAGCCTTAGCAGACTGAGTTTTACCAACGCCTGTTGGTCCAAGAAATAAAAATGAACCAATCGGCCTTTGACCTTCATTTAATCCTGCTTTGTTTCTTTTTACAGCACGTGCAAGTGCGTGTAGTGCGTCATCTTGACCGACAACACTCTCTCTTAGATGCTCTTCGATGCGCAGATATTTCTCTTTTTCGCTTGTTAGCATCTTTTTAACTGAAATTCCAGTCCATTTGCTCAAAATTTCAGCCACAAGCTCTTCATCGACTTGATTTTTAAGAAGCACGCCCTCTTTTTTCATGTGCTCCCATTTTTCTTCAAGCTCGTGTTTGTACTTTTTGGCGTCTGCTATTTTGCCGTATTCTATCTCGGCAGCCTTTTGAAGATCGCCATTTCTTTTTGCTATCTCAGCTTGTGATTTTAAGCTATCGATCTCTTTTGTTGCTTTTGAAATTCCGCCAAAAACGGCCTTTTCGTTTTCAAATTTAGTATCAAGTGCTAGCTTCTTCTCATTTAGATCAGCTATCTCTTTTTCGATCTCGCCAAGTCTTTCTTTATTTTTATCTGCATCCTCCATCTTTAAAGCTTCTTTTTCTACTTGAAGCGTTACGATCTCACGTTTTATCTTTGAAAGCTCGTATGGCTCGCTCTCTATTTGCATCTTAAGCTCAGCTGCCGCCTCGTCGATAAGGTCGATCGCTTTATCTGGCAAGAAGCGGTTCGCGATGTAGCGGTCACTTAGCCTTGCTGCGGCAACTAGTGCGCTATCAGTTATCGTGATGCCGTGGTGAACTTCTAGGCGCTCTTTTATACCACGTAAAATTTGTAAAGCCTCATTTACGCTTGGCTCTTTGACATCTATTGGTTGGAAGCGTCTTTGAAGTGCTGCATCTTTTTCAAAGTATTTTCTATACTCTTTTAGCGTTGTCGCACCAACAGCGTGAAGCTCACCACGTGCAAGGGCTGGTTTTAGGATATTTGCAGCGTCCATTCCGCCCTCGCTCGCACCTGCTCCAACTATTGTATGAATTTCATCTATAAAAAGTATGATATTGCCAGCTTTTTTAACCTCGTCTATGACAGCTTTTAACCTATCTTCAAACTCTCCTCTATACTTTGCTCCAGCTACGACTGCGCTCATATCAAGCGCAATGACACGCTTGTTTGCAAGGCTTGTTGGCACGTCACGAGCCACTATCTTTTGAGCTAAACCCTCAACGATGGCTGTTTTACCAACGCCTGGCTCACCAAGTAAGATAGGGTTATTTTTGCTCTTTCTTATTAAAATTTGCATCATCCTTGTGATCTCTTCATCGCGTCCGATGACTGGATCAAGCTCTTTATTTAACGCTTTTTGCGTTAGATCGATACCAAATTTCTCCAAACTATCAAGAGTATCATCGCCAGTTTGGCTATCTATCTTTTTACCGCCTCTTATGCTCTCAAGATTCTTTTTGATCTCTAAGATATCGCAAAATTTGCTCAAAATTTGTTTGATCTCATTAAGCTCAAGAGCCGAGATGATCCATGTGTCAACGGCTATGTAGCTATCGCCCATACTTACCATTAAAGCTTTTGCATTTTCAAGCGAATTTATAAGCTCTCTTGAAACTGAAACATTATCTTTTGTGACATTTGAGCTACTTGGGAGTGACGAGATCTTGCTTTTTATCTCAAGCTCGACTGCGTCTTTGCTTATGTTCATCTTATTAAATACTTGATTTAAAATAGAATTACTATCAGCGAGCAAAGCCCAAAAGACGTGAAGTGGCACAACTTGTGGATTTTTAGAAAAGATCGCTAAGCTAACGCCTTTTTCGAGTGTCTCTTGCATCTGCGCTGTTAAATTTTCTGTTATGTCAGCCATTAAAGCTCCTTAAGTTATTTTATAATGGCGGCATTATATAACTTTAGTCTTATATTGTCAAGTATTTTTATAACATTTGTCACTCTTTTTATGTAATTGCTAAAATTTACTGTTATAAATTTGTGTTAAAAATAGATAAAAGCTAAAAATATAAGGTTAAATTTATGCTTTTTTTAGCCAAATGTTAATAAAATTGAGCCAAAAAATATAGGAGATATTTTGAACAATTTTACTAGATCTTTTGCGCTAAAAATAACAGGCGCCCTACTCATCTCAAGCGTAGCAGTAAATGCACTTTTTGCTAAAACCGAGGATGAGGCGAGTGCGAAACTTGAAGCACTTTCAAAACTTACAAAAACCATTTCAACCGTCGAGAAATACTACGTTGATGACATTAAATTTAAAGAGATAATCGACAAAGCTATCGCTGGTTTGATGCAAAATTTAGACGCTCACTCGAGCTTTTTAAATGAAAAAGCATATAAAGATATGCAGGTGCAAACAAGTGGCGAATTTGGCGGGCTTGGCATAACAGTTGGCATGAAAGATAGCGCACTAACCGTTATCTCGCCTATCGAGGACACTCCAGCTGATAAAGCGGGTATAAAAGCAGGCGATATCATTTTAAGGATCGATGGCAACTCAACTATTGGCACAACGATAGATGAAGCTGTAAATAAGATGCGCGGCAAGCCAAAAACTCCGATAACAATCACAATTTTGCGAAAAGGCGAGCAAAAACCATTTGATGTAAAGATCATAAGAGATCTTATAAAGGTTGAGTCTGTCTATGCAAAAATGATAGAAAATGAAAACATCCTTTATATACGCGTCACAAATTTTGACAAAAACGTTGTTACAAAGGTAAAAGATGCGATCAAAGAGCATCCAAAAGCAAATGGCATCATACTTGACCTTAGAAACAACCCTGGCGGTCTTTTAAATCAAGCTGTTGATCTTGTTGATCTCTTCGTAGATAACGGCATCATCGTCTCTCAAAAAGGTCGCGACGCATCTGAAAACGTGGAGTATAAAGCAAATGCTAGCAAAACTCTTTCAAAACTCCCACTTGTTGCCCTTGTAAATGGCGGTAGCGCAAGTGCTAGCGAGATCGTGAGTGGCTCGTTGCAAGACCATAAACGTGCAGTTGTGATCGGTGAAAACACATTTGGCAAAGGCAGCGTTCAGGTGATCTTGCCAATAGACGATACAGAAGCGCTAAGACTAACCATCGCAAGATACTACTTGCCAAGCGGCAGAACTATCCAAGCTGTGGGCGTCACGCCTGATGTAGTCGTGCATCCTGGCAAAGTGCCACAAAGCGATGATAGTGCATTTAGCATCAAAGAGAGCGAACTAAAAGCACACCTAAAAAGCGAGCTAAACAAGATAAATCCAACAAGTGAAGGCAATAAAACTGAAGCAAAAGATGATAAAAACATAATCACACAGAAAAAAGTCGATGAGGATATCCAGTTAAAAACAGCGATTGATACGATCAAAATTTTAAAGATAAAACAACAATAATCTAAAGGAGAACAACATGCAAAAAAGAGAGCTTATCTACGAGGGAAAAGGCAAAAAGATGTACGCCACAGACGATCCAAATTTACTTGTGGCTGAATTTAAAGACGATCTAACAGCGTTTGATGCTCAAAAAAGAGGTAACGAAGCTGGCAAAGGCGCACTAAATAACAAAATCTCTACTCAGCTTTTTAAACTGCTAGAGAGCAAAGGTATCGTCACTGACCTTGTTGAGACAATAAGCGACACTGAGCAAGTGGTCAAAAAATGCGAGATCATACCTCTTGAAGTTGTTGTGAGAAATATCGCGACTGGCTCACTTAGCAAAAGGCTTGGCATAAAAGAAGGCACAGTTCTACCTTTTACACTTGTTGAGTTCTACTATAAAAACGACGATTTACACGATCCACTAGTTACTGATGAGCACTGCATCATCATGGGTCTAGTAAAAAGCGAAAAAGATCTTCAAACTCTAAGACACACAGCAAGAGAGATCAACTCTATATTATTTAAATTCTTTGCAGAGAGAAATTTAAAACTAGTTGATTTCAAAGTCGAATTTGGTATCGACAAAGATGGCAACATCATCTTAGCTGACGAGATAAGCCCTGATAGCTGCAGATTTTGGGATGCGACAACAAACGAAAAACTTGACAAAGATAGATTTAGACAAGACCTTGGTAGCGTAAAAGTAGCTTACGAAGAAGTTTTAAGAAGAATTCTTTCTTAAGGACAAAGATGAAAGCTGTCGTAAATATAGCATTAAGAAGTGGGGTCTTAGACCCTGCTGGTAAGGCAGTGGAGCACGCGCTAAATTCGCTTGGATTTAGCGGTGTTTCAAATGTCAGGATAGGCAAACAAATCGTTTTAGACATCGACGAGAGCGATAAAAACAAAGCAAAAGAGCAGCTAAAAGTGATGTGTGAAGAGCTTCTAGCAAACACTGTCATCGAAGACTACGAGATCGTGCTATGAAAGTAGCGATCATACTTTTTCCTGGCACAAACTGCGAAGAAGACACAGCTCACGCTTTTAAACTACTTGGCTGCCAAACGCAGATCATCTGGCACAAAGAAGATAAGATCGAAGCTGATCTAGTCGTTTTGCCTGGTGGTTTTAGCTACGGCGACTACCTAAGAACAGCTGCGATAGCTAAATTTAGCCCAGCGATGCAGGCTGTAAAAGAGCATGCGAAAAAAGGCGGCTACATCCTAGGAATTTGCAATGGCTTTCAGATGCTTCTTGAGCTTGGACTTTTAAAAGGCGCAATGAGAAGAAATGAAAATTTAAATTTCGTTTCAAAATATCACCACCTAAAAGTAATCTCAAATAACAATAAATTCTTAGCAAATTTAGCTAAAAACGAAGTAGTAAATATCCCCATTGCTCACGGCGAGGGCAACTATTACACCGACAAAGATACACTAAAAAGCCTATATGACAACGAACAAGTTTTACTAAAATACTGCGACAGCCACGGCAATGAGATAAATCCAAATGGCTCAGTTGATAGTATAGCTGGGATTTGCGATGAGAGCAAAAAGATCTTTGGTCTTATGCCTCACCCAGAGCGCGCTTGCGAGAAAATTTTAGGCACAGACGATGGCATGAAGATGTTAAAAGGGCTAGTTTGGTAAAACGAACACTTTTTATCGCCCTACTCGCACTAAATTTATTTGCCGCAAACACTGATGAAGTCAGCGTTTTTGATATGATGGATGAGGCAAGAGAGGATAAATTTGTAAATAGCCAGGCATCAAAGCCGCAAACAAAGACTCCAAGCGAAGAAGAGATATCTAGAAAACTCGTCTCTCCTCGCTCTATCGCCCCTCAGCCAGAGCGTATCACTCCAGAGCAGATGCGAAATATCGTCCCGACAAACGAACCAGACATCAGCGTCCCTGATAATCAAGTCTATGACAAGATCAAGGTAAAAGACCTCCTTTTAAAAGCGACAAATATCCCTAAAAATGTCGTAGTAGGAGAAATTTTTAGCGTTGAGATCGTGGCTGATACGCAAAGTGACCTTGAGTTTGAGTTTGAGACACAGCTTGATGAGACAAATATCAAATGGCTAAATAAGAAGAATTTTCAATGGGTAAAAGGCGATGAAAACAAATACATCGGCACTTTCTACCTTGAAGCAACAAGCATTGACGCAAAGACTTTACGAGTTAGCTTGGATCTAAAAAGAAATGGCGAGAACTATCAAAACTCAAACATAAATATCTTTTTACCAAAGCTAAAAGAGCTTAGAAGTGACGAGAACTACAACCACATCGTCGCTGACAACCTTGAGGTAAAGAAATTTAAAACGACTAAATTTGATGATATAAACAACATCATGGTCGTTGAAATTTACGGCAACAATGTCGATCTAAGCGCCTTTAATATCGAAAATAAAACGATCCTAAAGCAAGGCGTAGATACGATAAATGGCGACTTTAACTCGCAAAGCGCATATTATTTTGCAGTATTTAAGCCAAACAAAAAGACACTTGACTTTAACTACTACAACCTAAAAAAAGCTAAATTTGAGAGCTTTTCACTGCCTGTGAGCGTCGAAGAGGACGAGGTTAGCACGCAAATCGGTCTAAATCCAAAACAAAGCGAATTTAGCACCTACAAAGATATCACGATCTACTCTTTGGTCGCTATCTTTATCTTGCTAGCGATCTGGCGAAGAAAGCTAAGCTACTTCTTTGTGGCAGCTGTTTTTATCGCACTTGGAATTTACACTTACAATCCTTTTGGCAAAGTAGTGCTTAAGCCAGATGTGAGCGTCACTATCTTGCCAACCAAAAATTCAACCGTTTTTTATACATCTCGTAAAAACGAAAATGTTGAAATTTTAGACACAAAAGATGACTACTCAAAAATTTTATTCGCAGATGGCAAAATCGGCTGGGTAAAAAAGGACGACCTTGTCAAAAATTAGAGCTATTTTCTTCTCTATCACATTTGTTCTTAGCGTTTTTGTCGTGGTATTTTTTATGTGGCTTTTTAACTCGAAAAATAGACCTATTAGAAAAGTTTGGGGCAGAGCCCAGAGATTTTTTGGTGGCTATACGCTTGAGGTGGTAGGTGAGTTTAAAGATGAGGCAAATATCTTACTAATAAATCATCAAAGCATGCTTGATATCATCGTGCTTGAAGAGGTGCACCCTAAAAATCTTTGCTGGATCGCTAAAGCACAGATAGGCAAGATCCCGATCATCGGTAAAATTTTGAGCCTTCCTAAGATGATAGCAGTCGAGCGAGAAAATAAGCACTCGCTAATAAAGCTTTTAAGCGAAGCAAAAGACAGAGTAGAAAATGGCCGTGTTTTAGCGATATTTCCAGAAGGTACAAGGTCTCAAACTAAAGAGCTCTTGCCATTTAAAGGTGGTGCGAAGTTGCTAGTTGAAAAGCTAAATTTAAAGGTTCAGCCTATCGTGATCGTTGGAAGCGATGCGATGAAAGTGAAAGAATTTAGCTTTAAAAAGGCTGACATCAAGCTCTTTTGCCTTGATCTAGTCGATACCTCAAAACAAAACTGGCTAGAGGCGACTAGAGAGAGCATGCAAAAAGTCTTAGACGAAAATAGAAAATAAATTTAGCTTTGTAAATTTACAAGGCCCTACTCTATATCTTTATTTATAAAATCTTGATTTTATATACTAGAAAATTTTGTCTATAAATTTAAAAAGGTCTAGCCGGAGCTAGACCTAAAAATATTAGCTTAAGAGATAAAAACTTAAGTTCTAAAGACGCTTAGTTTAGTATTTAGCGCATCTGTCATCTTGTTTAGATGCTCAGCCGCAG
>NZ_JAAKZC010000019.1 GCF_015230015.1 Campylobacter concisus | reverse complement strand
GATTAAGTTTTGCGCTAGTAATATTACTCAAAATAAATATGCAGAAAATGCATAATTAGAAGGAGAAAGTGATGAAAGAAGGCAAAGTCATCTGTCCTTATTGCGGGACAGGCTGTCAAGTAACCTTGCACGTGGAAAACAACGTCGTTCGTGCCGCTACTGGCGTCGAAGACAATCCAGTCAATCAAGGAAATTTATGTTTAAAGGGCTTTTATGGCTGGGACTACGTTGCAAGTCCAGACAGACTTACAAAGCCACTTATCAGAAAGAAAAACGGGGTCTTTTCAAAGGATGGTGAATTTGAAGAGGCCAGCTGGGACGAGGCGCTTGATCTTGTCGTAGAAAAGATGAAAGAGGCAAAAGAGAAATACGGCCCTGACTCACTTGCTGGTAACTTCTCAGCACGCTGTACATTAGAGGACAACTACGTCGCTCAAAAGCTAATGCGCGCTGTAATTGGTACAAACAACGTCGATCACTGCGCTAGAATTTGACACGCTCCGACAGTAGCAGGACTTGCTAAAACAATCGGAAACGGAGCTGCCACAAATAGCTTTACAGAGATTGGCACTTATAGTAACTGTATATTAATGATAGGCTCAAACCCAGAAAATGGCCACCCAATCGCAGCTATGCACATCCAAAGAGCGCTAAACCGCGGTGCAAAACTGATCGTTATCGACCCTATCAAGACTGAGTTTGCAAGTAGAGCCGACATCCACTTACAACTAGAGCCTGAGCACAACATCCCAGTTATCAACGCACTTCTTTACACTATCATA
This sequence comes from Campylobacter concisus, assembly GCF_015230015.1. GTDB lineage: Bacteria > Campylobacterota > Campylobacteria > Campylobacterales > Campylobacteraceae > Campylobacter_A > Campylobacter_A concisus_AF. Next base: position 40,626 of record NZ_JAAKZC010000019.1, on the reverse strand, counting down.
GAAGAAGGCCTTGTAAATGAGGAATTTGTAAGAGATCACACAATAGGCATCGAGTATGTCAAAGAAGCTGTAAAAGACTATGCCCCAGAGGTTGTAGCAAAATACACAAGGCTAAATCCAGATGATATCAGAGCAGCTGCTAGAATGTACGCCACCACAAAACCAGCCGTCATCACTCACGGCATGGGTGTAACTCACTTCAACCACGGCGTTGGTGGAGTTTGCGACGTATCAAATTTATTTTTAATCACTGGTAATATCTGCGAGCTTGGCACAGGCGACTTGCCGCTTAGAGGTCAAGAGAACGTTCAAGGCTGCTGCGATATGGGCGTTTTGCCAAATATCTTCCCAAATCTTGGCTCAGTCACTGACCCAGAGCAAAGAGCTTGGTTTGAGAAAATGTGGCACCTAGAGCCTGGATTTTTAAACTCAAAGATAGGCGTCCATAAAACTGAAGTGCCTGATGCGATACTTGATGGCAGAGTGCATTTCTTCTGGACCATCGGCGAAAACCCAGTCATCTCTGAGCCAAATACAAACCACTTCTTAAAAGGCATTGCAAATGTCGATTTCTACGTGGTTCAAGACCTATTTTTAACTGAGACATCGCTAAAAGCCGACGTCGTTCTCCCTGGCGTTGCAAGTAGTGAAAAAGAGGGTCTTTATACAAACGCAGAGCGCCGTGTCCAACACAACGAAGCAGTCATCACACCTCCAGGAGATGCTAGACAAGACTGGTGGATCGTTTGCGAGATCGCACGTCGTTTGGGTGCGACAGAGGGCTTTAACTTTAACTCACCAGAAGAGATTTGGGAAGAAGTTAGAAAATGCGACCCTAGACGCTACGGCGGCATGAGCTACTATAGACTTAAAAAATATCACGGACTTCACTGGCCATGCCCAACTGAAGATGATATGGGCGGTCAAAGCCTCTATCTTGATAAGAAATTCTTTACACCTGATGGCAAAGGTCGCTTTGTGCCATGCTTATTTGTGGATAAGGCTGATGAGATCGAGAGCGCAAAACTTGAGTTTGCTAAGAAGATGAATATGTCGCCTGAGTATCCTATCATGGCTGGTTCAGTCGATGAGAAGACTGACGCCGAGTATCCGATACAGCTTTTAACTACTAGAAAAGTTTATCAATACACAGTTGGCACCATGACAAGACGCTCACGTGCTATCGAAGAGGGCGGAGATAGCATCGGGCCTATCGCTGAGATGAGCCCAGCGCTTGCAGAAAGATACGGGCTAAAACAAGGCGACTTTATCAAAGCTTGGAGTAGATACGGTTACATCGTCGTAAAAACTGAAGTGACTGACATCGTGCCTGATGGCATCATCCAGATGACTTTCCACTACTGGGAGAGCTCTTGCAACGAGCTAACAAGCAGCGGTTGGGACTACATCAGCAAGACTCCGACATTTAAAGCAGCTATCCAGATCAAAAAGATCGACGAAGAGGAATTTTTACGAGTTCGCGAGCTAAAACGTGAGAAATTCCAAACTTCAAAGATCATCTACGATGACTTCCACCACCACGGCAATGCAGCGATAAATGAGTAAATTTAGCGGGGTAACTCCCGCTAAATATCTAAAATTTGCATCTTAAATTTTTAGCTTTTTATTTAAGATATTTTAAAAACTGCCTACAAACTAAGGTTTTGCACGCAAATTTGACCCACTTTAAAATATCTACAAATTTTTCATTATAAGCTTAAAACCGCACTCACAGCCAGCTTTGTTTTAAATTTTATCTTTAGTATTTAGAAAACATCATTGCGTGATCTAGTAAATTTTTGTATATTCTTTTGATTTGGGGCTTTTTACTCTGGCTATTTACAAAATTTTTGCAAAAATTCTACCTATAAGCTTGAAATTTCAAAATTTCATCAATTGCAAATTTATGCATAAATTTCGCACTTAGCTAAGGCGTCAAATTTTACTTAAACGCCAAAAAGCTCATAAAATTTCCCCATTTAAATGTGCTCTCAACACGCTTAAATCCAGCATTTAGGGCTAAGTTTCTATTTTCTTCTTCAGTGTATGGCACCAGCACATTTTCAAGCGCCTCCCTTTTTTGGGCGATCTCGTAGCGTGAGTAGCCTTGCGCCTGTTTGTAGTCCTCGTAAATTTCTATGACGCTTTTGGTGAGCTTTTTATCATCAAAGATGATCTTTTCGCTAAATAAAAAAACTCCATTTTCATTTAGTCCGTTATAAATTTTTTGCACCAAATTTGCTCTTTTTGGCGGTCTGATAAACTGTAAAGTATAGTTTGCCAAAACCGCGTCAAAGCCCTCTAGCTCGCACTCTGTGATGTCACCCAAAATAAACTCAATATCAGCCCCATAAGCCTTTGCCTTATTTTTTGCATTTGCTAGCATCGCCTCAGAGTTATCCACGCCACTTAGCACAAGATCATTTCTAAGGTTATTTAGCAAAAGCAAGCTATTTGCCGTAGAGCAGCCAAGGTCGCACACGCTTGCCTCTTTTGGCAAAATTTTAGCAAGCAACTTTGCATTTAAATTTGAGCTCACATCGTAAAATGGCACCGAGCGCGATATCATATCGTCAAAAACGCTCGCCACAAAGTCATCAAATTCAAACTGCTTGCTTATAGGCTCTTTAAAAATTTCATCTCTCATATACCAGCTCCATATCCGTCAAAGTATCTCATCGTCTCTCCAAAAAAGAGATCGCACACGCCCACGCACTGTCTAGCCTCGTTTATATCGCGCTTTATCTGCTCTTTTAGCTCACTAAGAGAATTAAATTTTTTATTATCTCTTAGGCGTTTTATGAAGCAAACAGCAACGTGCGTCGTCACTTTTGGCGCGACCTCGTCCATGATGTGCGTCTCGACGCTAAAATTTCCATCCGTGCTAAGCCTATTGCCTATAAAAGTGACCGAGCCATAGGTGTATGAGCCCATCCTCGTTCTTGTCGCATAGACGCCCTCGCGCGGCAAAAGATAGCTTTTTATATCTAAATTTAGCGTAGCAACCAGCTCTTTTGCGCCGATGCCCTGCCCTTTTATCACGTTGCCCTCGATCGAGTACTCCCTGCCTATTAGCCTGTTTGCCTCATCGATGTTGCCTTGACGTATCAGCTCTCTGATGGATGAGCTATGCACGCCCATGCCGTCATAACAAACCTCATCAACGACGACCACCTCGCCATCAAAAATTCTTTTCAGATCGTGCTTGTCCCACGCTCTATTTCTGCCAAATCTAAAATCAAATCCAACTACAATCTTTTTTAAATTTTTAAAATCCCGCTTTAAAAGTGCGATAAATTCCTCACCGCTAAGCCCTTTTATACTCTCAAAATCATACAAAAAGCAAGGATAGTTTGAGTACTCGGCTCGCTTTAGCTTTGGCGTGATGTTGGCTTTATTTTTGTCGATGACGACAAGTCCGCCAAACTCGCCAAGCTGCTTTAAAAGCTGCTTGTGCCCCCTATGCACGCCGTCAAAGTGCCCGATCGCAACGGCAGTGATGTTATCTTTTGTTAAAAGCGTAGAAAAACTCGGCATTTCCTTCCTTTCCCTTGACTTCGCACTCTTTGCAAGCTATCAGTTCAAATTTCAAGCTACTTGCTAGCACTTCAAAGCGCTTCATAGCTAAATTTACAGCCTTAGCATCGGTGACAACGCCTTTTTTATTGCGTTTTACGCCAACGCCCACTTCAAACTGCGGCTTAAAAAGCGTGATGATGAGCGAATTTACGCTTGGTAGCTCGCAAATAGCTGGCAAAATTTCAGCCAATGAGATAAAGCTCACGTCACAGGTTATGAGTTCAAATTTGCTTTGATTTTGCTTTGCAAACTCCCTGACGTCAGTTTTCTCATAAATTTTCACTCGCTCATCGCTTCTTAGACTAGCATCTAGCTGATCAGTGCCCACATCAACGCCAGTCACACTCTTTACGCCACGCTCAAGCAAAATTTGCATAAAACCGCCCGTTGAGCTGCCGATATCAAGTGCGTTTTTGCCAGCTAGGTCAAATTTCATCGCCTCCAAAAAGCTCTTTAGTTTAAGCGCGCCTCGCCCAACGTAAATTTCATCAAGCAGCGAAATTTTAGCCTCGCTAACTTCGCTTGAAACCTTGGTACAAATTTCGCCATTTGCTAGCACCTTGCCGCCCTTTATCAGCTCGCTCGCCTTGTTTCTACTTATATTTAAAACGCTTGCGACGTAGTTATCAAACCTCAAGTTTTAGCCTCTCATATTCGCTCTCATCGATCACCAGCACGCCTAACTCATTTGCTTTATCAAGCTTGCTGCCAGCCTCCTCGCCAGCTAAGACGAAGTCCGTTTTTTTAGAAACTGAGCCAGAAACCTTTGCGCCAAAACTCTCAAGCTCCGCCTTTATCTCATCTCTTGGGCGACTTAGCGTGCCAGTTATAACGACCGTCTTGCCACTTAGTGCGTTTGAGATGCTTTGCACCTGCGTCACGCTTGGCTGCACGATCTGGCTTAGGGCTAAAATTTCGTCCCTATTTACCTCGGCAAAGTCGATTAAACTATTTGCCATCTCCGCGCCAAAGCCCTCAAGCGAGGTTAGCTCTTCAAAGCTAGCATCAAGCCAGCCCAGTCCAAAGCTACTAGCAAGCTTCTTTGCCGCCACTTCGCCGATGTGCTCGCAGCCAAGGCCCGTGATAAAGCGCGATAGCTCCGCACCTTTGCTAGCTTCGATCGCATTTAAAAGGTTATTTACCTTTTTCTCTTTAAAGCCCTCAAGCGCCATGAGATCATCAAATTTAAGGCTGTAGATGTCCTTAATGCAAGCAATCAGCCCCTTGTCAAATAGCAAATTTACGATCGCATCGCCAAGGCCGTCGATATTTAGGCACTTTTTCGATGCGTAGTGGATTATCGAGCCCACCACTCTTGCCTTGCAGCTTAAATTTTGGCACTTTACAAAGACCCCTTCATCAAGCAGGTGCGAGCCACAAACTGGGCAAAATTTAGGCCTCTCTATCGCTTGCTCGCTACCATCTCGTCTATCTTTAAAAACCTTTGTGATCTTTGGTATCACATCTCCTGAGCGGATGATGCCGATGTAGTCGTTTTTCATAACGCCAAGGCGCTCGATCTCATCAAAGTTATGAAGGGTGGCTGATTTTACATTGGCTCCGTCTATATTTACCTCATCAAGCACGCCAACAGGCGTCACCACGCCGCTTCTACCGACCTGAAGTGCCACGTCTTTTAGTCTTGTGACCTTCTCAATGGCTGGGAATTTAAACGCCACCATAAATTTTGGAAATTTGACCGTGTAGCCTAGCTGCTCACAGCGCGCAAGGTCATTTACACGTATCACCATGCCATCCATCATCACGCTCTTTGCCTCACGGCTAGCTAGTAGCTCGTTATATGCGGTCTCAAGCTCATCTTTTTTTAAAATTTTGAAAAAATCATCTCTTTCAAAGCCAAGATCTCGCACAAATTTCATCACCTCGCTGTGATCTTTCAGCCCAAGGCTCTGCTCACCCACGCCCCAAGGTATGAAAAGTAGCTTTCTTTTGGCCGTAACTGCGCTATCAAGCTGTCTAAGACTTCCTGCAGCTGCGTTTCTAGGGTTTGAAAGCGGCGCCTCGCCCTCTTTTGCGCGCTCTGCGTTTAATAGCTCAAAGTCATCTTTTCTTATGACGACCTCGCCCCTGATTTCAATGAGCCCTTTGTAGCTAATGCTCTTTGGCACCGAGCTAATGGTCCTTGCATTTTGCGTCACGTCCTCGCCTGTAACGCCGTCGCCTCTGGTTATCGCCCTAACTAAAACACCATTTTCATAGAGTAAATTTAGGCTTGCTCCGTCAAATTTTGGCTCAGCAACAAAGGTAAAATTCTCCTTCTCGCCACGCTTTAGCCACGCATCAAGCTCGCCAAGACTAAAGATATCCTCCATGCTCCACATGCGCTTTATGTGGCTTGCCTTGCTAAAGCCCTCTTTTACGCCTCCGCCCACTCGTTTTGTCGGCGAAAATAGCGAAATTTCACTGGGATTTGCCTGTTCATAATCAAGCACCGCGTGATATAGCGCGTCATACTCCTCGTCGCTTGCAAGTGGCTCGTCCTCGTCGTAGTAGGCCTTAGCCCACGCATTTAGCGTATCTACCGCTTTTTCATACTCTTGTTTTGTCATTTTTGCTCCAAATTTACACCGCATTTTATCTTAAACATACTTTATAAATGATCCAAATTTAGCTCTCTCGCGTCACATAAATGGACATTTTTATAGACCTTTACTATCTCGTCCCTCGCCCTCATCAGCGCAAAGCCAAGTAAATTTTGCCCTCGCCACTTCATGGGATTTTGCGCATTTTCATCGCTTGCACTCATGCCTATGCCCCAAATTTTATCTACTGGGCTTGCCTCGACTAAAATTTTGCTCCCAGTTTGTAGTAAAAATTCACGCAAATGGGCATTTTGGCTAAATTTTAGATAGCTAGCATTTAGCACGACGCCAAATTTGACCTCGTCCCAGACCTTAGCGTCAAAGCCTCGCACCTGCCTGCCAAGCGCCTTCATCTGCGCTGGATCTTTGGCGGATAAAATTTGCCCCAAAACATCTTTGTCGCCAAAACACTGAGCCTTTTTAGCCATCATATATTGCTCAGCGCAAATGTATTTAGTTTCATCTTCCCAAAAGTTAGAGCTATACCACTGACTAAGGCAGCTTGCACTTAAATTTGCGCTCTTTTGATGACCCCAAAATAAGAGAAATTTATCCGACTTGCCAGCGTTATAGCGCTTTTTAAGCCATTTTAGATCATATCTAGGCTCATGCTCCCAAAGGTTGATAACAAAGTCGTCATTTACAAAAAGCGTGTTTTCATCAGAGCCTAGCCTCTCGTCCCAGTATCCACGCCATGTCGCAGGCTCAGCAAAGAGCTTCTGATACTCGCTACGCTCATCTTGGCTTAGCGTTTTTAGCCACTCTTTAAATTTAAACTTATAATCTTCGCCAGCGCCCATCCTCCAGCTTATAAAAAAGGGGCTAATCTTGGGAAATTTGATCCAAGGTGGCGGAAGTAAATTTTTCATCTAGCCTCTTTTTAGCCAAGCGCCCTACCAAAGCGTGGCTTGGCTCATCGCCTCGTGCATATCAAAAAGCTGCTTGTGCTCTGCCATGTCGTGCGTTCTAATGATCTGTGCGCCGTTTTCGAAGGCTTTTAGATGCAGATAAAGCGAGCCTGGCAAGCGATCTTTGACCTCGCTTGGGTGGTAGTGGTTTATCACTGATTTGCGGCTAGCACCAACTAGCAGCGGGCAGTCAAATTTCAAAAAATGCTCCAAATGCTTAATAAGCAGCAAATTTTGCTCAGCCGTCTTGCCAAAGCCAATGCCCACATCAAGCACTATCTTTTTAGCGCCAAGCTCCCTTGCAAGGGCTATCTTTTGCTCGAAAAAGTCTGCAATTTCGCCGATAAGGTCGTTATACTTTGGCGCGATCTGCATGGTGGCTGGATCGCCTTGCATATGCATCATGCAAAACTGGACATCGTATCTTGCAGCAAGCGTGGCTAAATTTGCGTTTGCCGTGATGTCATTTATCATCTTAAAGCCGTGATTTAGAGCAAATTCTAAGCAATACTCATCAAAGCTATCAAGGCTAAATTTCGCCTTTTCGTGTAAATTTAGCCTATAAATTTCCTCCACGATATCTTTTATGCGCCTAAACTCCTCCTCACGTCCGCAATACTCGCTCCCTGGCCTTGAGCTAACGCCGCCAAGATCGATATAGTGGGCACCTGCTTCTATCATGGTTTCGATTTTAGCTATGCCATTTTGAGTATTTATGCGGCTTTGCTCGTTAAAGCTATCTGTGTTGATATTTGCAACGCCCATTATAAGGGGCTTTGCGGGTTTTATAAATTTAGTCTCTAAAAAAACTGCAAGCTTTTTAAGTCCAAAGTCTTGCAGCTTCTCTTTTTTAGCTAACTGCCTAAGCTGCGCGTCTGTCGCCATTAGCAAGGCTTTATTTAGGCTCTCGCGCCCTAAAATAGTATCTTTGTGCGTCACCAGCTCAGCGCCAACGCTTAGAGCGTCTTGTTTTAGGATATTTGCCGCTGGGGTTTTTATCTCATCGATAAAAATAAAATTTATCTCGCTCTTTTCTCGCATGAGCTTCGTGCCAGCCGGACTTGGCAAGACGGCCTTGCAAATTTGATCAAAGTCGCTTTTGTTATTTATCTTATAAAATTTCAACGTCGTCCTTTCTCAAAGATAGTAAGCAAAAGTGGCGTTAGAACGGCGTGAGACTTGGCGTTTAGATCAGCAAGCTTTATGAGCGAGAAAAAATATTCCATCTCCTCTCCGCTAAATTTATAACCACTATCAACCGCCTTTGTCACGATAGCGCCCACAAGCTCTTTTAGCTCGTTTTTGCCAAATTTTTGTGCCTGCTCCTCTGCTATCTTTTGATCGATAAAGCTTGTTAGCTCTTTTAGGCTAAGCGATTTTAAATTTAGATCTACGCTCATTTTTGGCTTTTTGGTGAGCTTATTTTCTATGAGCATGCGCGATCTGATCGTTGGTAGAAGTAAATTTTTACTCTGCGTTACTATTATAAATTTGATGTTTCTTGGAGGCTCTTCGATGATCTTTAAAAGTGCGTTTTGAGCCTCAGTTCGAAAAGACTTCGCACTGATAACCAAAATTTTCTCATCTTTTTCGGCGATGTAGGCCTCAGCGATGACCTCTTTTGCATTTTCTAGCAAAAAATCATCGCTTATAAAAAATCTTAGATTATTTACGCCAAACTCGGCTTCAAGCTTGGCTTTTAAATTTTCAAAATCGCTTGTTATGACGATTTTATTTAGCATTTAGAGTATCACCTTTGCAAATAGCACAGCGTCTATGCTCTTATCAAAAAGTTTGTATAAATTTAGAAGTTTGATGTCTAAGTTTTCATCGCTAGAGCTTAGCGTGAAGCTATTTTGCGCCTGCTCATCAAAGAGCCACATATAGCTGTTTTCGTCAGTTTTAGCTAAATTTGCACGCTTGTCTATGCTTTTGCCGATGTAAAAAAAGATGTAGCCATTTGGAAAGGCAAGGCTTAGCATATCTTTTAAAAGCTGTTTTTGCTCGTTTGTCTCGACGCTGTCAAAGGCTGGATAGAGCGATCTTAGGCTAAAAAATGGCAAAAATGGACGCTCGCTTTTTGTGCGGTTGATATTTCTTAAAAGATAGTTTTCAAACCACTCTCGCTCATCGTCGCAGATGACTATAAAAGCCTTGCTATCAAGCAAAAATTTAAGCCTAGATGCAAGCAAAGGCGTCCATTCGACGCGCTTCTCCTCCATCCAGCTCATATATCTTTCGCTTCTTATAGTCTCAAGCGTCCATTGGATAAAATCTTGCATTATTTATCTAACTTATACGCATCGTGAAGTACGCGAACTGCCAGCTCGCCATATTTTTGATCGACAATCATTGAAATTTTTATCTCGCTTGTTGAGATCATCTGGATATTTATCCCCTCTTTTGCAAGCGTCTCAAATGCTAGACATGCTACGCCGCTGTGACTCTTCATGCCTACGCCGATAACCGAGACTTTCACGATCGCATCGTCATACTCGACATGTTTTGCAGCTGAGAGCTTTTGCATAGTCTCTTTTGCTAGCTCAAGCTCGTTTTGTGGCACAGTAAAGCCTAAATTTGTCGTGCCGTCGTGTCCTACGTTTTGGATGATCATATCTACATTTATATTTTGATGAGCTAGAGCTGTGAAAATTTCAGCTGCGATGCCAGGCTTATCGACTACGCCTCTTAAAGTTACTCTTGCTTGATTTTTATCTAGTGCTATACCGCTTACTAAAACCGCTTCCATATTATCTTCCTTTGCTATTAATGTACCTTCGTTGTGGTTAAAACTGCTTCTTGTGATTAGTTTGACATTTAGTTTTTTTGCTAGCTCGACTGAGCGATTTTGAAGCACTTTCGCCCCAGCAGAGGCGAGCTCAAGCATCTCGTCATAGCTTATCTTTTCTAGCTTTTTTGCCTTTTTTTCTATCCTTGGATCAGTCGTATAAACGCCATCAACGTCGGTAAAAATTTCACACAGATCAGCTTCAAGCGCACCAGCTAATGCAACCGCGCTAAGGTCGCTTCCACCTCTGCCAAGAGTGGTGATATCGCCTTTGTCGTCTATGCCTTGAAAGCCTGCTACGACGACGATCCTGCCAGCTTTTAGCTCAGCTTTTAGCCTAGTGGTGTCTATCTTTTCTATCCTAGCTTTTGTATGCACATCATCAGTCATTATCCCAGCCATTGCGCCAGTTAGTCCTACGCACGCATAGCCTTTTGCATTAAGTGCAATCGTCAAAAGCGCGGTGGTTACTTGCTCCCCAGAGCTTAAAAGCATATCAGTAGCAACGCCGTCTGGGTGCTTTGAGAAATACTCACTATATTCAACCAATTGATTTGTAACTCCACTCATCGCAGAAACTACCACAACCACGTCAGCGCCGCTGTTTTTAGTCTCTATGACCCTATTTGCCACAGCTTCGATGCGCTCAAGCGTGCCTACGCTAGTTCCGCCAAATTTTTGAACGATTAACATCAAAAATATCCTTTCTCTTTAAAATAACTCAAAACTTTGTCATAAATAGGCTTTTTGAAGTGGTTTATCCCATCTAAAGCCTTGTTGATATCTACAAATTTATACTCGCTAAATTCTGGATGCTCGGTCTTTAAATTTATGCTAGCACCGTTTTTTAGCCTAACCAAAAAGTACTTTTGCGTCTGCCCATCAAATGGATAAAATCTCTTTGACGCATTTGCTGGAAAGTCGTAGCTAAGCCAATCAGGATACTCTTCTAAGAAGTCAAATTTATCAGTTCCGATCTCCTCTTTAAGCTCCCTTTTTAGTGCCTGCTTTGGGCTTTCGCCTTCGTCTATGCCACCTTGAGGAAACTGCCAGATATCGTCCATATCTACCCTTTTGGCGACTAAAATTTCGCATTTAAAAGGGTAAGAGCTAGACAAAATGACAGCTGCTACATTTGGTCTATATTTTTTTTGCATGTCTTTTCCAAAAAATTTATTTGAGATGATAACGAAAAAGAGTTAAGAGATAGATAAATGAAGTTAGTTTTTACGCCGTTTGTAATAAATCGCACCTCCACTAAAAAGCAGTAAAACCACACCGCATGATGCTAGACAAAATATAAATTTACCAAGCTCGCCAAAGATATATCCAGCGTGCAAATCAAGCATAAATTTATAAATTTCAAATGACTTTGGCATGGCATTTTTTGAAATTTGCTCGCTTTTTGTATCGACTAAAAGCCTAACGCCTTCTCCCTCGCTAGCACCTTTTGGCAGGTAAAAGAGCATAAATTTGACGCCGCCGCTATTTACTATAAAATTTAAAGCCTCAAACTCGTCTCCAAATTTAGAGATGAAAATTTCATAAGCTTTTTTAAGGTTTGCCACCTTTTGCTCGTCGCTTAAGCTAAAGCCATTTTTGTTTGTAAAATTTGGCTTTTTAAAGACCTTTTCTTCGCCACAAATTTGATTTATAACCTTAGCAAAGCTCTCATAAGAAAAGTAAAGCCCACTAATGCAAATCACGCTTAAAACAGCGCCAAGATAGATACCCAAAAAGCCGTGTAATGAATACAAAAACGCAAATTTTCTTGCCTTTAAATTTAGCTTAAAAGCATCCCTCACCCTGCTTCTAAACCTCCAAAAATATATCACCACCCCGCTTATCAAAATAAAAAGCAACGCAAGCGTAGAAAGCGCTACTAGCTCACTTGCAAATTTGGTCAAATTTTCATTTTTAAAAAGCGAAAGGGCTAAGTTTTTATGCAAATTTAAAACCAGCCCTATAAATTTCTCTGCCTTGTTTTTGCCAGAAATTTCTCCAGTATAAGGATCTATGAAAAACGACTCAAACTCGCCATTTTCACTGGTTCCGCTTATGACGTAAGCCTTGTTTGACACTCCCTTTATCTTTAGGTAGCTAAGATTAAAATTTGGCTCGCTCTTGCTAAAAATTTTTAAAATTTCATCTATCTCTAAAGGCTTTTTGCCAGCCACGACCTCATCTTTGCTAAAGATATCGATTATCTCATCGTGATACGAGATGATCGCTCCACTAATGCTAAGCACAAGAAGCGGCAAGGCAAAGATAAAAGCCAAGATAAGATGAAATTTTTTCAAAATTTTTATCATTTTAAAACTTTAAGTTAAAACCAAGTTCGATCTTTTGTCCGTCAGCTATCAAGATGTCATATCTGCCAGATCTTGTCGTAAAATACTCATTAAAGAGGTTATAAACGCTCAAATTTAGACTGAAATTCTTTGTTACGTTGTAGTTTATGCCAAGATCAGCGATCACATAAGGTCTCATATCATCAGCATAGCTAAATGAGTTTTTAGTCCTACCATAATAATTTATCTGAGACCAGAAATTTAGCCATCTGTTTAACTCGTAGTTCGCTCCAAATTTAAATGTATGAAGCGGATAGTTGTTTAAACTTTTGCCTATCTCCGCTCCATCTTTTTGCTTTGATCTTGTATAGACGTAGCTTTGATTTAGCCTAAGAGCGTTTGTGACTTGCCACTCATTTGTTAGCTCGACTCCGTAAATTTCAGCTTTGCCGATATTTACACTCTCCCAAATACCATTTGGATAAATTTTACCTTTATGTCTGCAAACACTGCCTCTTGAGCAGATAGGGCTATAGCTTAACATATCTTTAAAACTTGTGTAAAAGCCAGTTAGCGATGCTTCAAAGCCTTCATTGTCATTATAAACGCCGCCAAATTCATAGCTCACGCTTGTCTCTGGCTTAAGGCTGCTTCTACCAAGCTGTGCTCCACGTCCTCCAGCAAATGGCAATGCAAGATCTTGCGTGCGTTGCTTGATGTCAGGCGTCGCGTATCCTGTGCTAACTCCGCCTTTTAGGGCAAAAAAGTCATTAAAGTTATAGATGCCATAAATTCTTGGTGAAACGTGCGAGCCATAGTTCTCATCGTAGTTATAGCGAATACCAGTACTTAAGATAAAGTCTTTTGTAAGATGATAATCATCTTCGCCGTAAAGCGAAATGTCATATCTTTTTACATTTGCCGCGTCTGCGGTGGTTGCCTTTTCATCAAGCTTTTCTTTTTTGGCGTTTAGCCCTAATGTAAAGGCATTATTATCAGTAAAATATGAGCCTTTTGTATCAAAATTTAGTGTTTTTAACGTCAAATTTTGTTGTGCGATCTCTTTTAGCTTGCCATAAGATAAATAGCTTTGAAGCAAGATATTATCAAGCCTTGCTTCATGGCTTAAATTTATCATATCGCCCTTTATTCTCTCGCTAGCAACCGAGTTAGTACCAGTTGATAGTGTTTTGCCTTTAGTTCTTTTATATTTCACATCACTTCTTGCAAGCTCAAGTATAAGATCATTATTTTCATTTGGCTTAAAAAATAGCTTTGCACCAAAATTTCTATCCTTTTGCTCTCTGATTGCATAAGAAATTTTATCTTCTGATTTATTTAAATTTTTACCATAAACAGAAACACTTAAAACATCATCAATTAGTCCAGAGTGCAAATAAAGGCTGTTGTAAAACTCGCCACTTATATTTTTATTTCTTGCAAATTTATAGCTTGAGCCAAGATTTGCACCAAATTCATTACTAAACTCATCTGTAATGATATTTATAACTCCGCCCAGTGCATCGCTTCCATAAAGCGAGCTCATTGGGCCGCGTATCACTTCGATGCGGCTTATTGCACTTGCTGGCGGGATGAAGCTGTATGAGCCTCCAACGCTTCTTAGCCCCTTGTAAGCGTTATCTCCTGGCACTGGTATGCCATTTACTAAGATTTTTGTATATCTTTGCGAAAGCCCCCTTATGGAGATACCTCGCCTATTTGCCGCACCAAGTGTCGCTCCAAAAAGACTTGGCACGTCTTTAACCATACTCTCAACGTCCTTGTGATTTCTCTTTTATAGCGCATCTTGAGTGATGACGCTAAGCGTTGCAGGTGCGTCTTTTATGTTTTGCTCAAAGCCAGTTGCGCTCACTACTTTGACCTCTGGCAAGAGCTTATCTTCATTTGCAAAAAGCGGTAAATTTATAAAAACTGCCGCACAAATAGAAATTTTTAATAGACTTCTCACAAAAAACTCCTTATGAAAATTTAAATCACATTTTACTAAAATAAAATAATCGTTATCAATATCAGACATAACGCTAAAGGGATTAAATTTAACGCTCAAGGGATAAAATGATAAATTTAGATAAAAGATATGGCATAAGTAAAATCTCACAAAACAACAAGCGGATAAATGTAGAATTTTTCAAACAAAATAATGGCATCAGCTACCTAAAAAGCGAGATTTTATGCAATGAAATCATAAAAAGAGAGAGCGAGGGAGATAAAAAATATCTATTTTTGATGTTTAACGAAGCAAGAGATAATCTTTGCTTTAAACTCGATAAAAAAGAGTATCTTTTAAGCAGGGATGAGTTTTGCATAGGGCTAGTAAATGATAGCTTAAAAGGCGTTTTTGAATATCAAAATAAATTTTATAAAACTAAAACCTTGCTTTTTGAAGAGCACTACGCAAATAAGCTTGAAATTTTTAGTAAGCTTAGGCTTGAAGAGAAATTTGATCTTATAAAATACAAAAAAGACAAGGCTCAAATTTGCGTTTTAAACGAGCTTGAGACGACAAATTTATATGATGGCATGATGAGAGAAATTTTTATAGAATCAAAAATTTTGGAGCTTATCTACAAGAGCAAAGCTTTAAAAGATGAGAAAATTTATTTTAGCAGTGACGAAGAAAAAGTGCTTTTAAAGGCTAAGAAAATCTTACTTACTCGCATGCAAAATCCCCCAAGTATCAAAGAGTTAGCCCATCTTTGCGGCACTAATGACTTTTGGCTTAAGAAAAATTTTAAACTCTTTTTCAAAGATACGATCTATCAGCTTTTAGCAAAAGAGCGGCTAAAGCTTGCATTTGCCCTTTTAAAACAAAATGACATCAGCATAAAAGAGGCTGCTAGTATCGTTGGCTACACAAATGCAGCGCATTTTGCAAAAATTTTTAAAGGCACTTTTGGCTTTTTACCAAGCGAGCTAATAAGGCAAAAAAGCTACTTTTAAACTGCGCTAAATGCCAAATTTCTTATAATCGCCAAAATTTAAAAAAGAGAGAAATTTGCAAGTTTATATCCACGTGCCATTTTGCGAGAGCAAGTGTCCATACTGCGCCTTTGGCTCAAGCGATGATGAATTTAAGAAGGTTAGCGCATATTTTAAAGCGCTTTGCCTTGATCTAAATTCCCAACTAAAAAGCCAAAATGTAAAAGAAATTTCTACTATCTTTTTTGGTGGCGGCACACCAAGCGCGGTAAATGCCAAATTTTATGATGAAATTTTTAGCATTTTAGCTCAACTTTGCACGCCTAAAACTGAGATCACCTTTGAGGCAAATCCAAATTCTGCAAATTTAGCTTGGCTAAAACATATAAAAAATTTAGGCGCAAACCGTATAAGCTTTGGCGCTCAAAGCTTTTTTGAAGATAAGCTTAAATTTCTAGGGCGCATCCACAGTAGGGAGCAAATTTTTAAAGCGGTTGAAAATGCCCATGTAGCTGGCTTTAAGAACATAAATTTAGACCTCATCTATGACACTAAATTTGATACCAAAAAGCGCCTTTTAGCTGAGATTGAAAATTTAAAAAGCCTTGCTATCACGCATCTAAGCGCCTACTCGCTCACGCTTGAAGAAAACACCCCATTTGCTGGCAAAAAAAGCTATAAAAAGGATAGCGACACTTTGGCTAAATTTATGATAGAGCAGACCCAGCGAGCTGGCTTTAAGCAATATGAAATTTCAAATTTTGGAGAAATTTGCAAGCACAATCTTGGCTACTGGCAAGGCAAAAACTACCTTGGTGTGGGCGCTTTTAGCGTGGGCTTTGTGGATAATACCAGATACTACGCCAAAAGTAGCATAGACGCCTATATCACGCAGCCAACACATAGAGAAAGAGAAATTTTAAGTCCAAGCGAGCTAGTAAGAGAGCATATATTTTTAGGGCTTAGAAGCATCGTTGGCGTGGAGGCTGGGCGCTTAAATGAGGATCAGAAAAAAAGAGCAAATTTACTTGTAGAAAATGAAAAACTGCTCTTTAAAAATGGCAAATTTTACAACCCAAATTTCTTGCTCAGCGACGAGATCGCACTCTTTATCGAGGGCTAAATTTATAAAAATTTGAGCAAAGTCAAGATAAAATACAAAGCTTAAATAAAATTTAACAGAGGCAAAAATGTTTGGAATGAGTTTTTCTGAGATCTTGGTCATCGCCGTGATCGCCGTGCTAGTTTTGGGCCCTGACAAGCTGCCAAGCGCTATGGTGCAGATCGCCAAATTTCTAAAGATGTTTAAAAAAGGTATAAACGACGCAAAATCAACATTTGATCAAGAGATGAAGATAGCCGAGCTCAAAGAGGACGCTCAAAAATATAAAGAGAGCATAACCCAAAGCGCTCAGAGCGTGCGTAAAAAACTCACTTTTGAAGAGCTTGACGAGATCAAGAAAAGCGCAAGCGACGTCACTGAGAGCATTCAAAACGTCGTAAGCGATACCAAAAAAACGGTAGAAAATATACAAAATCCAACAAATTTAGTTAAAGATGCTATCTTAAACGATAAAAAAGAGGCGTGATGTTTGAAGAGCTAAGACCCCATTTGATCGAACTTAGAAAGAGGCTTTTTATAAGCATAGTAAGCGTTTTTGTCTGTTTTGGCATCTGTTTTACATTTTGGAATCCACTGCTTGCATGGATGAGCGAGCCGCTAAAGCAAGTCTTGCCAGCTGGCTCAAACATCATCTTTACACAGATCCAAGAGCCATTTTTCACTGCGATGAAGGTCGCCTTTTTTGCTGGATTGGTGCTTGCTTTGCCTATCATTTTTTGGCAATTTTGGCTATTTGTCGCACCTGGACTTTACGATAATGAAAAAAAATATGTGATCCCATTTGTCCTCTCTGCTTCATTTATGTTTGCGTGCGGGGCGGCGTTTTGCTACTACGTGGTCATCCCGCTTGGCTTTACATTTTTGGTAAATTTTGGCGGTCAGCTCTTTACGGCGCTACCAAGCATAGGCGAATATGTGGGCTTTTTTACAAAGCTACTAATCGGCTTTGGAATTTCATTTGAGCTGCCAGTCATTACATTTTTCTTAGCAAAGATCGGCCTTGTCGATGACAAGATGCTAAAAGACTACTTCAGATACGCAGTAGTCGTCATCTTTATCTTCGCAGCCATCGTCACACCACCAGATGTTATAAGCCAAATTTTAATGGCACTGCCACTCATCGGACTTTATGGAATTTCTATCATCGTAGCCAAAAGAGCTGGTAAAAGCGACGACGATGAACAAGATAGCGATACAGACAGCGACGCAGGCGATGAGTGATATAAACGATATCTCAAGCTACGACTACTTTTTGCCTAACGAGCTCATCGCAAAAGAGCCAGTTTTGCCAAAAGAAGAGGCAAGACTGCTTGTTTATTTTAAAAAAACAAAAGAGATAAAACACTATAAATTTAAAGATCTAGCCAGCCTCATCCCAGAGGACGCGGCGGTCATTTTTAACAATACAAAGGTAGTTAAGGCCCGCATTTTAGGGCACAAACAAAGCGGCGGAGCCTGCGAAGTGATGCTAAATCAACCGCTTAATGATAATAAATTTAGCGTCTATATAAGGGGCAAAGTAAGTGTCGGTAGCGTTTTAAATTTTGCTGATAGCATAAAAGTAAATGTGCTTGAGCTAAATGATGATGGCTCAAGGGTGGTAAATTTCACCAAAGATGGCGTTATTTTAGATACGGCGCAGCTTTTTGGTGAGCTTGAAAAGATCGGTCATGTCCCACTCCCTCCATATATCAAAAGGGCTGATACAAAGGACGATGAGAGCTGGTATCAAAGCATTTTTGCCAAAAATAGCGGCGCAGTGGCAGCTCCAACAGCCAGTCTGCACTTTAGCGAGCAGATGCTAGAGAGAATAAAGGCAAAACACGAGGTCGCCTACATCACGCTTCACGTGGGCGCTGGAACATTTAAGGGCGTAGAGTGCCAAAACATAAACGACCACAAAATGCACTCAGAATTCTACGAGCTAAGCGAAAAAGCTCAAGAGATCATAAGCTCAAATAAGCCAATCCTTGGCGTTGGTACGACAGTTACTAGGTGCGTTGAAGAATTTGCTAGAAGCAAGCAGCCAAGCGGCTTTTGCAAGCTATTTTTAAATCTAAATAATAAACCTATCAGACAAAACTACCTTTTAACAAATTTTCACCTACCAAAATCAACGCTGATAATGCTAGTTACTAGCTTTATAGGGCTTGAGGAGACGATGAGGGTTTATGAAACGGCGGTTAGTGAAAAGTATAGATTTTACTCTTATGGCGATGGGATGCTTGTGATATGAAAAATGTCGATTTTGTCGCGCAAATGGAGCTTTTTTTAGAGGCACTTTTTAAGGACGCAACCACTAGAGATAACGCCATCGTCTTTAACTACAACCCAAACTACCCACGCTATCTAAGCTTTGAAGCACACAAGCTAATAGGCGCGATCAAAAATTTAAGCAAATTTTACCTAAATAGCGTTAGCAACTCAAAATTGCTCATATCCTTTACTCTAGTAAGCTATAGCCTAAGTTTGGTGCATTTTGACATACATATAAGATGCACTTCATGCCCGCAAAAGCCAAATGAGAGGCTAGTAAAAGAAGCTGGCGAGCTACTAAAAGAGCTAAATGCCAAGATGAGCAAAGCAGAGGACGGCTTTAATATAAGCATAAGCGTGCCACTACCAAAAAGCGGGACATTTAAAAGGCAAAGCGTCGAGATAGCCAGCCTTATAGGCAAAAATGCGATAATAGCTTGCGATGATGAAAATTTATTTTTAACGCTAAGTCATGAGCTAAGCTTTACTGGGCTGAAGCTTAGCAAACAAAAGAGCTTTGAGAGTTTAAATTTACACATAAAAGATGCCATTTTTAAGCCAGACATCATCTTCGTGCAAAAGGAGTATCTAAGCGATAAAGCAAGGCTTGATGAGATGCTAACTTATCAAAAGCTTAAGAATTTCTACATCGTCATCATCAGCAAAGATGAAGCCAAAAGCATCAAAAGCGAGAAGATGACTACGCTTAGACAGCCATTTACTAGCGATAGTTTGCACGAGACTTTGGGGATAGTGGCTAGGAAATTATAAAATTTTTAGGTATCTCTTTAAGATAATGGCGGCTGAGACGCTATCAAGCCTGCCATCTCGCTTTGTGTTTGTGTAAATTTCGCTTGCCTCGCTGCTGCTAAAGGCCTCATCTTGATAGACGATATTAGCCTGCACGTCAAGAAGCGAGACAAAGTGCTCGATACGCCTTCTCATCTCATCCTCACTACTACCACCGATCGGAACACCTACCACTAGCGTGTTTGGAGCGTATTCATTTACTTTTTGGCTCACATCTCTTGCGGCTTGGTTTCTGTTTTTTCTGAGAACTGGCTCAAGGGGCGTCACGACCTCGCCAAAGCCAAAAGCAAGCCCTATGCGCTTTAGCCCAACATCGATAGCCATAAATTTCTCTCTCATAGCGCGCTTTTTACTCTTAAATTTGAAATTTCAACTAGCCCGTCAAGCTCGTATTCATAGATGATCTCGCCAAATTTAGACAATGCTTCATCAAGGCTAACGCCGTTTTTGCAAAATTTCAAGACCTCATCGCTTGTTTTTTCTTGCTCTTTTACCTCGCCAAAAAGTGAGGCAAATTTAACGTAATCATCGATAAGCTCGGCCTTTTTGCTAGCTAGCAAGGCATTTGTCCCACTACTCTCATTTATGCGCTGTGGCAGGACAAAGAGAGGGATTTTAAGCTCATTTGCAAGCCTTGCACTTTGCATCGAGCCGCTTCTTAGATCAGCCTGAGCGACAACCAGAGCTTGCGCAAGCCCAACAACTATGCGGTTTCGCTCTAAAAACCTATAAGCGATCGGTGGCTCGCCATCGTCATACTCGCTTAGAGCCAAGCCTTTTTCATAAATTTCTTTTATCGACGCCCTATTTTGAGCCGGATAGATGATATCAAGTCCATTCGCAAAAACTCCGATAGTTCGTGGCATGGCGGCTTTATGAGCTGCGATATCTACGCCGATAGCCCCACCACTTACCACGCAGATATTTGCACTTTTTAGCACCGCACAAAGTGCTGTGACACACTCTTTTGTATAAACGCTTGCCTTTCTTGAGCCAACGACTGCGACTTTTGGCATGCTAAGAAGCGATGTGTTACCTATGAAATTTAGCTCTTTTGGAGGGTTTTTTAGCCTATTTAGCGCCTCTGGGATGATTTTAAGCTTCATAAAATATCTTTTAGATAGACAACTTCTATATCTTTTAAGATGTTGTTTTTACTAGCTTTTATCACTGCGATCGTATTTTTCTTTGGATGTCCGATGGCGATCGCGTAGCCCCTTTTTTTGGCTAAATTTACAGCAGCCACGAGTTCACGCCTAACCGCACTAGCCGATGGATCATCATCTAAAAATATATCTCTTGAAATGTAAGGCTGATTATACTTTTTCGCAGCTCTTGCCACCGCAGTTTGAGCGATAGTTTTGCTATCAACGAAGATAAAACCCTGCTCTATCAATGCTCTATAAGCCTTGTCCATCGCGTCATAATCACTCGTGAAACGCGATCCTGTATGGTTATTTGTATATTTTGCACGCGGGAAGTCTTTGCGTATCTTTTTTATCTTCTCATGCATACTCTCAAAGCTCTCGTTGATCGTTAGAGTGCCTATCTCTGGGCTATCAAAGTGCTTTGCTTGCATCGGCAAGTGGATCATATAAAACTCAAACGACCTAGCGATCGAAGGTGTATCTGGATGAGTTTTTGTCGCTGGAAAAATGGACGGCGTTATCTTTAGACCGATTGATTTGACCATACTAGCGTGCTCAAATGTCGCCACATCATCGATTATTAGCACTAGCTTGGCACGCCCTTTTACGCTGCTATTTGGAGTAAATGGCACAACCGCAAAGTCATCTTTTTTCGCGCCCTCTTTTTGCGGTTTTTCGCTGTAAATTTGCTTCTTATCTTTTTTGCCAGGCTCAATCCCGCTTTTTTTAGCAGGTTCTGGTTTTAAAATTTCACTATGCTTTAAATTTTCTTTTATGCTTAAATTTGCTTCAGCGCTTTTATTTTGCTCTACTTTTATCTCTGTTTTTACCTCATTTTTGCCTGCGTAAAATGGCTCGATTATTTGCTCGACCTTTTGCTCAGGCTTTTCTTCACTCTTTGCTTCAGAGCTTGCATCTACGCTACTTTGCATATTTTTATATAAATTTGCAAGCAAATTTTTCGTATCGTTTTGCTCTTTTTTTGGCTCTTCTTTTTTAACTTCTACTTTTACTTCAGGTTTTATCTCAGGAGTTATCTTTTTTTGCTCTTTTGGCTCAGTTTTTGGCTTTAGAGCAAGTTCGCTTTTGTGTTTAGGATCGGTAAAAATTTTACTTAAATTTTCATCTTCATCAAATTTTAGAGGGTATTTTCTCTTTTCATACTCTTGTTTTTTATCTTTACTAGCAACTTTTTGCTCAGCTTTTTTTGAAATTTGCTTCTCGCTCTTTGGTTCATTTACTTTACTTATCTGTTCAACATCTTTGTTTTTGATGCTAAGAGCTGCGATAAGTGCTACTATCAAAATAGCAGCGATGACACCGATGCCAAGGAAAATTTTATTATGAGAGCGACCTGCACTCTTTTTTGCAGGACGCTTCTTTGTAGTCTTTTTTTCGCTCAAGGCTTAGTTTTTGCTTTGATCTATAAGTTTGCCGTTAGTTATCCAAGGCATCATTGCTCGAAGTTTTTTACCAGTTTTATTTAGCAAGCTTCTCTCAGCTATACCGCGCTCAGCGTTCATTCTAACATATCCTGCTTTTCTCTCAAGGATGAAGTCTTTTGCAAATTTGCCATTTTGAATTTCTTTTAAAACTTCTTTCATAGCTTTTCTGCTCTCTTCGCCAACTACCCTTACGCCACTTACATAGTCGCCGTATTCAGCTGTGTTTGAGATAGAGTAGCGCATATCAGCCATGCCACCTTGATACATTAGATCAACGATTAGTTTTAGTTCGTGCAAGCACTCAAAATACGCCATCTCAGGCTCATATCCAGCCTCTACAAGTGTATCAAATCCAGCATTTACAAGTGCGCAAAGACCACCACAAAGCACTGCTTGCTCGCCAAATAAATCTGTTTCAGTTTCATCTTTAAATGTTGTCTCAATGATGCCAGTTCTACCGCCACCTATACCGCAAGCATAGCTTAGGGCGATCTCTTTAGCCTTTCCGCTTGCATTTTGCTCAACAGCTATAAGATCAGGTATGCCACCACCTCTTAAAAATTCGCTTCTAACTGTGTGTCCTGGGGCTTTTGGAGCGATCATAATGACATCAATGTTTGCTGGAGCTTTTATCTGTCCAAAATGAACATTAAATCCATGTCCAAATGCGATAGCAGCGTGATCTTTTAAATTTGGCTCGATCTCATTTTTATAAATTTCAGCTTGAAGCTCGTCTGGAGTGAGGATCATGATCACGTCAGCGCCTTTTGTAGCTTCGCTAACAGTTTTTACCTCAAAGCCCTTTGCCTCAGCCTTTGCCCAGCTTTTACCGCCTTTTGCAAGACCTATAACAACACTTACTCCATTATCTCTTAAATTTTCAGCGTGTGCGTGACCTTGTGAACCAAAGCCAATGATCGCTACTTTTTTACTCTGAATAAGGCTTAAATCGCAGTCTTTATCATAATAAACACTTATAGCCATTGTTTCTCCTATTGTTAAATTTTGTCGAGATTATACATTTTAGCAACAAAAACGTTGCTGAAAAAGTCCAAAAAACTATCTTTAAGTTTTATGTTGCAGCTTTTTGCTATAATGTGGCAAAATTTTCAACAAAGAGTTATCTTAATGAACGAATCAATTTTTAAAAAAATCAAAGCACTTCCCCCACTAGACGATACTGTTGTACAAATTCAACGCCTACATGCTGACGAAAATAGCTCAATAAATGACCTTACAAAAGTTGTCGAAAAGGACCCGATGCTAACGGCCAATATTTTGCGTTCGGCAAACTCTCCGCTTTATGGTTTTTCTCAAGAGATCACGACCATAGCAAGAGCTATTTCGCTTTTTGGCATGGCTACTATCCGCGGTTTTGCGCTATCAAGTGCCATTAAAAAGACTTTTTCTATAAATTTAGAGCCATACGACATTACCGCGCAGGATTTTTTAAATATCTCGATCATGCAAAACGCCCTAATGTATCACTGGTACTCAAAGATAAAGCCTAAAAGCTTAGAGATCCTCTCTCCAGCTTCATTTATGCTAGAAGTTGGCAAGATCGTCCTTGCTCACGAGCTCACAGAAAATGGTCAAACAAATGAATTTAAGACAAAACTAAAACAAATTTCATCTACATACGACCTTGCACTTTTAGAGTCTGAAATTTTAGACATCACAAACGAAGAGGTCACGGCTAAAATTTTTGAGCAGTGGAATTTAGAGATCGAGCTTGGAAATTCCATCCTATATTCAAATTTACCTGAAGAGGCGCCTGACCACGTAAAAGAGTACGCAAGAGCATTAAAAGTAGTAAAAACAGCGGTTAATATCTTTAACCAGCTTGACGATGTGAGCGTAAATAACGCAACACTTCTTATAAACGAATATGGCTTTGAGAGAGATACATTTTTAATGGCTGTTAGCAAAGTCAAAGATAATTTGTGAAAGAATTTTTAACATCACTTCTAGTTGGCATCAAAGAAAAAGAGATATCAAACGAAGACAAAGAGATCTTACGTAATCTCATAAACCTTGGTGCCGTAAGCTCCCACAAAGATAAATTTTACCTAAACAACGGCTATGTCTGCGGCAAGCTAGACATCAGCCAAAACGCAACTGGCTTTATCATGCCATTTGACAAGCGATTCAAGCAAGATATCATCGTCGAAAATAAAAATTTAAACAACTCTCACCTCGGCGATATCGTACTTGCAAAGCTTTTGCCGCTTAAGAAAAAACGCCAAAGCGCTAAAATAGTGATGAGCCTAAAGCTTGCAAATGAGACAAGCGTCGTCTATACCAAACGCTTTGGGGTGGCCATTTTAGGGGTAAATTTAAAAACTGGGCTAAGCACAACCCTAAAGGCAACTCAAAAAAGCTTAAAGATGCTCCCGCTTGGGACGCTACTAAAGATAAACAACCTAAACAACGAAATAGTCGAGGTTTTAGGAAATTTAGAAGATCCGTTAAGCGACGAGAAAATTTCGCTTGCTATTTATAATAAAAACGATAAATTTAGCGAGGCCTGCGAGCTTGAGGCAAAGGCATTTGGCGATGAAGTCGATGCTAGCATGTATCCAAACAGGGTTGATCTGCGAAATTTAGAGTTTTGTACGATCGATCCAGTCGATGCCAAAGACTTTGACGATGCCATATATTTTGATGAGAAAAAGCGTGAAATTTACGTCGCTATCGCTGATGTAAGCGAGTATGTGACTGCATATAGTGCTATCGATAGCGAGGCTAAAAAAAGAGGCTTTTCTATCTACTTTCCGCACATCTCAGTGCCGATGTTGCCGCGAGCGCTAAGTGAAAATATCTGCTCACTAAAGCCAGACGTGCCGCGCCTTGCATTTTGTTTTAAAATTTCACTCGATGCAAACAACGAGGTAAAAAAAGAGGAGCTTTTTGAAGCGATAATCCTTTCAAAAAGGCGCTTTAACTACGACGAGATCGATGAAATTTTAGAGGGCAAAAGAGAGTGTGAAATTTCATGGATCAAGCCACTTTTTAAACTTACCACAAAGCTTCGCAAGAAAAGGCTTTTGCACGCATTTGACTTCAGGACAAAAGAGCTTAGAATGAGCCTTGACGATGAGGGTCAAATTTCGCAAACTAGGTTTGAAAGCGACTCCGACTCGCATAGACTAGTAGAGGACTGCATGCTTTTAGCAAACAAGGCCGCCGCAAAGCTCATCACAAAGGGCGTTTTTAGAAACCACGCATCGCCTGATTTTAAAAAGATAGATACGCTTCTTGAGGACTTGCAACTTTTAGGGCTTGACTTTACCTATGAGAGCGACCTTGCAAATTTGATAAGAAAGATCCAAGCAAAGGCCGATGAGATGGGCAACCGCGAAGAGATAGACAAGCTCATCATCAAGTCTCAAAAAAAAGCTGAGTACTCAAGTGAAAATTTAGGCCACTTTGGGCTTGGATTTGACAGATATACACACTTTACAAGCCCTATTAGACGCTATTCTGACCTTATTTTACACAGACTTTTAAAGGCTAAAATTTCAAAAGATGAGAAGCTTTACAACTTCTTACTTTTAAACATCCAAAGCACCTGCGCAACCTTAAGCGATCTTGAAAGAGAGGCCGACAAGGTAGCCTACGACTTTATGGATAGGAAATTTGCACGCTGGGCAGCCGCAAATATCGGCAAAGAGGTGCGTTGCTACGTTAGCGAAAACCAAAATGTCTTGGTCGCTAAGCTTGATGATCATTTTGTTGGCGCTAGGATTTTCATCACTGGATACAGCGCAAATTTACTTCAAAAGCTTGTCGTAAAGATCACAGAGGCCGACATCGCGAGTGCTAAAATTTTTGCAAAAGTGGTAAGAAAGATCGATGTATAGAAAAGATTTGGAGCTAAATTTAGCAAATGCAAATTTAAGCAACTACTTCTTGCTTTTTGGGGCGGACGAGTTTCAGATCGAGCTTTTTGGCAAGGAAATTTTAAGCTTTTATACAAGCGAAGATGCAAATTTATTAAGCCTTTATTTTGACGAGTACAACTACGCGCAAGCAAGCTCTCACCTAAGCGAGCAGTCGCTTTTTGGCGGCAAAAATATCCTCTATGTAAAAAGCGACAAAAAGATCCCAGCAAAAGAGCTAAAAGAGCTCATCTCGCTTTGCTCAAAGAGTCATGATAACTACTTTTTGTTTGAGCTTTATGAGGCCGATATGAAGCTAGTTTTTGATACGCAAAAGGCATTTGGGGCAAATTTCGCTAGATTTTTTAAGCCTTCAAACCCAGATGAAGCGATAAATTTACTAGCCAAAAGCTCAGCCAAAATAGGCCTAAACATAACCAAAAATGCACTTTATGAGCTTTACTTTACGCATAATGAAAATTTATACCTTGCAGCAAGCGAGCTTACAAAACTAAAGAGCCTAAACACTCACATCGAACAAGACGATGTAAAAAGGCTAGTTTTTGGACTTGGCGGGATAAATTTTGATGACTTTTTCAATAAATTTATGGCTCTAAAAGATATAAAAAACGACTTTTTTACCTACTTAGAAGATCCAAATTTTAATGAAATTTTACTTCTAAACTCACTTTATAAAGCATTTTTTAGGCTATTTAAAATTTACTCTTACATCAAGATAAATGGCCGCTTAAATTTAGACGAAGCGATCGGCTATCAGCCACCTGTAAATGTGGCAAATTTACTAAAAGCAAATAGCTTAAAGCTAAGTTTAAATGCCTATTTAGAGATATTTAAAACACTAAATTTAGCCGAGCTAGAGCTAAAAACAAATACAAAAATGGATAAAGAAATTTTCGTTTTATCAACCATTTTAAATCTGCAGCACCTCATATCAACAGCAAATATTAAGTAAATTTAAGCTAAAATCCACCCTTGCTTAATGCAAAATCCTTGCTCACAAAGTGAGCTAAATATCCATAAGGAGAAAAAATGAAACATTACGAGCTTTTATTTATTCTTAAGCCGACATTGACGGAAGAGGAAGTTAAAGCTAAGGTTGATTTCGTAAAAGAAGTCATAACAAAAAACGGTGGCGAGATCGCTACTGTCGTTGAGATGGGCACTAGAAAACTAGCTTATGCCATCAAAAAATATGAGCGTGGAACATATTTTGTTATCTACTACAAAGCTCCACCGGCACTTCTTGCAGAGCTTACAAGAAACGTAAGAATCACAGAAGATATCATAAGATTTTTAAGCGTTAAATATGAAAACAAACGCGAAATCGCAGCTTGGGAAAGACTTTGCAAAGGTATCAAGCAAACTATAAAAAAAGAACCTCGCGAGCCAAGAGCACCACGCGAGCCAAGAGCTGAAAAAGTAGACGAGCAAACATTTACAGAAGAATAATCAAGGATAAAAAATGTTCAATAAAGTAGTATTAGTTGGAAATTTAACCAGAGATATAGAGCTTAGATATACTACTAGCGGCGTTGCCATAGGAAATTCTAGTATAGCTGTGACACGCAAAATCACCTCAAATGGGGAAAGAAGAGATGAGACTTGCTTTATTGATATATCATTTTTTGGCAAGAGTGCAGAGATAGCAAACCAATATCTCAACAAGGGATCAAAGCTGCTTATCGAAGGAAGACTCAAATTTGATCAGTGGACCGACAATAACGGACAAAATCGCTCAAAACACTCTATCGCCGTTGAGAGCATGGAGATGCTTGGCTCAAATAACCAAACGCAACAAGGCGGATACTCTATGAATAGCCAAAATAGCGGTGGCTACGGACAGCAAGGCGGATATCAAAGTAACCAATATAACCGCCAACAAGAAACTAGACCACAAGCTGCACCGCAAAGAAAGCAAGAGAGTTATTCAGAAGTTCCTGATATAGACGTTGATGCTGATAGCTTCAACAACGAAGAAATACCGTTTTAATTTTAAAGGATAAAAAATGGCAGAAAAAAGAAAATATTCACGCAAATATTGCAAATTTACAGAAGCAAAGATTGATTTTATAGACTACAAAGATACTTCACTTTTGAAGTATTGTTTGTCAGAGAGATTTAAAATCATGCCAAGACGCCTAACTGGCACATCAAAAAGATACCAAGAGATGGTAGAAAAAGCGATCAAGAGAGCTCGCCACGCAGCTATCATACCTTATATAGTTGATCGCAAAGACGTAGTTTCAAACCCTTTTGAAGGTCTATAATCCATAAACTTTAGCCCTTTCTTGGGCTAAAATCTTTTAAATTTATCTCTTAATCTTTACTATTTCTTATCTTTTATAAAATTCCTCATCAAATTCTTAAATTTATAAGCATTTTAAAGCCACCAAAGTAGCCAGATTTATCTAGATATTGTCTAATTTTTAAATTTACCTCGTAAATTTTTCACGCTTTTTGAAAACTTTTTTATAAATTTAATAGTCAATTTTTAAATTCTATAAGCATTTTAAAGCCGCCAAAGTAGCCAGATTTCTCTAGACATTGTCTATTTTTTAAATTTACATATTAAATTTCATCAAGTTTTTTTGAAATTCTTTTATAAATTTCACTCGTTATGTTCTTAAATTTATGCACCATTTTTAAACAACAAAATATTCAACGAATGCTTTTTAAATTTATTACGCAGTTTTATATTATTTGCAAGTTAAACTTAGAGCTTGTCCATGAAAATTCTGCCAATGACACAAAACACCAAAAAACACAAAATAAAATTTAAAACAAGAGTTAAAAGTGGATAATAAATTTAGGGGCAAAGCGCCCCTAGTTTTAGTAAAGACCAAAAGTTCCGTCTGTTCTTTTGTAGATGACGCGCATTTTGGCATCGACATCGTTAAATACGTAAAATTGTTTATCGCTTGATTTTAGTTTATCAAGTGCCTCTTCGATCTCTAGCGGTTTGTAAATTTCAAGCTCCATAGGCACGATCTCCTCGACGCCTTCGATCTTTTCTTCGCCTATTCTCGAGCGAAAATCTTTATCATCAGCCTTACCTTTTACAGTAAATTTCTTATCATGCTCTCTTCTTAAAACTTTTGAAGCCTTTTCAACCGCAAGATCGATCGCTGCGTATAAGTCTTTATCTTTTTGGCGGACGACTATCGTATCTTTGTGGGCCATATTTAGAGAAAATTCTGCATTAAAGCCCTTTTTGCCTTGCTTTTCATCTGCTCCTACTACACATCTTGCTGAGATGATGTCAAGGTTGTACTTGCCAAGGGTGTCAAAAGCGTCTTGGATATAGTTTTTGATGGGCTCTGTTAGCTCAAATTGTTTTCCTACAATGCTTATGTTCATCGCAATCTCCTTTATAGAAAGTAAGATGATTATAACACGACGAAACTAAAAGCAAATTAAAGTAAAATCTTTATAAAATTTTAAAGTTTTTGAAGAGTTCGTTTGTGAAAATTTATAGGATTTGAGGCTTTTCCAGGTTTTGAGCTGACAAAAACATCGAGCATTATCGTGCCTTGATTTACTCCGGTAGCAGCAACTGCGTCACCAGAGCAAATGCCCATATCGCCAAAATATTTTACAAATACTTTAAAGGTAAAAAGGTCGCCAAATTCACCACTTATCGGATTGTGCTCGTCGCCAAGGCAAACTGCTCCAGTTTTATAAAAGTCATTGCTTATGATAGCTAGCATGGCGTACTCAGTCGCAGCGCGGGCTACTAGCTCACTTTGCTCTCTTAGATAAATTTCGCTATTTTGCTTAACTGAAGTACTGGCGATCGAAAGAGCTAGCATACAAATAGAGCTTGCGATAACCACAAAAAATATCGCCGCAATGAGTGTAAATCCTCGCCTCATCAATAGACCGCCTTTGACTTACAGATGGTTATCTCTGAGTTTTTTGCTCTCATGCAAAGTTTTAGCACGATGACGCCATTTTTTTCAGTAAAAACAAACCTCGTAACGTTTTTGGCAAGGGTTGCTTTTTCACCATTTGATTTATATTTTTCTCCCATCCATGGACGATAGTCGTAGTATAAATTTAGATCAAAGACGCCATTTGCTGTATCTTTTGGATCAGCGCTTTGCTCTGGTACTATGGCGTTTGCTGTGTAGGCTAGATGATACTGCTCTGAAATTTGCTTGCCACCAAAACCTGAAATTTCTAGCGTATTGCCGTTTAAACCACTTTGACCGCCTTTTACACCAACCTTTGCTATATCTAGATCAACAGGCACAGTTCCATTGCTATAGCCAAAAGAGCTTTGCACATTGTAATAAACATCAGAAAATATCGCTACAACGCCGCCATCCTTTTTTGTAAAATCCACACAAGTGGCATTTGTATCTTCCCTACAAGTTAGATCTTTTATAGTCTCGACCACTCCAGTAGTGAAATTACTTCCAGGACTTATCAGACCAGTTGCTGGCGAACTATTAGCAAGATCTACGTAGCCGCTATATCGTCCAACAACTGGCTTTCCGTCCTGCTCTATGACATTGTCATTAGCATCAAGAGATATAACGTCATTAAAAATCTCATACGCATAGGGGATAAATTCTAAAATTTCATACTTAGCATCTAAATTTACTCTATTATCATTTAGCGCCAAAAAAGCTCCATCAGTTTTTCTAGCGATCACGCTTGGTTTTATGCGGTGCTCTAGCCTCTTTGAAATTTGCTCCAGCGCGATCTCCGTTTGCGTCTCGAGCTCATTTACTGTCTTTGTTTGAAAGTAGTTTGAGTAGATGTTCATTATCGCATTAAAGCTCATCATAGCGATGATACCAAGTACGACGATGACTACTACTAGCTCAAGAAGTGTAAAGGCTCTTTTCATTTCCACGCTTTCGTATTTAGCGAGCCGCCCTCACCTAGGTTAAAAGCATAAGCTCTTAGCACTGATTTCGTCTCTTGTTTTGTGTCATTTTTATATGAAATAGCAGTTACAATTATCTCTTTTACGTCGCTGCTTTTTATTTTTAATGGTAATTTTGGCTTAAACCAGCCATTGCTCTCATTCACAATTACATTATAGTCTGAGCCAACTATATAGTCTCTATTTTGATTTGTTGTGTTTAAATTTTTATCCAATATTCTGCCATAGTAATCCACAGACCTCACTGCCGTATCAGGTGCTAGATCTGGTGAATTTTCATAGGCAAAAACTCTATGTCCGTCGCCTGTTATTTTATTTATCTTATAAAATTCGTTTCTATGATCACCTGGCTTTAAGATGATAGGAAAGAAGTAAGCCGTCTCAGCGCTACTGCCGCCGATATTTGTCGAGACCTTGATGACCTTGTCGCTAAAAGGAGCTTTTAAGATAAGGCCCATATACGTCTTAGCATTCATCAAACTCTCTTGTGTAACCGCCTTTTGATTTAGCTCAGATGTGGTCTTTAGTACAAGTGGTATCGACGTGCTGATGATCGCCACAACGACTATCGAGAGGATAAGCTCTATAAGAGAAAAGCCTCTTTTTACCAAGAAATTCTCCTATTTGTCTTATCGCTTAGATCATTAAAGTTGTTTTCGCCACCTATGACATTTCCCACGTCACCTTTGCCAGAGCCACTTTTTAAGGTCTTGCCAGCCCAGTCGCCATTTGGCACGAGAAATCTCACTGTGAAATCATTTGTCACCGCATCTTTATCAAATTCATTATATATGAGCCAGTTTTTTGTATGCATTTTGGCTATATCTGTAACTGCTCGGTTATTTTTTACATAAATGTAGCTGATGCCGTCACTAAGTGCTGTCTCTTTGGCTGTATCTCGTGTAGTGTGATTTGAAAAGCTGTAACTATCGACATTGCCATAACTAGCATCGTGCAGAGGATTTACATACCATGAGTGCGTACCCGCAAACTCCTCCCAGCGAGCGCTTGATCCTGGTTTTTGCAACATAAATTTACTCTCATCGCAACCATTGCAATACACTCCGTAGTAAATTTTTGCCTTAAAGCCAGTGTTTGGTCCCTCATAGTAAGGTGCATATGTCCTAGCGTAGTAAAATTTCGCCGATGTTTTCCTAGATGGTTTTAAGTATTGGCTACCTTTTGTTTTATTTATGCTATTTTCATCTTCGGCTAATTTTGTAAAAGTAAATATATCACTTGTTACCTCAAAAGGATTTTTAGCTACATTTTTTTCGCGCTTGAAGTTAAATTTGAGATCTATCTCAGCTGTGCCATCACTTCTAAAAGCCTCTTTTTTTACCATATAGCCGCCGTCATGAGGTGATGCTTTTAGCTTTTGAACAATCGCATTTTGATCAGTAGTACCAAAAAATAATATCTCGCTATTTAGCTTTTTAACACCATCTTCACCACTGCTTAATTTTGACCCATTGTTGTCTATATAGTTAGGTATTATATCCCCTACCTTTATATTAAAGACAGCATTACTTGCATAGCAGCCACTTTTATAAAGATGCGCTGTGTTGTCGCCAGAAGCTCTTGGATTTTCATTAGACAACATTGCTTTTACTTTAAATTTTAATGTCGGTGACCACAAAGTTTCCTCATTTGAGATATATGAAAAGTCACTTGATATGATCTCAAAATCACTCACATCAAGATATTCTGGGATAAAATTTAGTTGATTGTGTTGTTCTTCGAACACTATATTACAACCTATCCTACCCATGCCATCTGGATCGTGACTTGGATTATTTGGATCTATTGATAAATCATTATTGTATAAATCCAGTGGATTATTTCGGTTTTTCCTAGAGTCTCTACTATACGATTTTACGCAGTCATCTCCATGATTTGTATCTTGATCCACGCTTGTATAAACTGAGTCCATAGCGTAAAAATTTGTATCTCCGATGTCTGAGAAAGAAAGTCCTACCTTGTTAGTGCTAATATTTGTAATAACTCCGATAGCCTTATTTGGGTTATTGAAGCTTATCTCAAATTTATTTTCTCTGCTATCTTTGTCTGATAGATCTGCTGGTAGAGTGCAGCCAGCAAATACCTTAGGTAGTAGTTGCGCTCCATCACCAGCCTTCATATCACTACTTGCAGTACTTATAAATCCTTTTGTAAGGTCCCCTTTAGCATCATAAGCACCGATTATAAAATCAGTATGACTTTTACCACCTATCATAGGGCCATTAGGCGAATCATAAATATCAAATTTAGCTGGTCTAACAGCAAAAGTATCAAAGTCTTCGCATTTTTCATCAGTTAAATTTGTAAGCTTATTAAGATAACTAAGCTTTACATGAAGAGCTGGATATGGTATCGGCACTGTTACGCTTTTTGTAAGAGTGTGTGTCGCGGTAGTAAAATTATAAGTTTTTTCAGGTATGACCGAATTATTTGAGCTACAATCAGTCACTAGCTTTAACGTCACGTCGGTATTTGAGTCAGGTGCTTTTAAAGCCCCGCTAGTCTTATCATAGTTTGATATCGTGATATCAAAAGGCTTGTTTGCTATCTTTGTAAAAAGTCTATTTTTAAAATTTGGACCTGCGTCATCTGCTTTACTTCGCGGATAGAAGTTATTTTCATCTTCATTAGTTACCGTTAAACTATAGTTTGTGGGTACACATTCATTTATCTTGCCTTTATATTTTATGGTCTTACCAGCGATAGTACTTTCATATTCAGCTTCATAGCCTATCTTACGATATTCAGAATTTGCACCTACAGTCCCTACAAATCTAATATCCGTTGGATATCGATATGATCTTTCTATTGTACCACCTTGAGAGCTATTAGCGTCTTGGCCGACGTAATACCTTAGATTATAATCACTTAATTTCTTAAAATAATGCGCTCCATTATCGTCCATAGGGCATGCTACGGTTGATCCACTAGGTTTAAAAATTTCCGTACAACCAGATTTATCCACATAGCTCATAAATTTAGGATCAATGTTGACTTTTACTTGAACTTTTCGTGCATCTTCGTTGCCTTTATTTTTTATAGTAGTTAATACTTTTATCAAGGTTCCAGGTTTTACTGAAGTAGTACCTTGGCCTTCCTTAGTTACATTTTTATCATCAATATATATAGTTCTACCTTCTGCATTTTTACCTTCCTTGGTAATAAAAATCTTTTCTTCATAACAAACATCAGGGTCATAAAGTATCGTTGAAAAACCAGCCATTCCGAGATTTATCCTATCACCTTGGATATTGTCACCTATCTTTTCAGCCTTTACGTTAAACTTAATATCAACCTCACTTTGCCTATGTGACATGAAATTTGATATATCAAATATATCTAGATCCATCATTGCATTATATTTTTTATTTACATTGGCAAGTTTGCCAAATCTCGTTATAGATGAGTCAAACTGATTGTGTTGTAAATTTAATCCTGACGGAGATGCGGCAGTAAAAAGACTCTCGAATGGACCATCTTTCTTTTTTATCATTATATCCTCACCTATAATCTCTTTGCGTCCACCAAAACCCATAAATGCCAAACTAGAATCTATAGTTCCAGCAGATGGAGTAAAAAAGTCTTCAAATTTTAAATTTATCTCTGTTTTTTGTGCACTTTGTAATACCTTATTTCTTTCGACATTAGGCGAGATATTTGCCATACCACTATAGATATTAACATCCCTTGGTTTTATGTGTTTGTCCTCTCCAACCTTCTCACCAAAGTCATAAACTATAACTAAGCTCCAACCACCAAACTGAGATGGCACATAGCTATATATCCAGCCTCCATCACCATATAAAACCGCACCATAAGATAAGGTTAAAGTCCTTGTTTCATTACTTATCGTTACATTATAGTTGTAGTTCCTAGATAGTTTAAAGATAGTTGATGCGATGTTACCAACTGCAAATGTCCTGCCAGCCTCAGTTGTACCAAGGCTATCTTGTACTAGTTTAGTTACATCAGCACTTGCTTGATAGACAAAGTATGATGCACCACTTCTTGCACCCAAATTTGATCTTTGGGCTGTTTTGTTTGGGTCAGCTGTATTATAGTGAACTGCATCTTTGTAATTGCCACTTGGATCACCGCACCAATTTGCATAGGTAGTATCATTTGGGTGATCTTTGTGATAGCAGTATGGGTAGTAAGTATCTCTTGGCACTGAGTTTTTATTATAAGAAGTAAATGAACTCTCCCACTTAATATCATTATAATCAGCTTTTACAGTATATATTCCTTTTGGTGTTTTAAATTTAACGCTTGAGTAGCCAAAAATATCTTCAAATAAATTCTTTAGCAGCTGGTATTCTGCAGTTCGTTCACCATATATAGCACCGCCCCAGTAAAGCCTTGCGTATTTTATCTTTTTACCATCTATATTATTTCGTTCAAATTCACTTTTATTTTCAAATTTAAAAGTCGCGCGAGATGAGTTTTTAAATCTCCTACCAGCTAGGCTCGACTCTTCATTGACATATGTCTTTTCAACAATCTGAGAGGTTTCAACCAAAGGATCGCCTCCAGCAGCACTTGCCTTTGGATCAAAGTTATAGCCAAGTACCCTTGGCATGATAACACTGGCTCCGATAACGTCCATATCGCCAAAAATTCTTGTAAATTTATCTTGCTTACTAAGTGTATTGTCTGGATTGTTATTATCAAGATATCCGTCTAGTGTTACTGATTGGCTATTATTTGAAGTTGGATCTGATGGATATACCACCCATGTATTTTGAGCACCAGTAACACAATGCTTCATGCCATCAAAGTCGATCTTGCAAACTTTTCCGTTACAGCTTGCAGTTTGCTCTGCGGAGCACTCACCGACACTAGCTGGCAATACAAGAGCATCAGGATCAACATCGCCAAAAACATAGATAAAAGAAAATAGGAATAAAAAAAGAATTTTCAAATTACAATCTCCTTAATGTAATTAGAGCTAAGAGCTCTAAACGTCCTTGTTTGTTATTTTTGTATGAAATTTTCTATCATTTCAGCTTGTCCGTATTGTGGATACTTTGTAACGTCAAGCACTACTTGAGATAAAGTCATATTGTCCATATTGCAAACGATAGGAGCCACGAAATTCACGGTTGATTTCTCAAGTGGGAGGGCAACTACGATGATGTTGTAAATTCTAAGTTGCGAGCTCTCTTTGATATCCATAAGCTCTTCATAGTAGCTTGGGATGTCAAATTCATAACTTCTTAACGCGAAAGGATTTATCATTGTAAAAGATGTTTCATCATCTTTACTTGCTAGCTTAACAAAAAATTTATCGAGCTCAATAAGTTCCATCGTCTTGATATGCTCGAAGCCTAAAATAGGGCTTTTAACACTAAAAATCATACTAACTCCTGTTTTGTAAAATTGCCTTATTTTAGCATAGTTTTAAAAAATTTATACAAAAATAATGCCAAAAAATGTAAAATAAGCGAATTTAAAATTTTTAAGGAAAAGCATGAAAAGATTTTCTAAATTTCTAGCAGTAGTAGCTCTTTTAGGGCTTTTTAGTGGTTGTGCTGAAAAATACACCGAACTTTACAATCTAACTCCAGACGAGTGGTACGCTCAAGTCATCGCTGACATAAAAGATGGCGATCTGGAGTCAGCTGATAAACACTACGTTTCAATGGCTAGCGAGCACGTTGCAAGCCCACTTTTGGAGCAAATTTTACTCATCCTTGCCCAAGCTCATGCAAATGACGAAGAGTATCTCATGGCAAATCACTATCTTGATGAATACATCAAAAGATACGGCGATAACGGCCCAAAAACAGAATTTGCTCAGTATCTAAAGATAAAAGCAAATTTTGACTCATTTACCCAGCCAAACCGCAACCAAAAGCTCATGGAAGATAGCGTAACTGAGATCGAGAAATTTCTTTATATGTATCCAAATACCGAGTATAAGCCACTTATCGAGACTATGCTCATCAAATTTAAACTAGCGCTTTACTTCTTAGACATACAAATAGCAGATCTTTACAAGAGAACTGGACGTGACGTTTCGGCTAAAATTTACGAGCAAAAGCTAGAAGAGTCGCCGTTTAAAAACTCAGACCTTATCAAACCTGACGTGGCATGGTATAGAAAACTGTTTGAATAGGAGAAATTTTGCAAATAAACGAAAACAAAAGCTTGCCAACCGAAATTCCTATCATCGTTGAAGACGAGCTATTTTTATATCCATTTATGATAACGCCGCTTTTTTTGAGCGACGAAGAAAATTTAAAAGCTCTTGAGCTAGCTATACAAGAGGAGACGCCGATCCTTGTCGTGCCTACAAAGCCCCAGCAAGACGGCGCTAGAGACTTTGACGGTATATATGACGCAGGCGTGATCGGCACGATAATGCGCCGTGTGCCACTGCCAGATGGCCGTGTGAAGGTGCTATTTCAGGGCATCGACAAGGGCAGAATTTTAAAACAATCAGGCATAAATCCACTCCGTGGTATCGTCGATATGCTCCACGTCAAGCGCCCATCACAGGTCAAAACTGACGCTCTCATCGTGGTTTTAAGAGAAAAGGTAAGAGAGCTTTCGCAGTTTAGCCACTTTTTCCCGCCTGATCTTTTAAAAACGATCGAAGAGAGCGCTGAAGCGATCAGGGTTTGCGACCTAGTCTCAAGCGCACTTCGTCTAAAAAAGCAGATCGCTTATAGCTTTTTTATAGAAGAAAATTTAGAGCAGCGCCTACTAAAGCTCATCGACTACGTTATCGAAGAGATCGAGGCAAACAAGCTTCAAAAAGAGATAAAAAACAAAGTCCATTCAAAGATCGACAAGACAAACAAAGAGTACTTTTTAAAAGAGCAGCTAAAGCAAATTCAAGCTGAGCTTGGGGCGGACACTAGCCGAGAAGAGGAGCTTGAAGAGTACCGCAAAAAGCTTGAAGCTAAGAAGAAATTTATGGCTGAGGACGCCTATAAAGAGATCAAAAAACAAATAGATAAGCTTTCTCGCATGCACCCAGACTCGGCCGATGCAAACACTTTGCAGAGCTACCTTGACTGGGTACTTGAGATCCCATTTGAAAATATAGCTAAGAAAAAATCCTCTATCGCCGAAGTGAGCAAGCACCTAAATGCCGACCACTACAGCTTAGAGAAGCCAAAAGAGCGCATAGAGGAGTATTTTGCATTGCGTGAGCTTTTGGAGCTTAGGGGCGTTGGCGAAAAGGTAAATAATGGCGCCATTTTATGCTTTGCAGGCCCTCCAGGTGTGGGTAAAACCAGCCTTGCAAACTCAATCGCAAAGGCGCTAAAGCGCGAGCTAGTTAGGATCGCACTTGGCGGACTTGAGGATGTAAACGAACTAAGAGGCCACCGCCGCACCTATATAGGCGCTATGCCAGGCCGCATCGTGCAAGGACTCATAGAAGCCAAGCAGATGAACCCAGTGGTTGTATTAGACGAGATCGACAAGGTTGGCAGAAGCTACAGAGGCGATCCGACCGCTGTTTTACTTGAAATTTTAGACCCAGAGCAAAACAACAAATTTAGAGACTACTACCTAAATTTCAACATCGATCTTAGCAAGATCATCTTCATCGCCACAGCAAATGACGTGAGCATGATACCAGCTGCACTTCGCGACAGGATGGAGTTTATTGAGCTTAGCTCATATACCCCACAAGAGAAATTTGAGATCGCTAAAAAATATCTCTTGCCCCAAGAGCTTAAAAAGCACGGCCTAAAACCAAGCGATGTAAGTATCAGCAAAGAGGCACTTGAGCTAATAATTAGCGACTACACAAGAGAGAGTGGCGTGCGAAATTTACGCCGCAGGATCGCTGACATACTAAGAAAAGTCGCTAAAAATATCCTCACCAAAAAGAACGAAGGCAAGATCAGCGTCACGGCTAAAAATTTAAAAGAGTTTTTAGAGAAAAAGGTCTATGAGATCGAGCCAGCAGATAAAAAAGATCAGATCGGCTTGGTAAATGGCCTCGCGTGGACCAGTGTCGGAGGCGACGTGCTAAGGATCGAGGCTATCAGGATCCAAGGCAAAGGCAGCATGCAGATCACCGGTCAGCTAGGCGACGTGATGAAAGAGAGCGCTCACATCGCATTTAGCGTTGTAAAAGTGCTGATCGATAATAAAAAGCTAAAAGTGCCGATGAATATCGTGCCAAAATTTGACGATGACAAACACAAGCTAGAAGCCAGCGACGTTTATAGACGCTACGATCTGCACTTGCACGTGCCAGAGGGTGCGGTGCCAAAAGACGGTCCAAGCGCTGGCATCACGATGACAACGGCGATCGCATCGATACTTACTGATACAAAAGTAAGACACGATGTGGCGATGACTGGCGAGATCACGCTAAGTGGCAGGGTGCTACCTATCGGCGGGCTAAAAGAGAAGCTGATCGCCGCTCACAAAGCTGGCATCAAAACAGCTCTGATACCTCGCAAAAACTACGATCGCGACCTTGTCGATATCCCAGCTGAAGTAAAAGGCGACATGAAGATCATCGCCGTAGATACGATCGATGATGTACTAAAAAACGCTCTTGTAGCTAAAAAATAATCCATACTCTAGCCCTAATCTCACTTTAGGGCTAGATAAATTTATAATCCTAAAAGTACAAAAAGCACATATAAGTAGTTGATAATTTAAACAATATAACGCGAAAATTTCTAGTAAATTTTAAAATTTCATGAACGAGTAATTTCGGCTCTGATTTTAGTGGCAAGCTTTGCGAGACCTAAAATCAGTAGTCAATTTATCGGCGCGCATTTAAAATGGCAGTATCTTGCATTTAAAATGATAGTGGAGAAAAAAATCGGGCTTTGCATACTATCATTTTAAATGCAAGATTTAACCCTTAAAAAGCATAAAAATTCGTCAAATAAACTTTAAATACTATTGAATATTTAAAAATCGAAAGATCTCATAAGAGAGTATCCTATCAAAGGTAAGATACGTTCAAGCTCTCAAAAAATAAATTTAAAGACATTTAATAAGCCTTTGAAGACCCTTTAACCTATCTCATAATTTTCATAAAAAATCTCATTTTTTGCCTTAATGTAAAAAATGAGAAACTTAACAATATTAATTCGATCTAAGGCTACTAGAAATTTTGTAAGTTTTATCTATTGATTTATAGAAATAAAATACTCTTCGTTCTGGAGCTCTTCTATATTTTTGTAATCCATAAAAAGTTTTGGTAAATTTCTTATTATCCCTTTGTATCCTATACTGCTATATATTGCAGCATTTATCAATGTATTTAATTTTAAGTATATAAACATTACTTGTGTTATCTCGTCTTGATTTTTAAGAATGCTAGTTATGGACACATTTCCATGTAAGAAATGATTCCTAAGCATAATACACTTTTTATCTAACTCGTTTAATTTAATTGTATTTTCATCAAACAATGATAATAACTTATCATTGTTTGGTAGATTAAATATATTGTCAATTCTGCCTAATATATTTTTCTCTTTTTCTTTTAAACTAGAATTATCTCCTATGAGTCGTTTTACTTCTTTCTTGAGCTGCTTAATAAAATCTTTTTCATAAGTAGTTCTTTTTATTCCAGTTCTCTTATTGTCCGATTCATTTTTTTGCGTTAAAATTTCTAAAACTGTTGCAAGTAATCTCATTGAGTAGTAGCTTATAGACAAGGTATTTACTATCATTAACGTATCTATCGCTTCTCTGAAATTTATATTGTCTAGCATTTTATCTATCAAATTTTCAAAATCTTTTTTGTTAAGTGTTTTATTTTTTCCATCGATATCAACTTTTTTATTTGAGAAGCAATATTGATGCGGATTTCCTTCTATTGTGTAAAAGCCACTTTTGTAAGTAGGAGTAAAGCAACTTGTGTATTTAAAATTTTTGTATTCTGAGCATTCCAAATTATCACTTTCAAAATAATAACCTCTATCCATC
>NZ_JAAKZC010000018.1 GCF_015230015.1 Campylobacter concisus | reverse complement strand
ATATATAACAAGTTGGCTTTTTATAATTTCCGCACAAGCTCACATGGCTTTTGATGTCTTAGTAAAATTTTAAAATTTTTACAAAAAACATGCTAAAATTACTGCAAGCTTAAAAATTTGCTACATAAAATTTTATTTTGCTACAAACATTAAGCTATATTTTATGAAAGGTGACTGCAATATAATATTGTAGAAACATCGTAGTTTAGGTATTTATGGTGTCACGGGGGAGACTTGAACTCCCGACCTCCGGCTTATGAGATAAATTTTTAAATATCGCTTAAGGCCTTGCTACATCGCCATTACAAACAACTTTTCCCAATAAGCACTAGCCAAGTGTCCCACTTTTGTTCCACTATAAATCCATGGTACATCTAAAAAACCGCAATGGAGTTTATTACTACCGAAGCGTCATCGCACCAAACGCAAGAAAAGTCTTAAAGTGCTCAAGAGAGCTATCTTTCTCCTTGGGGACTTATTCCTTATTAAAAGCCAGAAAATCTGCTAGAATTTATGATAGATATATCTATCTCATAACAAAGGCAGTTGATATGAAGCTAAATCAGGGAATTATAGATTCGTTAGTCGATAGCTTTATGCAGGCAAAGATCGATAAGAGCATAAAAGAGCATTCACTTTATGATAAAAAGATAGATATTGACTTTGCAGATGCGCTAAATAAGCATTTTAAAGAGGCTTTAAAAGATAATACCTTTCCTGATTTACTTAATAAAAGTAATGAGACTTTAAATAGCATGGCTAAAATTTTATCTAATAGTCTAGATAAAGCCATAAACCAAGATGATAAAGCAAGCATAGCTCAAACCCTGCTTGAAAAACATATATTGTCCCTAAACTACCTAATATCAAAGCTTGACAAGAGCGCAAACCTTGTGTCTAAAAGACTTAAATTCTTAAGCAAACAAGATGGAAGTTATATCTTTGAGCCAAATGATATAGAGAGTTTTCAAGATAATATCAACGCTCTAGATGAAGCGAATGGGCTACCTCTTAAAAAAGAAGATGTTAAAAGTCTAGCTAAAAATTTCTCACATGCCATAATGGCAACTGCCGAGCAACAATACGGACTTAACACTCCTCTTAAGTTAGTAAAAATAAAAGGTGATGATAGAAGTGTAGAACAGATACTAACTAGTGATAGCCATCTAATAGGCAAGCGCATAAAAGTGGGAGATAGTAGCTTTGCTGTGGGCAGCTTAAATGATGAGGCAGTCCAAGAATACGAGATAGTGCCATGCTCTACTAGTCAAAGAAAGGTAGAGAGTAGGGAGATCATCACACTAAAAACAGCATTTGAAAATTTTACGGCTAACACTAGCGTTAGCCAAAAGTGGTCAAGTAGCACTATGGACCTGGTAAATATTGTAGGCAATATATTATTTAAATTTTTTCATCCAAGCAAGGATATCACAACCATATCACGAGATGATCTACTTAAATTTAGAAATACTTTAGTCCTCATACCAACCAAGCTAAACCAAAAAGCCAAATATAAAGACAAAAGCTTAGAGCAGATAATACGCATAGGCAAAAATGATGCCAAATTATCACAAGTAACCATACAAAAATATATGATAAGAGTAGTGCAGTTCTTTAAGTATTGCTATAACAGTGACTACATAAGTAAGAGCATCGTAAATGACCTAAACGTAAAAGTAGAGATAAATCCAATGGAGCGCAAGGTGCTACCTTATAGCAAGGAAGAGGCTAATGCTATCTTTAAAATAGTCCAAAATTTTAAAGAGACCAACAAGTCGCCAAGCAATCGCATAAGCGCAAATGATCTATACTATATAACCATGATAGCAGCATATAGTGGCATGAGGATAAACGAAATAGTTCAGCTAAGAGCACGTGATATCGTGCAACACAATAACATACTTTGCTTTAGTGTAAATAGAGATGATGGCAAGAGCACCAAAAATATAAATTCCATAAGACTTGTGCCAGTGCATAGTAAGTTAATAGAGCTTGGTCTAATGGAGTTTGTAAAACAAAGAGCTAGTGCAAATAAAAGCATCTTTAAAGTAAGCAATAAAGACTTTTCAGAAATTTTTAGATCACAAATACAACGAAAGCTAATAAGCAGCGATAAACAAAAGACTTTTTACTCGTTTAGGCACTATTTTATAGATACGCTTGTCCAACAAGAAGTAGAGCCAAATATCATAGCTCAAATAGTAGGGCACGAGAAGCAGTATAAAATTTTACTTGGAACATATGCTACAAATATAAATGCTAGTGTATTAAAGGCAAAAGTTGAAATGGTGTGCTATTAGAAATTTGGACAAGCCATCTAAATTTATATCATAATTATGCTATAATCATGTCATATTATTAAAAGGAAATAGCATATGCCTCAAATAGTACCTATAAAAGAGCTTAGAAACACAAATGAAATTTCACAGCTATGCAATAGCAAGGATGAACCAATATTTGTAACTAAAAATGGCTATGGAGACTTGGTTGTGATGAGCATAAAGACATACGATAAGCTAGTAGCCACAGCCGATATAGATAGCGCCATCGCATCATCTGAAGCCAAGATAACAGCAGATACAAAGATGCTAGAAGCAAAAGACGTTTTTGCTAGTTTAAAAGATAAGTATCTTGAGTAAGTATAAAGTTCTTATCTCACCACAAGCTTA
Organism: Campylobacter concisus; assembly: GCF_015230015.1. Lineage (GTDB taxonomy): Bacteria > Campylobacterota > Campylobacteria > Campylobacterales > Campylobacteraceae > Campylobacter_A > Campylobacter_A concisus_AF. The sequence continues at coordinate 41,415 of NZ_JAAKZC010000018.1, read as the reverse complement.
TGAAGAGCTTGAAGCAATATATAAATATATCGCACTATCTTTGCTCTCGTCAGGTGCTGCAAACTCTACGCTAGAGGCTATCAAAAACACTATCCTTAGTCTAGATGAGATGCCAAATCGTGGTGCTATTAGAAAAGTTGGCAGATATGCCAATATGGGCTATAGACAGCTATTTGTTAAAAACTATACAGTGATTTATAGGGTCAATGAAAAAGATAAGGCTGTTATAATCATTACTATTAGATATACACCAAGCGCTTTTTAGACATACAACTTCAATAATATCTTTCTAAAAATAAATATCCACCCATCCTAATACTCTCTCATCTGCGAAAATATACATAACATCACATACTATACGTTACGTCACCTACTGCATGTTACATTATGTACTATACATTACATCAAGTGCTGCATGTGACATCACATACTGAATGTTACATCATGTACTGCATATTACATCACATGCAGTATGTTACATTATGAATTTGTTTGTTATAATCCAAGAAAATTTAATGCCAGTTTCTAGTATATTTATCAACATTTTTAGTATGTTGATAAACTTATTTAGCAAGCTCGGTCCGAGCTTGCTGTAAGGTCTTAGCCAGACGGGCAAAATTTTTATTTACAAAGATACAACCTAAACAAAACTTTATCCATTAAAAATGACATTTGCCGATAAAAGGTCTAAGTTTTTGCTTAAGATAAATATTACTTTAATACATGCAAAAACCTCTCTCAAAATTTTACTCATAAAATTTCTTTCTCCCAAAATAACAATCCATACCCATAAAATGCTAAAATAGCAAGCAAAATATAAATGGCTAAATTTACAAATGCTAGAGAGCGACCTTTGAGAGTTGGCGGAGTTTTTGCGCCCAGGGTCAAACCTCACATCGTATCAATACTACGTGCCAATGCTTGGTCTTATCTTTTTGCGATACGCTCTGGGGCGAGCTACCTGAGTGTTATGATGATATAAGTATCTCGGCGTGCAGATAGAAAATTTATGAGTATGTCTATATGAGATATAGGAGTGTTGCGTAGGATATACCGCAAGTTTGTAAGCAAGCCAGTGTAAATTTACTTGGTAAAATTTACACGGCTAGCTTACTTTGGTGGCTTAAATTTATAGATTACGCATTGTAAATTTTAAGAATGCTAGCTACCCCATCTCCATCAATGCATCATCTTTTGTAAATTTACCACTCAACTCTGGCATCTCATTTACTATTATCTCTTTTAGCTCAGGATCGGTGCTTGCTATTTCAAGTAAAAGACCTAAGCTTTTGTCATTAAAGTCTCTTAGCCTGATATTTTCTTTTTGCAAGCTTTTGCTTTTACGTGCTAGAGATTGATTTTCTCTATTCTTACTCTCTATCAATGCATTTTGTTCATCTATCTTTGTTTGCTGATTAGTATGTGCTTTTACTCTATTTTTAAGAAGCATTATCTCTTTGTCTTGCTCAGCTTGAATCTCTTTTAAATCATCTAGCTCTTTTTCTAGCTGCTCTTTTTCTTTTAAGACTTCTAAGCTTTTCTTTTTATCTTCCTCTATGATCTTGTTTTGTTCTGTTACTTGCCCATCAAGAAGTTCTACCTTTTCTTTTAGCTGCTCATCAGATGTGATGGTTATGCTTTCTTGCATTTGTTCAAAAACAGAATTTCTAAGACCTACTATTAAAGCTCTTTTTTCATTTGGCTCTAACCTAAAGTACTCGTCGCCCAACAAAGGCTCTTTCTTTTGCATATACTTATTTGCTTCCGCTTCTATAAGCTTTTGAATTTTCTCTTTTAACTCTTTCTCGCTCTTATATTCACTTGCTATTTGGTGCATTTGGGTTAAATTCTTGTGTCTATTTTTACTTGACTTACCACGAAGTACCTGACCTTCAAATGCCTCTGCTCCCATATCTTGTAGCTCTTTACCAAATTTTGCTGTTTTTGACCTGCCGCTAAATCTCAAATTTGCATGTTTCTCAAAGTTGTAGTTTGTAAAAAAGATATGATAGTGCTTGGTCTTTTCGTCATTATGCTCAGCCACAAGCAGACACTTTGCGCCATACTTCGCGCAGTATGCATTTACAAATCTCATAACTCTATCCATGCATATGTTTTCATTTATAAATTTTGACTCTTCGTCGTTTAGCCCTTCTTTTGGCTCCTTTTCTCTGTCTGTACCAAATGTGATGATGACTTCACAAAAACTAGCCATATCTTTGCGCCAAGCTCTACGTATAACTATATCTTTACCTTGTCGTTTTTGTGTGTAGGATTGCTTGCCATAGTCTTCTTTAAAGCTATCCTGAAAGCCTTTAAGTAAATTCTTTACAAAAGCCATATTATGCAGCTCATCATCTTTGCCGTTAGCATCTCTCATATTGCCATTGCCATTAAACTCGCTTAGGAGCTTGTAGTGATTAATAGTGGCTGGGGTTTTGTTAAGATACTTTATATGCTCAGTCTGATTTTTCTCACGGCACGCATGTGCAAATCTACCTATGGCTCTACCATATGTTAAAAAACCTGACCTCACATTTATGACTAGGCTGTGATCATTTACTATATATGCATTAGCCATGGTAAATCACCTCACCATTTGAACTTTCTCTCGTGCTAGCAGTGCTAGTTACTATTAATGAAAATTTTTTCATTTTCTTCCTTTTTAAAATGTCTTTATAGTAATTACACCAATTTTGGAAAAAATCTGCGCTAGAAATGCAAATTTTCGTAAAAAGTTTATTTTTTAGAAAGAAAAGTTAAAAATATTAAAATGATAGAGGTTAAAATTGCGTATTTAAAGGAGTTTTAGATAAAAAGATTATCCGCCCCAGATGAGGCGGATGAGAGATTATTTTTTAGTAGGAGGATACATCTTCCAGCTGCTATCTACCTTCCAGTCTATTGGGTGGCAAGACATACAAGTATTTAGCTTTTGCGGATGATGCACGGCATGGCATGACTGACACTGAAGCATCTCATTGTCTTTATTGTGAGTGCCTTCATGTGGGTTAGATAGGCCGTAGTGTGCGGTCTTTTTCCTGATATCAGCTATCTTGTGACAGCTGGTGCACTGCTCGTTAGTAAAGCCTCTTTGTTTTGTTGGTGTCTCAAAGTCGCCAGTTGCATACATCCTGACCTCGTTTAGCTGCTCACCTATAGTTGGAGTGTGGCAGTCGTGGCATGTTACATTTGCATCTTTATGCTTTTTAGCTAGCAAATTTCCTTTTGTATAAGAGTCGTACTCTGGCTGCATGTTATGACACAAGATACAAAATTCAGCCTTGTGGCTAGCAGCCTCTATTTGGTGAAACGCTATAAAGCCCACGATAGCGGCTACTATTAGTCCTATTATCGTATATTTTTTTCTATTGCTCATGCTTGTACTCCTTTTGCGTTTGCCGCAGCCTGATAGCCTGCTAAGCGTCCGTAGCATAGGCATGTTCCGTGGCTAGTGCCGGCTAAAACTACTGGATAATCTCCCAAAAAGCGTCCGCCCATAACGTTACCGCAGGCATAAAGTCCAGAAATTTCGTTATAGTCGGTATCCAGCACGTTTGCAGTGCTTGGCTCAACGGTAAAGCCACCCATTACGACCAGGCTCGCACCTACTCCCATTTTGCCAGCATAAAACGGCGCATGGCGGACTGGAAACATCCTCTTAGCGGTCTTGCCAAAGTCATCATCATGGCCTTTGTCGCATAGCTCGTTGTAGCGTTTTATGGTCGCCAAAAACTGTGTTTGCGCCTTTTTGTTATCAGGGTAGAGCTTACTAGCAAGCTCTTCAATGGTGTTTGCTTTTATGACATCAGGCATCTCTTCAATATCTTTTACCGATATATATGATGTTTTGCCTATCGCCCACTGGCAGTCAGGTGGAAGCTTTGGATTATCTTCTACACAGTGGTTTACACTGCCGTGTGATACGCCCATGAGGCCGACTTGCTCTGGAAATTTAGAGTCAAATACTTGCCAGCCAAAGCCTCCTGGTTGGCGAGAGAGCGGCTGAGTGACTTGCTGACCGCTTAGATCTTCATTTGTAAAGCGCTCTCCCTTTGCATTTGTTAGTAAAAACGCATCAACGCCAAGCGGTCCGCCAAGCGTGTGAGCGACTGGTGCGTGCGGTCCGTCTTCTAGCTTTGCACCTATCCATGAGCCAAGTTTGTGTCCGTCTCCCGTGTTGGTCGGATTGTTTTTGTAGTCTCTGTTTGGAAACGGACAGAAGAAATTTGCCACCCACGGCACAAATGTCTTTACCATCTCAGGGTCATTCATATAATCGCCCGTAGCAAGTATCACCGACTTAGCATTTATCTTAATATATGAGCCATCAGCCATATTTTGCGCGATCGCTCCTTGCATTTTGCCAGTTGTTTTGTCGCGAAGTAGCTTTTTCGCACGAGTTTTAAAGATATACTTTGCGCCTTGTTTTATAGACTTTTCATAAACTAGCTCCATCATCGGCTCTTGACTAGGTAAAAAGGACATAACAGTTGGATAGCTTGGGCTGTTTTCCTTACTTGGGTCGTATCCGGCCGGGAGTGGATAGTGCATAAGCATCAAATTTATCTTACTTCTATCAAGCTGCGTATCGGTCTCTTTCATAAAATGCACCGCAGGAGCAAGCTCTATCATCCAGTCAAAGTCCTCGCCGCTGTGATCCGCCCAGTAGTTCCACACTCGCTGATCGGCGCGGTAGCCCATCTGTTTTAAGTGTTCATTTATGGCCGCATTCTTGTCATATTTGATACCAAGCTCTCTTTGAAATTTATTGCCTAGAGTGCCGTACTGACCGCTTCTAACCTGAAAGCGACCGGCTTTTTCTAGGACGATAACCCTTGCGCCTTTTTCGGTAGCAGCGCGCGCAGCGTGAAGCCCTGAAACGCCAGCACCGATGATAAGCACGTCGGTTTCAAGCGTCTCTTTTATATCTTTGTCTGAAATTTCAGGCTCGACACCTAGCCATTTTGGCACATCAGGTGCTTTTGTGGTCTCCTTTTCTGGATGGATGAGGTGGTTATTTGGGTTATCACAGCCTGTTAGCAGCGCTGATCCTGCTGCAACTGAGCCAAGTGTGAGTGCGCCACTACGTTTTAAAAACGAGCGACGTGATAGTTCGTTATTTTCTACCATTTTATACTCCTTGTTTCAAATTTATTTCAATATATCAAAGTCATAAGACACTCTTAGCCAAAGCTCTTCATCTCTTGTCTTGCCGTTAGAGCTGCCGTTTGTATATTTTAGCTTTCTATCTAATGTTTCATAGATAGCTGATAGTTTTAGACCCTTAACCGCAGGGACTTTGTAAGTTACTTGCACGTCCCAGCCCTTTACGTCGATTCTAGTTCCTGGTGCTTGACCATGAAGGCCGCCTGAGCGAACGTTGCTACCATTGTGCTGTTTGCCATACCAGTAGTCAGCATCCACTCTAAGACCCTCGGCGCCTACATTGCTAAGGTCGTAGCCTGCGCTAAATTTATGTAAATTCATACCAGCAAAATTCATAAATAAAAACGGACCATAGATTGGAGTGGCCGTAAATGAGCCAACGTCGTTTCCTATGCCTTGAAGCGACATCTGGTTTTTACTAACGGTTGAGTATGCGTATCTAAAATCAGCGCCATAAGCATTATAAAGCCCTATCATACCTGCATAGTAATCGCCGTTAAAGTCGAAATTCTCTTTTAAAGTACCGTTTGTTCTTGAGCCTTTATACATAAAGTCTATGCCAACGATCGCGTTTTCAAAAAGCGTAGGCGTTTTGTAACCAGCTGCTGCGAAGTAGAAATTTATATCGCCTTTTGAGTTGGCTGCGTCATCATACTCGATGCCTGAGACATTTGCGTAGCCAGCCGTGAGCGAGACGCCAGGGATGCCGCTATATGTTACAAACGAGTTAAAGATATTGTCAAATTTATAGCCGTAAGGTCCAAAGCCGCCGATGATAACCCTATCTTTAAACCTTGGCGCACCGTGATCTCCACCAGTTACTGCGCTTGATCTACCTGCAAATTTCCAAAAGTCAGCTAGGCCGATAACGGTATTTATACTATCAAGCTTTATCCTAGCGCTCACGCCCTCAAATGCCTCTTTGTAGCCCACGTCCGTGTTTGTTGCCACAAGCGGCGGCACTAGGCCTGTGTATTTTGAGTTGTAGTACTGGCGGCCGAATTTAAAGTCGATGTAGTCATTCTCATATCCTAAGTAGGCCTCTGAAAGTGCTACACCTTCGCTATTCCAGTCATAGGCAAAATACTCTTTTGCAGCCTTTGACGGAGCAAAATTTACTAAGCCCTGAGCCGTAAGACCAAGCTTAAAGCCATAGTAAGAGCCAGTTAAGAACCTAAGCTCAGCACCTAAACCACCGATGTGCTCGCGAATTTTATTTGTTCTGCTAGCTGGTGGAAAGTACTCGGTCGAGTCCATATCGTAGTATGAAAATAAGGTCGCACCCATAGTGCTTGCCTGCAAAGCCTCTTCCAAGCTCTCGCTCGCGCTTATACAGGTCGCCATAGCCATAAGCGCAGCCAAACTAAGAGCAAATTTACTCTTGCTTGTAGTTAAAAAAGATGTTTTCACTCTAAACTCCTTAAATTTATTTTTTAGGCATTTAATAATGCCTACTTTTTAAGCTTGGCTTATCGCATCATCACTTGCGATCATGCCACGCTATGTAAAATTTACCTTTCAGTTTTTTGCCATTTGGTGATATGTCTAGAATAACCACGCCCTTTTAAAACACAAAGCCACTGTGTTTTATGGCATCCCCCTTGGATCAATGAGTGCAATCATAACACGCAGGCTCACGAAAAACGGTAAGATTTTGGTAACATTAACTAAAAAAATATTTTTAGTTTCAAAATTTAAAATTTGATATAATCACCACTATGATAGAAGTTTTACTTATAGAAGACGACCTTGAACTAGCCGAGCTTTTAAAATATGCACTTGCAAAAAGCGAGATAAGCGTAGCCATAGTCACAAACCCGCTTGAGGGACTTAGAATTTTAAATGAGAAAAATACCTTTGATGCATTGGTGCTTGATCTTGGCTTGCCTGATATGGACGGCCTTGAGGTGTGCAAGCAGGTAAGGCATAGCTACCCATCGCTACCTATCATCATCTCATCGGCTCGCAGTGAAACGCTAGATAAGATAAAGGGCTTTGAGCTTGGGGCGGACGACTACATGGCAAAGCCCTATGAGCCAATAGAGCTTGCATTTAGGCTAAGGGCGATACTTCGCCGAGGGATACAAGCCGGCAATGACTCCAAAACCTTTTGCGTAGATAAACAAAGACGCACTATATTAAAAAATGGAGAAGCCATAGCGCTTACAAAGGCAGAATTTGACATCTTTATCTACCTTTATGAAAAAGAGGGGATAGTCGTATCAAGAGAGGATATTTTGTTAAATTTAGGTCAGGCTAAATTTCAAAGCGGGCTAAAAAGTATCGACGTAGCCATAGGGCGCTTGCGCCAAAAGATAGGCGACGACCCTAAAAATCCACACTTCATCCACCCCGTACGCGGTATAGGGTATAAATTTATCAATGCGTAATATATCTATCATCAAACTCATATCTTTTTTCTTTTTTGCCGCACTCATTACGGTAAATTTGGCATTTTTTATCGAATCAAAAAAGCAGATTAGAGACGCAGAGTATCATACTTATGAGCGCTTTATGCTTGGTATGCGTATACGAGGGCAAGCAGAGGGCGACACAGCTAAGCAGCTAGCGCAAATAGGTCTTAAAAGTAGCGAGCTTGATCCTATTAAGATCAGGCAAGGCGGAGAGAAAATTTATAGCGACTCGTATGCTGATATGATAAGGTATAACAAAAAGTTTTATTTTGTGCCTAGATTTTCTTCTATAGATCCAAAAATGTTTTCGCGCATTATGGATGCGGCAGGGCTTAATATATCAAGCAAAGATGACATAGCAAAAAACGATGTGCCTTTAGAAAATTTAGAAGAAATTTCTTCAAATGGCATTTGGGTGCTTTGGCTCGTAGTAAATATAGTAATGGTCGCATTTTTTATAGTCGTTTTGAAAAAACTGCTAAGGCTTAGAAATTTAAAAAATATGATAAGAAGAGCAGGCGAGGAGGATAAATTTAGGCTGATAAATGTAGAGGCAAATGACGAAATAGGCCAAATCGCTAGCGAATTTAACACGACTATGCAAAAGATAGACGCCATAAAACAGGCTAGGGCGCTCTTTTTACGCAATATCTTGCACGAATTTCGCAACCCGATAATGAAAGGGCGGATCATGGCGGATATGATCGCTGAAATTTTACAAGACGATAAGGCGGGAGATAGGTTAAAACAAATTTTTATAAGGCTAGAGATGATACTGGGCGAGGTTGTCAAGGTCGAAAAACTAGTATCGAGCGAGTGGGAGCTTAAAAAGAACAAACACCGAGTCATAGACATCGTAGATCACTCGGTAGATATGCTTTTGCTAAAAGATACAAGCCGCATAGATGTGCTAGCAGATGGCGATATAAGCGCTGTTGAGGTTGATTTTGAGCTTTATGCGACAGGAGTTAAAAATTTGATCGATAATGCCTTAAAATATTCAACCGACAAAGTGGTTGTAAGCATAGATAAAAGTGCGCTCTGTATAAGTAGCGTAGGAGACGAGCTTGAGCCAGAAAGGCTTGAGTTTGATAGGGCATTTAACAGAAGAGTAGAAACTTCAAATTCTGGACTTGGACTTGGGCTTTACATAGCAAATCAAATTTTTAAAAAGCACGGCCATGCCCTAAAATACAAACACGAAGATGGTAAAAATATTTTTATGATATGTTTTGTATAAAAAAGATAGTTATGTTGAAACTTTGAGCTTTCAGGTTGCCCCAAAAGCTCAAATAAATTTATTTCACTAATTCGTAGCTATGTTCTTTTGTACCGTCAAGTAGATTTAAGACTTTGTAGCCTTTGTCACTTAGAATTTGAGCTAGTTTAGCGCTACGGTTGCCGCTGTAGCAGTGTGTGACGATAGTTTTGTCTTTGTTTGCTTCAAGCACATCTTTGTAGTTATCCACTGGCTCGCCATCAGGTATGTTAATAGCGCCTTTCATATGTCCAGCGTCATAGTCTTTTTTCTCTCTAACATCGATGATTAGAACGTTTGGATCGTTTGCGATCTTCTTAAATTCCTCTGCGTTTATGCTGCCAAATTTAACTAGATCGTAATTAAATTCTTTCACACCCTCAGCATTGCTGAGCTTGTTAAAGCCCTTTGACTTTAGTATATCTAGTGCCTTGCCGCTACGATTGCCGCTGTTGCAGTAAAGTACGATGTTTTTATCTTTGTAGCCGTTAATCTCATCTAGTCTAGCCTCGATCTCTTCAAGAGGGATGTTTATAGCGTGTTTTAAGTGGCCAGCGTTATACTCCTCCGCTTTTCTCACGTCGATGACCAGATAGTCCTCTTTTTTCTTGTTATCAGCTTGTATCGCAGCTAGTTCAGCGCCCTTAAATTTAGCGTCCGCTGGCGCTTTTGTATCGCTGCAAGCCGTGAGAAAACCAAGTGCAAAAAACACAACTATACCTTTAGCTATTTTACTTTTGACGAACATTTTGTCTCCTTTTGTTTTGATAAAATTTCACTATTTATTTTGCGTAAATTTGCCAAAATCCACCCACTATCGCCTCTTTTATCTCACCCTCACTACCATTTGCTATGCGGCCTCTATATGAGACCTCGGCTGGGCTTTGAGCCTGCCAAATTTGATCAAACCACTCTAAAAATTTCGCCGTGTCATATCGCACAGGAAGCGCCTCGATGTAAATTTCACCCAGCCTAGTGCGATATATCGCCTCTTTGCTTGGCGTAATGGCTATGCGAGTTATGAGCCCATAAAGCTCGCTGGCAAAATTTGGCATGCCAGCCGCACCATTATTTATCACTACGCCGTTTTCGAGCGCTATGGCGGCAGGGGCGCAGGTATGCGTGCAGGCTAGCACATCAAATTTATGCTTTTTAAACCATAAATTTAACTCATCTTGCCTGACTTTTTGAGCCAAATTTTCACGAGAGCAGCCCCAGCCAGCTAGAAATTTCTCATCTCCGTGTGTGATAGCGACATTTGCGCCGCCAACGCTTACTAGCTCGCATTTGGCGCGCTTTTTAAAAATTTCTATAAACTGCTTGCACTCCTCATTTACAAGGCGGCTTAAGCGAGCGTGGATCAAATTTGAGCGATTTATGGTGCCAGTGTCGGTGCATGAGGGATAAAAGCAGCCACAACCATTTTGACCACTTGTTAGCTCAAATTCGACGTTGCCATTTATCGCCGTAAGACCTCGTTTTTCTATCTCACGCTCTATCTGGCAAAAGCTATTTGCCTCAGCATCAAACCAGTGTATATCGCCGTTAAAAACGACATCGGCACTCTCGGCGTCCGCCATAGTTAAAATTTCTTTTAGTGCAAAGACATTGCCGTAAAGCCCGCCTACGACATACAAGCAGCTGCTTTGAAATTTTGGCCCCAGTGGGAAATTTAGCGCATAGCTAAGCGGGCAAGAGCTCATTTTTTATCTTTACACCCACAAAACATCCCAGGCAGCGCATAGGCAAGCGTGCAAGCGATGAGTCCATATAAATTTATGCCCAAAAGCATTGCGTATTTGCCGCTACCGATAGCTAAAAACTCAGGGAAAATTTTTGCATCAAATGCAAACGCAATGCCCAAAAATATGCCTAGCCAAAAGCTAAGATGAAATCCAAGCTTTGTTGGACTCACAAAGCCGTGCAACAAAAATACCGGTGCTAGGCCGATCACCATCGTGCCACTAATCGTCGTGGCCTTTAAGATATCGGTGCCAACAATCATCGGTAAATTTCCAAAAATGGCAAAAAGTATCATCGAGATGATGCCGATTTTTATGGAAATTTTGGCGACGTCTTTGTTTAGCATCGCTGGGATATCGTAGCCAACTAGCTTTGAAAGGCTTGCAAAGGTCGAGTCCAGCGTCGATCCAGCAGCTGCGATCATGACGGCTGTCATCAGGATAGTTGAGCCAATCCCCATTGTTTTAGCTAACTCAGCTGGGATGTTGCCCTTTGCGGCGATGCCCTCAATCGAGCCGTAGATGCCGATAAAGCTAAAGATGACGATGGCTATAAAACCTAAAATACCAGAGATCACAAAGCTTTTTAGCATAGTTTTTTCTTCGCAGATGAAGCCTCGATCAGTTAAAACAGGGTCGTGAAAAGGGTAGCTAACTAGCTGCAAAACAGCGACTAAAAGCAGATCCACGCCGCCGCCTAAGCTCCAACTGCCAGTACTTACTAGCTCGCCCACACCGTGCTTTGGCAAGATAGTCACGATGACCCAGAGCGTAGCGATGATGAAAACTAAAGCCTGAATGACGTCTGTCACGATAGAGCCTCTAAGTCCGCCGCGAACCGAATAAACAAGCGTAAAAAGCGTAAAGAGCGATGCTGCGACGATAAATGGCATGCTGCCGCTATCTCCGTAGTATCCGCCAACGACTGCGGTGTTGCTCCAAACTTCGTTAAAAAGCCTAACCAAGATCGCCACGCAAAATGCGATGCTAGCAGCTGCGCCGTAGTTGCTAGTTAAAAACTGCACGAGTCCGGTTGCGCCAAATTTTCGCCTTAGGCGGTAGATGACGATGCCGGCTATTGGTATGCAAAGCCAGTATGTTGCGTAAGCTACGCCGCCTACGATACCATAGCTAGCACCTAAATTTGCAGCGTTTGTGACTGATTTTGCAAATATCCAGCTGATAAAAATGCTAGTCGTTAGCAAAAATGGCGACACCTTTACGCCGCCTTCATCCTCTCCCTTAAAAAACGAGCCGATACTGCGCGCTTTTGGTGAAAAAGCGTACATTATCACGCCGTAAACGATCAAAAAGCCCCAAAAAAAGAGCGACTGATACTCTTGCATTAACTCTCCTTAAACTCTAAAATTTGATCCAAAGCTCTCATGCTATCGCTTATAGCGCAGGGGCAAATTTTCGCAAAAAGCCCTTTTTGCACTATCGCTTCAAGCTCGTCTGGCTTGCTTAGATCATACCCCAAGACCTCTTTGCAGATGCTAGATTTTTGCGTTTTAAAATATATCTCTTTAAAGCGCGCCAAATTTGCATTGTATTTTTCTTTATCATCGCCGTAAGCAAGCCCCAAAACTAGCACTGCCGCTAGATATGCGCCGCATACCGAGCCCTCCTGCATGCCGCCTAAGAGCCCAAAGCCAAGCTTTATAAGCTGCGCCTCGTTTGCACCTAGGTGCTGTGCGTAGCGTGCTAATATCATCTGCGCGCAGTTTTGCTCGGCAAATTTTTGCGCTATCTCTTCATTACTCATCATTTTTTATCCTTTAAATTTAGGCTAGCGCGCCGCAGCAGCTTGACCCAGCCCCTGCCGTGCAGGCGTAGCAGTAGTCGCGAAAGACGATCTGCCTACCAAGCTCGCCGCTTTTAGCTAGCTCAAATATATCCTTTGCACCGTGCGCTTTAAGCCCCTGCATCTGGTTAAAATCGCAATCATAAAGGGCTCCGTCATATCCCACTGAAATTTGCGCTCTACACATGATATTTTGTGCGGCGTTTGGGTTAAAATTTGCTTCTAAAAGCTGCATATAAGGCTCAAATTTACCACTTTTTTCAAGCGATCTTCTAAAACGTCCGATCGGCACATTCGTTATCGTAAAAAGATGATCAAATTCCACACCAAAAGCACTTTTTAGCTCTCTTTTGTAGTCCGCTTCAAGCCCCGCTTGATCGCCCGGCAAAAACGCACCGCCCGGGTTATAGACTAAATTTAGCACTAAATTTCCGCCCTTGCCGTATCCTAGTGCATTTAGCCTCTTTAGAGCTTCTATGGAGCCCTCAAACACGCCTCGTCCACGCATGCCATCGACGTTTTCTTCGGTGTAGCAAGGCAGGCTAGCGACTAGCTCCACGCCGTGATCTGCGTAAAATTTAGGTAGATCCTCGTAGCCATTTTCAAGCAGTATTGTTAAATTTGTTCGCACGATGATGTGAGGTATGATCTTTGCGGCCTCATCTATAAACCAGCGAAAGTGTGCGTTCATCTCAGGTGCGCCGCCAGTGACATCAAGCGTGCTAAATTTATGCGCGCTAATCGCTTCTAAAACAGCCTGCAAAGTCTCCTTACTCATCGTCTCCGTGCGCCTTGGCCCAGCCTCGACATGGCAGTGTGAACAGGCGAGGTTGCATATCTTGCCTAGATTTACTTGTATCGTTGAAATTTTATCAGTATGCCTGATCTGCGGTGCTATGCGCTCTGTGAAGTTCATTTTCTATTCCTTTTGTAAAATTTTAAACTGAGTACATTTTTTAGATAAGCGGTATTTGGCGCTTCGTTTACGCCACTCATTACCGTGGCGAAGTGTTTTATGTTTTGCACGCCGTTTTTGGCGAAATTTCCGCAGCAAGTGGCGCAGTAAGTATAAAGATTTGGCAAATTTTTATCCTTGACAGCCTGCGGATATCCTGCGGCGATTTGCGGTTCGCTACTTTTTGCCAGACCGCCAAGCCCACAGCAGTTTACATCCTTAAAACTATCTTTGAAATTTGGCACATACTTTTTAAAGGTCTCAAAGATAGGCTTATGTATGCGCTCAGGGCAGGGGTAAAAGATGTGCGCCTCCTCTGTGATCTCGTGGTTTAGGCCAAGCTCCTCAAATTTCTCGTATATGGTCTTTATCTTGACATCCACCTTATCTTTTAAAAAGTGGTAGCAGTTTGGACAGGCCAAAATAAGCGTCTCTACGCCCTTTGCGGCAAAGAGCTCGTTTAGATGCGCCTTTGTCTTGTCAAAATTTGCATTTGCTTCAAAAAGTGGCTTGCCGCAGCAGTCTATGCTAAAATCAACCCCTAATGGCTCTAAAATTTCGATGATTTTTCTCGTGGTTTTAGGCAAAAAGCCTGGGAAATTGCAGCCAAAAAACATTAGCTCGCGGCTCTTTTTGGGCGAGTTGTTAGCGTAAAGATAGGGCGATTTTAAGAAATTTAGGTAGCGAAAGGGCTTTTTTATCTGCTCTCTGTGCTTTAGCGCGATCTCGTTGCCGCTGATGTCTTTGGGGCAGACTTTGTAGCACTCATCGCACAAAAAACAGCTAAATGCGAGATCTTTTCGCTTTGAAAAATCAAGCAAATTTATATTGTATTTGGTCAAAAACTCGCAGTGTTTAGTGCATGCTCCGCACTCTATGCAAAGCTCTGGCGGGTTTTTAATAACTTTTAGTTGTGATTTCATATTTTAAATTTCGATTTTTTTATTATTACTAGTGTATATGATCTTAGCCATTTTTTGAAAAATTATATAAAATTTCTTCATCTGTTCTTTCATCGTTGAAGTTGATGGAGTAACAAAAACTAATACTAAAATCATTGATAAATTTCTCAAATAAGAAAGGTCTTAATAGTCTTGTTTTATCAGAGTTAAAATCAGATCTATGCCGCCCATCTGGATTTCTTCTTATGCCTTTACAATATATTTTGTCTGGGTTCTCTGAGTCACTAATACTCAGTGATCTTATGAGTGCTTGTCGCTCTATATTTGTTAAATTTTCAGGAATGCATAAAGGAATATCTCGTGATAGTTTCTCTGTAAATTGCCTAATTATGTCTCTTAAATTTTGACTATATTCTATTCTAAAATATAATATAAATTCTTTTTTATCGTTAATTAATAGCGATGCCGAATTAGCTTCTATTTCATAATCTCGTGAAAGATCTTTAGCATCCATGAAGTGGAGCTTAACTAAAGCGTAATTGCTTTCTCTTTTTTCTAAACCAACAAATCGCTTTACGAGGACTATATAGTCTATGCTTTTATATTTAAACAAAAAACTACAAATTGTCCATTGTTTCAAAACCATATCGTCTTTTAGCTGTTTTATATTTTTAAGCATTACTATTCTCCTTTATATATTTTAATAACTTTTTGCGATCTCATCAGCGCTAGCCCCATTTCTAAATTTATACTGCAAAATTTGCATTTTTATGAGCGTTTTTATGACACCCTCGCGCCTAAATTTACGCGCACTCGTGATTATATTTTGAGCTAGCTGGCAAAATTTCACACCAGATCTTTTTAGCTTTATGCTTAGCTTATAATCCTCCATAATAGCTAAATTTTCAAAGCCACCAAGTGCGTTAAAAAGGCCTTTTCGTATAAAAATCCCCTGATCTCCAAAGGCGATATTTCTAAACTTTACGCGTAAATTTGAACCAAGTGCGATCAAATTTAAAAGCACCCCGTCCTCATCAAATTTAAACCTAAAACAGCCTGCCTCACAGCGATCAAGCGCCCTCTGGGCAGCCAAAATCGCCCCCTCATCGCAAAATGCACTATCAGCGTGCAAAAAGAGAAGCTTCTCAAATTTAGCTACGCTCGCCCCAGCGTCTAGCTGAGCACCCCTGCCTTTTTTGCAAGGTAAAATTTTAAATCTCTCAGGCGTGAAAATTTTGCTCAAATTTAGCGCTAAATCAAAATTTTTGCCCTCATAGAAATTTGGCTCGCTAGCATCAGCAAATATCACTTCAAATTCACCTTTTTGAGCTGCCAAAAGAGCACAAAAACGCTCCAAATTTTCGCATGGCTCGTTATAGATCGGAGTTATTACCGAGATCGCCACGACTTGCTCTTATCTTTTTTGCGCCCCAGCTAGAAAGTACCACAAGCACTACCATCAAAATGCAGGCGATGATAAAGCCGTTTGAGCGCATATCAAGGGCTTTTTCGCCCAAATTTACCATTATAAAAGTTGCTGGCACGATGCCTACAAAGGTCGCCACCACGTACTCACGCAGGCTCACGTTCATTACGCCACATGCGTAGTTTAGGACGTTATACGGCACAAGCGGCATTAGCCGAAGGATCAAAATCAGGCTAAATTTACCGCCAGGCTCGCCAAGTGTTTTTAAAATTTTGCTCTTTGAGTTTTGCGTGAAGTCACTAACGGCGCGAAATCCCAAAAATCTTGCGATATAAAACATCAAAACCGAGTTTATCATCGCGCCTATTATGGTGTATAAACTGCCGGCAAATAGCCCAAATGCCGCACCTGCAACGACTGCTAGGATAGGCACTGGAAATAAAAATATCGGCAAGATAGCAAAGCATAGGACATAGATCATTGGAGCAAATAGTACATGCTCGCCGATGAGCTCACGAAGCTCGCTAACGCCGATCTTTTGCATTAAAAATGCAGCTACGATTATGATTGCAGCGATGATAGCAAATTTAAGCAGCCTTGTTTGCTTCAAGCTGCGCCTTTTTCGCCTTTTTATCATCTAAAATTTTCTTTGCGACGTAGGCTACGATCGAGAAGGCAAATAGTATGGTAAGACCCACAAATAAAATTTTGCCACCGCCCATCAAACTGCCGCCAAAATACGAATATACAATGGTCGCAGGAAGCTGGCCGATACCAGTCGCCCAGAAAAATCCCCAAAATCTCATCGATGTAAGCCCTGCTGCGTAGCTTACTAGGTCAAAGCTCACAAATGGCAGCAAACGGCAGACGATGATCGTGTGCTTGCCAAATCTGCTAAAAAACTCATCAGTCGCTGCAAGCGCCTTTTTGCCAGTTAGCTTTTCAACGACGTCGCGACCTAAAATACGTGCTATGTAAAAGCAAAGCGCAGCGCCCACCATAGCCGAGCTCCACGATAGCACAGCGCCCCAGACCCAGCCAAATATCATCGCATTTGAAAGTGTGATGAGAAACGCAGGCACTGGTGCCATGATGCTTTGAAGCACCATCAAAAAAAAGCTCACGCAAGCTGCCGTAGTCTTGTCAAAGCTTTGCAAATAAGCATAGACTTCGTTTAGGTCAAATTTGCTAAGCATCACGACTGAGTCGGTGATCTGTTTGTTTACCGCAGGGATAAAAAAGTATGCCAGCGCGACTATCGCGACGGCGACTAGGAGAAAAATTTGGGATTTTTTCATCTAAATTCCTTAAAATATTGTTGTAAATTCGACAAAAACTTGTCGCTAAGATAGGCTTTTATCTTGTTAAAAGTGTATTCGTTTTTAATGGCTCTAGCACCGTTATACTCGACAAATGCCATAGCGCACCAGCTTGTTCCTCGCAGGCAAGTCATCGTAAAATACTCTCTAAATTTTCGCCTATTTACCATTTTTTTCGAGTAGTTTTCATATAAATTTATAAATTTTTCTATCTCATCAGCACTAAATATCACGTCCGTCTTCCAAAATGTGGTCGTTGGTACGCTAAAATGCGCTAGATCTTGCTCACGCTCGCCAATTATCGGCTTTTCCCAGTCTATGATGTATGAGCTCTCTTTGCCGATGATGAAATTTGCAGAGTTTAGCTCGGTATTTATGATGCAAGGCTCCTCTATCTCGCGCTCAAGGTCAAATTTCTCTGCCGTTTTTAAGAAAAATTCGATCATCTCAGCGGTTTTTGGCTGGGCTAAATTTGAGTTTAGATAGACGTTAGCCATATTTTTGCACTCTTCAAACATCGCTTTTAATGGCTGTTGAGCAGTAATTAGGCTGTGATTTGACGGGATATTGACTGAGTGCACGCTAGCTAGCAAGCTCGCCGCCGTCTCAAGATCGCTCTCGTATCTTAGCGCGCGCCCTTTTAAAAACTCCATACTCATCGCCCCTCGCGGTAAAAGCGGGCTTGGCTCGTAGTACTCTAACGGTGTTGGCGTGACCTTTGAGCTTTGTAAAATTTTAAGCGCATCAAATTCATATTTTATTTGATTTTCAAGCGCCATTTGCGACTTTGTATTTATGCGAAATACCTTTTGACCACCTTTGCGAAATTTGTAGTTTATGTTGTATTCGCCGCTAGCAAGGGGTTTTATAGCGCTTGGTCGCACGCCCAAGACGTAAGCAAAAATGTCCTCTTTTGTGTCGATGTCGCGAAGCGGTTTAAATTTGACGTAGCTTAAATTTAGCTCTTCAAATTTAGCGCAAACCCCTTCGCATACGCTATCGCGCAAAGAGTAGTCGCTTGAGAAAATTTCATCTCTTAGGCTCGCACTTCTTAGAGCGATCGCACAGTATCCGCCATCAAGCGTTGGGGCGATAGCAGCATCGTTTTTGCTAAGTGCTTTAAAATAGCTATTAAAGCCTTTGACGGTGAAATTTACAATGTCACTGCCAATTAGTAAAATTTGTTCAAATCCAAGCGTTTTTATATGTTTAAATGCTTTAAGCATTCGCTCACTTAGTGAGCCCTCACTTTGGGCAATAAATTCATACTCAGCGCCTAAAATTTGCTCTAAATTTTTAGCCTTATCGCTTGGCGTAAAAAAGATGAAAATTTTGACGTTTTTTAGTTTTTGAAGCTTGGTGTTTATATCTTTTAGTAAAAATTTATGCAAATTTGCTGCTTGCTGTGGCGTCAAAAAGTCAAGCAGTCTGGTTTTGGTCTTACCAGCGATCGGAGCTCTGGTAAAAAGTATCAGCGCTTTTTTCAAATTTTGTCCCTAAAGAGGGTAAATTTAAATAAAAAAAAGATATTTAGAAAGGTTAAAATTCCCAAAAATAGGTATTTTACTTGAGATAGAGTTAAAATTTCTAAATAGCTCTCTTTGATGAGATAAAAGAGCAGCTCTTGCTTACCAAGCCAAAGTGTGACTAAAAAGAGCAAACTTTGGCTAAAAACTAGCGTAAAAACAGCCATATGCTTTTGAAAGAGCCCATAAAGTAGCCCCACCACGAAAGATCCAGCCACTATATAGCGGTTGTGCACGCGCATCTCGAGCCAAACTGATAGCGAGACTAAAAGCGCCGCGCTAAGCCCTAAAAGCAAAGCGCAAAATGCGTAGTATAGGGCTCTAAGGGCGTGCATCAGTTTGCAACCCTAAAGCTGATCGCTACAAATGTGCCATCAGGCGGTAAAACGTCTTTGTTGCCGTGAAATACGACTTCGCCGCGTTTTTCAACTGCGCCGTGAGTGTAGGTGTGGTTTGAGATGATGCCGACTGAGCAGCTATCTAGGCACGCGATGCAGCCGGTATTAAAGCTCTTTGCGGTCGCTTCGTTGCCGCCAAAACGCATGTCGATTGGTTTGCCGTTGCTATCTGTGATGACTTCGTTGATGTCGTAGCTTTTTGGTGCGCCGTTCCATGTCACTTCGATCTTGATCTTATCACCTTCAACGTGTGTTTCAGGACCATTTTTTAGGGTCATGTTGTTGCCTGGTTTGGCGCCTATTTTTTTCATAGCTTGATAGAAGTCGTTTTGGTTTGCAAGTGCGATAAACACAGGCTTATCGCCAAATCTTCCATCTTTGAAAACGACTGCGTGGCGAGTATTTTCAGTGAAATACTTACCATTTACCTTGGCTAAAACAGTGATAGTTTTGGCGCTTTCATCTACCACCATCGGATTTTGAGCGCTTACTACGCCAACTTGATCGTCGCTAGCTTGAATGCTTGCGGTAAAAAACAGACTAAAAATAGCCATAAAAATAGCTTTTTTAAACATATTAGTGCCTTTCTGTGAAGAAAATTTGAAATTTGATTTACGAAAACTTTAGAGAATTTGTAAATGTTGCAGGCGAACCTCGCCTAAAAAATATTTTTTAATTATATTTTGTTTAAAATAAAAAATTGTTTAAATGACACTTTGTTCATAATGCGCAAAAATTAGTATTTTTCATTGTTTTAGAAGTGTAAATGAGATATAATTTTGGAATTTTTAAGAGACTGTCCCACTTTTGTAACTAAGTGTTCCACTCTTAAAGGAAATTTTAAAGAAAGGGAAAGAACAAAAGCATCACTGCTAGTGCCTAAAATAGTGTGTTATGGTGTCACGGGGGAGACTTGAACTCCCGACCTCCGGCTTATGAGGATTTTTTATATGAGCTCACAAAAGCCTGAAATACGCACTTTAGACGATTTTTTACTTAGTCATTACGTAAAACTGTTCCATTTTTGACCGGTTGACTATTAAATATGGGACAACACTTAAGGGAGCGAAACGGCATATACTATTATAGAGCCACACTTGCTCCAAGCATCAGAAAATTTTTTAACGAAAAGCGAGAAATTTGCTTCTCCACATCCACTAATCTCTTGGAAAAAGCCAGAAAAAGGGCTAAAATTCTAGACAACAATCTTTACTTGATAAAAAGGGCGGTTCACATGAATCTTGGTGATAGCATAATCCAATCTTTTGTAAATTCGTTTATGAAAGTAAAGCTTAGTAAGAGCATCAAAGAGCACTCTCTTCTTAATAAGAAGATGGATGTAGAATTTCTAAATGCGCTCAATGACTACTTTAAACAAAGTTTGATAGATGGCAGTCTGCCTCAAATTTTAATTAAGGATATAAGTAATATCACTAACACTGCTGGCGCTCTTGGTAGCAAGGATAAAGAGAACATAGGGCAAACTCTTTTAGAGAAAAACATACTAACACTTAACTATCTTGTATCAAAGCTTGAGAAGAGCAGTGTGCTCTTTGATGACAAGCGTGAGCACTGTTTCCTTGAAGATGGCTCTAATGATACTAAAGCCACGCCTAGTTCGTTTGATGCTAAGGATATAGATTCTTTTCAAGAAAATATAAAAGAGCTTGAAGATAGTGGTTGTTTGCCCATTACTGATGGGCAGCTTAAGGCTATGGCTCAGAGGATTAGCGAGACGGTTTATGCCATACTAGATCAAAAGTATGGCTCAACTTCAAATTTAAAGCTAGTAAGGACAAAGAATAGCCATAGAAGCATGGAAGATATCATAATGGATCCAAATCCACCAAAAAATATCAAGATAAAATTAGATGACGATAGTAGCTTTAGTATTTTTAATCCTAGCGCCAAAATAACCAAAGAGTATGAGATCAGGCAAGTACTGCAAGCGACATCTGGCTCTAGCAATCAATTCTCAGCTTTAAATTTAGAAGATCAAAAGAGCTTAAAGGATGCATTCGAGATATTTGAGACAAACACTAAAAGAGCTGACAAGTGGTCGCCAGATACGCAAAGATTAGTTACTGGCGTACAAAAGCTCTTATTTTTATACTTTAACGAAGATACGCCAGTTTATAGGATCACGAGAGATAACTTGCTTGAATTTAGAGATCTTCTTTATAAAATTCCAACCAAGCTAGCTCAAAAGAGTAGGTATAAAGATAAAAGTTTATCTCAGATACTTAAGCTAGGAGAAAAGGACGATAAACTCTCTGAGCCTACTATCCAAAAATATATGATAAGGGTTATTCAGTTTTTTAACTACTGCTTTGATAGTGGCTATATAGGTAAAAGCATAACTGCAAAAATGAACGTCAAGATAGACATAGACCCTAGCGAAAGGGCAGTGCTTCCATACGAAGCATCAGAAGCTAGAAAGATCTTTGAGATAGTAACTAGTATCAAACGAAGTAGTAAATCACCAAGTTCAAGGATAGAGGCTAGTGAGCTTTACTATGTCACAATGATAGCTGCTTATAGTGGCATGAGGATAAAAGAGATCACACAGCTTCATAAGGAAGATATAGTCTTAAAAGATGGAATTTACTGCTTTAACATAAACACAAATGATGGTAAAACTACCAAGACCAAAAACAGCATTAGGTTTGTGCCTATCCATAGTAAGCTCATAGATCTAGGCCTGCTAGAATATGTTAATAGTAAGAAAAGCGGAAATATATTTAAGGTAAGCAATAAGGACTTCTCTGAAATTTTTAGAAGCCAGATCCAAAGAAAGTTTATAGACAAAGACTCTAAAAAGACATTCTATTCTTTTAGGCACTACTTTATAGACTATCTAGTGCAACGTGAAGTCGAAGCAAATCTTATAGCCCAGATAGTAGGACATGAAAAGCAGTATAAAATTTTGCTAAACACTTATGCCAAGCCTATTAACGCTAATACACTCAAAGCTAAAGTAGAGATGGTATCGTATGATAATGAATAGGAGTAAATTTCAAAGCATAAACTTTTAAGACTATCTTTATATCTTATTTAGTATTATTTTAGGTATTAAATAAAGGATAAAAATGCAAACCATACAAGCAAATTTCACAGCTAGCATAAGCGAGCTAAAAAAGTCTCCAGCTCAAATTTTAAAACAAGCTGGAGATAATGTCGTAGCTATACTAAACCACAATGTCCCTAGTGCATATCTAGTACCTAGTGCTGTCTATGAAAAAATGATAGAAATAATAGAAGAGTATCATCTAAACAAAGCAGTAGACGCTGCTCTAGTAAGTGGTGAAAAGCCAGTAAAAGTAAGTCTAGATGAGCTATGAGTTAGAGTTCTTACCAAGTGCTTTAAAAGAGTGGCAAAAGCTTGACAATAGCATAAAAGTGCAGTTTAAAAAGAAGCTAAGTGAGCGTCTAGAAAACCCAAAGGTTGCAAAGGACAAGCTATGAGGCTATGAAGATGTCTATAAGATCAAGCTAAGAGATGTCGGCTATCGCTTGGCATATCAAGTAAAAGATGATGAGATCGTAGTATTGGTGCTAGTTGTTGGCAAAAGAGAGAACAACGAAGTATACGAGATGCTAAAGGATAAATTTAACTAAGCATAAAGCTAGACTTTAGTCTTCTGTGATTTGCTAGTAACTAATTTTATGTTATTAGCTTGTCCTATTTAAAGTGCTATTTTATGATGAGCATAACCTCTATAAATTTATTATTTTTACTATTTTATTTCATACTAGACTAAATTTCTAAGAGAAATTTAAAAGCTACAAAAATTATATTATATATTTCATAGTATTTTTAAAAAACACGCATTTTAGCGGCCTGAAGCCTACTGAATTCCTTGTTTTAGGCTGTGAAATTTTATAAAATAACCTTAAAAGATATTTAAAGAGCAAGTCTGCCAAAAATTTTATGACATAGGATTTTTGAGTAGCTTCTTCTTAGATTAGGAGTAAATTTACGTGAGTTCTGAAAAGATAAAAAAACGCAAGGTAACCAAAGTCATAACTAAAAGACTTAGGCTAAGTAATGCAGAATGGTTGGTAATTAATGATAAATTACAAGAAAGTGGCCTAACTTTCTCAAAATTTGCCTTAAGAGCTATGTTATCTAAGCAGATTTATGCACCAATTATGAGAGAGCTTTTAGCTGAACTATCTAGACATGGACGAAACATAAACCAAATAGCTGCCAAATTAAATAGTGGGCAAAGCCTAGATAGAGTTGGTATCAAGATCATAGCAGACGATAATGATGTCTTACATAAAATTTATGAAGCATTGGGTAAATAATATGTTGCTTGATTTACTTTGCATCAATACAAATAAAGGCACTAGTGATGCTAGTTAAATTTCTTCGTACTTATACTGGTGGTGGCCTTGGGAGCATAAATTATCTTTTAAATGAGAGAAAAGCTGCTGGAACAGCAAGAGTTATAAAAGGTGATGAAAATTTAACTAGAGCTATTATAAAAGGCATCACCTATAAACAAAAGACCTGCTTTGGTGTTTTATCATTTGAAGAGAAGTATGACTTTTTGACTGAAGAGCAAAAACTAAAAATCATTAAGGATTTTGAACGTGCTCTTTTGGGTGAATATATGCTTGAACGTACAAATGTATTATGGGTAGAGCATTCTGATAAGGATGGACGGCTTGAGTTAAATTTCCTTATCCCTAAGATAGATCTTGAAACAGACAGGTCATTTAATCCTTATTTTGCTAAATATGATCAAACTAGAATAGATCTAATTAAAAAGATCATTAACGATGAGTATGGACTATCAAGTCCAGATGATCCAGCAAAAGAGCAAACTATATTGTCTAGCAAGAAAAACATCAATCATTATAAAAATTTGGAAGAGCTCGACCAAAAGCTGCACGATCTGGTTAAGCAAGGCTATATTAAAAATAGAGACCACATGATTGAACTTCTTAAACAAAATGGTATCGAAATAACCAGGATCAACAAAAAAGGCATAACGATCATACTGCCTACTAAAAAAACAAAAAATCGTCTAAAAGGAGGAATATACGATGCAGACTTCACCAGTGCTCAAAGACTTGGAGAACTCAGCCAAAGCTCAAGCAGAAGAATTAGAGAATTCCATGATAGAAATACACAAGCAGAGTGCAGAGAAAATAGGCGAAAACTTGAGGAGCTTATTGTTAAAAGAGATAGATTTAATCAAGAAAGATATGTCGA
The DNA here is from genome assembly GCF_015230015.1 of Campylobacter concisus. Lineage (GTDB taxonomy): Bacteria > Campylobacterota > Campylobacteria > Campylobacterales > Campylobacteraceae > Campylobacter_A > Campylobacter_A concisus_AF. The sequence goes on along the minus strand of NZ_JAAKZC010000018.1, from coordinate 17,278 downwards.
AAGAACTTCAAAAAACAATATCCTTGCATCACAAGGACAGATCGGTGATAATCTCGCTATCAGTTGCTACCGCACTAATTTTGGGAATAGCAATTGGCTGGGTAGTGCACGCAATGATATTAAAGGAAGAAGTAGCTTGGGCGATACCAAAACAATGGAGATACAGCCAACCTACTGCAGACAAGACCCAGAGGGAATATTACATATCAATTCCAAAAGACGAAGAGATAACAGAGAACGAGCGCAGGAAATTTATATTAATGAAAATGGAGTAGAGGATGACAGCATTAGAGAAAGCATTGCTAGAAGAGAACGAGCGCTTGACCAAGATGATCGAAGACGAAAGGAACAGACACGAATTAGAAATAATGAATTTGCAACAAGACTGCGAGAAGGAGCTCGCGATATTACAGACAAATGTGACAGAGCTAACAAAGAAAGTCAAGAGCTTGAACAAAGATTGCAACGACGCCTTAACGGAATCTTTGCAGCAACAAAGAGATATGTACGAGAGTTCAATATCTTGCTTGGAAGAAAAATTAAAAAATTCAGAAGAAAAATTCCAAAATTTGAGAGAAGCATACGAGAGCTTACAGATAGAGCACAAGATGCTACAAGAATATGTAGAGAATTTATAGAGGAGCGTGAATACTCCAAAAAAACCAGCATACATCACCATGTAAGTGATGTATGCAAGGAAAAAACTCAAAGCCTAGAAGATATGTTTTAAATTTAGCGACTATATTAAGTTTATTAGACAAACCATCTCATTTATTACTTCCAAAAAACCTTATTTGTTACGTTGCCATTTTAAAAATCTACTAAAATATATTTTGCAGACCACAAAAAATAATTTAGTCTAATTATTTTTTATACTTATGGCTACCCTTAGTAAACTTAATATTTTATTAAAAATAGCCTATCCTGCATGGCCATTTTTAATTAAGAAAATATTTTTTAGCGTGGGTCAAGGGAGCGGCAAGCTCTCCTTGCGAGCCTCTATGGAGCTGCAAATGGTAACATTTTGTAGCTACATAGAGTATGCTCGCCCTAATATCTGAATTGAATTTTGGCGCATACTGGAATTAAATCAGTCCCACCAAAGAATGACTTAGTAAAAGTAAATTTTTGTAATTTTTGTGATTGGCATATTTGTCACTTGTTTATTTTGACTGATAAATTTGGATAGTCAATTATTTTATGGTTACTTTAATTAAAACTTAAAAAGCAAGAAGCTAGGAGGCAAACCACGAATGATATTAGCATCTTAAGCACCAATATAAATTCATACACTAAGCAACAGCACAAACAAGGCAGGTCTGCAAATTTTAGTGATATTTTTAACCAAAAGACCAAAGAAAAGATTAGCGAGCCAAACCTGTAACAACTTGTCAAGGACTTTCTAATCATTTTTATCATTTTTTTGATGTTTTTCACTCTCAATTTCTCTAAGCATTATGCGTTTCAATTTGTCTTGCATTGTTTCAGTAGTATTTTTATTAAAATGTACAACAACTTCATAGGTAGTTTTTCCAATCTTCTTTATTGTTTTTGTTTCTGTATTATTTTTTTGCATATCATCATTCCTTTTCTTGCAATTAAAAAGCGATTAGAATTTTTTACTTTTCCAATCGCTCTCATTCATCTATTAAGTTTTGTGCTTTCTTCAGCTTTTCTTTGCTCTGTATTTTTCTTCTATCAAGTCCCGTTATCCTAAGAGGTAAACACATCTCGATTATCCTTGAATAAATCCTGCCAAGCATTATATCTTCCTGTTCTTTTTCTATATCTTTGAAATTAAGGTTAGTAGTTATAATGGTTGGTCTTGCCTTTAGGTATCTTGCATTGATTACATTGTAAATTTGCTCTAAGGCATATTCTGTATTTCTCTCTATTCCAAAATCATCAAGAATTAGTAGGGTAGGGCTTGTTATCTATTCGATATATTCGTTTCTATCAAGATTAAAGCCGCCTTTTTGTAAGTCGTTTAATATCTGTGCAAAGTTCCTCATTTTTACTGTATGGCTATATTCTGTAATTATAGCGTTGGCAATAGCACAAGCTACATAGGTCTTGCCACTTCCTACATTTCCGTAAAGTAACAGTCCAACATTATCTTTTCTCATTTCTTCAAAATGTTTTACATAGTTCTTTGCTTTTTTGATGATTTCCTTATCTGTATCTTCATCGGCATTTTTAAAGGTGTAGGCTATTTGATTTTTGGATATAAAGCAGCTTTGTCTCAACCTATCTTGTTTTAACAGTTTTTTCTTGTTCAGCTCTATCTCTATCACATTTACAAGCCGTTCTGATAATCATAGGCTTATCCAACATCGGAATTACCTTACCGTCTATTCTTTCATTACAAATCTTGCAATAGATATGTCCGTCTTCTTCATAGTGAGTATCTTTGTTGTAGATAAAATCTGTCCCTTGAATTTTTGTAGTAATCATATTTTCTTTATCATTCATAATTTTAGTCTCCTTTTCTACATCAGGCTCTATAATGCGTTTTTAAGGCTTATTTTTATCTTAACCATAGTCTGACACCTCTTTTATGATTAAACCCTTAAAAACACCTTTTATAGGCTGTCGCTGTCTTCATAGTTGGTTGAATAGGTTCTATGGCTTTTATTTTGATTATTTTTCTGTGATATCTTTTCTTTATCCTGTTCATACCAATTCATACCAATTAAGGATTGTTACATAGTGGTCTTTGTAGTCTGTGCCTTTACTTTTGATATATCTTAATAGCTTTTCAGTCATTGTATCTGTATGACCTTTCAGCCTATCTTTTAGATTTTGGTATTTTTCATCGGTTAAATGAATATTTTGATACTCTCCATAAAGGGACACTGGGGCAACCTGTTCTATTCTCCTCTTATCTAATCTACCCTTAACTATACTATGCGGACAAACGGTTGACACTTGGTTGTCATTTGGTATACCAAGATTTTCAACCTTGATATATGCTCCATTTTCCGTTTGCGTTATACTTTGCTTTTCTTCAAGATACATCGTTTCTTTTCGTCTGTCATTTCTGATGTAGTTATTTATCTTCCAATAGGTAATGACTATAACCCCTCTTTAAAAGACAATTACAAAACCTTTTGTAATTAGAATTTTTAAGTCATCATCATCTGCCCTCATAGATAGATGAAAATACAGGCATTGGCTACTTAATGGCATATCCAAAAATAAGTCGCTATCCACTATCTTTATTGAAAACATCCTTTTATCTGCCATTTTTCTCTCCTATCTTTTGTTATGAAAATGTAGCAACAAATCGTTACTCCTTTTATCTTTTAAGGAAGTCGTGTTTCACTACCCCCTTTGATTAGTACTGTCTTTGATTTAGGTACACTCCAATTTTGGGAATGTGGCATTTGTCATCTTCTTATTTTTCTTTTGTTGTTTTAGATGTCGGTCTTAAAAATACTTTTGCTTTTCTATAAACTGAATGAGCGTTTTGAAACGGTACAATAGAAAAAGCCGACTATACTTTTAACTTTTGTTGTTTCAGTATGTCGGCTTAATGTAAGCTATCTGTTTCAAATTTTTATTGTCAAGGGTGAGCGATAGTGAATGTGCTTTACCCTTGATGATAAAAAAGCGAATGAATTATATTCAGTTGTCTTTTGCCTTTAATACGGAAAAATGCTTCGGCTTTTTTCTTTGCTCCCCGCAAGGGTAAAAGCACCGCAGGTCGCAAGGACACCTAAAGGGTGTATAATTGCGCCCTTAGAAAATCTAAGGGAATTACAATTATACTATGTCCTTGCGTTTCTTAGTCTTTTTGAAATGCTCTTTGCAAAATAGCCTTTATTTCTTCATTACTTTTCTCGCTTGCTCCCTCAATTAAACTTTCTAAGATTGCTCCTCGCTCTATCAATCTATGGTTTCGCTTTTTTCTTTCTTCAAGGCTCGTTTGCTTTCTGATTTTCTTTTCCTGATTTTTAAGCTGAGATAGTTTCTTTTCATATTTTTTTTCTTCTTACTTGCTTTCAATCTTTTCTTTTACTTTTTCTAATTCTGTTTTTATTGTCCATAAATTTCATCTCCTTTCAAGTTTTTTTCATAAGAAAAGACGATAGATGTTTTACTTTCTATCGTCTTGAATCTGTATTATTCAGCTCGACAAACTGAAATTTGACTTACTTCTTGTATTTCTCAACGATTATGCCTGCTACAATACCTACAATAAATCCCGCCGTAGTAACAGCCGAAAACTTAAACTTACCCCAAAGAGAAGGAAGCGCAGAAATCGCAAGTGCATACCAAAACAGATTACTACTGAGCAACCAACCATATAAATAACTATGCTCACCAGTTGAAATATTAGTAAATAGCCAACCAATCAAGTTGCTCTCACCAATATATCACCAGATATACAGCTATGTATCCCAATGTTATATAAACATTTTTCTTTCTCAAGTATAATCACAATCCTTTGTCAAACGGGAATTTTATTTTCCTGTCACTCGTTTATAGGATCATAGTCGGAAGGGACAGGTGCTACTATACTTACAAAGATGATATCCTCATCTCCAGTATTTTTTGCTCCGTGGCAGGAGTCTTTCTTCGATACTATGACATGGCCTTTCTTGAATGGAACCTCTTCATTAGGCTGGGGGTAGAATATTCCCTCTCCCTGAAGGACGATCCATATATCGTCGGAATTGTGGTGATAGTGCTTTTGCAATGTCTGACCGGGTTTGATAACCCAGACCGATCCGCCTGTAGATTCTGTCTGATAAAACGGTGTTCTGACAGCCTTTTCCGGATCCTCTTTTTTTACAAGGTCCATGCAATAGATTCTCTGTTCGCTCATGATTATTTGCTCCTTTGTATTCCATAGTTTAATCGAAAAAATGCGATTTAATGATATACCGACAAATTCTAATTTGTCTACTTCTTTATGTTTTTTAATAGCTCATCATAATATTCTTCTACAAATTTATGATTTTGGTGTTTTTCAATTTGCTTAGTGATAAGCTCTATCATTTGCTCATTTTGTTCTACTGTGTAGTTGAAATTTTTCCAATGAGAAACATTGTCTAAACATATTTCAACCAACTTTTCAAAGGTTAATACCCTTTCATTATCGGAATAATATGTTTCTTTTATATTTTTTGTTGTTGTAACTTGTATATTAGCCTCATATAGAGTGTTCAATACATCAGAGCTAATAGAAGTATCAAGAGTTGCTAAAAACATTTCTCTTGCACCTGTTCTTCCCATTTCTTCAGGTACTTCTTGCCATCTTTCTCTTAATGTGGTTTTTGCACTAATTAAGACAGTATTTCTCTTATTTACAATGTATTCTAAAACACCCGGAGAAACTAAATCTACCAATTTACCAAGACCTTTATTGACAAACTCTTGTTTACCTATATTACCTTGACTGTCAAGTGGAATCCCTGCACCAATCAAAATGAGTTCTATAATACTTTCAAATTCTTTACCTGCTCTACTCCTCCTACTTTGAGTATTTGACAAAGTCAAAGCATATATATGTTCCGGAAATTCTTCCACAAACCAAGTAATTGCCTCTATTGGTGTAAGAGTTTTGATATACTCATCATCAACTAACTCTTTTAGCATTTTTGAAGTAAAGTCTTTTTCTAATGGCTGAAATTCACTCCAACAGCTATTTCTAAGTTTTTCAACAACTTCACTTGCATTACTTAAAAAGAATTCTTTAGGGGCTTTGTCGTATCCTAATGTAATAAAATTATCATAAACTAAGTCATAAGGCTGTTTAAAGCCTTCTTTCCTTTTTTCTTTAACTAAGTTTTTATATTCATCAAGAGAAATATTTGCCATAACTCTTTTCCTTTCTTGAAAAATTTTCTTCTATATGGTACAATAGTGTCAAATAGAGGACAGTTAGTCCTTGAAATAACATATATAAAAAGGAGAATATATATGAATATTATACCACAAGTCATAGATAATTCCCCTGCTATTTTAATAAAAAATAAGCGTATCAGATTACAAATGACTCAAAAAGAATTAGCTGATGCTGTTGGTATGTCCAAATTCGGAGATAGGACAATTCGCAGATGGGAAAATGGAGAAAGTCAGCCATCGTCCATTGAGCTGAAACATATTTTATCATTTCCTGAAAAAGTACCTTTCCCCAATAATGAAAATGCCCCCTATAAAATCATTGATTTATTTGCCGGAATTGGTGGTACAAGGCTTGGATTTTACCAAACAGGTAAAACAAATGTCGTATTCAGTAGTGAAATTGATAAATTTGCAGTAAAAACATATAAGGCAAATTTTGGTGAAACTCCTTTTGGAGATATTACAAAAATATCTGAAAAAGATATTCCTAATCATGATATTATTGTCGGTGGTTTTCCTTGTCAAGCATTTAGTCAAGCCGGTAAAAAGCTTGGTTTTGAAGATACTCGTGGAACATTATTTTTTGAAATTGCAAGAATTATTAAAGAGAAACGACCTAAGGCATTTCTTCTTGAAAATGTCAAAAACCTAAAATCTCACGATAAAGGTCGTACCTATAAAACAATAGAAAAAACATTAAAGGATTTAAACTACGATGTTCATTCTATTATACTTAAAGCAAAAGACTTCGGTGTTCCACAAAATAGAGAGCGTATTTACATTGTTGGATTTGATAAGGATAAAATAGATAACTATAAAGATTTTTCTTTTCCAATTCCTCCCTGCCCAGATGTTTCTGTGGGAAATATTTTAGAGCAAAATGTTGATACTAAATACACCATTTCAAATGCACTTTGGCAAGGTCATCAACGACGAAAGAAAGAACATAAAATAAAGGGAAATGGATTTGGTTACACATTGTTCAATGAAAACAGTCCTTATACAAATACATTATCTGCAAGATATTATAAAGACGGGAGTGAAATACTTATTGAGCAAAAAGGAAAAAATCCACGAAAACTAACACCTCGTGAAGCTGCAAGACTTCAAGGCTTCCCCGAAAACTATATCATTCCTGTAAGTGATACTCAAAGTTACAAACAGTTTGGTAATTCTGTTGCCGTTACTGTTATCCATGCAATTGCAAATAACATAATTGATATACTTGATACCTGTACTAAAAAAGAGATTAACTAACTTCAATCTCTTTTTTCTAACTTATTAACTTGTATACCTGCCCTTTTCAGAACCTTTAATTTTTCTTGTTTTCTCTGTTCTCTCCTTGCCTTATACCTTTCCTCATATTCCTGTTGTTTTCCATTTACTTTACGCTTTAAGTAGTTTTGATGAAGTCTATCTTTTCTTTCCTTGATTTTTCTCTCTTCTTCCTCAATTTTTAATCTTTCTTCTTCTTCAGTCAATTCTTCTTTTGGTGGCTCATAGTTACCGATAAAATTAAAATATATCTCTATTTTTTTGCTTTGATGTTTGACTACTTTTTCTATTCCTTTCATGAACAATAATCTTTTCTACAAACTCATTTATCATTGTAGTTGTAAGTTCATCAAAATTTTCATATCGGCTTATTAGAGATATAAACTTTTTCGCCTTATCTGTTTCTTTTTCATATCTTAATATTGCAAACTCTAAGTCTTTAATTTCTTTGCTTAAAGCTATTTGCTCTGTTTCATATTGACTGTTAAGTATCTCATATCTATTACTTGGTATTTTTTCAAGTATCATATCTTCGTAAATACGGCACATCAATCGTTCAAGTTCCTGAAGCCTGTTTTTACTTTCCATTAATCTTATTTTTGTCTTTTCTATCTCTACTTTTTCCTTTTCTTCCATTTCATTTTAAATGGAACGGATAAAGGCTTCGTGATCTTCATCAAGATATTTTTTAATGTCTTTTAAGGTTTCCTGTATAAGGTTTAAGACTGCTTCCGCTTTTATCCTGTGAGTAGATGGACAAAGCGTTCCACAGGGTACTTTCGTGTAAGCACTGCAAGTGTAGTAGGGAATATTTTTGTAATTACTTGTTCTATGAACATACATTTTACTGCCACAATCTGCATAATACATAAGGCCCAGTTAAAGGGTGATATTCTCCCCAACCATCGGGATACCTTTTTACATTTCCTCTTATCCTTTGCACATTATCAAAGGTTTCTTGGTCTATAATTGCCTCGTGGGTATTTTCAAATATCAGCCAGTTTTCTTCAGATACATATTTGCTTTTCTTATCCTTGAAATGCTTTCTTGTTTTGAAGTTTACAGTATGACCTAAATATTCCTGTTTCTTTAAGATACTTACAATTGTAGAACTGCACCAACGATAAGGATGTTCAAACACTTTGCTTTGATGTAGTCCATATCCTAATTTTTGCTGATGGTAAGCAGGTATATCTACTTTTTCACTTTCCAATATCTTTGCTATTCGATACGGACCATTGCCTTGCATGGTCAGATTGAATATTCTCCTTACTATCTCCGCTGCTTTTTCATCTACAATCCACTTATCTTTGTCTTTTTCATCTTTGATATATCCATAAGGTGGAGAGCTTGCCGTATGCTTTCCGCTTTCCCCCTTTGACCTGAATGTAGATTGTATTTTTCTTGAAGTATCTCTTGTATACCATTCATTCATAATATTTCTAAAAGGGGTAAAATCATCTTCTCTATAAAAGCTATCTACATTATCATTGATAGCAATGAGCCTAACTCCCTTTTGTCTTAAGATTTCCATACATTGACCGACTTTAAGATAGTCTCTGCCAAGTCTACTCATATCTTTTACGATTATACAACCTATTATATTACCTTGATTAACTCCGTTCATCATTGCCATAAAGCCCGGTCTATCAAACTGTGTTCCGCTTATTCCATCATTTGTAAAATGTATGATGTTGCTTAAATTATTTTTACCTGCATATTCTTCAAGGATTTTCTTTTGATTTACAATAGAATTGCTTTCTCCTTGAAGTTCATCATCACGACTTAATCTCTCATAGAGTGCTGTTATCTTTTCATAATTCCTCATTTTTACCCCCTTTCTCTTAGTTTCTTAAATAAAAAAGAATTAAGAAGTACATATTTCACTAATATAGTGATTAAGTGTTCTCCTTAATTCTATTACTCCAAGAGCCAGCTAAATTTACTTATACTATTCCCTCTCAAAACAGCCTCATCTCTTTAAATTTCAGTGATCTTCAAGCTTACGGCTACACAGTAGATAAAGCAGGTTTTATGGGAGCTGACTTTAACAAAGCAGCAGGCTTGCCACATGACTTTAAAATCCATAAAAGTACGCTTGATGAGCTTAGTCGATTTGCCGAGCGCAACCATGTGCTAAACCGTATCAAGAGCAAAGACGAGCAGATAAAGATCTTTGATAACATCGATATGGCCGACACTATAAGGCACTACTACAGACTATTTGATCAAATGACCTCTGCTTTAGGTGATGATAAAAAGAGCTACACCCTTGCAGATATAGGCAAACTACCAAAAGGTTACAGCACAAAAGGCACTCACTATGATACCAAAGGACATTTGCTAAAAGATCTATCAAACTCTACTATCTCAAACATCTACTCTAGCACTGATGAGCTAAATAGCGCTAAATCTCTTAGCAAAGAGCTTTCAAGTGCAGGCGTTAGGCTCATAGTAAAAGAGGTTGATTTTACGATGAGCGAGGCAGGTGATGAGTTTAGCTTTAACCCTGATATCTCTTTTTATAAGTCAGATGAAGGCTACAGTAAAGAAGCTCTTTTTATGGGATTTTTACGCAGTTCTAGACCGCTACCTAGTGATAGTGCAAAGACTAAGCTTAGTAGCGCTGCGCTAAATGATATCTCAAGCACTGGAGAGCATAAAGAGTACTTTGTGGATTTTGAAAAGGCGGGCAAGGATAACGAGAGCATAAAAGCACTCATAAAAGAGAGGCTTAAAGAGCTAACGCTTTTGATGTATGCAAGATCAAAGAACACTAACGCAGAGAGTGTCACTTCAAACGAGTATGAGAAATTTAAGCCAACTAGAGAGGATATAAATTCTCTAGCAAATTCTTGGAGTGGGAGGATAAGCGCTATCAGCAATACTTTTGTGTAGAGATAGGCTATATATAAACTAAATTGTTGAAAGGTCGATTTAAATCAAAGAAAAACCTTACTCAAACAAATTTTGAAAATCGTTGAGTAGTTTAAAATTTACTAAGGATAGTAAAATGCAAATTTCTAGCTCGCCATATCCTTATCTGTCTAGAGAACACATAGCTAGTGAGATGGGGTTTAAATTTAACGATATTAACGAGATACTTAGTAACGACATGGGATATGGTATGAGCTTTCCTAAATACGCAAGGCTTGATAGAAAAGCTCAAGCTGCGGCTTACGATAGACACATATATCCACTATCTGGCTTTACAAAAGGCGATGAAGCAAAAGTCACTATCATAGGAAAGCTTAGAGGCTATGATCCTGATTTTACAAGCGAGCAGCTATCAGATCTTAAAAATTTCATAAATGAAAGCAAGGGTTTGTTTGTAGAGTATATACAAGGTCAGCAAGCAAAACCAGACAGTGATAAGCCAAAAATTTTAAGAGATATCCCATACACTGTAAATGAATTTTTAAATGAATATAGTGGCGATCGACAACTGCTATTTATGCAAAACTCAAGGACTGTTGATCTGCTTGATAGCGATATGAGCGTTGATGAGTTTAAAGAGGAGTGGGCTAAATATGCATTAAAAGAGCGGTTTAACATAACTTTATCTGGCGAAGATGCCAAAAATGCTGTCAATATACTAAAAGAGATGAATGAAAAAGGTCTTCAGGATATAGAGAGCGTTGAAGAAGAAAAAGACGACACCAAAGAGAAAAAATTTACTCCCATCCAAGCTGAAAGCAAAAACACTGAAACTTATGACATTACTAAGGATGAGAAATTCTCATATTTACTTAAGCTTCAAGAACTTGAGAGAGAACGAGGTATCGATGTGCTTCGTATCATGCAAAAACTTGAAGAAAATGGTAAAAAGGTTGTCGATAAAAAGGTTTAAATTTATCTTTGTATTTAGCGCAAGCCGCCACTAAGTCATCCTATGACAAGATAGAGGATTATCCTCATTCTGTTTTATTCATCAAACCATCTTATTTAAAATTTGCTTCTTATCTATCTTTTGCATAAGCTCTAAGATGTCTATGCCTCTTTTTTCTTTGAAATTTAAAAGCTCTCTTGCATAGAATCCTTGTTTATATCATAGGTCTCATACTTCTTCTTAACCTGCATAGGTTTAAATTTCTTCTCATTTTGCTCTTTGGCAAAATTTGCATTGTATTCTTGTTCTTCTTTGTGTAGTTTAGTTAGAAATTCTTTATGCTCTTTCGTAGTTTTTTCTACATCTTCTCTATAAAGCTTTTTAAACTCTTCTATACTTAGATCAGCTCTAACAAACAAAGCAGCACCATCATTACTCATCATTGTGTCTTCAGAAAATGATTTTACAAAAGCTTCTAGTTCCGCCTCTTGTTCTGCTGTGCCAAGACCAACCATTTTACCAACTATCGTTGGTTTGCCGTCTATAGAGTTTGTAAGCAACCAGTCCATGTAATCTTGGAGTTCGCGAACTCTAAATTCTTCCATGTTTTCTGGCTCTCTTTTTGCTGATAGAGCTCGTCTTTCTTGAATGGTGTAATTAGATAGCATATTATCAATTCGATTTATAGTATCTGCTATCCAGCCCTCTTTACTTTTGTCTATATCTATAAATTCTTTTATAGTTTCGCTCCAGGGTTTAAAAAGATTCTTTGAGTAGTCAAATTTTTCTTCGGTAGCGTTTTTGTCTTGCTTACCTTCTTTGGTTATATTTTCTGTTGCATTTTCTTTTTGGATAGTGTTATCTTGTATCGGTGTGTTGCTAGGTCCGTTTATGCTAGTTATCATTTTAACTCCCCCTTACGCCTTTATATCAACATCTCTTTTTATACCAAGCATATCTACTAGATATTTTCCAGCTGGGTTTTCGTTTAGCTCTTTTACTAAATTTAAAGGCGGCATGCTAAATTTTAAAAAGCTATCCATAAAGTCTTTGCTCTTTTTGCCATCTTTATCTATCTCACCAAAGAGTAGCTTTAGCATTTTTAGATTATGCTCCATCATCTTTTTAAATGATAGTTCGTCTTCTTCATCTGAATACTTACCAACAAACCCAGTCGTTAGATCTACATAGACAAGGTCTCTTTTATACTTAACATACTCTTGCATGTATTCAGGCATACCAGCTAGATCAGAGTCGCTTGCTTTGTTGAAATTTGCTCCAAATTTCATCTCACCCATAAGCTCAAATAGCTCAAATGCCCTACTAAATTCTTTACTATCTACGCTCTTATCAAAGCCTTGCTTCTTTCCAAAAACGGTGGTTTCACCTTCTTTGACGTCAAGGTTGCTATTTATGACGGCTGCTAAAAGCCCGCCTCTAGTTATAGAGCCATCTTTATTAGTGTATTTCTCTCCATGCGGATCGATAAAAACACCACTGCCTACACTCTCTTTGCCGCCATTGTTATTGTTAAAGATATCTGTTGTTGGCTTTAGTGGCTGCCTGCCATCTCCACCATTAAAGCTTGGGTTGAAAAAAAGCGTGCTTATCATCTGCTTATTTGACTCTTTGCCGTTAAAATCAGCCGCAGCCGAGCCAAATTCATGAATGGAGTTATGGATTTTAGTTACTTGCATACTTTGGCGGTTATAAGAAAAGCCTTGAGGGAAATTTCTTATCTCGTCTAAGCTAAAGCTATCCTTTGAATTTAATGTATCTTCGCCAACTACTTGTGAGAGGATTTTGTAGGCATTGCCAGCAGTCTTTGCTATATCTATGCTTTTAAAGGTGCGACTAAAAAACGATGTCCCCTCTGCAACATTTACTAACGACTCCAGCGTGCTTGAGTGAATTTTATAATCACTTGGGATGCCAGCTTGTTTATTAAACTCATCTGTAAAGTAGCCATCCTTATCTACCTTGTAGCCTAAAACCTCTGAGCTGGTTTGGTTGGTAGAAACTTTGGTTGATACCTTTATGTTCTGCTCTAAATTTAAGTGGTAGCTACCAAGTGTGTTTATCATCTTAGATCCTTTAAATTTAAACCATCTTATTTAAAATTTGCTTCTTATCTATCTTTTGCATAAGCTCTAAGACATCTATGCCTCTTTTTTCTTTGAAATTTAAAAGCTCTCTTGCGTAGAGAAATTTTTGATCCTTGTTTATATCATAGGTCTCATACTTCTTTTTAACCTGCATAGGTTTAAATGTCTTCTCATTTTGCTCTTTAGCAAAATTTGCATTGTATTCTTGCTCTTCCTTAATTATCTGCTTTCTTTGTTCTTCAACATCCTTTGTTGCTTTTTCTCTTGCTTTGGCAAATAAAGTCTTAAACTCTTCTATGCTTAGATCAGTTCTACTTAAAAGACTAAGAGACTCCTTGTTATTATTTGGATAAAGAGAAGACATACTGTCCATAAATGCTCTTAGATCGGCCTCTTCTTCTTTTGTACCAAGACCTATCATCTTACCTTCTATTGTTGGTTTGCCGTCTATAGAGTTATCCCTCAGAAAATCCATATAGCCTTGAAGTTCCCAATCTATCGCTTTTTCTATGGTTTCTGGATATTTTCCGTATAGAGCTCTTCGCTCTTCTGGGGTGTATTTGTTTGATAGCATACTATCTATTTTATCTATGGTTTTTGTTATCCAGTCTTCCGTTCCTTCTTCTATACCGATTATCTTATCTAGTCCAACACCAAATGGTCCTTGCATATAAGCATCAACTTTAGCTTTCTCATCTTCTGCAGATAAATTTTTATTGCCATGAGCTATGTAGTCATCTAAAATTTCTTTATATTGCATCGATCCATTATAGGTAGTAATAAACATTTCAACTCCCCTTTATGCCTTTATATCAACATCTCTTTTTATACCAAGCATATCTATTAGGTATTTTCCAGCTGGGTTTTTATTTAGCTCTTTTACTAAATTTAAAGGTGGCATACTAAATTTTAAAAAGCTATCCATAAAGTCTTTGCTATTTTTGCCATCTTTATCTATCTCACCAAAGAGTAGCTTTAGCATTTTTAGATTATGCTCCATCATCTTTTTAAATGAGAGTTCGTCTTCTTGGTCGCTAAATTTATCAAGGCTTTGTCTGTGTCTCACATAATCTTGCATATAATCAGGCAGCATAGAGACAGCACCATCATCTGCTTTTGAGAAATTTACCCCATAAGCCATTTGCCACATAGCGTTAAAGGCATTAAATGACCTTTGAAATTCTTTTGTGTTGATGTTTTTATCATAGCCGCCATATTTGCCTATCGCAGTGGTTTCGCCCTCGTATATGTCTAGGTTGTGATTTAGCACGCCAGCTATAAGACCACCTTTAGTTATGGAGCCATCTTTGTTAGTGTATTTTTCTCCGTGTGGATCCATAAATATACCAATGACCGTGTTTTCTTTACCGCCATTTGCGTTGTTAAAGATGTATGTTACGTTTTTTGGATGTATCTGCTTATCTGCCGCAATAGACAAAGAGCCATTGTAAAAGAGCGTGCTTATGGTCTTTGTTGGCGTATGCACAAAGCTATCTTCTACCGCAGAATACTCACTAGCACTAGCGTATCTTTTATCTACTTGCAGGCTTTGTCGATCATAAGAAAAGCCTTGAGGGAAATTTCTTATATCATCTGCGCTGAAGCTTTCTTTTGAGCTTAGTGTATCTTCGCCAACTACTTGAGCTAGCAACCTATAAGCGTTGCCAACTGTTTTAGCTATATCGATACTTTTAAAATTCTTGATGTCTGGGTCCATTATGTCGTTTGATCTGACTAAAGACTCCAACGTGCTTGAGTGAATTTTATAATCACTTGGGATACCAGCTTGCTTATTAAACTCATCTGTAAAGTAGCCATCCTTATCTACCTTGTAGCCTAAAACCTCTGAGCTTGTTTGTTTGGTGGCAACTTTGGTTGATACCTTTATATTCTGCTCTAAATTTAAGGGGTAGCTACCAAGTGCGTTTATCATCTAGTATCCTTTTAGCTTCATACCAAAGATATCGTCTTTTTTGTAAAAAGTTTTATTTTGCCAAGGGTTTTTGGTCTGCATAAATTTACTCCTAAACTCTCGTATCTACCTTTTTATAAAGCCTATCTTTGCTAGATAGCTCTTTAAATTTTAGGTCATTTTCAAGGTAGGTGATGTTGTAAATTTCTTTGGTGGTGATACTTTTGCCGTTTTCAAGTCTGATTAGGAATTTGCTTGTAAATTTATCAGAGAGGTTTTTAACTAGCTTTGCTCCAAGCTCTTTTAGGCTAGATATCTTCTCGTCTTTCTTTATGCCTATATCTTTAAAGTCAAGTCTATTTAGCTCTACATCATTCATGCTCTTAGCATCTAAATTTATACTTGCTCTTTTGCTATCTTTGTCGTCTTTGCTGATTAGCTTGCCAGTGTCGCTATAAATTTCTTTTACCTCTAGCTCTCTTCCACTATCAAATTTAAGCGTGATAGTGCCATTTTTGTTTAGCTTCATGGCTATTACGCTGTCTGTGTCCTTTAGAGCAGCTGCTGCCTTGCTAGTATCACTTTCAAAAGCATGCTTTACTCTTTCTAAATTTTCTAGGCTAAACTCAAGCGCAGTCGCTTTTTCAAACTCACTCTCCATAGCGATCATATAAGATGACTTTGTGGCTTTTAGCTTTGAGATGAGATCATCTGCGTCTTCTACATCATTTTCTTTTAAATTTTTGCTTATCCACTCTACATCTTTGCTGTGAGCGCTAGACTCTTTTTGGTAGTCGTTATAAAATTTCATAAAGCTATCTTTTTGATAGCCTGCGTATGAAAAGCTCTCATCTTGTTTAGATCCAGAAGGTTTTATGATAGGGTTAAACTCGCTAAGCTTTTTCTTGCCGTCAAAGCCAACCTTCTCATAGGCAAAGTTGTTTAAGCCACTCTCTTCGTTAAATATCTTATTATCCCTAAGATCTACCCAGCCGTCTTTGTCTGCATGGTCTTTGAAAAATTTATTAGTCTCTTCTTTGTCTATCTTTTGGTAGCGATACTCGGCTGAAAATAGAGTATAAGGGTTTGAGTTATTTAAACTAACTCTGTAATCAACCGTATTTTTGCTAGCAAAGTCCATAGCCTCATGGCTTAAATTTCTAATATCTTTTTTGATAAAGTCGTTAAGGTTTATCTCGCTTAAAACTTCGCTTAGTTTGAAAATTTTCTCGTTTCCGTCTTTATCGTAGCCTCTAACTTTTAGCTTATTAAAGTATTTATCACCAGAATTTATCACTCCGTCCTTGTTGCTATCAAAGTTAAATAAAAATCCATTTGCATCTAGCTTGCCTATGCCTAGTTTGTCATTATCGTCATAAAGATCCAAAAAGACCTCCACGTCACCCAGTGAGGTTTTTATCGTTTTTTCATAAGCGTAGTCATTTAAATTTGTAAATTTAGTATCTGCTGCCGCAATGGGCTTAATGGGAGTTTTTGAATTTATGGATGAGAAATAGGTTCTAGTTTGATCCACTTTTCTTAATGCTGAGGCATCTTCGCCAAAGAGATATTTGTTTTCAAAGTCTTTTTTGTCCCAGTTTCTTCTTTGTATATCCACATAAGAAAAAGCATCGTTTGTTCCGTTGTCTGCTTTAGCATACTCTGACTTCACGCCACTGGTGCTAGCATTTTGGATGATAGAGTAGGTGCTATTTGAGATAAGCTTAGTAGCTATGTCTTTAAGCTCAGACTTTAAATTTGTATTGTCTAAAGTTTGCACTCTATCTACGCCAAGAAGGACCCTTGAATAGATCATATCTTTGGGTAAATTTATATTTATGGGCTCTAAATTTGGTGATACATTCATTTTAAATCCTTTTAAAATATATATCTTATATCGGCAAATATAAAAAATGTTTAGTAGTATGGTAGCCAAAATGGCTTAGAGCGAATGCCTTCTATGTTATATTTTTTAAAGCTCTCTTGTCTTCATCCTCTCATCAAATTCTTTTAAAACGTCCATTATCTTGCTTGCTAGCCCCTCAAGCGTTTGATCTTTTTTTAGCTCTAAATTTCTAAGCTTTAAAATCCTGGCTAGTATATCTTTTAGATCTTTCTTGCCAGATAGTATCTCATCATAATAAGCCTTTGGTATGCCTATCTCGCTTCTATCTTGCTTTGTAAGTATTAATGAACTTTTATACACACTAAGAGCCTCGTCAGTTATCCTTGTTGTGCCACCTTGTAGCACAAGACCTTGCTCGTTTTTTAAAAATGCTACAAAGATTTGCTCCTTTGTATAGC
>NZ_JAAKZC010000017.1 GCF_015230015.1 Campylobacter concisus | reverse complement strand
AAGTAATATTTGTGACGAAAATACTATATTTACAGAAATAAATTCGATTGGAAACATAGTATTTTTAATAAGATTGGAATTTGCAACAACACTGCCAACACCACGACCTATAGCTTCAGCAAAACTTAAAAAAGGTATTAACCCACAAAATATTAAAAGTACATATTCATATGGAGACATTATTTGAAGTCTTATTTTGAAAATCATCAAATAAACTAGTGCATACATGCATAAAAACAATATAGGATAAAGCACTATCCATCTCATACCCAATAAAGACCCTGAGTATTTTGTCTTATATCATAAACCGTTTTTGTATAAATTATCTTTCTATACTTATACATTCTAATAATATGTTCTAATACTACTTTTAAAATTTCATAAAGCATCTGATATATACTCAATTTCTTCATAACACAAGTATGGATTCATTGGAAGGCTTAAAATTTCATTGGAAACTTTCTCGGCTACTTTAAAATCGCCTTCCATATATCCCAAATACTTAAAACATTCTTGCAAATGTAGTGGCATAGGATAATGAATAGCAGTTGGAATATTTTTTGCTTTAAGTTTTTCTTGAACAATATCTCTATTTTTTACCCTAACAGAATATTGTGCCCATGCCGATGCTGCTCTATTCTCAACATATGGTAAAACAATATTTTTTTTATCTTTTAAGGCTTTTGTATAGTTTGCCGCAACCTGCTGTCTAAGCTTCAAATCTTTTTCATAATGCTCTAATTTAACAATTAAAACAGCTGCTTGAATGGTATCAAGCCTACCGCCAATACCAATATATTTGTGATGATATCGCTTTGACTGACCATGTACTCGTAAGGATCTTATTTTTTCAGCCAATATATCATTGTTTGTAAAAACAGCACCTCCATCACCATAGCATCCAAGTGGTTTTGCTGGAAAAAATGAAGTTGTAGCGATATCTCCAAGTGCCAAATCTTTAATACCATTAAATGTAGCACCAAAACTTTGTGCTCCATCAACTATAACCTTCAAACTATACTTCTTTGCAATTTCAGAAATCATATCCATATCTGCTGGTTGTCCATAAAGCGAAACTGGTACTATCGCCTTTGTTTTAGATGTTATAGCAGCCTCAATCTTACTAGCATCAATATTATAGGTTCTTTCATCAATATCAACAAAAACTGGCTTTCCACCAAGTAATGCTATCATTTCAGCTGTAGCTATAAATGTAAATGGCGTAGTTATAACTTCATCTCCATGTTTTATGTCAAGTGCCATTAAGGCAAGCAAAAGCGCATCTGTGCCATTTGCACAGCTTATTGCATGTTTTACTTTTAAATAATCCTGGAGTTTATTTTCCAAGATATTTATTTCATCACCCATGATAAAGTTACAGTTCCTTGCAACTTTTAATATTGCATTTTCAATCTCATCTTTATATAGATTATGTTGATAGGCTAAATTTGCAAAATCAATTTTCACTTTCTATCCTTATTAAATTATTGTCCTCTAGTTTATATACACTACCATCTAACTCATCAATGGCAGTACCATTATTATTAAATTTCAATGTATTTCCTGCTATGCTAACCCAGCCGATCTGCTTAGCTGGAACTCCAACCATTAAAGCATAAGGCTTTACATCTTTATTTACAACAGCACCAGCACCTATAAGTGCATATTCACCAATAGTTGTACCACAAACTATTGTAGCATTTGCTCCTATACTGCATCCTTTTTTAAGAAGAGTCTTTTTAAATTCATTTTTTCTAACAATGAATGCACGTGGATTTACAACATTCGTAAAGACCATAGAGGGACCTAAGAATACGTCATCTTCTATTTCCACGCCTTCATAAATAGAAATATTGTTCTGTACCTTCACACCATTTCCAATTTTTACTTTCGGACCTATTACACAATTTTGACCAAAAGAGCAACCTTCTCCTATTGACGAACCACTTAATATATGGGAGAAATGCCAAATTTTAGTATTTTTACCAATTGTTACATCTTTATCAATATAACAACTTTCATGACAAAAATAATCCATTATAAAACCTTTTTACAAAATTTATGATATTCACCAATTAATGGTGAAATCTCAGCATTTCTCACAAAAGAAACAAGCTCAACAGAATTTCTAGCAGCATCAAGTCCAAAACCATTGCCCTCTAAAATTTTTTCATAACTTTTTGTATGAAGATCAAAAAAACCGCCACTAAATTCAATCTCTTCATTATTTACAGTTATACTTCTATAGGTTCTTTGACCTTTAGTTTTTATATCATCTGGAATATAATCGTAATTTACACTTAAAAACCACTTAACTCTAGCATGTTCTAATTCTAAATATCCAGCATTTACATCAGGTTGTTTTATATGTACTATATTTTGTTTAACCTTACCAAATATCCAAGTAATCATATCAAAAAAATGCACACCAATATTTGTAGCAATACCACCACTTTTATTCTCATCACCTTTCCAAGACACAAAGTACCACTTACCTCTGCTTGTTAAATACGTAAGATCAATATCATACATTTTGTTTGGGTCTTGCTTTAGCTCATATTCAACACGTTCTTTCAGTGCAATAATATTATCATGCAATCTTAATTGAAGTATGTTATAAATCTTTTTACCAGTTTCTTTTTCTATTTTAGCAAGCTGATCTATATTTTTTAGATTTAATACCAATGGTTTCTCACAAATTGCATTTGCATTATTTCTTAAAGCACATCTAATATGGGCATCGTGTAAATAGTTTGGAGTAGTTACTGCAATATAATCAATTTTTTCATTTGTATCATGAAGCTTATAAAGATGTCTATCAAACCTTTCAAATTCCGTAAAAAAACTAGCATCAGGAAAAAAACTATCCATAATACCAACACTATCACTTTTATCAAGTGCACATACAAGTTTATTGTTAGTGTCCTTGATTGCCTTAAGATGTCTTGGCGCAATATATCCACCAACTCCAATCATTGCAAAATTTTTCATAAAAGAAACCTCCAAAAAGTTATTTATTTTTTAATTAATACTAGGATTTAGATATTAACTTACTTATAACTAGTTTTAATCAGTTATAAAATTTTCTTTAATTTTAAATACACTAATATTAAAAAAACATTAAATACTATAAAAATTTTTAATAATCTATATTATCGTTAATGATATTTTACCAATACTGTATTTTTCGGTTATTTATAAATATTTTTATTTAAATAAATAAAACATTCTATCTTTTAAAATGTCTTCTCTACAAGTAAATTCTTGATTTATAAATTTCTCGGTCAGTATTTTTTCTAGCTCAATATAGTCTTTAATGACACCAATCTCTTTTCTTGATCCTTGAAGCATGTGAGCTTTTGCGGGATCTTTTGGATCGCTAAAGTTAAATTTGAAATTTGCAAGGTTTTGCCAAGTGTCTATTAAAGCTCTATCTTTTTTGTCACAATATGGATTAAAAGCCATTCCGCTTTCTAAATCAATTTTTGGTATGGCAAAATTTAACTCAAGTCGACCTTTATCGACATGTTGAACCCAAAGGATATTAAATCTCTCTTTGTATTCTCCAAAAAGTAGTGTTTCAAATTCGTCTATAATCTTTTGTTTAGTACTTAAATCAATATCAGCTTCTTCAAAACTCAAACAACCAATACAAAGTTTTTGTTTTTTAGTCATATTGGATACTATCTGCCTAGTAACCGCTTCGCTACCTTTTAAAACAAATGCCGTCCCATCTTTCACTCTATGATTCAAAAGATAGTTGATACCCGCAACACTACCGCCGTTTTTGTTTTTAAAGAATTTTGCTAACATGCTTAACTTCCTGGATTTTGCTTTTGCAGCATTAAGTCGTCTAATTTTTTATTGACATCAATTATTTGTTTTAAAACAACACAATCTATGACTTTATCTATATTTACATGCTTTGCAATTTGGTTTATGTTGTTACCTATTCTTGCCACTTGAACTATCATTGCCTTATCAAATTTATGAATAGGTGGCTTAGCATTTATTAAAACGTATCTTATATAGGATGATTTATTTAGCCCAGATATTGAAGCATTTATATTCACTTGATTAAATTCATTATCATCAAGTCTTATAGTGAGTCTATTTCTCTTATTTTGCTTCATCATAAAACCTTTTGCCTTTGATTTGTTAAAAACTCAGCTATTGAAAGTAATGGAAAAACTATCCTTGAATTTTTAGCATCACCTATTTTTATATATCTAGGTAAATTCCTGCCATCTTTGATACGTAAGTCTAATGTTGAAAGCCCAATTCCAATCGCCTTGGCTGTTTGCTTCCGATCTAGAGCTTGCACAGATGGAAACTGCCTTTCTAGACTTTGTAGTACTGTATTTAAAAACTCATTACTATCGAGCATAAAAATCCTTTTTGCTTTTACTATTAATTATACTAATTGAGGTATTTTTTCATTACAGAATGAGATATTTTTAGAAATTCTTTATAAAATATAGCTCTTTAGGGTAGCTTAGAGCGAATTAGAGTAAAAATATTTTATATTTTTGCCTACAACTCTTTAAAAACAAAAAATAATATACATAAAAACACATTAGAGCAAAATAGAAAATTTTAAAATATTAAATAAATCTGAGGGGAAATAAAGGGGAAAAATGCAAAAAATAATAAAGCATAAAGCTCTTAAAATATCGTAAAAGTCGGGGTTTTAAAAGGATTTTTTAATATAAATGGCTCCGGATGCTGGGTTCGAACCAGCGACCAAGTGATTAACAGTCACCTACTCTACCGCTGAGCTAATCCGGAACACTTAAAAGAAGTCGTATTATAGTTAGCAATCATTTAAAAATAGCTTAAATAACTAAAAAATTTAGCCATTTTTCTTATAAATTATATATTTTAAACCACTCAAGCAAATTTGCCTGAGTGGTTTAAAGTTTTACCAAAACAAGATCGTTTTGTTTTAGTAGTTTTGTTCAAACAAGAGTTTGTTTAAACTCTAAAGAAAGAGTCTTTTAAAACCTCTTCTTCCTAACCTCTTCAACTATGGCTTTAGCCATCTCATCTACTTCAGATGTTACTTCATTGGCTCTATTAGCTATTACCACATTCTCTTTTGTTAGATTATCTATTTGAGCAACTGATTGATTTATCATATTTATTCCTTCACTTTGCTCTTTGATTGATTCACTCATCTCATTTATTGATTGAGCTAAGACATTTGTATTTGCTTCTATCTCACCTAGAGATTTTTGAGTACGTTCAGCTAGTTTTCTTACTTCATCAGCAACAACGGCAAATCCTCTGCCATGCTCTCCAGCTCTTGCTGCTTCTATTGCAGCATTAAGTGCTAGAAGGTTTGTTTGATCTGCTATATCTCTAATGATAGTTATGATGTTTTTGATCTCATCACTTTGTCTTATAACATCAGCTGTCTTTTGAGAGATGGCATTCATTGAGCTACTCATTTGCTCAACTGCTGCTGCACTTTCTTGTAAGCTATTTGCTTGAGTGTTTGCTGAGCTTGCTACTTTTGATACTGAGCTTGCTAGAAGTTTAGCTTTTTCTTCTAGTACTTGAGCTTGGTTTAGATTGTCATTTAGCATTTTAGATATCTCAATACCTAGTGAGTTTATACCACTTGCTATCTTGCCATTATCATCAAGTCTTTTTGTAAAGTCTTGGTTTTTATATGTGTTTAGTAGATCAAGTACATCTTTACCATTACTTGAGATTGCTTCTTTAAGAGCTACTTGAAGATCTTTAAATGTATTTTTTAGTTGATTTAGAGCTGGGTTGTTTGTATCAGCTTCTAGGCTTGCTTCATAGTTGCCATCTTTTATCTCATTTACAAAGGTGTTGGCTTTTTGGATGAAGGTGTTCTCTTTTTCTTTAGATGTTTGGATCTTTTGGATGTTTTCATTTATAAGAGAAGACATAACGCCAAATTCATCTTTAGAAACGATATTTGACTTAACTGGCTCTTTAATCTCGTAGTTTAGAAATTTAAAGAACGAAATAAGCGAATCAGATATCTTTGAGAGTGGCTTAAGCGATCTGCTAACGATAAATATAAGAAGCGCTACGATGACTACTATAAATATAACTGAAGAGATGACTTGTGAGACAAGTGTTTTGCTAAGGCTTCCGTCATAATCGCTCCAAGAGTTTGCAGAGCATACAAGCCAGTTTGCTTGATCGTAAAGCTCGCAAGCAAGAAGCCTCTCTGTGCCTCTAAGATTGTAAGTAAATGTTTTATCTCCATTTTTCTTATACTCGTTTGAGTAGTCGTCAATGATCTTCATAGCTTCGCTAGCATCAGATAAAACAAGATCCTTATGAACAAAATGAATTATTTTTTTATGCTCTAAATCAAATAAAGCTATTGCGCTACTTGGAGTTGGTTTTATCTTATTAAGCTCATTATCAAGCTTATCTATGCCCATATCCACGCCAAATACACCAACGACCTTGCCATCAACAACTATCTTTTTAGCGATAGTTAAATTTAAGCCACCAGCTGAGCTTGTGTATGGAGCTGAAAAGATAATGCCATCTTTTGCAATAGCGTCCTTGTACCAGCCTTTAACCCTCGCATCATAGTTTTTTCTCTGATCAAAAACCATAAATTTACGCTCTTTGCCATCAAGCACAGCGTTATAAACAGCACCATCAGCTGCATAGCCAAAGTAAAACTCAGAAAAATCAGTAACCTGTGCTGCGTTCATCAGCACTTTTTCCAAAGCCTCTTTGTCATCTAAAATTTGCGGATGCGCCTCGAGGTAACTAGCAAAATTTTGAACGGCTGCAAGCTTGTCTTCAAAAAATGCATTCATATAAAACTGCAAAACTTTTGAAGATGAAGTCTTAGACTCCTTTGCTAGATCATAAATCCTCTCCTTGGTATTTGTGTAATTCACCGTTGAAAACACGCCAAGCGAGACAACTAAAAGCACCACGATAATGAGTGCTATCTTGTTTGCTGCTTTTTTCATAAACAAAATCCCTTTGTGTAAATTTTATGTTTATATCGGCAAAAATTTTTTATGGTTAATAGCTATTTACAATTATTTAGGTGTGAAATTTCAAGCTAAATTTCACATAAATTTTAGTTTCTAGCATCTGCTAAAACAAGCGCAAAAAGCACATCAACGCCTGCTTTTTGAAGCGTATCTCTAGCTTCTAGTATCGTTGTGCCAGTGGTTACGATGTCATCAACTAAGATAACTGGCGCAGTGATCTTTTTTAAAATTTTAAAATTTCTTGGATTGTTTTGCCTAAATTTAATATCCTTGCCGCTGTAGCTGACACTGCTTGTCGCATGCAAGGCGTGAAAGATGGGTTTAAGGTTTTTAGCACGAAGTTCATTTGCCAAAATAGCCGTGTGCGAGTAGCCATGATGCACTCTATCATCTATCGGCAGGGCATAAATTTGCTCTGGGAAGCTAAAGCTTTTAGCAAATTTCTTAAATGCAAATCTGGCTAAATTTTTATAGATAAAAAGTCCGTGCATTTGGTGCTTTGAGTGGATGAGCTCTTTGATCTCAGAGTAGGCGTAGAAGCTATAAATTTTAAAGCCCTCTAGCTCTCTTACTACAGGGCTTGGCTCGCTTAAAATTTGCGAGCAGGTTTTACAAAATGTCTTTAGCGTAAAGCTCTTGCAAAACGCACAAAACATTAGCTATTTAAGATAGCAAGTGCTGTGCGCTTAACGGCGTCGTTGATGATATCTGTTAAAAATGGCTTAAACGCCCCGCCTGTGCGGATAAACTCAAATTTAGTCTCGTTGTTTGAGATATTTTTGATGATGCTTTGATCGCCTTTTTGTATCTTAAGCGTGATCTTTATCTTGCCCTTTGTATTGTCGCTGCCATATCCGCTCATATTTGCTTCAAATTCGTTTATGAAAACTTCGACCACAACGCCGCCCATACCATTTACATTTGCGCCACGTGCCATGAGCTCTTTTTTGAGCGCGTCACCAAAGTACGCTGAAAGGTCGTTTTGAAGCACGATATACTCTTCAACACTACCCTTGCTATCGGTAATTGTTGCTATAACGCTTTTATTTTTGCGGTTATCATGCACTGCGCTCACATAGACCTCAAAGCCACTATTTTGCTGGCTCGCAGCAGCCTTGTATGGGTCAAATGCGACTACACTCTGACTTGGCGCGCAACCTGTCAAAAACAGGACAAAAAGCCCAAAAATAGTTAGAAATTTAAATTTATTCATCGTTTTTCCTTTTAAAGTTTACTTATCTCGTCAGCCACTTTTATCGCAGCTTGCTTGACAAGAAGCGCGATAAAGAAGTCAAACTGACCACTTTTTGACGCCTCAAGCTCCTCCACATGGTGTCTAGTCGAGATAGGAATTCGTTTTTTGAAATTTATATCTGAAAGCACAAGCTCGCCGTATAGATGTCCGTTTAAAATTTCTGAGCTTCTTGAGTAAGTGCCTCTAAGCTCGTCAAATCTAAAATCAAGCCTATATGTATAAGGAGATGTTTGCGTATCTACGACCACGATGCCACGCGAATTTAGCTCACGTTTTAAAAACATATAAAAGAGCACTTCTAGGCGTGGGTTTGAGTTAAAGACCACACCGCTACCATCTTCTCTTGTATAATAAATCGAGCTTGCGCTGCTTCTGGCATCCACAATCCTATGAAAATAGACCTTTTTTAGACCAACATTTATGTCGATCATATTTTTTTCTAAGCAGCAGTTTATCGCCACGTCGCTTCTATACTTGACGCCGTTTATAAAGACGCCATCGCCCCTGCCCTTGCAAGCGCTGCAGTCAGCTGGGATCCTCATAACCTCTTCAAAATAGGTCTTATCTTCGCTACTTATGCTTGCACTTTGCACGCCGTCTATACCCTCACACGATAGACAAAGGCTAGCTTTTGCTACACAGCCAGTTAGAAAGATAGCTGCAAAAACTGCTAATAATGTCGCTCTTAGCATTTCACTTCCTTTTGCTCTTTTTGTTTTTTACGGAGATTTTTTACACTCTCGCCTGCGATGCCGTAGTTGTTCGTATCGATCTCATCGATAATAACAACGGTATTTTGAGCGCTTCTACCTAAAATTTCGCTTATTAGCTTTGTAACTCCACTTATCATCTTCTCTTTTTGCTCCACACTTGGGCTATCACCCTCTTTTGTCACGCAAATTTTCACAAATGGCATAGCACTCCTTTTTGTAAATTTAGCATTTAATTTTAATCAAATTCATCAACCAAAACAATCCACAAGCAGACCTACCGCCAGATCTATATAAGGCGAGATATTTTGTGATGATTTTGAAAGCTGTGACGTGAAATTTTGGTGCAGATAGAACAGATAGTTCATCAAGCCAAAATTTCACTAACTCTTTCAAAAGGGCACAAAAGATAAGCCGTCAGTCTATTTTTAGGACCGATAAAAACGCCTCCTGCGGCAAATTCACCTTTCCTATCGCCTTCATCCGCTTCTTACCCTCTTTTTGCTTTTCTAGCAACTTTCTCTTACGAGTGATGTCGCCGCCATAGCACTTGGCTGTGACGTTTTTACCCATTGATTTTACCGTTTCACGAGCTATTATTTTATTGCCGATGCTAGCTTGTATCGCCACCTCAAAGAGCTGACGCGGCACGATCTCTTTCATCGCCTTTACAAAGTCCCTACCCTTTGTCTGCGCCTTGCTCTCAGGCACGATGATAGAGAGCGCATCGACCGTCTCGCCAGCCACTTTGACATCAAGCTTTACTAGATCGCCCACTCGGTAATCGCTTGGTTCATAATCAAAGCTCGCGTAGCCTTTGGTGCTTGATTTTAGCTTGTCATAAAAGTCCATCACGATCTCATTCATCGGTATGTCATACTCGAGTAAAACGCGGTCAGTCGTGATGTAGTCCATCTTTGTTTGTATGCCACGGCGGTTGTTTAAAAGCGTAATGATGTTGCCCAAAAACTCGCTTGGCGTGATGATCGTCGCTTTTACGTATGGCTCAAGGATAGAGTCTATTTTATTTACAGGCGGTAGCTGGCTTGGGTTTTGAATTTTTAAATTTACCCCGTCAGTTTGCCGCACTTCGTAAGTCACGGTCGGCGCTGTGGCGATGAGATCTAGATCAAATTCACGCTCTAGCCTCTCTTTAACGACCTCCATGTGTAGTAGTCCCAAAAAGCCAACCCTAAAGCCAAATCCAAGCGCGACCGAGGTCTCTGGCTCGTAGCTAATGGAGCTGTCGTTTAGCTTTAGCTTATCAAGCGCGTCACGCAGATCTTCAAATTTATCAGTTTCGATCGGATAAAGTCCCGCAAATACAAAAGGCTTAGCCCTCTCAAAGCCTCCAACTGGCTCTTTTAGCGGATTTCCTGACTGCGTTATCGTATCTCCAACTTGCACGTCGCTAACGTTTTTTAGTCCAAGCACGACTATACCGACCTCGCCAGCTGCGATACTTTTTGTCTTTATCGGTGCGATCGGATTTGGGTACATGAGATCAAGCACGATATGCTTTTTGCCTGTTCCCATGACTAAAATTTCGTCATTTTTAGATATTGCGCCGTCGTATACACGCACAAGAGCAAGCGCGCCAAGGTAGTTGTCAAACCAGCTATCGTAGATTAGCGCCTTTGTAGGCTTGCTTGCATCGCCATTTGGTGCAGGGATCCTCGTGATGATCGCTTCAAGTAGCTCTTTTATTCCAACGCCTGTTTTTGCGCTCACTTCGATCGCTCCTGAGCAGTCAAGGCCGATGATGTGCTCGATCTCGTCTTTTACCCTAGCAGGATCAGCCGCTGGTAGGTCGATCTTGTTGATGACTGGGATGATCTCTAGGTTGTTTTCAAGTGCGATATAGACGTTTGCGATGGTTTGTGCCTCCACGCCCTGACTGGCATCCACGACAAGTAGCGCGCCCTCGCAACTAGCCAAAGAGCGGCTCACCTCGTAGCTAAAATCAACGTGTCCTGGGGTGTCTATCAAATTTAGAACAAAATTTTGCCCATTTAGTGCATAGTTTAGGCGGACAGACTGAGCTTTGATCGTGATACCACGCTCTTTTTCTATATCCATCGTGTCCATGATCTGCGAGCTCATCTCACGGTCGCTAACAGCGCCACACTCTTGAATGAGACGGTCAGCAAGCGTGCTTTTGCCGTGGTCGATGTGAGCGATGATGCTAAAATTTCTAATGTTTTTCATGAAATCCCTAGTTAAATTTTAGGCGATTTTATAAAAAAAATCGTTAAAGTTGAGTAAAAATGAGTTTTGCTAGGTCAGTAAGGTTTAAATTTAAAGCTCAAATTTAGCTCTTAAAATTTTACGCAGATCAAAGAGCACAACACAAAGCGAATATAAAAAATAGATACAAACTACAAGTGGCAAAAAACCTAAAAATGCCGAGGCATAGACTAAAACACTAAGCCCATAAGTCGCATTTGCCAGCGCTGGCACGTGATAAGTCCAAAGCTCTGGTTGTTCAAAAGGGGTGTCTATGGCATTAAAATATAGAGCAAAATTTAATGCCAACAACAAAATAAATATATAATCCTTTTTCATACAAAATAGAGCGCAGATCAAGGCTACTACGAAATTTACCGCGATAAGAGAAACTATGACACTGCCCATAAAAGTGCAAAGCAAACCCATAGCCACGACTACCAGATATTCATTTTTTATGCGCAACATTAAATTTAAGCCTTTTGTGTCGAATTTTAGTGATGATGCCCAAAGTGCTCGTCTTTATGCTCGCTTTTTAGCTCGCAGATGAGATCGTCTTTGTGCCCAAGGCTCTCGCTCTCAAACTGAAGCGTGACGTGACCGATACCTGCGTGAGAAAGCTCGTGCTCGATGCGCTTTATCATCTTTGAAATTTCAGCCACGCTTAGCGCGTCATCCACCACCACGTGGGCTATTAGCGCATTTGTACCGGCATTTATCGCCCAGATATGCAGGTCATGCACGATTTTAACGCCATCTACGCCCTTTATAATGCCTAAAATTTCATCCATATCAAGCTTAAGCGGCACGGCTTCGATTAGGATATTAAAGCTATCTTTTAGCAAGCTGGCGCCACTTTTTATGATGAGTAGCGATACAAAGATACTTGCGATGCTATCGGCCTGCGTGAAGTCAAATTTCATCACAAGAAGCGCCGCGACGATCGCTCCAACCGAGCCAAGCGTGTCGCCAAGCACGTGCAGATAAGCCCCTTTCATATTTAAATTTTCTTTTGTATCAGCACTTTTGTGCATGTAAATAGCCACGACTAAATTTACCACAAGCCCCAAAATACTAACAAAAAGCATCGTTTTAGCCTCTATCTCTGGCTCGTTAAAAAGCCTAATGATCGCTTCAACTATGACAAAGATAGCAAGCGCGATAAGAGCGATAGCATTTATGAAAGCAGCGACGATCTCGACCCTTTTGTAGCCAAAGGTCTTTTGTAAATTTGCCCTTTTTTCTGCGATCTTAAAAGCAACCAACGACAAAAATAGCGCAGCAGCGTCAGAGAGCATGTGAAATGCGTCGCTAATTAGCGCAAGTGAGTTTGAAAAAAAGCCAAAAACGGCCTCAACTATCATAAATGTAAAAATTAGAAAAAATGAATTTCTAAGAACGCTCTTATTGTGCATCATTGTCCTTCTTTTGGGCGTCGATCCTTTTGCCTATGTCTTTTAAATTTGAAAACTCCTCGATGAGCTTTGGCGAGTCGTCAAGGCTAATGACGAAATTCCAGATATAAGTCATCACGGAGTAGATGTGGCCGGCGTTTGTTGGTTGCGAGCTTAGTACCATTATCGCCACCAAAAAGAGTACCGAAGCGCTAATGCCGATGATAAAATAGCTCACCGCTTCCCTGTTTGAGATCGCTATGCGAAATTTAGAAACGACGCCATAGTGCCTATCTAGCGTGCTTTTGCTAAAAGCGCCTATCACTTTTGCCTCTTTTTCTAGGCGGTTGTTTAAGCGAAGATAAAGGTCGTCATTTTTCTTAACATATCTTGGCAAAAATATAAGAAAAAAGACCATCACTCCAAAGCACGCCACAGCGACCTTTGGCTCGACAAAGATGAGCATAAATGCTGAGCCGATGATCGAAATAACAGAGTTAAAAAACATCGGAAAGTGCGTCTCAAAGAAATTTACAAACTCACGTGAGAGCGCTACTCTAGCGATGATAGCGGAGTCGTCTTTGGCATTTTGTTTTTCATTCATGATGACATTTACAGCAAGCTTTGCGTAGATATTTGCAAAAACTTGCGTATCCACGCGGCGCCTAATGGCTCCTACAAGCCACGCTATGAGCACAAAAAGTGCGTAAATGAGGGCATTTAGCGTGTTGCCTTGTATGATTGCGTTGATCGCAAAGCCTGCAAATATCGGATAAGCTAGAAAAAGTCCGTTCTCTGCTAGCACAAAGGCAAAGGTCAAAATGAGCTTTTTGTTATGCTCGGTCGCTATGCCTTTTAGCGTTTTAAAGGCGTTATTTTGCAAATTTACTCCTAAAAATTTTGCGAATTTTAGCTCAAATTTATAAATTTTGAAAAATTTTTGTTGTAACTCTTGACATTACAACAAAAAAACATTATACTTCGCTCATCGGTTGTAAATAAAAAGATTACAACACAAAAAACAAGGAGAACAAAATGAAAAATTATCAGGTTGCAAAGATCACAAACGAGCCAAGAGTTGAGCTAAAAGAGGCTTTAAATTTAACTGGCTGTGAGGTATCTATAAACGAACTTCCAGCAAACGCGAGCGTGCCATTTGTCCATGCGCATAAGCAAAACGAGGAGCTTTACATCATCATTGAGGGCGATGGCGAGCTTTTCATCGACGGCGAAGTGATAAAAGTAAGCAAAGGCGACGCGGTGCGCATAGATCCAGAGGGTAAGAGGTGCTTTAGGGCTGGCAAAAACGGCATCAAAATGATCTGTATCCAGACAAAACGCGGTAGCCTAGAGCAATACACAATGAGCGACGGCGTGATAGTTGATGACATAAAGCCAAGCTGGCTCTAAATTTAAAAAGAAATTTAAAGGAAAAACATGAAAATAGCAATCATAGGTGCAAACGGCAAAAGCGGTGCAAATTTAGTAAATGAGGCACTAAAACAAGGTTACGACGTCACAGCGATCGTTAGAAACAAAGAGTATAAAAACGAAAGCGTAAAGGTCGTTTATAAAGATATTTTCGAGCTTACAAAGGCTGATCTAGCAGGCTTTGACACCGTTATCAGCGCATTTGCAGCATGGAGCGAAGAGACTTTCCCGCTTCACAAAAAAGTGGCTGCTCACCTAGTAAATTTACTAGAAGGCACTAGCACAAGGCTCATCGTAGTTGGCGGCGCTGGCACGTTATTTGTTGATAGCAAAGGCACTATGCTCATGGACACCCCAGACTTCCCAGTAGCATATATGGGCGTGGCAAAGGCTACGGCAGAGTCTTATTTTGTGCTAAAAGGTAGCGCAAATGTGCTTTGGACGTATGTAAGTCCAGCAGGTGACTACGACGAAAACGGCGCTCGCACCGGCAAATATGTGCTTGGCGGGGACGATCTCATACTAAACTCAAAAAATGAGAGCTACATAAGCTACGCAGACCTTGCGCTTGCGATCATAGACGAGCTAAAAAACAAGAAATTTATCCAAAAACGCTTCACTGCAGTCGGCGAGAGAGCGTGAGCTTAGTTTTAGCAGGCAAATTTAAACTTACGCCTGCTAAACTTAGGGGTTTAAATATGAAATTTAAGGGAGCTTATGCAAGTTGGCATTAAATTTTCAACTGCGATACACGCGCTTTTGTGTGCTAATTTTTTTGAAAATGAGAAGGTTACAAGCGAATTTATAGCTAGCAGCATAAACACAAACCCAGTTATCGTTAGGCGCCTACTTGGCACTCTAAAGGCTGCAGGGCTCGTAAATGTCGCAGCTGGAGTTGGTGGAGTGAGCCTTGCAAAAGAGCCAAAAGATATAAATTTACTTGAAATTTTTAACGCAGTAAATGATAAAGAAAAACTTTTTAAAATTCACTCTGATTCACCAAAAGCCTGCCCGCTTGGTGGCAGGATAGAGGAGCTTTTAGGCGGGCACTTTTTAAGAGCGCAAACTGCGCTAGAAAACGAGCTAAAAAACGTTACTTTGCAAGACTTGCTAGACGAACTTGCGAGATAAATTTAGGCTAGAAATTTGATCCTTTCTAGCCTAAATAAATTTACAATCTACTCCTGCATCATGGTCCATTTTTGTGCGATCCTAACGGCATTTGTCGCAGCTCCCACGCGGATCTGGTCGGCACTGCGCCTTTTGATTAGAGCTTAAATTTTAGTAGCTAGCGTATAGAAATTTAGCGGTGAGGTTTCATTGCGATTTGTATTTATTTGACTTCAAATTTAGGCTTGTTACAAGCAGGATTTTAAGTCTTTTGGGCTGTAAATTTAATACAAAAGATAAATATCAATCAGCCAAAACAGATAAATTTAGCAGGCTAACGCTTTAGCCTGCAATGATTACTAAAACAAGCTATTTACGCTTTCGTTGTGATAAACACGGCGTATCACTTCGCCAAATAGTGAAGCTGTGCTTAGCACTTTTATACAAGGGAGTTCTTCTTTTAACGGGATCGTATCAGTCACCACCAGCTCGTCTAAAAAGCCAAGTTTTAGTCTATCATAAGCTGGTCCGCTAAGCACTGGGTGCGTGCAAAACGCCATTACGCTAGTTGCGCCACGCTCTTTGAAAATTTCAGCTGCTTTTACGATGGTGCCAGCAGTATCGATCATATCATCGACCAAGATCACATCTTTGCCTTTCACATCGCCGATCACGTTCATCACTTCGCTCTCATTTGCTTTCTCGCGGCGTTTATCAACGATGACCATATCTAGCAAATTTAGATTTTTCGCCAAGGCTCTAGCACGAGCCACGCCGCCTACATCTGGGCTTGCGACGACTGGGTTTGGTAAATTTTTAGCTTTTACGTAGTCGTTAAAAACAATGCTACCATAAAGGTTATCTACCGGAATGTCAAAAAAACCTTGAATTTGCCCTGCGTGAAGGTCCATAGTAACGACTCTGTCGATGCCTGCTGTTTGCATCATATTTGCCACTAGTTTTGCAGTGATAGGCACTCTAGGAGCTGCTTTTCTGTCTTGTCTAGCGTAGCCAAAGTATGGCACTATCGCTGTTATAGAGCTTGCGCTACTACGTTTTAAAGCGTCAGTTAAGATAAGAAGCTCCATTAAATTTATATTTGCTGGGGCGCATGTTGGCTGGATGACAAAGACATCTTTTCCACGCACGCTTTCGCCGATTTGCACGCTGATCTCACCATCGCTAAATCTTTTTATGCTAGCTTCACTGAGCGGAAGCGACAAATATTGCGAAATTTTCTTCGAAAGCTCGATATTTGCGGTGCCTGAGAAAATTTTATAGCCTCTCATAATAGTAACCTTTTTTAGTGATTTTTATGTTGGGATTTTATCAAAATGAGCTTTAAATTTAAATTTATTTACCAACTAATTTTAGCCAAATTTTATACTCCAAAAGGCAAAATTTACACCAAATTTTTAAACCATTTTATATTTATAAATTTATGAGGACTAAGATAACAAACATGTTTAAGATATGTAGAATTTACGACTTTATTAAAAGCGACGACGAGAGTTTTAAAGGTGTCTTTATCGATAGACTATATCCTAGAGGCGTGAAAAAAGAGATCTTTTCTAGCTTCATCTGGCTAAAATCAGTCACTCCATCAAACGAGCTAAGGTCATGGTTTCATGAGGATAAGGAGGCTAGGTTTGATGAATTTTGCAAAAGATTTAGGCAAGAGCTAAATGGCAAAGAGGAGCAAGAGGGGCTAAAAGAGCTTAAAAAGCTAGAAAAAGAGTATAAAAACGTGGCGCTTCTAACTGCTGTCAAAGAGCCAGAATTTAGCCACGTTAAGGTGATAAAAGAGGCGCTTAGCTCTTTATAAAACCGCTTGCGATGACGCGCTCCCCGTCATACATCACGCAAAGCTGACCTTGCGCTACGCCAAGTGCGTTTTGATTTAGCGTTAGCTTTGCGGTTTTGCTAGCTTTATCAACCTCTACAAAAGCCTCAAGTTTAGGGCTTCTATACCTTATCTTTGTTTCGCACTCAAATTTATATTCATCTATAAATAAATTTACATTTTCAAGCTCGACCACCTTTTGAGCAAGGTCATCCTTTGTGCCGACAACGATCTCATTTTTATCAGCGTTTATCTTGATGACAAAGTGTGGCTCATGAGCGCCAAAAACCTCAAAACCACGGCGTTTGCCGATAGTGTAGTGCATGTAGCCTTGATGGCGGCCGATGATATTGCCATCTTTATCGACCACGTTGCCTGGTAAATTTGTGTTGTAGTGCTTGTTTAAAACCTCGATATAGGTATTTTCCACAAAGCAAATTTCACTGCTTTCTGCCTGAGTAGCGAACTCTTCAAGCACTTTTACGCCTCTTGCTAGCTCTTTGATATCTTTTTTAAATTTATCCCCAAGCGGGAAAATGACATCTTTTAGCACCTCTTTTGGTACCTGAGCTAAAAAGTAGCTTTGATCCTTGCTAGGATCTTTGGCGCAGGTTATAAAACCATCAACCACCTGCACGTAATGCCCAGTAGCAAGCTTCTCGCAGCCATTTGCCTTTGCAAAGTCAAGTAGCGCACCAAGCTTTATAAATTTATTACACAAGGCGCAAGGATTGGGCGTCTTGCCCTCTTTATAAAGCCTGACAAATGGATCATAGACATATTCGTTAAATTTATCCTGCAGGTCAAGGATATGCACCTTGATGCCAAGATATTCGCCCACTTTTTTGACTTTTCTGATGTTTTCTTCGTGGTATCCTGGCTTTTGATGAAGCATCATGTAGCAGCCTTGCACCTCATGTCCAGCCTCTTGCAGAAATTTAGCCGTCATCGTGCTATCTACGCCGCCGCTCATTGCAACCATTATTTTCATATTTTTACCTTTTTTAAATTTAAAGGCGATATTTTATATCTTATTTTTAAATAGCCAAAATTTCACTTACGATAAGCTCTATATCATCGGTGATTTTATATAAATTTAGATCTTCTTCGTTTATCGTTTTTTGAGGGATCAGCGTCTTTCGTATAAACTCATCAAGCCCCTGCCAAAACTCGCATCCGTAAAGAAAAATTTTCACTTTTTTGCTACCAACGTGAGCTAGGACTAAAATTTCAAATAGCTCATCAAGCGTGCCAAAGCCGCCAGGAAAGACGACAAATGCGATAGAGCTATCAGTTAGAGCAAATTTTCTTGGACTTAAATTTGAAAAGAGGTATTTTGCAGTGACGTATGGATTTGTTTGTTGTTCAAACGGCAGCCTCACGTTTAGTGCGACGCTAGGGGATTTTGCGCTATCAAATGCACCCTTGTTTGCCGCTCTCATTATGCCATCTCCTCCGCCAGTTAAGATGGCAAAACCTAGCTCATTTAGCTTGTAAGCTAGCTCGTATGCCTTTTTGCAGTAGAAATTTTCTTCATCAAATCTAGCCGAGCCAAAGAAGGTTACATTTTTGTTTTTATACTTTAAAACACTTGGAAATTTTAAGAGATCATTTACTAATTCATTCATTATTTTAACTGCTGAAGCCTCTCGCGTTTTGAGCCTATCTGAGTGATCTGGATGCCAAAGTTGCCGTCTATTATGACAACTTCGCCAAGGGCTATCACCTTATCTCCTATCAAAATTTCAAGCGGGTCGTTTGCGAGTTGATTTAGCTCGATGACTGAGCCTATGTCCATAGTGAGCACATCTTTTAAGAGCATCCTTTTTGAGCCGATACGAACACGCATTGGTAGTCTAACGTCCATGATAAGGCCGATGTTTCTCATCTCCTCTGCGCTAAATTCGCCCTTTAGTGCATGGGGAGCGGCTGCAGCTTTTGCAGCATCTGCTGGCTCACTTTTAGCAGGCTCGAAAAATCTCATAAGCGTATGATCGCAGACAAAAGCCACATGCTCATTTAGATCCTCGATCTTTATGTTAAACAAAAAAAGCTTTTCAAAAACGCTAAAATCAAGTGATGAGTTTTCATCTAAGAAATTTACATTTATCACCTCAAAGCTGATCTTTGGCATACCCTTTTGCGCTCCAAGAGAGGTGCTAAAGGCGCTAAAGAGGTTTGAAAATATCTCTTTTGCGGCGTCAAGCTCGTCGCTACCGAGGTTTTCATTGCGTGAGATTTCCTCCTCGCCCATCATCCACTCACTAACCGCGCTTATAAGCACCGGCGTGCAGGCGATCTCTGCTTTTGCATTGATGTCACCACTTAATGTCACACTAGCCATGACAACTGGCGGTTTTATGCCATTTTGCGCTGGTGCGTCAAATTCATTTCTCTCGCCGATCTCTGGCGCTCTGCCCGTCAGCCCTTCGATAGTCGCTTTTAGCTCATTTGAAAAGATGTTAAAAAATTCATTCGTCATTATCTTCGCTCTCTTCTTCGTTGTTGTGTTCGTTGGCCTCGTCGTATGCCATTAGTTTTGCTTTTCGCTCTTCTTCGTATTTTTCTAGGATGTGCTTGATCTCGTCTTTGTCAGAGCGGATTAGCTGTTCGATCTTGATAGACTTTCTAAATCTATGAAGCCCAACTTCAGCCAAGAATACCTCTTTTTTATCGATACAAACGATCGCTTTGTCGTCAGCACCTCTATCAAGCCTTAAGATATCGCCCTCTTTTAAATTTAAAAACTCATTTACACTAACGATAGACTTTCCTAATATCGCCTCATAAAGCACCTCAGCACGGCCTATTAGCGTTTTTAGCTCTTTGTTTCTACTCTTTTTAGCACTCGTTTCGCCAAGCATGATGTCTCTATTAGCAAGGCGCGATAGGATCGGCTCTAGGTAGATGACTGGATAGCATAAATTTATCATACCGCTTGAGCCACCAACGATGATCTCCATAACGACCATGATAACGATCTCGTTTTGTGAGACGATCTGCACGACGTTTGGACTGCTCTCTTTTGCCTCAACGTTTGGATACATATCAGTTATCATAGACCAGCTCTCTTTTAAGCGCTGCATGATCATCCTAAGCACCGCATCGAGCAAATTTACCTCGATGTCAGTTAGCTCTCTGTTTGCCTCGAAATTTTCGCCAGTTCCGCCAAGCAAGCGGTCTATCATAGGAAATGCTATGCTTGGGTTTATCTCTAAAATGCAGTTTCCATCAAGTGGCTTTATAGAAAAGACGTTAAAGCTCGTTGGACTTGGCAAACTCATCAAAAACTCGCCGTATGTCATCTGATCGACGCTGTGAAGCCTAAGTTCGACGATACTTCTCATGACACTTGAAATTTGACTAGCTAGGTTTCTAGCAAGCTTGTCGTGGATACCTTTTATCGCACGGAGCTGCTCTTTACTGACGCGGTTTGGACGCTTGAAGTCATATATGATGATCTGCTTTTGCTCGCCTTGTGGGCTCTCTTCTATCTCGATATTGCTCGTATCGCCGTCTTCATCGACGACTTCAAGTAGCGCATCTATCTCTTCTTGACTTAAAATATCAGCCATTAAACCCCCAAGCTGCGTCTGATGCGATCAAGCAAACGTTTATGAATTTGCGAAATTCTACTCTCGCTGATATTCATTATCTCGCTGATCTCTTTTAAATTTAGCTCTTCGTAGTAGTAGAGCTGAACGATCATCTGATCACGCTCATCAAAGTCTTTTAGCGCACTTTCGATCTTTAAGATAAGATCCTCTTTTTCTACGCTTTTTTCAACATCACTTTGACCGATTAGCTCCATTTGCTCGTCTATTGGTAAAATGGTGATGATACCACTAACACCCCTTGCCTCTCTTACCTTTTCGATATCTTCATTTAGTTTTTCAGCCAAGTACTCGTCGCTTGGCTCTTCTTCGTGTGTGTTAAAGTAGTTATCTATCTCGGTATTTATGCTCTTTACTAGCTTTCTGTCGCTTCTACTAACAACATCAAGCGCTCTAAGATAGTCAAGCATCGAGCCATAAATTCTCTTTTTACCATATCCCCAAAATGAGTCGTTTTGCTCTTTGTCATACTTCCTGCTAAGCTTTATCATCTCCTCAACGCCAACGCTTATAAGATCATTTACGTCGATGCTTGAAGGCAAGCGCTCCTTTAGTCTAAACGCCATTGCACGCAAAGCTGGCATGTATTTTAAGACGATCTCGTCTTGCTCTTTTTTAATGGTGCTTTTATAAGCGTTAAGCTGCTTTTGCTTTAGTTCGTACATTTTGCTTACCAGAGTCTAAATTTTCGGTGGTTACTTTTAGCATTATGTTTTCCATCCGTTTTTCCCTAACGTTTAGCTCAGAGATGAGATAGTCTGCGATCTCCTCATGTCTTTGCTTGTCAAAAAATTTCTTCAAAGTCCTTTTTACATCGACGTAGTTCATTATCACGATGTGAATTATAAGGTAGAAAAATAAGGTAATAACTAGCGTATAAACGAGCATTTCGATAGGCTCACTCACCTTTAGCAAGGTAAAAACTATGCCTATGAAAAATCCACAAACCGTAAAAAATGCTATAAAATTTTCTGCACGCAAAGCTCAATCTCCATTAAAATTGTTCTATCAAACGCTTAAAGAAGCCCCCAAAGCTCCTACTTTGCTCATCTTTAAGCACTTTTCGTTCCAACCTATAAAGCAAATTTGAAGCTATCTGCTTTATCTGCACGCTAGCAGAGCCGTAAGCTTCGTCATCCGTAAAGAGCGTCCTTTGCTTTATGCTCCTTGCCACACTCTTATCAGAAGCGACGTAGCCAATTAGCTCTAAATTCAAGTTTGGTCCGATATTTGCATTTGCCACTCGCTTTACATTTTCATAAATTCTAGTCGCTTCCGCCTCGTTTTTTACCATATTTAAAAGCAAAAGCTCGTTATTTTTAAACCTTGAGACGATCTTTATGACCGCATACGCATCGGTTATCGCCGCAGGGTCAGGCACAGTCACCACGACAACCTCATCGGCTGCTTCTAAAAAGAGCTGCGTACTGCCGCCTATGCCAGCTCCAGTGTCGATGATCAAAAAGTCAAGCTCATCAAGCTCGCTCGCCTCATCTAAAAATCTCTCAAATAAAAATTGATTATTAAATTTCAAAATTTCATCGCCACTCTCGCCAGGGATGAGGATGAGATTTTTATTTATAGGTATCAAGATATCTTTTAGACTGCACTCACCTTTTAGCACGTGAAGCAGGTTTTTGCCCATTTTAACATTTAAAATAACATCAAGGTTTGCAAGGCCGATATCAGCGTCAAAAAGCCCTACTTTATAGCCATTTTGCGATAAGACGTTTGCCA
The DNA here is from genome assembly GCF_015230015.1 of Campylobacter concisus. Classification (GTDB taxonomy): domain Bacteria; phylum Campylobacterota; class Campylobacteria; order Campylobacterales; family Campylobacteraceae; genus Campylobacter_A; species Campylobacter_A concisus_AF. The sequence continues at coordinate 24,803 of NZ_JAAKZC010000017.1, read as the reverse complement.
AATTTGCACTTATCGTGCTCTTGCCAACGCCACCTTTGCCGCTTGTAATCGCTATAAAATGCGTATTTTTAGCCTTATTTTGAGACTGGACTAAATTTTGTAGTTTTTGCGCTTGGTTATTCATCGCTAGCCTTTTGCTTTGTAAAGCCGTCAAACACGCACTCTACTAAAAATTCGCTCTTTGCCTCCACAAGATCGTCAGGCACCTCTTGACCCACGCTAAAGTAGCTAACTGGCGTGTTTGTCTCATATATGAGCGAAAAGACATTGCCAAAAATTTTAGTCTCGTCAAATTTAGTAATGATCAGCGTGTCGATCTCCAAAAATGAAAATCCATTGTAAATTTCTATTAGGTCTTCAACCTTTGAGCCAGCTGAGAGGACTAAATTTACATCGATCTTTGCGCCGCTATGCTTTAAAAATTTATCAAGTCTTTCAAGTTTTTCTTTGTCATACTGCGAATTTCCAGTGGTGTCGATAAGTATCACGTCGCAGTAGCTAAGCTGTTTTATGGCGTTTTGAAAGTCCTCGACCTCGATGACGTCAAGGATCGGTAACTTCATCATCTTAGCGTATTGAAATAGCTGCTCGACCGCTCCGATACGGTAAGTATCAAGCGTGATGATGCCCGTTTTATAGCGCTTTTCGTTGCCGTAAGCAAAACGAGCCGCAAGCTTTGCAAGAGTCGTCGTCTTGCCAACTCCAGTTGGGCCAACTAGCATCATTATGCGCTGTTTTTTATCGCCGAGCTCTTTTCTGCATGGCAGCATATTTCGCAAAAGTGAGTAGAAGTACCTTTTTACCGCGGTTGGGTTGCTTTTCATAGAGACTGGCAAATTTTCAAGCGTCGTTTGCATGATCGCCTCTAAATGCTCCTCCTTCATACCGCTTTGTTTTGCGAGTTTGTAGATGCTAGCAAACTCTGGTGGGATCGAGAGATTGTTGCGATTTGGGGCTTTTTCGTCCCAGATCATATCAGTTATCAGCCCTATTTTTTCGCTTAGCACGCTTACTTGCTTTGCCACGTCGTCTATTTTTTTATTCATGCCATTTGTATTTGGCTCTTTGATCTCGTTCATATCGACATTTGCGATCGCGCTTATCTCTTTTGCGACGTCTGAGATATTTAAAAGCACGCTCTCATTTGGATCGTAAGGCTCAGGCGACGTCGTCTTTGCCTCAAATTTAGCAGGCTCCTCTTTTATCTCAAATTTTGGCTTTGGCGGCTCGTAGTTTTTGCTAAATTTAGAGTAGGCATTTTCATAGTTTATGGCTTTTGCATTTGGCTTTGGCGGTTGCTTTACCTCGTCCTCTTCGACGCTTACTAAAATTTCATAAAGCGGCTTTTTGTTTATCGTTTTGGCTTGAATTTGCTTTGTGGTAACGAGTATGGCCTTCTCGCCGCACGCTTCTTGAGCCTTTTTCAAAGCCTCGATGGTGCTTTCGCCTGTAAAAGTATGAAATTTTGTAGCCATTTATATCCTTTAACCTCTCATAAGCCCTAGTGGCACGATCACGCTAAGCCTCTTGCTAGCCCCTGGGTGCGGGACGATAAGGCGCGGCGTCTTATAGACTTTTTTACTAAAATACAAAATATCCAGATCAAGCGTGCGTGGCGCATTTTTAAACGTCCTCACGCGCTTAAATTTACTCTCATAATGCCCCAAAATTTTTAGCAAATTTCTAGGAGCCAGTGATGTTTGTAAATTTATAACAGCGTTACTAAAATCAGCCTGCTCTTCGTAGCCAAACGCCGCATTTATCAGGATCGGCGAGACTTCGACCACGTGAAATCTACTATCACTTGTAATCGCTCTTATAAATTTATCAAACCTCTTTGCGCTATCGCCGATGTTGCCACCCATGCCAACTAGCGCCTCATACTTAAACTCTTCTCTTTTTTCAAAAAAACTAGGGCAAAAACGGCTTTTTACGATCTTTCTTGCTCCAGCTAGCCTCATAAAATTTCGCACCCACCTTCTCTTGCGACCACCACGTCTTCGATCCTGACACCAAATTCATTTTCTAGATAAATTCCAGGCTCCACGCTAAAGACCATGCCCTCTTTTATGAGCGTTTCGCTCCTTGCTGAGATGACCGGAAGCTCGTGTATATCGACACCTACGCCATGTCCTGTCGAGTGAAAAAAGGCCTTTTCATATCCAGCCTTTGCTATGACACTTCTTGCTGCAAGGTCTATCTCGCACGCCCTAACGCCAACTCTTGCGACCTTTATCGCAGCAGCCTGAGCCTCTTTTACGATCTCGTAAATTTCTTGCATCTTGGCGTTTTTAAATTTTTGCTCCTTTGAAAAGTTAAAATTTTCATCAAAGCAAGCAGTTCTGGTGCGATCAGAGCAGTAACGCTTAAATTTAACCCCAGCGTCAAGTAGCAGCAAATCGCCCTTTTTTAAAATTTTATCCCCAGGTAGCGCATGCGCCTTTGCGGCATTTTCATTTATCGCCACGATCGGATCAAAACTAAGACCTAACTCGTTTTTTTGTCTAAAAATGAGCGAAGCGTTAAAATGAAGCTCTTTTTCGCTCATCCCTTCGCCATTTTCACGGACAAATTTAGCAAATTCATCAAAGCATTTTGCTCCAAATTCGCTAGCCTTTTTTAAAATTTTTATCTCATCTTCGCTTTTGCAAATTCTCTTTAGCCTAGAGAAATTTGCCTTTGGTTTGAAATTTATCCTAAAACCCTTGCTAAGCGCATTATACTCGCTGATACTTAGCTCATCAGGGTTAAAAACGAGGTTTTTTGGCTTCATCTTTCTTAAAAAAGCCCGCACCTCGTTTATTAAATTTCTCTGCGCTAAAAGAACGACCACGCCAGCATTTACGCAGCTTTTTGCCTCGAAATAATACCTCGCATCTGTGAAAAAGTATTTCACACCATCAAGGCATAGCAAAAATTCATTGTCGCAGCTGTAGCCGCACTCGTAATATACGGCGTTTTCGTCCTTTAAGATGAAATTCATTGTGCGTTTTGATTTGCTCTTACTGCTTTTATCTGCTCAAAAATTTGAAGCATGCCTATCATCGCCAAATGATAGCCAACTGGTCCAAAGCCCACGATCTGGCCTGCTGCAACTGGCGCGATAAGGCTTTTGTGGCGGAACTCTTCTCTTCTATAAACGTTGCTGATATGCACCTCGATAACTGGCAGCGCAACCGCACTTAGCGCGTCACGGATAGCGATAGAGGTGTGAGTGTAAGCGGCTGGATTTATGATGATGCCGTCAGCATCGCCCAAGCACTCTTGGATCTTATCGACTAGCTCGCCCTCAAGGTTGCTTTGAAAAAACTCGATCTCTACGTCATTTTGATCGGCAACGATCTTCATTTGAGAGTGGATATCCTCCATCTTCATAACACCGTAAATTCCTGGTTCTCTAGCGCCAAGCATGTTGATATTTGGGCCTTGGATAACCATTATTTTTAGCTTCTTATCCATGTCACTCCTTTTTGATTAAATAGCCCAAATTATACATTTTCGTTCCTAAATTTTCGCTACAATAACAAAAATTTAAGGCTAGAAATGGAAATTTTAAAAGCAAAAAAGATCATCACTGGCGGAGAAAATCCAAAAATTTTAAGAAATTCTTGTGTTGTCATCGAGGACGATAAAATTTTAGAAATTACAAGCGAAAAAGAGGCAAAAAATAAATTTAAAAAGGCGAAAATTTGCGACTTTGGCGCAAGCGTGATCGCCCCAGCTTTTATAAACACGCACGTTCATTTGGAGTTTAGCTCAAACGTTAGCACACTAAGATATGGCGATTTTATAAAATGGCTTGGCTCTATCATAGATAAAGGCGGCGAGCTAGCCAAAATGGACGCTAAAAAAGCGATGCATGAAGCCATAAATTCGCTACTTAAAAGTGGAGTTTGTGCCATTGGCGAGATATCTAGCTTTGGCAGTGATCTTGAAATTTTGGCTGATAGTCCACTAAAAGTCGTGCTTTTTAGTGAAATTTTAGGCTCAAACGAGCAGATGACTCACAAAAATTTGCAAAATTTTCTAGCCAAATTTGAAAAGACAAAGGGCTATAAAAGCTCAAATTTCACCCCAGCTATCTCACTGCACTCGCCCTACTCTGTGCACCCAAGACTTGCCAAGGCCGCCCTTGAGATCGCTAAAAAAGATGACCTGCTTGTAAGCACGCACTTTTTAGAGAGCAAGGCTGAAAAGCAGTGGCTAGAACGTAGCAGCGGCGGCTTTAAAAAACATCTTTTAAGATTTAGCCCATATCCAAAGCCGATGTATGATGCGCAGGGCTATTTTGCGATGTTTCGTGAGATAAATACCCTTTTTACGCACTGCGTTTATGTGAGCGATTTTTCTAAATTTAAGCCTCACCACAGCGTGACACACTGCGCTGTTTCAAACAGACTGCTTGGCAAAAAGGCGCTAAATTTAAAAGAAATTTTCAAAAATAACGTCAGTCTAAATATCGGCACAGACGGCCTAAGCTCAAATATCAGCCTAAATTTCTGGCATGAACTAAGAGCCGCCCTTTTTACCCACGCCAGCCTTGATCTAAACGAGCTTGCCACTAGGCTTTTTGTCGCTGCAACGCATGGTGGCGCAAAGGCACTTAGGACAAATAATGGCGAGATAAAGGCAGGACGCGCGGCTGATCTTGCCGTCTATAACGACCTAGAGTGCGATGACAGTGAGCTAATACTTCAGCTCATACTTCATACAAACGAGGCTAAAAAACTATATATCGGAGGCAAAATTTGCAAATTTTAAGGCTTATTTTTAGAGGGATTTTGGGAATTTTTAAATTTATCAATAACTACTTTAAAGCGCTCATATTTTTACTGATACTATTTTTCATATTTGCGCCAAATGGCAAGATGAAAGAGCCAAATTTAGCCCGCATAGACATCACCGGCACGATAGTGGATACTAGCGAAATTTTAGAAGCGCTAGAAAAAGCAAGGCTGGATAGCAACATCAAAGGCGTGCTACTCTACATCGACAGCCCAGGCGGAGCGCTAAGCCCGAGCGTGGAGCTAGCCATGGCGGTCAAGCGACTAAAAGAGAGCAAAAAAGTGCTCGCATACGCCGCTGGCAATATGGCAAGTGGTAGCTACTACGCTGGCGTAAATGCCGACGCCATCATCGCAAACCCTGGCGCTTTCATAGGCTCGATAGGCGTCATCATGCAAGGGGCAAACATCGAAAATTTAGCCAAAAATTTAGGCGTGAGCGAGCAGGTGGTGAAGGCTGGCGAGTTTAAAGAGGCTGGCACCTTTATGAGGAGCTGGAGCAAGCAAGAGCGTGAGAGCTTGCAAGGGCTCGTAAATGACGCTTATATGCTATTTGTAAGCGACGTGGCGGAGGCTAGAAATTTAGACATCAAGAAAAAAGACGAGTGGGCAAACGCAAGGGTCTTTTTAGCGCATAATGCCCTAAAAATGGGGCTAATAGACAGCCTTGGTAGCTACATAGACGCTCAAAATGAGCTAGCTAAAATGAGCCTCGTAGATGAGCCCGTCTGGCAAGAAAAACCGCAGCTCGAAAAGATAATGGAGAAATTTACAAAGCAAGGCATAAACTCGCTTTTTAACGCATTTTTTGAGACAAAACTTAGATAAAAAACCGGCCAAGTTAAATTTAACTGGCTGGTAAAGCTTTTTATAGCTAGTTTATCTAAAATTCCCTTCGCTATCCACAAAAAGTTCTCGCTCTGCTATTTTTAGTTTCATTTATCCTTTGAAGCACTTTCTTACTGCCTGCCTATTTAAAATTTGCTCCGCCTGCTCGCTCTTTTGCTCGTCTTTATTTTCATTGCAAAATTTTATAGCTAGCTTTGCTCTATCTTGTATATGCTTTTGTATCGGATCTAGCCACTCGTCACTTAAGTTAAATTTAGCGTGCTTTCTAAATTCAAATTTACTAAGCTTTTCTAGGCCCTCTAAGTGTCTATCACATACAAAACGCTTTAGTTGTTCGTTAAATCCATAATCAAAGTGAGAAATTTTATCGCTCAATGCAGTATCAATATCTTTTAATTCATCTTGAGTTAAGAAGTTAATCATCGATAAGCCGTTATCAAATATCGGTGCTGCTCTTAATGGCATACCAGTGTCGTTATCTACAATCATACCAAAGTTACCCAAGTGCCTATCGGTATTATAAATAAGTGCGTCAAATACGAGTAAATCTCTTAATTTATCCTCTCCATATATCGCAGCAATTTTCATATTTCTATTCTCAACCGAAAGCTCGCCTCTTTTAAAAAAGTTACCCATAGGCACGTAACCCTCATTTTGGCTTGTAAAAATTTTACACGAGCTTATCAGTTCATTGTGAAATTTTTGTAAGTCGTATTTTATACACTCAAAGCCTAAAGCCTCTACTACTTGAGCCATATAAAATTCTGCATAAGCCTCTTTGCCATTGTTTGCGTAAGCTTTACTAGAGCCTTTATAGAGATAAATTCCGTCCCACTCCCTATACCAGCACTTCTTAAGCATTCCGTTAGTTGTGTATTCAGGCGAAGATGTAAAGCCACTTACTTTATGGCTCATACCACTAAAGGCAACTAAAGACAAAGCCTCGTCAAATTTATTATCGTAAAGATTATAGTTTTTCCATTTATAGTCATCGCCAGCTGGAGTAACCCAAAACGTATCATTTAAGCTAAGCCCAAATGATACGTCGATATAGTCCATAAGACTACGCTTTTCGTCCAAGCTATAAGAAGCAACAACCTTTTCTACAAAACGTCTATTATTCGGTATTCTTCTATTTTCTATCCAGGATTTTAAAGAGTTATTTAAATCGTTTATATCAATAGTTTTAGGCAAATACAAAGCGTCTTTAATTGCAATATTTACAACTTCATATTTGAAATTTTTACCGCCTATATCGTCGTATTCTTTGGCGTTAATACTAAATTCTAAAATAGTTTTGTCTTTATTTTTTAAATGATAAAACATTATTTTTACTCTTCTGCCTTTCTCATATCTGCCTTACCTTTTATCTCTTCTGCTGCCTCTAGGTCAAGCTGCGCTTTTTTAAACGCTTTACGAGCTTTATCAAGGCGGTTAGAATTCTTAACACTAGGGTCAAACTTCTCTGCTTCTTCAAGCTCATATTTCTTTTTGCCGTAATTCATTTGAGCGTTTTCTAAGCGCATAGTAGCATTATCTCCACCAGCTAAATTTGCACGTGAGGTTACTTTCCCAGTTACTGGGTTACGTCCGATAGTTAAATCTAAATCACGTTTAGCTGTTTCAGCATTGAGGCTACGATAACACTCTTTCCCCCCATCAATATTCCTGCTATAACACGTGGTCTATTTCTTGGGTCGGAGCAATCTACAGCTGCAAAGCTTATAGATGAAAATAAACTAACTAATAAAATATAAAGTAATGCTTTATTTTTCATTGCTTATTCCCCTTTACTCTTATCTTGCTCTTTTGAGCTGTCTAATCCTTTTCTCTTACGTAATCTTCTAAATGCACTTGAGAAAGTAGTTAGGCTCATACCTAGCTCTTTCTCTTCTTTTTTTACCGCAGCGAAGCCATCACTAAAATCACAAATGTATCCAAAACTATTTGCCATATAAGCCTCCTTTGTTTTTTAAATATTGTAATTTATATTTTTTAAAAATAAGTAAAATTTCAAATAATATTTAAATCGTAGAATAAAATGGAAATTTAAAGTAGATGGTGGAAGCGAGGGGGATCGAACCCCTGTCCAAAAACAAAATCCGTACAGCCTCTACACGCTTAGCAAAAGTGAAAATTTCATCTAAAAAGGCTCACTTTCCAAAACCAAAATTTTAGACTAAGACTAAAATTTCAGCTAGCAAGCAGTCACTTTGCTGGCCTACTCTAGCTAAATTACTCGCTTACATCCTAGCTAGAATGAGACAAAGCGAGGCTCAACTGAACTTACGCAACTTTAGCGTAAGCAGGAGCGAAATTAACGTTGTTTGCGTTTAAATTTAATTTGAGCTTTTTACGCTTTGCTCAAAGCGACGTGCCACCGTACACACTCTGCTCCTGTCGAAGCCAAGTCGCTCCCATAAAAAATGAAATGGTTTAGTTGGATTGTTTAGTCAAGCTTTGCAGGTACGTCAATGATCTTTGGCTCAAGGACGCTAAAATACTCTAGGTCTTTCTCGACGTCGCCTTTGTATTTATGAAACTGATCGCTAATAAGCAGCAACCAATCTATAAATTTATCATTTGCTGGACCTTTTAAGCTTCTAGCCTCTTGAGTGACCTCTTCAGCTAAAGTCGTTAGTTTCAAGATCGGGTCAAGATGCATAAAACCTGCTGCTGATTTGATATTGTGAAAGATCCTAGAAAGCTCTAAAATGCTCTCCTTATACTTATCAGCTCTTCCTAAATTTATTATCAAAGGCTCTAGTAAATCGCACATCAAAGTGTAGTGGGAGAGAAACTCCTCAACTATATCATAAGAATAATCGACTTCAAGCCTTTTTAATATACCCATTTTCATGTCCTTAAGAAATTGGCGTAATTGTAGCAAAATTTTGATAAAATTGTTAGCATTATCACAAATTTTACCGGACTTAGCCATGAGAGATGAAAAAATCGCAAAGAAAAAACTAACTATAAATGATATAAAAAATAAAAAAGGCATCGAGCCTATCGTGATGATAACCGCCTACGATGCGCTTTTTGCGAAGATTTTTGATGATTATGCTGATGTGATCCTTGTTGGCGATAGCTTAAATATGAGCTTTAATATGAAAGAGAGCACGCTAAGTGCCGATATGAGCACCATGCTTTATCACACAAAGGCCGTTTGCGCCGGGGCTAAAAAGACCTTTATCCTAGCTGATATGCCGTTTGGCAGCTACACAAATGAAAAACAAGCGATCAAAAATGCGATGAAATTTTTTAAGCAGACAAATGCCGATGCGGTGAAGCTTGAAGTTGGCATGCATCAGGTAAATTTAGTAAAACGTCTCTGCGAAGAGGGCATAAACATGATGGCCCACATCGGACTAAAGCCGCAGTTTTTTAAATTTGAGGGAGGATATAAGATAAAAGGCAGAAGTGAGCTTGAGGCAAAAAGGCTGGTTGAGGAGGCTTTGGCGTTTGAGCAAGCTGGCGCGTTTAGCATACTGCTTGAGGGCACGCTTAGCAAGGTAGCGAGCGAGATAACAAGGCAGGTTCGTGTGCCAGTTATCGGCATAGGCTCTGGAGCAGACGTTGATGGTCAGGTGCTTGTCTGGTCTGATATGCTGGGATTTTTCGAGGACTTTAAGCCAAAATTTGTTAAGCGCTATCTTGACGGAGCCACTCTTGTGCGAAAGGGTGTGCAAGAGTATGCAAATGAAGTAAAAAGCAAAATTTTCCCAAGCGAAGAGTTTTCGTATAAGGGCTAAATTTATAACTAAAATCAAAACGTAAATTCACTACAGCAAATTTTAACCACACGACACATCCTGTCATATCCTCTTTGTAAAATGCAAAAAACAAAGGAGAGGTGATGAGCAAAATAACAAAAGATCAAATTTACGAGCAGCTTGACAATATAGCCAGCACAAAAGAGTATTTAAAACTAGCCGAACTTGCTAAATTTGAGCTAAAAGATGATGGCTTGACTAGAGAAATTTATGAAAGAGCACTTTTTGATACAAATAGAAGCAGCATGTTAGCTAAGCTTGGTAGGCATGTTTTATGGCTTTTGCAAGATAGCGAGCTGGCTATAAGGTTTTTCAAGCAAGCCATGAAAAAAGAATTTAGTAAAGAGCAACGTAAAAATATCTTGCTTGGTAACTTCAAAAAGACATCAAATGAGCTAGCTTTTTTTGATGAATTCACAGACTTGATAAACGAAACTAACGAATTTGATGAGCTAATAAAGCTGTATCGTCACTTACCGCGTGAAATTTCACTAACAAAAGCCTTTTATCAAAGAGCCTCTGACCTTGTAAAAACATTTTATCAGTTTGAAAACATACTTAATATGGTTTATAAATTTGATAAAGATATGATGTGGGATATTTTTAACAAAAGCCCTTTTCCAAACAGGGCAATTCACTATTTTAACCTTAGTCAAATGGATATCTTTGACGAAGCGACAAAGGATGGCTTTTTTGATCAATTTATAGCACGTGAAAAAGAAATAATGAAGCTTATAGATGTGCTAGACTACAACGTGCTAAGCGATGATCAAAAAATAAAGATCATCAAAAAGGCAACCACTCTTGCGGACGATACGCCATCTTTTAAGATAGTGGCGATAGAAATTTTAAAGAATTTTTCAGATAAAGGGTGGGCGATAGATATAAAAAGCCTGCATGACGAGATGAAAAGTGCTGGCAAACTACAGCCCACAAAAAAGAAGAGGAGCTATAGAAGCTATTTTTTCTATAACTTTGCAAAAGAAAAACACCCACCCTTTTACACACTAAATGACTATGAAAAAAGTTATTCTATTCTTGATTATTTGATTGTTATTGGGCATAGCTACTATTATTCTGCGGAGCCTGATTATGACTGGTATGAAGATGAGTGGAGTTTTTTGGATTGGGAGGTAAAAAACGAACGTTTGATAGCACCAGATCACCTTTATGAGAGTGCGGAGGACTATCTAGATGAGACCAAAAAACTAATCTCCACAAACATAAAGATCAAAGGAATTTTACAATGGCTAAAGTAGAAATGAGATATTTTGATACAAAAGACGCCATAAATTTACAAGCCAAGATCGCCGAAGAGATAGGTGGTAAAGCTGGTTGTGACGCCAAATTTATAGCAAAGCTAGAGGATATTTTAGACAAGATCAAAGATGACAGTTGCTATCCAAATTTTAGTGACAAGCTAGCTCACCTCATCTGTTCATGTGTCGTACTTCGCCCATTTTTAGATGTCAATAAAAGCACAGCTTTAATGCTTGGTATCTTTTTTATATTGTTAAACAAGATGCCAATTGCTATAGAAAATTTTGCTTTTGCGGTACAAAATAGCATAATCTTGATCTCTAGATATAGACTTGGCGAAAGTGAGCTAAAAGATCTTATAGAGGGCTTTTTAAAGAGGTAAATTTAAAAAAGCTCTTCTGATTCAAGATAGTTTTGCGAGACATTTCGCTCTTTTTCATCGGTATTTACATGAAGAACGTAGTAGCCTATCTGTGTGTTGCTAGCATCAAGTAGCGGCACAACACAAAAATAGTGCGTCTTATATACGTAAAATTCATACTTTTTAAGGTCTATATCACGCAAAATTCCAACTATATTTAAATTTGCACTGCTTAAATTTTCGATGTAATAATCACTTAAAATTTGATCACTCGGCGCGCTTTTATGTGCTGGCATCTTATCTTTTGACAAGAGCACAAAGAGGTCGATGCCTTGCGTTTTATAGAAATTTCCAAGTGAGTCGTAGTTTAGTAAAACCTCGATGCTACCGATGTTTTTACCCTCATGCATCACATTTGAAACAGCCCTTATATGCACTCCAGCATACCACGCCTCGATGCCAACCATGGGCCTATCTTGACGCCTTGACTCTTGAACTAAAAACCTACCGCTAGCGATCATATCGCCATATCTATTTAGATCCCAGCTTCTTACGTAGCTTTTTAAGTCTTTGTCGTAAAGATGAAGTTTGATGTTGTTATACATCGACGCTGCGCCAAGGGTTTTGGTCAAATTTTCGATATTTTTTACGCACTCGTCGCGGTTTTGACCTAGCAAGCACATCTGTATAGACTCATTTTGAGCAAGAAGGATCGAGATCGCCATTGATGAAAATTTCGCATCATCGATGCTTTTATTAAGCTGCTTTACATGGTAATCAAAAAAGACACGCATATTATTTTGCTTTTTTTCAGCCATGTATGAGCTATAAAGAAAGTAAAAGAGGCTACCAAGCACCGCAAAAACGACTAAAACGATATAGATATTAAAATATTTTTTGTATTTACTCAAAACTAAGCCTTAGTTTTTTTTCTAAAAATTTAGCAAATTCATCAAATTTAGGCAGCTCAAGCTCGCTTTTTCTTTTGGGACTAGCCCAAACGCTATCTGGGAAAAATGCATCGTTTTCAAATCTCGCAATAACGTGAATATGCACGTGTGGCACGTAGTTTCCAAAGCTTGCGATGTTTATCTTAGTCGGTTTATAAAACTCAAGCATAGCCTTTTCAGCCACCAGCATCGCCTCAAAAAGCCTAGCCCTACTCGCCTCATCGCACTCGCTTAGCTCCCTATATGGCTTTGCGGTAAAAATTTTCACCCACGGAAGCTCGTTCTCTTCACGCTCAACTCTTATAAATTTATCTTCATATATCATTTTTGCCCCTATTTTATACGAAATTTCTCTCTCGCAAAAGCGTGTAAAGCTTGATCGTTGAGACAAAAAATGTCACAATCGCAGGTCCGAGGATCACGCCCCAGAAGCCAAAAGTGGTGATGCCAGCCATCATCGCAAAAAAGATGAGTAGCTCGTTTATCTTTGTTGGTATCTTGACTAATTTTGAGTTTATAAATTTAATGACAAGCGGCTTTAGCAACGTATCAGCACCAAATGAGATCACGATAATGGTGTAAAGTGTGATCGTGATAGCGGCTGCTGTGTTGCCATTTGCAAACTCATAAATGCTAATAGGCACCCATGCCAAAAAGCCACCAACAACTGGGATGAGCGAAGCAAAGCTAAAAAATATACCAGTTAGCACGCCATCATAGCCATAAAAGCTCGTTATGATGGCAAATAAAAAGCCTTGGATGATCATATTTGCAATGGTTGAGTAAAAAACCACGCCCATTACGTTACCCACCTCACTTAGCAAAAACTCGGTGTCGTCTTTTTTAAGCGGCAACGACTCTTTTAGGTAGCTTATAAGCTCGTTGCCATAGAGGTTGCAAAAGAAGAAAAATACTATGATGATGATCATATCGACGCCAAATTTAAGGCTTAGTTTGCCAAGGCTCGCGAGATTAGCAGCGACTTGTGAAAAGAGCATTTTTATATCAAGACCACTTATAAATTCCTTGATCTTTGGCTCTAAGAAATTTATTGACTCTGGCAGGCTAAAGTCGTAGTTTTTTATAAACTCAATCGTCTTTGTGACGTTGTTTATATCAAATCCAGCTGCGTACTTTGCGATCTCGATGACGGCGTAAATAAGTGGCGCGATAAATAAGCAAAGAAGCGCAAATGTCGTAAGTCCTGACGAGAGCGTCTTGCGATTTTTAGTAAGCGCTAAAAATGCGATCTGCACGTTTGCAACAGCCACCGCGAGCAGCGCTGCGATAAAAATGTCAAGTAAAAATGGTTTAAAAAGATAGACCACCAAAGCCAAAGCACAAAACGCAAAAATTCCAAAAAACAGTCTGTTATTCATTTTGCTCCCTTAAAATGGGGTAATTATAGCAGATTTATCAAAGCTACTCATTTGCTTGATAAATTTACTAAAAAACGCTTTGGCACCAAATTTGCAAAGAGCAGGCTTTTGGCATATTTAGCCTGCCACCGCTTAATAAATTTAGATAAATTTATGCCTTACGTAAATTTTCTTGCTCAAAAGCTCCTATAAATTTAGCCTTTTACGTGCACTGAAAATTTGCTCCGACAACCTCACACTCGTCACAAATTTGCATATAAATAGTGCCCTCGGCATCCGCCAAAGCACCAAAAGGAATTTGCGCTAGATATTTCATCGTTTTAGCGCATTTTGGGCATGCTAGATGCTCGCTGTCTTGCAGCCACTGCGGATATCCGCCAAGTAAAATTTCGCTATCTATCATATATGAGTAGTGAGCGCAAACCTCGCTGGCAAGCTCAAATTTTTGCCCATCAAGCACCGCCACAGCCTCTCTTACATAGTCTTCGTTCTCGCTCTCGCCTACTACTTCTGTTTGAACGCTATTGCCGTCGTTTTGGCAAAAATACTGCACAAAGCCCACGCATGTCGGGCAAAATTTAAGCACAGCGTCATTTTTAAGCTCTAGCCCAAGTCGCTTTAGACTCTCTTTTTTGATTGTAAATTCCAGCATCTCGCCGCTACAAAATTTACATTTTTCATCATTTGCAGCTTTAAATTTAACGCTAGCGTCCTCGTTTTTACTTGGCTCACAGGTAAAGCACCTATCAAAAACTAGGCTTCTTCTCTTGCCGCTGCTATCAAAGCTCCAGCCAGCAACCTGCGCGTATCCATCCATATCAACGTGAAGCTTTGCCTTCCAAGGCTTTGGCGCATTATAGAGCTTAAAAAATAGCTCTCTTACCACCTCATCGCCCTGCCACGCAAGTGCTGATAGGATGTGATTTAGCTTGACTATATTTTCTTCGCTTGAAAGCCTCTTTATAAGCTCATCTCTGATCTTTATTGAAGCCTTTTTGTAAATTTCAGGTGGGTAGTACCCGCTGTTTTTTGTCACTTCTTCGATAATCTGCTCGTCGCAAATGCCATGCAGATAAAAAATATATGTGAGGTCGCTGTAAATTTCATCATATTTATATAGCTCGTCAATGCGAGCGAGGATATCTTTCTGCCTCTTTTTGATCTCATCTTCGCTTAAGCCCTCGTAAAACTCCAGCTTCTCTTTTTGCCTACACTCATAGCAGATCCCGTCAAAGTAAATCGTCCTTTGCTTGCACTTAGGACAAAGATGTGGCTCGCCCATTTTTGCTCCAAATTTAAATTTCGCTACTCAAAAAGCCCTTTTTCGATGTCGATCTTGACGTTAAAGGTCTCAAAGCACTTCGCACTAGCGATCCTGCCCTTTGCTGTGCGCTCGATAAAGCCATTTGCAAGCAGATATGGCTCGATGACGTCCTCAACCGTGCCCTCGTCCTCGCTAAGTGCCGCTGCGATCGTGCTAAGTCCCATAGGACGGCGCCTTGCTTGCATCAAAATTTCTAAATACCTAATATCCATCTCGTCAAATCCAAGCGAATTTACACCAAGCGCATTAAGCCCCTCTTTTGCGCGCTCGTGGCTGATGATTAGCTCGTCATTTACCTCGGCAAAGTCGCGAATTCGCTTTAGTAGTCTAAGAGCGATCCTTGGCGTGGCACGTGAGCGTTTAGCGATCTCAAGCGAGGCGTTTTTGTCGCACTCTTTGCCAAGCTTAGCTGAGGCGATCTGCACGATACGGCTTAGCTCGCTGCTTGTGTAAAACTGCAGCCTAAAGTCCATCCCAAAGCGGTCTCTTAAAGGCGCTGAGATCATGCCAGCACGTGTCGTTGCGCCTATTAGCGTAAATTTTGGCAGGTCTATCTTGATAGTCTGGGCAGCTGGCCCTGAGCCAATTATAATATCAAGTCTAAAGTCCTCCATCGCAGGGTAAAGCACCTCCTCGATAGCTGGGCTTAGGCGGTGTATCTCGTCGATAAAAAGCACGTCACCCTCTTGTAAATTTGTAAGGATCGCTGCAAGATCGCCACTCTTTTCTATCATGGGAGCCGCAGTCATTTTGATACTCACGCCCATTTCGTTTGCGATGATGTGAGCAAGGGTCGTCTTACCAAGTCCTGGAGGGCCGTAAAATAACACGTGATCTAGACACTCGTTTCGCTTTTTGGCTGCTTTTATAAAGACGTCTAAATTTTGCTTGATCTTTTCTTGTCCGATGTAGTCTTCAAATTTTGTCGGTCTAAGCGAGACTTCAAAGTCATTTTCAAAGCTTACTTTTTCGATTTCAACGATTCTATCCAAAGTTTTTCCTTCTAAATTTAAGGCTTCATTTTACGCTTTTATGCTTAATCTAAGCTCGTTTAAATTTATAGTAAAAGGTGCTGCCTTCATTATAAACGCTATCGACGCCGTATAAAATGTCATGTTTTTGGCAAATTTCGCTGACGATATTTAGCCCAAGGCCAAAGCCGCCTTGGATTTCATCCTCTCTGACGTATCTTTTCCAGACCCTTTTTACGTCCTTTATCCCCTTGCCAAAGTCCTGCACGCTAAGATTGATGCGATCTGCTTCAAGCTCTAAATTTACTATTATCTCGCTCTCTTTTGGGCTGTATTTTATGGCGTTTGTGATGGTGTTATCGATGATGCGCTGAGCTTCGACCTTGCTTAGCATAGTAAATGCCTCGCTTGCTAAATTTGTCTTTACCACGATGTGCTTGACATCAGCCACGCTTGAGAGAAATTTTACTCGCTCTTTAACATACTCGCCTAAATTTAGCCTCTCAAGTGGAAATTTGATGTAGCCTCGTTTTATGAAGTACTCGACATCTTCGTAGGTTATTTGCATCTGTTTTAGAGCGTTTTTGATGCGGGTTATATACTTGTTTTCAAGTCCTAGCATCTCAAGGTTCATGCCAGCTACGCCAAGTGGGGTCTTTAGCTCATGCATAGCGTCGTTAAAAAAGTTGTTCATATACTTTTGAAACTCTTTATAAGGCTTAACGCTGCTTAGATATAAAAAATAGACGATAAAAAGCACTGCCACAAGGATGACAAGCAGCATGATAGCTGTTAAAAAGATGTTCTTTTTGTTGTCAAGCTCCTTTTCTACGACTATGTAGTAGGGGGTCTTATCTTTTATAAAAAAGCTCTTGTAAAAAAGGTACCCGCCCTCTTCTAGAGTTACAAATTTAAAGCTGCTTGGCTCTTTGGTAAGGGTTGAGATGACTGGTTTAAAATTTACGTCGTAGATCGCAAATTTATATTTTAATGAGCTAGCTATATTTTCGTTTTTGAGAAATGAATTTTTGATGATGGTTTCATGCTTCATAGCGCCAAAAAGGGCTTTTGAGCTGCTGTCTTTTTGGCTTAAATTTAAGATCACAAAGCTTTGAAAGCAAAAAAGCGACATTATGACAAATGTCGCTATGATCTGGATCTTAAAGCTCTTGTGCATCTATCTTGTAGCCTATGCGCCTCTTTGAGATGATGAAGTTATTGTTTGTCTTGTTTCTTATCTTTAAAACGTGCATCCTTATATCAGCGCCCTCGATCTCTTTGTCGTTCCAAACAAGATCTCTAAGCTCCTCCATGCTGACGTAAGAATTTAGATGTGAGACCAAACACTCGACCAAAGCGACCTCTTTTGCACTAAGATCAACAGCTTTGTCGTTTTTATATAGCACACGCTTGTTTAGGTTAAAGCTAAACTCGTCATTTATCTTAACTATGTTTTTATCGTCAGTGCCATAGTATTTTCGCATAAGCTCAGCAACTCTAAATTTAAGCTCAGCAAGCTCAAATGGCTTTTTTAGATACTCATTACAGCCAAGTTCGTAGCCAATCGCCATATCGTCAATATCAACTAAAGATGTCGTTATCATGATAGGAGCGTTTGGATTTAGACTTCTTATATACTTGATGACTTCGTGACCATTTACTCCAGGCACTTTTATGTCAAGTATAAAAAGATGATAGAAATTTTTCTCTATCAGATCGCAAGCCTCTTGACCGTCGCTCACCGCTGTAACTTCATAACCAAGCGTCTGCAAAAACTCACAGACGCTCTCTTGAAACCCCAAATCATCTTCTAAAAGTAAAATCTTCAAAACGCTCTCCTAAAAAACAAACTTTAATAAGATTTTTATCTATTGTAATACTTAATAGGTAAATTTCAAATTAAAATTCTTTTTTAAGTATTAAATAAAAATTTGTCCTGCATAGACTATGTAATATCTTAGCAAAAAGACACCACAAATGACTAAAATAGCGTTAAGCACGGCAAATTCGCGTTTGAAATCATGCACCTTTAAAACGCTTAAGTCCAAGATGATAGGCACAGCCATACCAAGACCTATGACGCCGATATAAAACATCAGCCCAAGAGAATTTGCACTAAGTGCGTTTGAGACGCTCTCCGCACTACTTACGCTTGCACCTTTTACAACCATGAAAAGAGCAACTATTAGCAAAAACTCAACTATTATCGCAAAAAAGTCAAATTTTAATAAATAGTGTGCAGCATCGTTATGCTTTTTCTCTTTGTCTTTTAGCACACCGATTAGTAGCGTAAATGCGCCAGCACAGCTTAAACCAGAGACTAAGAATAATAGTGGCAAAACTGGTGTGTTCCAAAGTGCTATCTTATGAGCTGCGCTTAGCAAGAAGCCTGTATATGCACCAACGCCAATGCCAAGGATGAAAAGTAAAACTCCAAGCAAACCTGAAAGCTTGCTAGCTATATTTGCAACCACGTCGCAGATAGAAATTTTAAGTGCGGCGATCTCATTTTTAAACGCGCCAACTGCGTAGATAACGCTTAGCGGAGTATAAACTAGAAGCAGCGCAACACCTATTGACATAACTGAGTCAAAGTTGTAAAGCAAGAGTATCCAGTAAAAGCTTAGCGGCTTGCCAAGGTCAACTACCAAAAGTGCAAGACCAAAGATGATCGCTACTGGAGCGATAAGAGCGGCTGCTTTGAAGTAGTGGTTATCTTTGCCGTATTTGCCAGCTAAAAGCACTGCAACGATACTAGCACCTGCACTAAGTCCTGCTAAAAATAGATAAAATGCTATTGGCCAGCCCCAGTAAATTTCAGTGTACTGAGCTAGACTTCCTGACATGCTATTCATTGTGTGCTCCTTTTGTGTTTGCGATCATTGCAAGTAGAGGTTTTGTCTTTAACTCCTCTTTTGGCAAGTAGTATTTTGACTCTTTTAGTAGTTTTGATACTTTAGAATTCTCATCGTTGATATCGCCAAAAGTTAGTGCATTTGTAGGGCATACGCTCACACATGCAGGGTCTTTGCCCTCTTCTAGTCTGCTCTCGTAGCAGAACGTACATTTACCTATCTCACCATCAGGCAACACAAAACGTGCATCATATGGACAGGCTAGGATGCAGTATTTGCAGCTAACGCAAATTCTGTGATCAAGCAGCGTCACGCCATCAGCCGTTTTAAAGCTAGCTCCAGTTGGGCAAACCTCAACACAAGGCGCATCTTCGCACATAACGCAGCTTTGACGTAAAAAGTCAGTCTTTAAATTTGGAAATGTCCCACTCATCTTCGCATGTACTTGCAAGCGGTAAACGCCCATTGGTACTTTGTTTGCACTTCTACATGCTACCGAACAGCCTTGGCAGCCGATGCATAAATTTTCATCATGTATCATCATATATTTTTTCATTTTCTAATCCTTACGCTTTACTTATGCTAACGCCAACGTTTGTGACCATAGTTGCAGCTACTGGGCCCTCTGCTGGGTCAAGAAGCACACTTGTATTTAAGCCAACGTGGTTGATAGTTTTTAGGCCTGGGGTGATGTGTCCAAAGCCGTGGTAAACAAAGAGTGTATCCTCTCTGATGCCCTCTGTTAGCATTAGATGACCTTTTTGCTCGCCAAATTTGTTTTTGACAAGGACTGTGTCGCCATCTTTTAAATTTTTCTTTTTCGCTGTATTTGGATGTATCCAGATCGGACTATCACTCATAAGGTCATTTAGATAAGGAACAGCTTGTGTGTGGCCGTTAGTATGGATAGGTGTCTTGCCGCAAGTTAGGCATAGATCGTGTCCATCAAAAGTATCCATATCTTTGTCATTTAGTGCGCCATATCCTGCGAAATGCTCTTCAACCTCTGGTAAGAATAGCTCTATCTTGCCGCTCTTTGTTTTAAGCTTCGCCATATCGTCCATTAGGCCATTTTCACCAACAAATTTAGTTGCGTTTGGATATTTAGCTACAAATTTCTCGATCATGCCTTTTTCTCTAAACAAAATACCCGGCTCATCCCATGTGATATAGCCATCTTTTTCTAGCGCAGCAAGTAAATTTGCATCTCCGCCAGCTTGTTGCATTCTAAACTCACGCATATCATTCCAAGTGTAAAGCTCATCTATCTTCATGCGGCGTGCTAGCTCTCTAAAGATAAATGCCCCGTCCTTCGTGTCACCAACTGGATCAACGACTTTATTTCTTATCATATAAGCTGGTTTTAGACCTGACTTATCCTCGATACCTTCGTCGCGCTCTAGGTAGCTGCTCTCAGGCAAGATAACGTCCGCAAATGTCGCCATATCGTTTAGATAAACGTCACTTACTACGATAAGATCAAGCTTTTTCATAGCCTCGATACTCTTCATCGTTCCAGCCACGTTTATAAGGTGGTTAAATCTTATATTAAACCAGCCCTTTATCTCGTATGGTTTAGAGCTTAAGATCGCTTCATTGATATCCATTAAAACGCCGTGTTTTCTGCTTACAAATTTATGCACTCCAGCGTCGCCTGCGAAGTCTAGCCTAGTGACTTTTGGCACTTTAAATTTATCATCTGGGTTTTTAAGAACTGGGAATTTATCCTCGCCAACTAGTTTGTTAAAGGTTTTTGCGTTTTTGCCACCAAAAAGACCGCCTTTGACCTCCCAGTTGCCCATCATAGCATTTGCAACCATTATAGCTTTTGTTCTCATGTACTCAGCTCTTGTGGTGGTTGTGTTGTGACCAAAATCAAAAATAACTTTTGGAGCAGCTTTGTAAATTTCATCAGCTATTCTTCTTACGTCACTTGCTTTTATGCCAGTGATGCTCTCTTGCCACTCAGGTGTTTTGCCCTCGACGCTCTTTACGATCTCATCAAAGCCAGTTGTAAATTTCTCAATAAATTCTTTATCATAAGTGCCATTTTGTATCCAAGTGTTGATAAGTGCTAATACAAACGCTAGGTCAGTTCCTGGTTTAACTGGTAGCCACTCATCAGCTTTTGCAGCTACAACGCTAAATCTTGGCTCAAGCACAAGTAGCTTCGTATCTTTTTTAGCTGCAAATTTAGCAAGCTTTTTGGCATCAGCTATGACGATGCCCTCAAAGAGGTTGTGACCAAAATTTACAACGTATTTTGCATTTGCAAAGTCTCTTTTTAGCTTAGCGATGCCATACATCTGCTCACAGACCATTTGGTAGGTGATCGGACAGCTTGAAAAGTGCGAAAAGCAGTTTGGCGAGCCATAAGCTGAGGCAAAATTTACCATCAGCTTGTGCGTTTGCGAGCTTTTACAGGTAAATACAAAACTTTCAGGGCCATACTTTTGCTTGATCTCAAGCATTTTTGAAGCAACTAGATCAAGTGCTTCGTCCCAGCTAACCTCGCGCCATTTATTCTCACCTCTCTCACCAGCTCTAATTAATGGCTTTTTGATCCTATTTTCATCATAGAGCTGACTAAGGCCTGAGCCGCCTCTTGCACAAAGAGAGGTTGCCGTGCCACCAGCTTTTGGATTGCCACTTAAAAAGCGAACTTTGCCATCAACGACTTTTGCTTCGATAGGACACCTTGAAGAGCACATCTCACAAAAGCTATGAACGTGCTTTTCGCCTCCATTTGTAGCACCTTGCAAAGCACCACCTGATAGAGATGATGCAGCTGCGCTAACTCCTGCACTGAATTTTAAAAATTCTCTTCTATTTAAGCTCATCTTTCTCCCTTTAAAAGAAATTTTACTTCTGTTATTTTATTATTTAAAGTTAAAACTAAAATTAAATTTTATTTAATAATTTTTTTTAATTTCTATTTTTTATGGTATGTGAGATCAAATATCAAAATAGAGCAAATTTTAAAAATGATAAATTAAGAAAGATTAAATTTTAGCGCGATTTTTGTGTGATTTATAAAAATAAAAAATTTAAAATTTAAAAAGAGATATTATTTAAGGATTTGATATAAAAATTGAAAATTTAAAGTGTGTTAAAAAAGCCGAGAGAGATCTCGGCTTAAGTTTTATATAAGAACTGGAGCTACTATAAATCCAAGGATAACCGATAATGCAACCATTATAGTTCCTGGGATGAAGAATGAGTGGTTAAACACAAATTTACCAACTCTTGTAGTTCCTGTATCGTCCATCGCTATCGCACCTAGTGTTGTAGGATATGTTGGCAATACAAATAGACCAGAAACTGCAGCAAATGAAGCTACAAGGATCCAAATTTGACCTGAATTTTCAGGGCTAGTCATACCAAGAGCAGCAGCAACAGCAGGCATCATAACCTTTGTTGTAGCAGCTTGAGAGTATAGCAAGCAGCTTAAGAAATAAAGCGCAACAGCTAGGATAAATGGATACTGAGTAACGAAGTCTTTTGCAACCTCTTTGATAGCGTCAAGGTGTCCATTAACAAATGTTGTACCAAGCCATGCGATACCAACAACGCAGATGCACGCATTCATACCGCTTTGGAAAGTGCTAGTTGATAGAAGTTTGCCTGTCTCAACTTTGCAAGCTACTGCTATTGTAAAGCCGATAGTTAGCATAAAGCTAATGATAGCTGCATCTCTTGAAAGGATAGGTTTTTCTACTAAATTTAAGCTCTTTGAAATGCATAGTGCATAACAAACAACGATCAAAACACCAACTGCAAAGATAGCAACTGATCTTTTTGCGTATGGTTTTGGCTCGTGATACTCGACATCCTTAACCTCTGCAACCAAACCTTTTGCAAGTCTATCTTGGTAGATAGGATCTTTTGAAAGGTCAAGATCGTAAAATTTATTGATAATAAACGCAGTGATAATCATCGCAACAAATGTAGTTGATATACAAATAAATAGCAACACTGGATAGCTAACACCTAGCTTTTCACATAGACCGCTCATAGCAACAAACGCAGCAGAGATAGGGCTTGCAGTGATCGCCACTTGAGAAGAGACAACCGAAAGCGCAAGTGGAGCTGAAGGTTTGATGTTTTGAGTTTTTGCAACCTCAACGATAACAGGGATCATAGAAAACGCAGTGTGTCCAGTTCCTGCAAGGATAGTTAAAAAGTAAGTAACTATCGGAGCAAGAAAGTTGATTTGTTTTGGATTCTTGCGTAAAATTTTTGTTGCTACTTGAACTAAATAGTCAAGTCCGCCAGCAACTTGCAAAGCTGTGATCGCTGAGATAACTGAAGCGATGATCAAGATAACATCCATAGGGATGTCTTTCATATCGACTTTCATACCAAGTAAAGCAAGTATCACAACGCCTAGACCACCTGCGTAGCCAACGCCCATACCACCTAGTTTGACACCAAGATAGATGCCGCCAAATAGGACTATAATCTGTAAGATCAGCATTATATCCATCGAAAACTCCTTTATTAAATTTTATTACTAAAATCACCACTTAAGCGTGTCAGAATTTTGGCACGCTTTTAATAATACTTTGCTTAAAATTTTACTTAACCATGCTCGGATTTAGCATATTTTTAGGCTCTAAAATCTTATCGATCTCTTCTTTGCTTAGATAGCCTCTCTCTAGGCAGATATCGCCAACTGCTTTGCCTGTTTGAAGGGCTTCTTTAGCGATACTTGCTGATTTTTCGTAACCGATATATGGGTTAAACGCTGTTACGATACCAACTGAGCCAAGAACTGATTTTAGGCAAGCCTCAGGGTTTGCTGTAAGTTTTTTGATAGCTTTTTGGGCTAGTGTTTTCATAGCATTTTCAAGGATAAATATAGAGTTAAATAGCGCATAAGCGATGCCTGGCTCAAACGCATTTAGCTCAAATTCGCCTCTTTCAGAACAAAGCATGATAGTTACATCGTTGCCGATTACTTCATAGCACGCTTCACCTACAACCTCAGCGATAACTGGATTTACCTTACCTGGCATGATTGAGCTGCCTGGTTGCATTTGAGGTAAATTTATCTCGCCAAGACCACATCTTGGACCTGAGTTCATTAGCCTTAAGTCGTTTGCAATTTTTGAAAGTCTAACAGCGGCAGTTTTTAACGCTCCACTTACGTGAACGAAGTCTGCTGTATCTTGAGTAGCTGCGATGAAGTCATCAGCCTTTTTAAAATCAACTCCAGTGATCTCTTTTAGTTTTTTAACAACTACATTTTTATACTCTGGGTGGCAGTTGATGCCTGTACCTATCGCAGTTGCGCCCATGTTTAGATGTGTCATTGACTCACGAGCAGCTGTGATCTTTTCGATGTCACTTTTGATGTAGCTTGCAAATGCGTTAAAAGTGTTGCCAAGTGTTGTAGGGACGGCATCTTCAAGCTCTGTTCTACCCATTTTGATGATATCTTTAAATTCTTTTGCTTTTTTCTCAAGCTCATCTTTTAGTAAATTCATAGCAGCAAGCAAGTCAGTAAGTTTTGCATAAGTTGCTACTTTAATAGAGCTTGGATAAGTATCATTTGTGCTTTGTCCAAGGTTTGTGTGATCATTTGGATGGATGTATTGATACTCGCCTTTTTTGTGGCCAAGACTCTCAAGTGCGATGTTTGTAATGACCTCGTTTGAGTTCATATTTGTACTTGTTCCTGCGCCACCTTGAACCATATCAACGACAAATTGATCTAAAAACTCACCAGCTATTACTCTATCAGCAGCTTTTGCCAAAGCATCAGCTATCTTTGGATCTAAAACGCCAACCTCTTTATTTGCAAGCGCAGCAGCTTTTTTAATCTGTGCAAATGCCTTTACGAAGTATGGATACTCTTTTAGTGTTCTACCACTCATGTGAAAATTCTCAGTAGCCCTAAATGTTTGGATACCATAGTAAAATTCGTCAGAAATTTCCAACTCGCCAATAAAATCATGTTCTTTTCTGGTTGCCATAACAGCTTCTCCTTAGTAAAAAATTGTTACCGAGTGAAATTATATAGGTATTTGAGATTTTAAATATTAATGACTACTTATTTTTTTTAAGTTTTAAGCTTTTGACTTGATATGCCGCTCTTTGAAAGAAAATTATATTTCATATTTAAGCTAATTTTTAGGAATTTACTTGTCTAAATTGTTATATTACTAATAATATTACTTTTTTATTATATAAAAAGGGTCAAATCAGCTCAGATTTATCCTACACTTTAAGTTTAAAAGCCATTTTTGAGAAAATTTAACAAAATATTAATATAAATTCAAAGTTATCAAA
>NZ_JAAKZC010000016.1 GCF_015230015.1 Campylobacter concisus | reverse complement strand
GCTGAGTTATCTTTGTTTTTAGAAAAGCCAACACTTTTTCACAAAAATTATTTAAATATTCTTTATCTTCTATAGTTTCATGATAAATATTATCAGGATTTAGCACTTCTTCTATAAAACATCTAAAGTTTTTTACATTTTCAGTATCGCCATTTTTTGTTTTTTGCTGCTCATCTCTATAAAAAATAAAGATATGTTCTTTATTAATGCCATTTTTTGCATATTCTGCAACTTCTTGGTGTGTAGCAGACATAAAATACTTTTCAGTATCTTTTTTTGACAAACGACTTCTCGCAACGCCTGTCTGTAAAATTTGCCTTATTTTGTTTTCAGTCTCATACCAACTATCAAATATTTTTTGCTTTATTTCGCTATTAATTTTTTTCCACTCTTCAGCACCTACAATCTCTTTTAGCCTGTAAGTAGGTAGCATTTTTCCTGATGTATCTAGCTGATTTTCATCCAAAAAATACCATTGGTGTAATAAATTTTTATCATCTTCTTGAATATTGCTTACAATGGCTTCAAATTCTTTTTTTTCTATCTTTAAAGGCAATGGAACCCAACCATAACGATTGCCTGATAAAATTATAAAATTAGGGTATGGATAGCTCTTGCAAGTTTTCACCTCATTTAAGCAAATTTCCATTGTACGTTGATCAAGTTGTGCTTCTTGATCTATGCCCCAGCGCAAATCAATTGGTTGAAAAACAGCACCATTATTTTCGCAATATTGTTGTATTTCTGGAAAAACCCTAGTTTGTAATAACTCTCTTTCTAATTTGAAGTCACTAAAAGTTGATGATAAAAACAATCTAAAAATTTTTTTCATTTTATACCTCTATTTTTATAATTTATAGCATTATACAATCAATTATCGATTTTGATGACAATTTAATATGCTATAAAAAAGCATATTACGAGAACCAAAAGCTTAAAAACACAAAAAGCAATAAAAAATTATTATTTTTCTTAATTTAATTTTTTTGTGATATCTAAAAACATATTTTTTAAATTTATTTTTTAGATATTAAAATGATATATCACCAGCTATCAAGTAAGTGTAAATTTAATATGATAAAATTGCATATTACTTTACAAAAGGAAATTTGATGAAAAAAATGATTTTTATCTCACTTCTTGCAGCTTGCGCATTTGGAAGTGAATTTGACGCTGGGTTAAGCGCCTATGCAGGCTCAAATTTTAAAGAAGCCTTGGCTAAATTTGAAGCAGGATGTGCAGCAAACGACGCAAGATCATGCCAAAAAGCAGGTGCTATATATCAGCTAGGCAAAACTGACGTACCAGATAGCAACAAAGCGCTAGAGCTTTACAACAAAGCTTGCCAAGGCGGTGAAAAAGAGGGTTGCACGGCAGCTGGTGGAATTTATCTAAACAGCGATCCGCAAAAAGCAAGAGAGCTTTTTAACAAAGCTTGCGAGCAAAACGACGGCTACTCTTGCGGCATGATAGGCTCGATACTAATAGATGATCATAAATTTAAAGAGGCCTACGCGGTTTTAGAAAAAGGTTGCAAACTAGGCGATAAGCTCGCTTGCGAGTTTGCAGGCGATCTAAAACGCTCAAAACAACTATAAATTTAATTTACATAGAAAAAATTTAGGCAAGAGAGCTCTTGCCTAAATTTATATCGCTCTTATTTGATCAAGCGGTTTATCTTTTATGCCCCACTGGGTCATAAAGACAAAGCCATAAAGAGCAGCTGCTACGATGTAGGCTGTGTATTCGTTTGGCATTAGACCAAATTTCACGCAGATATTTGGCACAAGAGCTAGAGGCACGACTGGGATAAGTAGCACCCTCTCCCAAATTCTAAGCTTTGTGACGTAATATCCTTGTAACAAGCTAGAAAAGGCAAACATTCCCACGATCGCCATGCCAAATACAAGTAAAATTTCAAGCGGATTGCTCATCCAGACTATCCCTTTTGAATCAAGCGGATCGCTCGTGTTTATGCTCTCAATCAACATAAGTTTATTGTTAAAGAAAAAGGCAAATGGCAAGATCGCCGTTCTTAGATCGTAAAAGAATCCTTGAACACCAACGGTTATAGGATTTGCTTTAGCGATACCAGCAGCTGCGTAAGCTGCGATGCCAACTGGTGGCGTATCATCAGCCAAAATTCCAAAGTAAAATACAAAAAGATGCACGGCGATGGCTGGGATCAAGAAGCCATTTTTATGTGCTAAAAATAAAATGACAGGTGCAACAAGGCTTGAGACGACGATGTAGTTTGCTGTCGTTGGAAGACCCATGCCAAGGATGAGCGACATAAGAGCCGTTAAAAGTAGGATCATCATGATATTATCGCCTGCTAAAAGCTCGACTAGATCAGAAAGTACTTGCCCAAGGCCAGTTAGCGAGATAGAACCCACGATGATGCCTGCAAGCGCGGTTGCGATGGCTATTGTGGTCATGCTCTTTGCAGCTGCGACCATCGCCCAAAATATATCCTCAAAGCCAAGAAGCACATCGTTTAGCCCTACTTTTTCGCCTGAAGCTAGCTTTTTGGTTGGCTCTTGAAAGATCATTATTAAAAATAAAAATCCTATCGCATTAAACGCTGCGGCTATGGCTGACTCTTTTGCTATTAAAAGCGTGTAAAGCAAAATTAGGATCGGCGTTATATAGTGAAGACCGCTAACAAAAATTTTAAATCTTGAGTGAAATTCGCTCTGATTTATGCCCTTTAGTCCAAGTTTGACGCTCTCTAAATGCACGATGAAAAATAGCGACAAATAACAAGCAAATGCTGGGATAACCGCTGCCATCATAACATTTGTATATGTCATGCCTAAAAACTCAGCGATGATAAAAGCAGCAGCACCCATGATAGGAGGCATAAGCTGTCCATTTACACCAGCTGCAACCTCGATAGCTCCAGCTTTTGTGCGTGAAAGACCAGCTTTTTTCATAAGTGGTATGGTAAATGTACCAACAGTTACGACGTTTGCTGTTGAGCTGCCTGAAACCATGCCTGTTAGGCCACTTGCGATGACTGAAGCTTTGGCTGGGCCACCTCTATATTTGCCAAGAAGTGAGAAGGCTAAATTTATAAAGTATTGTCCAGCGCCTGCTCGCTCAAGTAGTGAGCCAAAAAGAACGAAAAGGTAGATAAAACTAACGCTAACGCCGATAGGCACACCAAAGACGCCCTCTGTCGTTAAAAACATATGCCCCGCGATCTTTTCTAAGCTAGCGCCCTGATGAGCGATGATGTCTGGCATATAAGGTCCAAAGTGATCATATATCAAAAATAATATACAAATGATAGGAAGTGCTGGTCCCATGACACGCCTGCCAGCCTCAAGTAAGACGATGATCGCCAAAAACGATATGACGATATCTTGAGTGATGTAGTCCCCTGTCCTATCAGCTAGCTCATAAAAATAAACCGCTGGATAAAGCACGGCAACAACGCCTGTCACGCAAAAAACTAGGTCGTAAAATGGCAAACTTGAGTGAGCCTTTTTATGAAAAGTGACTGGATAGAGCAAAAATACAAGCCCAACCGCAAAAGCTAGGTGAATAGAGCGTGAAATGTTAGTATTTAGTGGGAAATACGCTATATAAAGCTGAAAAACCGACCAAGAGAAACACGCAAATGCGATGAAATAATTGTAAAAATTGCTATTTATCTCTCTTGTCTTTACCTCGACAAATTGTTCTTCGTTGTCATTAACTTCGTTCATCTTTCTCCTTTAAAATTTAAATATATAAATTTAGAAGAATTTGCATATTTAAATTTTATCCAGAGGCAAAAGCCCCTGGAGATGGATTATTTTAAGATACCAGCCTCTTTAAACGCAGCCTCTGCAGCTGGGTGAAGCGGAGCTGAAAGACCTTGGACAAGATCTTCTTTATTTACTGATTTTAGCGCTGGGTGAAGAGTTTTATACTCATCAAAGTTGTCTAAAATAGCTTTTATCACAGCTTTTACAGCCTCATCTTTTGTATCTTTGCTAGTTACCAAAACAGCTTTTACACCGATAGTATTTACATCGTGATCGACGCCGTCATAAGAGCCTTTTGGGATCACACCTTTTGCAAAGTATGGTTTTTCTTTAAGAAGGTTATCGATCTCGCTGCCTTCGATATTTAGGATATCAATAGGCAAAGATGTCGCTGCGTCAGTGATGTTTGCAGTTGGGTGGCCGACAACAAAGCTATATCCATCTATCTTTTTATCTTTTAGTGCGTGTGGGCATTCGCCAACTGTTAAAACGCCGCGATATCCTAGTTTTGAAACATCAAAGCCTTTTGCTTTAAAGACTTCAAGCGTGCTCACTTCGTTGCCGCTACCTGGGTTTCCGACGTTGTATTTTTTGCCTGCAAAAGACTGGATATCACTTGTTAGACCGCTATCTTTTGCTACAACAAATGCAAGAAGCTCAGGATAGATAGCCACTACTGAGCGTAAATTTTCATCTTTTGCTCCGTCAAATTTGCCAGTGCCGTTATATTTATCATAGACGACGTCACTTTGAACAAAGCCAAAAGTAAGCTCTTTTTTAAGGACGTTATTTACGTTATAAACTGAGCCGCCAGTTGATTGGACTGAGCATTTTACATCGGTGTTTTTGTTTGCCAAGCGGCAGATCGCTCCACCTATCGGATAGTATGTACCTGTCATGCCGCCAGTGCCGATACTGATAAATTCTTTTGCTGAAAGTGTTGTTGCTAAAAGCAATCCAGCAAGTGCCAAAGAAGTAGTTTTCATCTAAAATCCTTTCAAAAAATTTAAGGCTATTTTATTCTATAAATTTAGCTTTGTATCTTTTTGTTATGATATTTTTATGCCATTTTTGTAAAGTTGCAACTATTCTACACAATCAAGACTTAAAAAAATATTTTCTTAAGAATAAATTTATATTTCTTTTACGAGCAATCTAAATTTTAAGAGCTAGAAATTCTAGCTCTAAATTTAGTCAATAAATCTCTTTGTGATATTTGCGTAGGCATCGATCCTGCGGTCACGTAAAAATGGCCAAATTCTGCGCACTTCTTCGCTTCTTTTCATATCAATTTCTACGATCTTACATAGCTCATCTGTGCTATTCGCGCGGAAAAGCTGCTCGCCTTGTGGTCCGAAAACAAAGCTATTTCCCCAAAATTTTATCCCATCCATCACGCCGCTATCATCTTTTTCAAAGCCCACACGATTTACAGCGACCACTGGCAGACCATTTGCGACGCTGTGGCCTCTTTGCACTGCCACCCACGCTTCAAGCTGTCTTGACTTTTCATCATCGCTATCGCCCTCAAACCAGCCAATAGCCGTTGGATAGATGAGAATTTTCGCCCCTTTTAGCGCCATGAGCCTTGCTGCCTCTGGATACCACTGATCCCAGCAGACCAAGACTCCAAGCTTGCCAAGACTAGTCTCAATAGGCTCAAAGCCGATATCACCAGGCGTGAAGTAAAATTTCTCATAAAATCCAGGGTCATCAGGGATGTGCATTTTTCTGTATTTTCCAGCCACGCTGCCGTCACGCTCGAAGACAAAGGCGGTGTTGTGATAAAGTCCGTCAGCCCTCTTTTCAAAGAGTGAAGTGACTAAAACAACGCCATTTTCTTTTGCCACCCTGCCCCAAAAAGCGACATCTTCTTGCCACTCATTTGCGTGATCAAAGAAATTTGTATCCTCGCTTTGGCAAAAGTACTGCGTCTGGTGCAGCTCTTGGCACACAACTAGATCAGCGCCGCCCTTTTTTGCCTCAGCGATTAGCTCAAGTGTCTTTGCGATAGTCGCCTCTTTTGTCCCTTTAAATTCTTGTTGAAGTAGTGCTACTTTCATCTCTTTTCCCTTCTTTGTCGTTGTATGGGTCTAAATGAGTGGTTATCTGCCACGAATAATCCCTAAATTTCTCTCTTATCTCAGCTTCAAGCGAGTCGGCCACCTCGTGCGCATCGTAAAGCGAGATATCTTTGTCAAAAACTAAATGCAGCGTTAAAAATATGGTATTTGCGCTCTGTCTTGTGTTTAGGTAGTGAAAGTCTGAAACTCTCTTCTTTGCCTTTATCATCTTGATGATCCCCTTTGTGACTTCAGGGCTTGCTGCGTGATCTAGCAAGACACCAAGGGCGTCTTTGCCAAGACTTATCGCGCTTTGAGCGATGTAGCCGCTTATCACGATACCAAAGATCGCATCTATCATCACAAATCCGCTAAATTTAATAATAAGCAGCGAGATGATGACTGCGAGGTTACTAAAAAGGTCGATCTTATAGTGAAGCGTGTCTGCTTTTATGATAAGGTTGCCACTTTTTTTAGAAATTTGGTTTAAAAATAGCACCAAAGCTAGCGTCACCACAACCGAAAACACCATCACGCCAAGGCTTAAGCCAAGGTCTATCTCTAAATTTGGCTCGCTAAATTTCTTAACACTCTCATAAAATATATATCCAGCAGCCACAACGATGATAACGCACTCAAATAGCGCTGCTAGCGCCTCTAGCTTTGTGTAGCCAAAGTTAAATCTCTCATCAGCTTGCTTTCTTGACTTTCTAAGCGCAAATAAATTTAAAAGTGAAACGATAAAATCAAGCATCGAATCAATCGCCGAGCCAAGCACAGCAACCGAACCGCTAAAAAGCCCAGCTGCGAATTTCACAAGTGCGAGCAAAAAGGCGCAAGCTCCAGCTGCGATGACGGCCTTGTTTTCGCCCTGCGTGCACTCCTGCTTATTAATGCGGTTAAACTCATAATCAAACGGACTTGACAAGACTAAGACCTTTTGTATCTATTTTGGCTTGAGCAGTGAAGCGAGCCATTTTGACGGACAAAAACTAGCGAATTTACACCGATGATCTTTCTATCTGGAAGTGCCTTGGCAAGTAAATTTAGCACCTTTTCATCGTTTTCGTCGTTATATGTTGGCACGATTAGCGCACCATTTATAAAGATGAAGTTTGCATATGTGCAGCCAAGCCTTTTACCATCATAAAATTTAGGCTTAGGTAGCGGCAGAGCAAGTAGCTTAAAGCCAGTTTTTTTAAGCTCATCTTCCATCCTTTTAAGCTCATTAAAGTGCTCATCGCTCTTGTCATCGCAAGCTGCGTAAGCTACCGTATCAGGCGTGATAAAGCGCGCTAAAGTGTCGATGTGACTATCTGTGTCATCACCTTTTATAAAACCATTTTCAAGCCAAATGATACGCTTTAAGCCAAATAAACTTTTTAGCTTTTCTTCTATCTGCTCTTTGCTAAGAGAGGAATTTCTATTTTCATTTAGCAGGCATTTTGTGGTGGTTAAAAGCACGCCATCTCCGTTAAATTCAACACTTCCGCCCTCTAATATCATATCAACAGGCTCAAGTTTGGTTTTGTAAATTTTAGCTAGCTCTAAATTTATCGCATCATCTTTTGAACTCTTAAATTTACCGCCCCAAGCGTTAAATTTAAAGTCATAGCTCTTTACACTAGAGCCATCGCAAATGTCGATCATACCGTAGTCTCTGATCCAAGTATCGTCAGTCTCAAGCTTAACAAACTCTACATTTTTAAATTTCTTAAACCTAGCGAAATTTGCCTCATCAGGGCAGATGAGCACCACCTTCTCAAACGACACGATAGCAGCCACAAGCTCCTCATAGCTCGCCAAAATCTCCTCTAAATAAGGCTCCCAGTCGCTCTTGCTATGTGGCAGCGATAAAAACAAAAGCTCCTGCTCTTCCCATTCTGCATACGCTCTCACGCTCTCTCCTTGTAAATTTTATAAATTCCATAAACCGTAATGATTATCCAAAAGACCTCTATCAAAAATGAGCCGAGGTTAAAGTGCACAAAAAGCGAGATTATAAGTAGCACCGCACCTACTAAATTTATTATCTGATAGGCTAGATCGTGGCTATCTAGACGGCCGATCTGAAGTAAAAAGTAGCCCATCACGATACAAATCATCCCTAAAAAGCCGATGATCTGAAAAAGATCGATCAAATTTTATCCTTTTTGTAAGCTTAAATTTAAAGCGTGATCATATCTAATTAGTTTTAAATTTATGATTATGGGATAAAATAACTCCATTTTTCAGATTGGATTAAAGTTTATGGATTTTGAGTTTATTGAGAAATTTTACCCCCTTTTTGTAAAAGCTGGGGTGCTCACCTGTCAGATCGCCTTTTTGGGGATCGTTTTTTCTATTTTGATAGGTATTTTTTGCATGGCTGTGAAATTTTACAAGCTAAAATTTCTCTCAAAACTAGTTGATTGCTACGTTGAGCTCTCAAGAAACACGCCGCTTCTTATCCAACTCTTCTTTTTATACTACGGCTTGCCAAAGCTTGGAGTGTCGATGAGTGGCTTTACCTGTGCGGTCGCGGGACTTAGCTTTCTTGGAGGCAGCTATATGAGCGAGAGCTTTAGACTTGGCTTTGAGGCGGTTAGAAGGTCACAGATAGAAGCAGGTCTTAGTATCGCACTTAGTAAAAATCAGCTCCTAAGATATGTCATCTTGCCACAAGCCTTTAGCGTGGCGCTTCCAAGTATCAGCGCAAACGTCATATTTTTACTAAAAGAGACAAGCATCGTTAGCATCGTAGCGCTTGCCGATCTAGTCTATGTTGCAAAGGATCTCATCGGACTTTACTACAAAACAGATGAGGCGCTTTTTATGCTCGTTATTAGCTACCTCATCATCATCTTGCCAGTCTCGCTGGCGCTTAGCTACGTCGAAAAAAGGGCAAGACATGCAAGGAGTTAGTATATTATTTGACACGCAAAATTTACTAAGGCTGCTTGAAGGTCTTGTAGTAAGCACCGAAATTTCGCTCATCTCTATCGTCATCTCCGTTATCGGCGGCCTCATACTTGGCGTTTTGATGAGTATGAAAAACAAATTTATCTATCTTATTTTAAAAATTTGCCTCGAGATCGTTCGTATCATGCCTCAGATCGTCTGGTTATTTTTATTTTACTTTGGCGTTAGCAAGGCTTTTGGGCTGCATATCTCGGCATTTACCGCCTCACTCATCGTCTTTAGCCTTTGGGGCGTTTTTGAGATGATGGATATCGTGCGAGGAGCTATCACATCGATACCAAAGCACCAGTTTGAGTCAGCCGCCTCGCTAGGACTTAGCAAATTTCAAATTTACTTTTATGTCATCATTCCGCTTGCTACTAGAAGGCTGGTGCCTGGAGCTGTAAATTTACTAAGCCGTATGATAAAAACGACCTCTATCGTCGTGCTAATCGGCGTTGTAGAGGTAGTCAAAGTCGGCCAGCAGATCATCGAGCGAAATGTATTTACAAATCCTATGGCGCCATTTTGGATATACACGCTCATATTCTTTTTATATTTTGCGATCTGCTATCCAGTCTCAAAACTATCAAAAAAACTAGAAGAAAAATGGAGCTAAAATGAGTGAAAATATCTTAGAACTTAAAAAAATAAATAAATTTTATGGAGAGCTTCACGCCTTAAAAGATATAAGCTTAGAGGTTAAAAGCGGCGAAGTGGTCGTGCTTCTTGGACCATCGGGATGTGGCAAGAGCACAACTCTTAGATGCATAAACGGCCTTGAGAGCATAGCAAGCGGCGAGATCATCATAGACGGCGAAGTGATAGACGCTAAATTTAATGATTGGCAAAGGATCCGCCAAAAGGTCGGCATGGTCTTTCAAAGCTACGAGCTATTTGATCATATGAACGTCATCGATAACGTCCTTCTTGGGCCTTTGAAGGTGCAAAAAAGAGATAGGGCTGAGGCTGAAAAAACGGCTGATATGTGGCTAAGCAAGGTTGGGCTACTTGATAAGAAATTTGCCTATCCAAAGGAGCTAAGCGGCGGCCAAAAACAGCGCATAGCCATCGTAAGAAGCCTTTGTTTAAACCCCGAGATCATGCTATTTGACGAGGTTACGGCTGCGCTTGATCCAGAGATCGTTAGAGAGGTGCTCGATGTGATACTAAATTTAGCCAAAGATGGCATGACGATGCTAATAGTCACCCACGAGATGAGCTTTGCAAGAGCAGTTGCAAATAAGATCGTATTTATGGACGCTGGAGCGATAGTGGAGATCAGCGAGCCAGAGGAGTTTTTCACTAATCCAAAGAGCGATCGCGCGAAGAAATTTCTAAATTTATTCTCGTTTTAGAAAAAATAAGAGATAATTTGCCTGTTTTCAAAATGCGTTTAGAGCGAGATTTAACCGCTCTTATTTACTAAATTTTTCTAAAGGAGAAAGAGTGAGAAAATTTAAATTTTTCTTATTAGCATTAGTCGCTACCGTCTTTCTAACGGGTTGTGGTGATGACAAAGGTGCGGACAAAGCGGCCGCTTCAAACCAAGCTGACGCTATCGCGAAGATCAAAGAGCGCGGATATGTAAGGATAGGCGTTTTCAGTGACAAACCGCCATTTGGCTACGTCGATAAAGACGGCAAAAACCAAGGCTATGACATCTACTTTGCAAAACGCATCGCAAAAGACTTGCTTGGAGATGAGAGCAAGGTCAAATTTGAGCTAGTAGAAGCTGCTGGCAGGGTTGAAGTGCTCACAGCTGACAAGGTCGATATCACGCTTGCAAATTTCACAAAAACGCCTGAGCGCGCGCAAGTTGTTGATTTTGCACTTCCATATATGAAGGTCTCTCTTGGCATCGTTAGCCCTGAGGGCGCTGTGATAAAGAGCGTTGATGAACTAAAAGATAAAACACTAATCGTCAATAAAGGCACAACCGCAGACGCATTTTTTACAAAAAATTATCCTGATATCAAGCTTTTAAAATACGATCAAAACACCGAAACTTTCGCAGCTTTGGTTGATAAAAGGGGTGCTGCTCTAGCGCATGATAACGCCCTACTTTTTGCCTGGGCGAAAGAGACTCCTGGCTTTGTCGTTGGCGTTGAGGCACTTGGGGATGTGGATGTGATAGCTCCAGCTGTCAAAAAGGGCAACAAAGCCTTGCTTGAGTGGCTAAATAACGAGATCATCGAGCTTGGAAAAGAAAATTTCTTCCACAAAGACTATGACGCAACGTTAAAACCAATCTATGGCGACAGCGTAAATCCTGAATCTCTAGTCGTCGAAGGCGGCAAACTCTAAATTTAATGGCGTAATCTTTACGCCATCTCTCTTTTTAAATTTAACACAATATATTCGTGAAGTTTTTGGCAGTATCTGACATTACTATAAAATCCACGATATGCGGTTTTGCAATCTCAACGCTAAGCTATTAGGCAAGCTTTACTTAGTGTTTCTAAATTTTTTTGTCAGCAAGTGACGCTGCTTTAAAATCCATAATGAGCAGTCTTGCATACCTAAGTTGTAGGCAAACACGAGCCTTGCGATAATAAGCTTGTTTTTTTAAAAAATACCAAACGAGATAGGCTACTTGCGGATTTAAGATTTATCTATCTAATAAATTTAAATATATGGCAGTTGTTTTAAAGCTTCTAAATGATATCTATACAGAGAAAAATTCGTAAAATAATAAAAAAATAAAACCTAGTTTTTGAATATTTAAATAAAATTTTAAAAAGCATTTTGGAGTAAATTTAGCCCAAAATGCTTTTATTGGCTACATTAAGCTCTTTAGCAAATTTGTCACTTTTTGCTCGATCTCTGCTAGAAATTCCTTGCTCTTTGCTTCAAATCTAGTGACGATAACTGGCGTTGTATTTGACGCGCGCACTAACGCCCAGCCATTTTCAAACTGAATCCTTATGCCATCAATGTCAATGATATTTTTTATCTTTGGCAGGTCGAAACTCTCATTTTTCACGCACTCTTTTAGCTTGGCAACTATCTTAAATTTAGCCTCGTCAGTCGTCTTTATCTTGATCTCATCGGTGCTAAAGACAAGTGGCATCTTATCAAGTTCGCCGTCAAGGTCAAAGCCCTTGTGAACTAGCTCAAGCACCCTCATCATCGCATAAAGCGCATCGTCAAAGCCAAAGTATCGCTCTTTAAAAAAGATATGACCGCTCACTTCAGCTGCAAGATCGACGTTTAGCTCTTTCATCATCTTTTTTATATTGCTATGTCCAGTCTTGCCCATAAAAACTTCGCCGATCTTTGCGATCTCATCGTACATATTTTGCGAGCATTTTACCTCGCCAAGCACCTTTGGATGTTTCATATTTAGAGCATAAAGATAGGCTAACTCGTCGCCTTTTATATCTCTTTTTGGCGTTATCACGGCGATCCTGTCGCCATCTCCGTCAAAGCCAAATCCAAGGCCAAATTCCTTCTTTTTGATGAGCGAAAATATCTCTTTTAAATTCTCTTTTTCGCTTGGGTCTGGGTGGTGATTTGGGAAATTTCCGTCTGGATCTTCATATAAAATTTTTGCATTTAGCCCAAGCGCTTTTACGATCGGCACCAAGCTCACGCCAACAGCACCATTTGCGCAGTCTATAACAAAAGGCTTTTTGAAATTTTTAAGCTCGCTAAATTCTTTTACAAAAAACTCAACATATTTTTCTAAGATGTTAAATTTCTCACAGCTCTCATCATCTGCGATCTGCTCGCCAGAGGCAATTATCTCATTAACTTTGTCTTTTAAAATTTGTAGGTCTTTGCCAAAAAAACTATCTTTTTTGATAGTGATCTTAAAGCCGTTATAATCTTTTGGATTGTGAGAGCCTGTGATCATTATGTTTGCGTCAAAATAATCT
This sequence comes from Campylobacter concisus, assembly GCF_015230015.1. Taxonomy (GTDB): domain Bacteria; phylum Campylobacterota; class Campylobacteria; order Campylobacterales; family Campylobacteraceae; genus Campylobacter_A; species Campylobacter_A concisus_AF. Next base: position 36,731 of record NZ_JAAKZC010000016.1, on the reverse strand, counting down.
GCATAAACGCTAAAGTAGCCAACAGGAGTTGGAAGCAAGCCGATGTTATAAATTTTAAAGCCACCAGCCTTGTTTAAGCCGCTTAGCAAATACCTAAAAAGCGTGCTAGCACTAAGCCTTGCGTCAAAGCCAACGCTTAGAGTTTTTACGCCAAATTCGTTAAATTTCTTACCCAAAGCAAGCCCTATAGCCTTGACGCTATCTTCTGTCAAGTCTTTTTCAAAAATGCCACGGATGTCGTATTCTCTAAAAATTTCATCATATTTCATTGTAAATTCTCCCTAAAAGAATGCAAAAATGATACAAGAATAAATTTAAAAAGGAGTAAATAATTTTATAAATTTAGTAAGGTTAAAAAATTTAAATTCGAGCTAGAAAGCTCTAGCTCGAAAAGGGCTGCTACATCATGCCGCCCATGCCACCCATTCCGCCCATGTCAGGCATTGCAGGCATTGCTTTTTCTTCTTTTATCTCGCTGATAGTTGCTTCAGTCGTTAGTAACAAGCTAGCCACGCTAACAGCGTTTTGAAGTGCAACTCTCTCAACTTTTACTGGGTCGATTATGCCAGCTTCAAACATATTTACATATTCGCCAGTTGCAGCGTTAAAGCCAAAATTTGCATCTTTGCTTGTCTCAACTGCGTTTGCCACTACGCCTGCATCAAAGCCAGCGTTCTCAGCGATTTGGCGAAGTGGAGCACGAAGCGCTCTTCTAACGATCTCAGCGCCGATTGCTTCATCACCTTGTAAATTTAAATTTACGCTCTTTGAAGCAAGGATAAGTGCTGAACCGCCACCTACTACGATACCTTCTTCAACAGCCGCACGAGTAGCGCTTAGAGCGTCATCAACACGGTCTTTTTTCTCTTTCATCTCAGTCTCAGTTGCAGCACCTACTTTGATAACTGCCACGCCGCCACTTAGTTTTGCAAGGCGCTCTTGAAGTTTTTCTTTGTCATAGTCGCTTGTAGTCTCAGCGATTTGAGCTTTTATTTGAGTTATTCTAGCGTCTATTGCTGACTTCTCGCCTGCGCCATTTACGATAGTTGTGTTATCTTTGTCGATAACTACGCTTGAAGCTTGTCCAAGGTCGTTTATAGTAGCGCTCTCTAGTGTTCTGCCTAGCTCTTCACTGATAACTTCACCACCTGTTAGGATAGCGATATCTTCAAGCATCGCTTTTCTTCTATCGCCAAAGCCAGGAGCTTTAACAGCTGAGATGTTTAGCACACCACGAAGTTTATTTACTACAAGCGTTGCAAGTGCTTCGCCCTCGATATCTTCAGCGATGATTAGAAGTGGTTTGCCACTTTTTTGTACTTGCTCAAGCACAGGGAGTAGATCTTTTAGATTTGTTATCTTCTTGTCAAATAGTAATATGAAAGGGTTGCTTAGCTCAACTTGCATCTTTTCAGGGTTTGTGATGAAGTATGGGCTTAGATATCCACGGTCAAATTGCATACCCTCAACAACGCTTAGCTCGTCTTGGATAGATTTTGCCTCCTCTACTGTTATGACGCCATCTTTGCCGACTTTTTCCATCGCATCAGCGATAAGTTTGCCGATGCTTTCGTCTGAGTTTGCTGAGATAGTAGCGATCTGCGCGATCTCTTTTGAGCCAGAAACTTTTTTAGAGATGTTTTTTAGTGCATCTATAAGAGCTGCTACTTCTTTATCCATGCCGCGTTTTACTTCGATAGGATTTGCGCCAGCAGTTACGTTTCTAAGACCCTCTTTAAATATCGCGTGAGCTAGCACAGTTGCTGTTGTAGTGCCGTCGCCTGCTTGGTCGTTTGTCTTGCTTGCTACTTCTCTAACTAGGCTTGCACCCATGTTTTCGATAGTATCTTTTAGCTCAACCTCTTTAGCCACACTAACGCCGTCTTTTGTTATGTTTGGAGCGCCAAAGCTCTTTTGGATAAGGACATTTCTGCCTCTTGGTCCCATTGTCACTTTCACAGCGTCATTTAGTTTTTTAACGCCCTCATATAGGCGGTTTCTTGCATCATCAGAGTAAAAAATTTCTTTTGCCATTGTTTTTCCTTTTTAAATTATTTAATCACACCCAAAACGTCGTCGATGTTTAAAACAAGATATGTTTTATCATCTAAATTTACCTCAGTACCAGCGTATTTAGCAAATACTACTTTTTCACCAACTTTTACGCCCTCAGCTTCAGCACCAACTGCTTTTACCTCGCCACTTAAAGGTTTTTCTTTTGCGTTATCAGGTATAATTATGCCCGAAGCTGTCGTCTTTGTCTCTTCTACGCGTTCGACTAGGACACGCTTGCCTAATGGTTGAAAGTTCATTGTTCATCCTTTTGGTTTAATTGTCTTTTTTAGCACTCTTTATTTTTGAGTGATGAAATGCTAGCATTTTTTTCTGAAAAAGTCAATAATTTATAGTGAATTTTATTAAAAACTTTAGTCTAAGTGACTAAAGTTTTATGATATGTAAAACTAATATAAAGGAATTTTATGAAAAAAATAGCTTACATAGTTGGCACGCTTGTACTCATAGTAGCTTGCATCTTTGGCCTTTTATTTAGCCCATTTGGGAGTAAATTTATCGCTGGCAAGATCGAAAAAGAGGCACTCGCTCGTGGCATTGATGTCAAATTTAAAGATTTTAGCCTAGGATTTAGCACGCTAAATTTAGAAGCGACCGTCATGAACGCCATAAATTTAAAGGCAAATGGCGAGCTCTCCTTGCTTGCTCAAAGTATAAATTTAAACATAGACATAAACGCCGACAAGGCAAAGGCTAGCGAGCTTGGACTAAAAAAGGACGTCGCGCTTAAAGCAAACGTAGCTGGTAAATTTAGCGACTTTAAATTAGCGGCAACTGGCACGGCGCTTGGCTCAAACATAAATTTAAACGCAAATTTAAAAGACTACCTGCCAAAAGCTTTAAATCTTGACGCTAAGAACATCGAGCTTTCTGAGATCTCAGCTCTTGTGCAAAAGCCAAATTTAGCTAGTGGCAAGCTTGATCTAACGAGCAATATGCAAGAGGTTGATGAGAAAAATAAGCCTATCATTAACGCTCAAATTTTAGCTAGCAACGCAGCTATAAACAAAGAAATTCTAAAAAACGAATTTGGACTAAATTTAGCAAAAGATATAAGCTTTAAAGGCGGCGTAAATGCTAAATTTGCAAATGAAAAAGTGAGCGCAAAAACCCTTATCATCGCACCTGAGGCTACTTTAAAAGCAAATGAGACGACCTATGATCTAAGTAGCAAAAATTTAAAGAGCGACTTTTTGCTAAACGTGCCTGATCTTGCCCTTCTTGGCAAGCTCTTGGGCGAGCAGCTAAGCGGCGCAGTGGACGCAAGCGGCGAAATTTTAATGCAAGAAAATGCGCTTAAAAACCTAAAAGCAGACATCAACGGCCTTGGTGGCAAGATAAATGCAAATTTTGATAGTAAAAATTTAGTCCTAAATGCCGTAAATATCAAGCTAAAAGAGCTTCTAGCGCTTGCTTTGCAGCCAAACTACGCAGACGGAGAGATAAATTTAAATGCAAATTTTAGTGGCTTTGACGAGCTAAAAAAGCTTGCTGGCGAGGCTAAATTTGAGATAAAAAATGGACTTATAAATAATGGTCTTGTAAAGCTTAAAAATGCGGCTAAATTTGAGCTAAAAGGTGGTGCTGTCGCAAAGGGCGAGCTTGTAAATTTTGACGCAAATGTGCTTAGCGACCTTGGCGAGCTAAAAGATGTAAAGGGCGTTTATAACCTAAAAAATAGTCAAATTTTTAGCAAATTTGCCCTGCTTATTAACGACCCTGAGAAATTTAAAGCGGTTAGTGGCTTTGAAGTGAGCTCAAAGATGGCGCTTGCTGGCGATGTGAAGGTCAAAGAGAGCAAGATAGATGAGCTAAATTTAGGCGGAGATGTCTTTGCTGGCAAGCTAAACGCCACCATTAAAAATGAAAATCTTGATCTTGGCCTAAAAGAGGCGCAGCTTGGAGAGATATTAGCGCTTAGTGGCAACGAGAGGCTGGCAAACGCTAAGGCAAATGTCCAGGCAAAGGGGCAAAATATCTTTAGTAAAAACCCAAGCATCGCCGCAACTATCGCTTTAAACGATGGCAAATTTAACGCCGCAGCGCTTAGTAAAATGCTTGATAAAAAATTCCCTGAAAATGAGAAATTTAGCTCAAATTTGAGCCTAGACTATAAAGGCGACATGGCAAAATTTAGTGGTGAGTTTCTTAGCTCGCTAGCTGATATAAAGGGGATAGATGGCAGCTTTGACGTGGGCAAAAGCACGCTAAACTTAAAGCTTCAAGCGGTGGTTTCAGAGCTAAATAAGCTTGCATTTTTAGCTGGTCGCGAGCTTCACGGTAAATTTGCAGCGCTCATTACCGCAAATGGCAAAGTGGATGATCTAAGCGTAAAAGCCACTTCAGATAATCTATTTAAGGGCAAACTCGAGGCAAACTACAAAGGTGGCACGCTTGATGCGGTACTAAAAAACTTTGAAGTCAAGGGTCTAACGCAGACCCTAGCGCTTGATCATCTCTATGACGGCAATGGCGATGCTAAATTTGACTATGAGACAAAGCAAAGGGTGGGCAAATTTGACATCTTGCTAAAAGAGGGTCACCTAGCCAGCACAAATCTCACAAACAACATAAAAACCTTCACCGGCAAGGACATCACAAAAGAGATATACAAAGACGGCAAAATTTATGGCGATATAAAAGGCGATAACGTCATCTTTAACGTAAATTTAAGCTCACCAAAGAGCGATATAAAGGTTACAGGCGGCACTTACAATACTGCGACAAAAATGCTTAATGCACCACTTGTTTGCAGGCTAGAAAAGACCGATCTAAACGTGCAAATCTCAGGCACGACAGACAACCTAAAATACGACGTCAGATCGCAATATCTTGAAAATAAGGTCAAAAAAGAGATAGGTAGATTTTTAGATAAAAAGCTCGGCAAAGATGATGAAGGCACAAGTGGCGAAAAGCAAAATTTAAAGGGACTTTTAAAAGGGCTTTTCTAGATGAAAAAGGCGGAAAATTTAAAGTATCTAATGGGACTTGGGCACTTTTGTAGCGACATAAACCAAAGTGCCCTTGGTGCGATGCTGCCATTTTTCATCGCGAGCTACCACTACGACTACGCAACAGCCGCCTCGCTTGTGACCGCCACAAATTTAGCAAGCTCGCTCATCCAACCACTAATCGGCCGCTTAAGCGACAAAAAAGAGCTACCATATGTCATCCCGCTTGGGTTGCTGCTTGCGGGCGGGGGCATGAGTCTCACTGGCTTTATCACAAACTACTACCTCATCTTAGTTTGCGTGATTATAAGCGGTATCGGCGCCGCGCTCTTTCACCCAAGTGCCGCAAGGATCGTAAACTACGCCTCAAACGCCAAAAATAGAGCCAAAAGTATAAGCATATTTTCATTTGGCGGAAACGCAGGCTTTGCGGTTGGGCCTATTTTGGTCGCTGTTTTTGTGGGAAATTTTGGCCTAAAAGGGACGCTAGTTTTTATAATCCCTCAAATTTTGCTAACACTTTTATATCTAAAAAAGGGCAAATTTATAAAAGCATTAGAAGGCAATCACAAAAAGCAAATTTCACAAACGACAAGCACTTTAAAAGACGATCTGGGCGCGTTTTTAAGGCTTTGTTTGTGTATATTTTCACGCTCGATCGTCGCATTTGGCTTTTCGGCATTTTTTAGCATCTACCTCATCAAAATTTTTGGCCTTAGCAAAGAGGCTGCAAATGTAAATTTAAGCCTATTTTTCGCTGCAGGTGCGGTCTCTACGCTATTTGGCGGAGCGCTAGCGGATAGATACGGCCTAGTTAGGCTCATCAAGATAAGCCTAAGCATCGCCGCGCCGCTAGTAGTGCTAATGCTCTTTATCGACAGCTATGCGCTATTTCTCGCAGCCTCCATCTGCGTGAGCGCCTGCATAAGCCTATCTTTTAGCCCTTCAATAGCTCTTGCGCAGCTTTATCTGCCAAATCAAATCGGCCTAGCCTCTGGCGTAACGCTTGGCCTTAGCATCACAATCGGTGGTATCTTTGCGACAGTCATCGGCAAGATCGCTGACATCTTTAGCCTAACGCACGCGTTTTACTTTATCGCCGCAGTTTCGCTCATCTGTGCGGTGTCGAGCTATTTTTTAAAGCCAATTAGCAAGATATAAATTTATAAAAATAGCTTGCTAACAGCGTAGAGCACTGCCTTGCCATCATCTCTAATATTGCAAACCGATCTTGCCACCTCTATTTGACACCTAAAATGCTGCGATCTCACTTTTACCAATCTCTTTTGCCAAAATGGCACTAGATGGCAGTGTCCCGAGCCACAGACTGAATCCTCCACCATGCCCAACTTTGGCGCGAAGCTACGATAGACGCGGTCAAATTTCTCACCCATAGAGCTGATTTTGTAAATTTTACTTTTTGGGCTTTAAATTTTGTTGAGCAGGTGAAATTTGATGTGAGTTGGATTTTAGACAAAACTTGCCAAAGAGAAGAAAATTTTTGCTCCTCTACTGGACAAAACTAAATTTAAAGATATAAAAGAGCCGAACCATGGCTTTTGGGCGGCGGTATTTTGTGATCAATTTAAATGTTGCGCAGTTAAAATTTGCGCAGACCAGAGACACGTAGAAATTTAAATTTTAGCTACCAAAGCATCAAAGCAAAGTATCTTGTGATGATTTTAAATGTTACGAAGAAATTTTCGACCGAAGATAGAACATATAGTTCATCAAGGGAGAAAATTTCTAGTTCATTTAAAAGCGCGCAAGAGATGAGCCTTTTTAAAGCTTTCTCATCTTCGCTATTTCGTCGCGCAATGCCGCCGCCTTCTCAAACTCCAGCTGCGCCGCCGCTTCAAGCATCTGCTTTCTTAGCTCTTTTACGATCGCGGCTCGCTCGCTAGCTGGCATCTTTTCTAAATTTTTACCACGTTTGTAAATTTCGCCGTCATCTTCGACGTGTAGGCTCTCTTCGATATTTCTACTTGCAGAGTGCGGCGTTATGCCGTGAGCTTTGTTGTATTCATCTTGAAATTTACGCCTAGCAGTCGTCGTATCGATCGCTTCTTTCATTGATTTTGTGATCTTTTTGGCAAACATTAGCACCTTACCATTTACATTTCTAGCCGCGCGCCCCATCGTCTGTATAAGGCTCGTTGTCGAGCGCAAAAAGCCCTCTTTATCAGCGTCCATGATCGCTATCAGGCTCACTTCTGGCAGGTCAAGCCCTTCACGGAGTAAATTTATGCCTATTAGCATATCAAACTCACCACTTCTAAGCCCTCTAATGATCTCATTTCGCTCGATCGCGTCGATGTCTGAGTGCATATACTTGACCTTGACGCCAAGCTCGATGTAATAGCGACTTAGCTCTTCAGCCATCTTTTTAGTTAGCACCGTGACTAGCACACGCTCACCTCTTGCGATGACCGCCTTTGCCTCGTCAAATAGTGCCTCAACTTGATTGTCACTATCTTTTATCTCGATGATCGGATCAAGTAGCCCCGTAGGTCGCAAAATTTGCTCATAGACGTGCCCCTGGCTAATACCAAGCTCGTATTCATTTGGTGTGGCTGAGACAAAGAGAAATTTCGCCTTTTTGCTTATAAATTCGTCAAATTTAAGCGGTCTGTTATCAAGCGCTGAAGGTAAGCGAAATCCATACTCCACAAGCACCTCTTTACGGCTCCTATCACCTGCGTACATGCCCCTAAACTGCGGCAAACTCACGTGGCTCTCATCGACGATAACCAGATAGTCCTCGTCGCTTATCTCAAAGTAGTCAAACATCGAGTACGGCGTCTCTCCAGCCTTTTGGCCAGTCAGATGTCGCGCGTAGTTTTCGATACCTTTACACATGCCAGTGCTAGCCATCATCTCAAGGTCAAACTCCACTCTCTGCTTTAGCCTCTGCGCCTCAACTAGCTTGCCCTGCTCGTTAAATTCTTTCAAGCGCGCATCAAGCTCCTCTTCGATCTCCTTCATAGCGATCTTTAGCCTATCAGCGCCCACGATGAACTGACTGGTGGCATAAAGTGTAAATTTAGAGATGTCCTTTAGCCTTTTGTTATCAAGCACGTCAAAATGATACATCGCATCGATCTCATCTCCGAAAAACTCGACCCTTAGGGCTTCGTCGTTGTAATAAGCTGGGTAAATATCCACCACATCGCCATTTACACGAAAGTCGCCCCTATCAAAGTAGTTGTCATTGCGCTTATAGCCCATATCCACAAGCCGCTCTAAAAGCTTTCTTTGGCTTATCTTCTCGCCCACGCTAAGATATGCCACCATCCCTTTATACTCGCTTGGATTACCAAGGCCGTAGTTTGCGGAGACTGAGGCGACGCAGACGACGTCGTCAAAGCTTAGCAAACTAGCCGTCGCAGAGAGGCGCAGGCGCTCAAGCTCCTCATTTACCGAGCTATCCTTTTCTATATATAGGTCGCTTCTTGGGATGTAGGCCTCTGGCTGGTAGTAGTCGTAGTAGCTGATGAAGTACTCGACATGGTTTTTTGGGAAAAAGCCCTTAAATTCGCTGTAAAGCTGCGCGGCAAGGGATTTGTTATGCGTCATGATGAGCGTTGGCATGTTTAGCTCACGTATGACATTTGCCATGGTAAAGGTCTTGCCAGATCCTGTAACGCCCAGAAGTGTTTGGTATTTGTTGCCTGATTTTATGCTTTTTACTATCTCTTTTATCGCTCTTGCTTGGTCGCTGCTTGGGTTAAATTTAGATGAAATTTCAAATTTACTCATTGATCGCCTTTAAATTTGGGCGAATTTTATAGCAAAGATAGTGCTTTGTCAAATGAGAATTTTAAAAAGAATTTAGCCTCTGCGTGTTAGAATACGGCATTAATTATTATTTTAAAGGAACCTTTATGTTTGAAGATAACGCAATACTAGAAAGCCTGACAGACAAAGTAAATGAACTGATCAAAAAATACGACGAACTTTGCAAGACAAACGAAGAGCTACGCAACGAGATAGTGACACTAAAAGCGCAAAATGAGGCAAAGACTAATCAAATAATGCGTCTAGAAGAAGACCTTGATAAGAAAAATAGCGAAGCTGATGATGTAATGAAGAAGATCGAAGCCGTCCTTGGTAGATAAGCTAGGCATTTTTGGCATAAAATATGAAACAGATCACGCTCACCGTATCATCTCGCGACTATACGATTACGCTTGATGATGATTTTGCTGAAATTTTTGAGCGTGACTGGCAGAAATTTATGGGGGGAAAGAAATTTATCGAGCCTCGTGAGCTTATAAACGCATTTGTCGAAAAGAGCTATGAGAGCTACACAAATTTGCGCGTCGTAAAGGACGTCACAAAAGAGATAGAAGAGATACTAAAACCGGAAAATAAATGAAAAAACGAGCTTTTACCCTAATAGAAATCATATTTGTCATCGTCATACTTGGCATTTTAAGTGCTGTTGCGATACCAAAACTTTTCTTTACTAGAGGCGACGCCATAGTCGCAAACGCAAGAACACAAATAGCCGCCATAAAAAGTGGCATCTCGCTAAAATACAATGATAGCGTCCTAAAAGGCACTCCAAAGTATCCTGATACGCTTGAGAGCCCAGGAAGCAACCTTTTTCAAAACGTTGTGAGCGTGCCTGTAAAAGATAGCGGCACAAAAAACGGCTGGCACAAAACTGGAGCGACCACTTATACCTTCAAACTAGACGGACAAACAGCAAATTTTACTTACAAAAACACAACTGGCGAATTTGACTGCGAGAGTAGCGACGGACTTTGCAGCGCTCTTGAGTGATGAGATACTACGAGGTCGTATTTAGCGGGGTAAATTTAGCTGCGCTCACATATAAAAGCGAGCTAGATATTGCGCCATTTCGCGCCATCACTGCAAAACTTAGAGGCAAAAGCCTAGTTGGCTTTATCCTGCGCGAAGTGGATGAGCCAAGCTTTAAAACAAGCTTTATTGATGAAATTTTACCCCTCAAACTAAACGACATCCAAGCAACTTTGGCTAAATTTATCGCCTACTACTACACCTGCGAGCTTGGCGTTGCTATAAATTTATTTGAGCCACAAAGCCTTATAGACGATGAAATTTATAGTGGCACAACCGACTTTAAAGCGCCAAATTTAAGCCAAAAGCAGCAAGAAGCGCTAAATTTTATAAACGCACGAAAAAGCTCGCTCATCTTTGGCGACACGGGAAGTGGCAAAAGCGAAATTTATATAGCAAAGATAAGAGAAATTTTAAACGCAGGCGGCCAAGCGCTATTTTTGATGCCTGAAATTTCACTCACACCGCAGATGCAAAAGCGCTTAGAGAGCTTCTTTGGCGAGGCTGTGGCTGTGTGGCACTCAAAGATCACGCCAAAGAAAAAAGAGCAAATTTTAAAGGATATTAAAAGCGGCAAGGCAAGGCTCATCGCAGGAGCCAGATCTGCCCTATTTTTGCCACTTGAGCGACTAAAACTCATCATCATCGACGAAGAGCACGACGATAGCTACAAAAACACTGGCTCAAAACCCCACTACAACGCAAGAGATCTAGCTCTCTTTTTAACTAGCAAATTTGACCTACAAGTGGTACTTGGAAGCGCCACGCCAAGCCTCACTAGCTTTTATAAACAAGAGCATTTTCGCCTAAAGGGGACATATTTTGAGTCACAAAAGAGCTATATATTTGACGAGAGCGAGACTGGCATAAGCGAAATTTTAAAAGAGCAGATCGTAAAAACGCTTGAAAATAAAAAACAAGCCGTCATCTGCTTGCCAACAAGGGCAAATTTCAAATATCTAGTCTGCAAAAACTGCGGCGAGACGGTAAAGTGTCCATTTTGTAGCATCGGCATGAGCTACTATAAAAAACAAAACGTGCTAAAGTGCCAATACTGCGAGCACAAAATGGCCGTGCCAAAGACCTGCCACCAGTGTGGTAGCGAGATGATAGAGGCGAAAAAGATCGGCACGAGCGAGCTACTCGAGCGACTACAAGCCGAGTTTGCAAACGCTAGGATCGCTAAATTTGACAGGGACGAGATCACGACGCAAAACAAGCTTGTAAAGGCTTTGAAAGAATTTAACGATGGCAAGATAGACATCTTGCTTGGTACGCAGATGCTAAGCAAGGGGCATGATTATCACAACGTCGAGCTAGCCGTCATCATGGGCTTTGACGAGCTTTTAAATTTTCCTGATTTTAGAGCTAGAGAGCGCACGCTTGCCCTTGCCATGCAAGTAGCTGGCAGAGCCGGCAGAAACGGAGCTGGCAGGGTCATTATCCAAAGTAAACAAAGAGAGTTTTTCGAAAGCTATATCGGCGACTACGACGCTTTTTTAAAGGATGAGATACCTTTTAGAGAAGCCCTTTATCCGCCATTTACTAGGCTACTTCGCGTGGTCGTTTCGCATAAAGATGAGAGCACGGCAAAGGGCGTGACAAATGATTTTGTAAGAAATTTGGAAAGTCTAAAGGGCGAGGAGCTTGAGATCGTGGGGTATGGCAAATGCCAGATCGAATATCTTGGTGGCAAATTTAGATATGAAATTCTGCTTCGCTCAAACTCTCACGCCATGCTTTTAAAGGCCGCAAACCTCTGCAAAAGCGAACTTAGCGATATCGATATAGATCCGGTGAATTTTAGTTAAAGGCAAGTGAATAAATGTTTAAAATTTGCAAATTTGCTTCGTAGCGTATAAATATCAGGCAAATTTTAAAAATTTCATGAGCGAGTAATTTCGGCTCTAAAATTTGAGCCAAGCAGCAAGAGAAGCCAAATTTTAATAGTCAACTCTTAGGGGTGAATAAAAGTTTTAAAATTTACACTATTAAATTTATTCAAAGGTGGAAAAATGGACTTAAATTTCGTTTCACAGGCTCGCAACTGCAAAACAGAGATATAAAATGAATAAACTTTTAAAATTTGCAACTAAACAAACTATAAATTTCTAAACCGACTAAAGACAAATTTTCAAGCCTTTTAAAAGCCATTTTTTCTTATAATCCCCAATAAAATTTAAAGGCAAAATTTTGCAACGATACCCGACAAAACAGATAAAAATTCGCGATGTTTTAATAGGTGGTGACGCACCGATCTCCGTGCAGTCGATGACATTTTCAAAGACAAAGGACGTAAAAGGCACGCTAGAGCAGATACAAAGGCTATATTTTGCAGGCTGTGACATCGTGCGCTGCGCAGTTTTTGACAAAGAGGACGCCAGCGCGCTAAAGCAGATCGTCGCCAGCTCACCCATCCCAGTCGTTGCAGACATACATTTTAACCACACCTACGCGCTCATCGTTAGCGAATTTGTCGATGCTATCCGCATAAACCCAGGCAATATTGGCTCAGCTAAAAACATAAAAGCAGTCGTTGATGCCTGCAAGCAGAGAAATTTACCCATCCGCATAGGCGTAAATTCTGGCTCGCTTGAAAAGCAGTTTGAAGACCGCTACGGCCGCACGGTGGAGGCGATGGTAGAGAGTGCCTTATACAACATCAAGCTTCTTGAGGATTTTGACTTTACAGATATTAAAATTTCGCTTAAATCAAGCGACGTCGAGCGCACTATGCAAGCTTACAGAGCGCTTCGCCCAAAGACAAACTACCCATTTCATCTAGGCGTAACAGAGGCGGGCACGGCGTTTCACGCGACTATCAAGTCTGCGATCGCACTTGGCGGACTTTTGCTTGAGGGCATTGGCGATACGATGAGAGTTAGCATCACTGGCGAGCTTGAAGAGGAGATCAAAGTCGCAAAGGCGATCTTAAAAGATAGTGGCCGCCAAAAAGAGGGTCTAAATATCATCTCATGCCCAACTTGTGGGCGTTTGCAAGCTGACCTCATGGCAGCAGTAAAGCTCGTAGAAGAAAAGACAAAAGGGATAAAAGAGCCACTAAATGTCTCAGTGATGGGCTGCGTGGTAAATGCCATAGGCGAGGCAAAGGGCGCAGACGTAGCCATAGCCTTTGGCAAGGGAAATGGCATGATCATGCGCCACGGCGAAGTGGTCGCAAGGCTGCCTGAGAGCGAGTTGGTGGATAGATTTTTACAAGAGATCGACGACGAGATAAAGAGCAGAGGATAAAGCAGTGGCAAAAGAGAGACTTAACGAGATAGAATTTAGCAACCTTTACGACCTTGATATGGAGCGAGCCATACTAAGCTCGATCATCGCAAACAACGACGCTTTGGGCGAAATTTTTGACACGATAAAGGCTGGAGACTTTTACCTAAAAGCTCACGCTCAAATTTACAAAGCAATGGTTGATTGTCTAAACGACGACGTGCCTATCGCATCGACATTTATCAAAAACAAGCTTGGCGAAAACTACGATGATAACGTCATGGCAAGCATTTTAGCCACAAACTCGATCATAGATATCCAAAGATACGCAAACGAGCTAAAAGAGAAGTCGATAAAACGAAGCCTCGTTAAGATCGCCCACGACATCCCAAGCAAGGTAAATGAAGACAAAGCCAGCCGCGATATGGTCGATGAGCTAAGCCAGGAGTTTTACTCGCTAGTCGATGGCAGCGGCACTGGCAGCATCAGAGATAGCGAAGATATCATAAAAAGCTTGATCGTGCATATGCAAAAGCAAGCAGCTCTAAACGAGCGCGACATCATCGGACTAAATACCGGCTTTAGAAAGCTAAATGAGATGATAAAAGGCTTTAAAAATGGCGACCTCATCATCATCGCAGCACGCCCTGGCATGGGTAAAACGACACTTTGTCTAAATTTCATGGGACACGTTTTAAAAAGTGGCGCGGGCGTTGTATTTTTCTCACTTGAGATGCCAGCAGAGCAGATCATGATGAGGATGCTAGCAGATAAGACCTCGATCCCACTTCAAGAGATAATGACAGCGAGCCTAGACGACGAGAAGCTAGCCCACTTTAGCCGTGCATGCAGTGACTTTTCACACGCCAAACTCTTTGTACACGATAGTGGCTACGTAAATATCCACCAAGTAAGAACGCAGCTTCGCAAGCTAAAGGCAGCTCACCCTGAAATTTCACTTTGCGTCATCGACTACATCGGCCTTATGATGAGCACGAATAACTTCGCCGACCGCCACATACAAATAGCTGAAATTTCTCGTGGCTTAAAGCTTCTAGCACGTGAGCTAGATATGCCTATCATCGCACTTTCGCAGCTAAACCGCGGCCTTGAAGCACGCGCGAACAAGCGCCCTATGCTAAGTGACCTAAGAGAGTCAGGCGCAATCGAGCAAGACGCCGACATCATCCTTTTTGTCTATAGGCACGAGGTGTATTTGGAGCAAGAGGAGAATGAGAAAAAGAGCAAGGCAGCAGCCGAGGGTAAAGAGTATAAAAGCGAGCACGTTTTTAACAAGCTTCAGGAAAACGCAGAGATCATCGTTGGCAAAAACAGAAACGGCGAAGTGGGATCTATCGACGTGCTCTTTCAAAAGCAGTACTCGCGCTTTTGCGATATAGCCACCACACCAGTGCAATCAACTGAATTTAAAGAGTAAATTTGCCAAAAAGCAGGCGTATTTTTTATTTTCTCCTGCTTTGCCTATTTATTTTTTGTATAAATTTAGCGCTTAAATTTCATGAATACAGCGCTTTTATGGAGCTTGGCGAGCAAGATATCGTTGGCAAAGTAAGCGTAAATTTCACCAAAGAGAAAAATGGCAAAAAACGCCAGTTAATAAGGATCGACACCTCAAATTTTAGCTTTTACACAACCGCTTCTAAAAAAGATGAGATCGCTCTTTATGACGTAGTGGCACTTAGCGTTCAGCCAATAGACGTTAGTTTTAAAGACTATCTGTCTGGCTCATTTTACATGCCTAGCTACGATAGAGCCGTTATCAAAAGAGATGAGAGCATTAGACAAAGAGCTATAAATTTCATCTCCGCCCAGCACGAAAACGCTAAAATTTCGCAGCTTTTCTCAGCGCTCTTTCTTGGCACAAACGTCTTTGGCGAGCTAAGAGATGATGTCTCAAACTGGGGCGTGGCGCACCTCATCGCCATTAGCGGCTATCACCTTGGCGTCATAAGCGCAGTTTGCTTTTTTCTTTTAAAGCTCGTTTTTAAGCCCATTTACGCAAGATATATGCCATATCGCTCTTACATTTTTGACTTTACTATCGCCGTATTTTTGGTGCTTTGCTTCTATTTTTATATGATCGGCTTTATAGCAAGCTTTTTGCGGGCATTTTTGATGAGCGTGGCTGGCTTTTATATGATCTGCAAAAAGATAAAGATCTTAAATTTCTACACGCTCTTTGGTGTTATTTTCTTTAGCGTCGCCCTATTTCCACAGCTTCTTTTTAATGTTGGCTTTTATTTTTCATGCCTTGGCGTCTTTTATATCTTCGTCTATCTTTTCTATTTTGCGCCCAAATTTAGCCTGTTAGCGAACTCGCTACTTTTAAATTTATATGTCTTTTTTGCTATGGAGGTTGTGGTGCTTTACTTTTTCCCGCTCATTAGCCTCTTGCAGCTTAGCGCGCTGGCTTTAAACTACATATTTAGCATATTTTATCCGCTAAGCTTTTTGCTTCACCTCTTTGGATATGGCGGTATTTTTGATGAAATTTTAAGCAAGATGTTAGCCTTTAGACTAAGTTATGGCAGTTTAGAAGTCAGCACATTTATATTTTTGCTTTACAACACCTGCGCACTTTTATCCCTTAAATTTAAAGCCGTCTCCCTGCTGCCACCCCTTTTTGGCATAACCGCATTTTTGCTCTATATACTAAAAATTTTTATCTAAATTTGCCGATATGCTTTTAAATTTAAAGGCAAGGCGATGCAGATAAACTCAAATTTTATAAATTTAAATAAAAACGGCTCTACAGCTACTGACGATGAAAATTTAAAAAGCAAAAATTTGCCAAAACTAGATAAGAGCGAAATTTTACACGACGCTTCAAATTTAGCTAGCGAGGCAAATAATGAGAGCGAGAGTAGCGCCGATGTCATAAAAAAGCAGTTAGAAAAACTGCAAAAACAGCTAAAAGAGATTGAAGCTGCGATAAAGCAAGCAAGTGCGAGCAAAAATCCATACGCAAAAGAGCTGGTTGCTTCGCTTCAGAGCAAAAAGGGAGCTATCTTTGCTCAGATAATGCAGCTAAACGCCCAGCTTGTAAAGATGCAAGGCGCTTAAGTAGATCAAATTTGATACTTTAAAAATTCTCTACTTAACTTAAATAACTCAAATTTGATCTTAAATTTAACCTCACACAGCCTTTACGCCGTAAAATTTCATGATTTTATTGTGAATTAGTAGCGATATATACATTATCGCAGCGCCTAAAATGAGCCTTGTTAGGTTGGCGTCCTTTTGCCAAAAGAGTAAATTTACGATGATGGCCGCTGGTATGAGGGCGTTATTCATGATGGCAAGCACGCCGCTATCGACCTCGCAAGCCCCTTTGTTCCACATAAAATATCCCAGCCCGCTAGCGACTATGCCAAGCCATAAAAGCACCAAAGCTTGGGTTATATCTACTTGAAATTTAGCTGGATTACCAAGGGTTATGAGTGCGATGAGGGCCACGAAAAATGCTCCAAAGTGAAAGTAGCCAAAGACCTTTTTTTGATCGACTTCAAACTTCTCCAAAAGCGCCTTATACGCACTTTGCCCTGCTCCAAAGCAGATGTTTGCCCCTTGCACCAGCAAAAAGCCCTTTATCGCTCCTTCGTTTATCGCGCCATACTTGATAACAAGCGCGCCAAAGACCGCTACGCCAACGCTAAAGAGATAAAGTGGTCTAAATTTAAAGCTAAACGCATCATATATGAGCGTCACATAAAATGGCGTAAAAATGGTAAAAAGCGCTACTTCTGGCACGCTTAGATACAAAAACGAGTTGTAGTAGCAAAGATACATGAGCCCTATTTGCACCACTCCGATCGCCATTATGCCAAGGGCGAGCTTGGGGCTGACGCCGCGAAATTTCGTAAATGGCAAAAAGACCAAGCTTGCAAGCGTCACACGCACAAAAACAGCCAGATAGCTATCGACCTTGCCCGCTAAAAACTCGCCTATCAAGCTAAAGCTAAACGCCCACAAAATGGTCACGAAGATCAGTTTATTCATTCTATCACCACCTCATTTATATTTCTTGCGCATTCAAAAAAGTATTCAAGCTTGTTTAGCTCGAACAAATCGCCATTTAGGATAAAATTTGCCCTGTCGCTAAAATTTTTCTCACTCACAAACAAAAACTGCTCAAATTTTACCTTGCCGCTAAGATAGCCATTTAGCAGGTCATTAAAGTCGCTATCAAGGCTATCTTGCTTTAGCGAGTCTAAATTTAGCCTAGCGCTCAGGCCCTCTATCACGCCTCTTAGATCCTTTAGCCTAGCTATTATCCTGTTTTCTTCGTCGCTTAGATCAAGCGCAGCTTTTTGCTCCTCTATGCGCTTAGTTTGGCTTTGCTTGCTAAGGCTTAGGCTATCTGGCAGCTTCCACTCAAACTCCACTCTAGGCTTGTTCGCATCAGCGTATGCCTCAGCCATCTGTGAAGTCGTCCTCTCGCCTTTTTTAAAGCTGTTATTATTCACACTTTGCGTATCTTTTAAGTAAATTTTTGGAGCAAATTTGCTCTTTTGCTTCTCATTTTCTTGCTCTTTTATATATTTTTCTTGCTCCATCGCCCCAAGTTTGGCGCTTATATCATCTTTGCTAAAATCAGGCATCACTATCTTTGACCCAGCATTAAAGCCGATCTCGCCGTTTGAGAGTAAATTTATCCTTGAGTTTAGCTCGGCTAGCTTAAGCCCAAGCTCGTCTAGCTCGGCTCTTTTTTTATTAAGAGTGAAATTTATCGCATCAAATTCGCTCTTATCTATCTCGCCATACTCAAACCAAAACTCATTTTCAGCTGCAGCCTTGGCAAAGCTATCTACAAATTTTGTCTCTAAATTTATAAGAGAATTTAGTGCAACAGCGTTAAAATAGACCTTTGCGACCTGAAAAGCGGTTAAATTCATCAGCTCTTCATCTTTGTAAATTTTCTCCACGCCCTTGTGGTCTAAAATCTTATCCGAAGCCTCGCTCGCACCACCATCAAAGATGAGATACTCGACCTTTGCCGTGATCGATCCTGCCTTTGTCATATATCCACCCTTTAGCTCGTCAGGCACAAAGGTATATCTGCCATCAAGGGATAAATTTAGCTTGTTACTCTTATTTTTATTTATATATTCATTTTTATTAAATTCTTTCAAACTATCAAGCTTCGCACTTTGCGCCAGAGCGATGATCTCTAGTAAATTTCCAGCCCAAAGAGGCAAAGCAAAGAGCAAAACAGCCAAAATCTTCTTCAAATTCTCTCCCTTTCATAAAATTTTCTTATAAAATTATCAAGATTATAGACCCATGCAAAAAGCACTGGCACGACAAGCAAGCTTAGCAAAGTCGAGCTAATGAGCCCAAAGATGATGCTTATAGCCATAGGTGAGTTGGCTTCATAGCCAGCACCCCTGCTAAGAGCAAGAGGCAGCATGGCAAATATCATGGCAAAAGTGGTCATCAAAACAGCCCTTAGTCGCTTCTTAGCAGCCATTTTCACAGCTTCGTTCGCCTCCATGCCGCTATTTGCAAAGTGGTTTGCAAAATCAACCACCAAAATGGCGTTTTTACCGACCATACCAAAGAGCAAGATGACGCCAACCATGACAAATAGGCTAAATGGGTTGCCGCTTATAAAAAGGCCGATCACGACGCCACAAAAAGCAAGCGGCATGGCAAGCATGATGAGAAATGGCAGCAAAAAGCTCTCATAAAGTGCGGCTAGCACCATATAAATAAGCACCGCGCTAGCACTTACCGTAAAGATAAATGAAGCGTTTGTATCGTCCATGAGCTCCACAAATCCAAGAAATTTATACTTGAAATTTGCAGGCAAAATTTCATCAAGCTTCTTTGAAATTTCATTTGCCACGCTATTTAGCGGAGCATTGTTTTTGGTATTTGCTAAAAATTTGATCTCATCGGCTCTATTAAACCTTGAAATACTAGCTGGCTTTTGCTCAAAACTAATCGTCGCCACATCGCCAAGTGTGACAAAAAAGCCCTCATTGCTTCTTATCTTAGTCTTTAAGATATCATTTGTATCGCTTCTAAATTTATCATCAAGGCGCATGTAAAGCTCATACTCTTTGCCATTTTCGTTTTCAAAAACAGAGACCTCGTTCTCACTAAATGCGCTATAAACAGCGCTTGCAATGCTAGCTTTATCTAAATTTAGCCTTTTTGCCTTATCTTCATCGATAGAAATTTGCACGCGCTTTAGCAGATCTTCTTCTGGCGAATTTACATCAGTTGCGTCATTTATCTCTTTTAGCATCTTGCTGATCTTTGGTACAAATTTCTCTAAATCTTTGCCATTTTCAGAGGTGATAGTAAGCTTAACTGGCTGCACATCGCCACCTTCAACCACCGGAAGATCAGCCACGATGACGCTCATATCATCACTTTTTAGCCTGTCACGAAATTTTTGCATAATAACGTTTTGTCTCTCGTGATTAACTCTATCTTTTAGCTCCTTTAGCCTAACGTAAGCCTTTACAAGATATGGCTGCTTGGCGTCTGTGTAGCCAAGGATGAAGTAGGCGTAAGCGACCTGAGGATCGGCGTTTATGAGTGAAATTTTATCTTTTAGCCTCTCTTTGCTAGCTTGCAAGCTAAGTGATGGGTCAAGCTTAAAGTAGATGTTAAACTCCGAGTTATCCTCGCTTGGCATGAAGTCACCGCCTACAAATTTAGCCAGTCCAAACGAGCAAACAACGACCACAAGCGTTATGGCTAAAAATATGAGCTTAAATTTAAGTGCTAAAGTCAAAATTTTCTCATAGCTATTTTCAAGCCACTCAAAAAATGGCTCGCTCTTTATATAAAATTTGCTCTCCTTAGCATCTACAAACCTAGCACTAAGCGTTGGCACAAGAAATATACTCACAAAAAACGATATGACGATGCCAGCTGCCACGCTCATGGCAAAGGAGTTAAAGTATTTGCCAACGATGCCACTCATAAAGGCTATTGGCACAAAGACGCAAAGCAGCACGAGCGAGATCGCAAAGACGCTAAATGCTATCTCTTTTATGCCTGCAAAGCTTGCTTTTAGAGCATTTGGCTCATCTTTTAGCCGGCTTGCGATGTTTTCAGTGACGACTATCGCATCATCGATAAAAATTCCAATACCAAGCGTGAGGGCTATAAGGCTTAAGCGGTTGATGTCGTAGCCTAGGGCATTTATGATGAAAAATGTAGCCACGATGCTAGTTGGTATCGCCACGACTGAGATGATGGTGATCGAGAAATTTCTTAAAAATAGATAGACGATCACGATGGTTAGCAAGACGCCAAGGATCATATCAAAGGCGGTTTGATCGATGTGCTTTTGTATCACTTCGCTCTTATCGTAGGCTATTTTTACGTCGTATTCGCTACCAAGCAGGCTTTTAAACTGATCTAGCTTTGACTTAGCTAGAGCGATCACGGTTAGAGCGTTTGCGTCTGGAGCTAGCTCAAGACCCAGCAAGACGCCACTTTTTTTATCCATTATCGCTGCTTCGTTTGCGTCTTTGTAAGCAAGATCAACACTTGCGATATCTTTTAAAAAGACCCCTTGCTTGATCGTTAAATTTCTTATCTCATTTATGCTTTTGGCGCTAAAATTTGACTTGATCGCCATTTGGATCTGCTCATTTTCTATCTTGCCAAGTGGCGCTTTTAAATTTTCAACCTTTATCAAATTTGCCACTTCATTTGCACTAAGTGCGTTTTTATCTAGCTTAAATCTATCTAGTAAAATTTTCACCGCTGGCTCTAAAAAGCCATTAGTCTTGACCTTTGAAACGCCGCTTATGCGCTCTAAAAACGGCTTTGCCACGTCATCGATCTCTTGCATGAGCCTAGTTTCGTTGCCATCAAGCCTTGTGATAAAAAGGCTAAATACAGAAGAAGAGAGCCCGTTTAGCTTTTCTATCTCGTAGTTTGCGCCAACTCTCGCCTTTTGCATCTTGTCGCGGACGTCGTTTGTAGCGCTCTCTAGGTCTTTGTTTAGCTCAAATTCGATGCTTACCACGCTTAGGTTGTCAAAGCTAGTTGAGTAGAGCTTTTTTATCCCCTCGATGCTTGAGACCTCGTCCTCGATCTTTTGCGTGATCTTTGTCTTGATGTAGTTCATATCGCCATTTGCGTAGGTCGTGATCTTGACGATTGGGATATTTACGGCTGGGTATAAATTTACATTCATCGTCTTTAGCGAGTAGATGCCAAAGACAACGAGGCTTAAAAATATCATAAGCGTAGTTATGGGGCGGTTTATGGCTGTTTTTATCATCTATTTTCGCCGATTATCACTTTTCCTTGACCAAACATGCCCGGCTTCATCCCCACATCGTAAGCTTCGGCGTAAAATTTTCTGGTCTCCCTTTTTATCTCTGGGTAAATGAGCGCGATTTTTAGCTCTTTTTCTTCGCTTGTTGCGTCAAGTTTAAATTTAAATGTATCGCCAACTTTTACTAAATTTGCGTATTTTTCGTCGATCGCTATTAAAATTTTAACCTCTTTAGAGTTTAAGACAAAGGCTGGCTGAAGTGGTGAAGCACTCTCGCCAAGCTCGACATTTTTACTAGCTATGATGCCATCAAAAGGAGCTTTTAAAAGAGCCTTTTTAAGATGATCATCTGCGTTTAAAATGGCGATCTGGGCACTCTCTACCCTAAGAGCTGCCTCGTCAAATTTATACTTTACCTCGTCAAATTCTTGCTTTGAAGTGACGTCCTTTACTTGGCTAAATTTATTAAAGGTGTTTTTAGCAAAATCTTTTGCGTTTTTAGCAAGCGCTAGGTCGTTTTTTGCCTTTTTTAGAGCAATCTCTAGGCTTGTTTGATCAAGACTAGCTAAAACGTCGCCCTTTTTAACGTGACTTGAGACATCTACAAAAATTTTATCCACCTTGCCACTGCTCTCAAATGCAAGCTTTGAGCTTTGCTTGGCATAGACTTCAAAATCAGCAAAAATTTCCTCGCTCGCAAATGAAAAAATGCAAAATATCATTAAAATTATCAGCTTTTTCAATCCCTAATCCTCTCTAAAATACTCTCCCCACTCTCAAAAAAATACTCCGCCTTTTTTATCTCTAGCTCATCTTTCGCCCCCTCAAAAAGGCTAATGGCGTCAAATTTCTGAGAGAGCGCCTCAAGCAGGTCGCTATATCCCAAAAGCCCAGAGTTATACTTCTCATAGCTCGCTCTAAGCGCAAGTTCGCTCGCCTTTACATACTCATTTAGCGAGGCGATCTTTGAGCTAAGCGAAGCGATCTCGTTTTGTAAATTTTTAAGTTTTGTCTCATTTTCACGCTTTTTATACTCTAAATTTAGCCTCGCTTCATCAAGCGCGATCTTGCTAGCTTGGCTCATCTTGCTAGTTGCAAAAAAGTCAAAAATTTTCCACCTAAAGCTAACGCCAAATTTATTGCCATGCGTATCTTCTTTTATATATTTATCAAGATATGGGCGGTAAGCGTTATACTTGCCAAGGTCGATGTCATAGTTATTTTTGTAAAATCCATAGGTGTCATAGAGCATGATTTGGGGTAAAAAGCCAGCTCTTGTCTCGCTAAGCCTAGCTTCGCTTATAAAAATATCTTGATTTAGCCTATCAAGCTCGGCGTTTTTTGAAGCTAAATTTGAGCCAGTCTCAGCCATTTTTGCCCCGCTAAGTGGCGAAATTTGCTCGCCTGTTAGCAAATTTATCTCGTTTAAAATTTGCTCCATTTTGTTTTTGTATTCAAGCTGCGTGCTATTTGCCAAGTGGTATTTTGCCCGCACATTTTCTAGCTCATCTTTTGCGGCAAGACCTGCTTTGTTTGCCTTTTCAAGCTTATCTAAAACGCCTTTTAAGAAATTTGCCTGAGCGTTTTTGGCAGCTATTATATTTTCAAGTGCGCAGGCGTTAAAGTATAAATTTACAGCCTTAAATGCAAGGTAGTTTTTAGCTTCATCACTTGCAATGGCGGCTTTGTTCTTTAAAAGCTGGTTCATCTTTAACCTAGCCTCTCTCGCCCCACCGTCATATAGTAAAAAATCGATCCTTGCTAGCACGCCAGCTGACTCTTTGGCGACTATACTTGGAAAGGTGCTTGCGTTTTTGCCGTATGAGCCCTCTAGGCTGAGGCTTGGCAAGTAGGCACTTGATGTCGCTTCGTCATTTAAATTTGCTCTTTTTAACTCAAGCTCTTTGATCTTTGAAATTTCGTTTTGAGTGGCTTTGTTCGCCATCTCGCTCAAATTTGATCCAAGCAGTGCCAAAGGCAAAAGTGCTAATAAAATTTTCTTCATCAGTGAAAGCTTTTTACCAAATTTCCTATTAGCAAATTCCAGCCATCAACTAGCACGAAGATGAGTAGCTTAAATGGCAGCGAGATCATGACAGGAGGGAGCATCATCATACCCATAGCCATCAAAACGGAGCTTACGACCATGTCGATGACAAGAAATGGCAGATAGAGTAAAAAGGCTATCTCAAAAGATGTCTTTAACTCGCTTATCATAAATGCCGACATCGCGATGCTTAGCGGGATATCCTCGATATTTGCTGGATTTTGCAAATTTCTTATCCTAAAAAATAGCGCAAGATCTTTTTCTCTAGTGTTTTTAACCATAAATTCTTTAAACGGCTTTAAACTCTTATCAAGCATCTCCTCATAGCCTATCTGCTCGGCTATATAAGGCTTTATGCCCTCATCGTAGCTTCTTTGCCCGACTGGCTCCATGATAAAAAATGTAAGCACCATCGCAAGCGAGATAAGTACCGTTGAAGGCGGCACTTGCTGCGTACCCATCGCTTGACGCAAAAATGAAAAGACAATGACAAGGCGCAAAAAGCTAGTCATCATAAAGATGAGTGAAGGAGCAAGTGCAAGAGCGGTGAGGATTAGTAAAACATTTAGAGAATTTACAAGCTGCTCGGCATTTTGCGGTGAATTTAGGCTTAAATTTATAGTTGGTAGCGCAGGATCAGCGCCAAAAACTACACAAAACAAAACCGCTAAACTAAGCAGTGCTTTCACGACTAATTCCTCGTATCAAGGATACTTTTCTTAGTAGCCTCTTTATTTTTTGGCTCGAGCGAAACGAAGTGAATTTCCACCCTATTGTTTTTAGCTCTGCCCTCGTCTGTGCTGTTGCTAGCGATCGGATCAAAAGATGCCCTACCAGAAGTGATAAGCCTCTCTTGTGGTACGCCATCGCTAACTAGCTCTTCAAGCACGCTTAGCGCCCTTGCAGTAGAGAGCTGCCAGTTATTTTTATATATAGAGTCTTTACTTGGATTTGTATTATCAGTGTATCCGATGATATCTGTTTTTACCTCATTTGGCATTTTGGCTATGATCATGCCTATTCGCTTTAAAAAGAGCTTCGCATCCTCGCCAGAAATTTCAGCGCTATCTTTGTCAAAGAGCATCGCAGCTGGAAGCCTAACGATAAAGCCATCCTCGCTCTCCTCCATCGTGATCTCAGGTGCCCCACTAGCCGTTAGTAGCTCATTTATCTTTTTAACAGTCGAAGTGACCTCGTTTTGAGCACCTTTTTGAGCTTTTGGTTTTGGAGTGCGTCTGCTTTCAGGATCTGTCTCTTTTTCTACCTGACTATCTGGTCTT
Organism: Campylobacter concisus; assembly: GCF_015230015.1. GTDB lineage: Bacteria > Campylobacterota > Campylobacteria > Campylobacterales > Campylobacteraceae > Campylobacter_A > Campylobacter_A concisus_AF. The sequence goes on along the minus strand of NZ_JAAKZC010000016.1, from coordinate 12,050 downwards.
GCGCCACCCTCTAGCACGCTTAGCGCACCAGCTAGCGAGCCAACAGCAGCCTCCATCTTTTTAGCATCCATCGTCGCCATAGAAAGGAGCAAAACGAAGAAGCAAAGCAAGAGCGACATAAGGTCGCCAAAGGCAGCCAACCACTCAGGCATGCACTTTGGGCACTCTTCTGGTTTTATTAACTTACCCATTATTCAAACTGACTTTTTCTATCTTTTGGAGGTAAAAATGCTAAGAGCTTAGCCTCAAGCGTTCTTGGGTTGTCCCCTGCTTGTATCGCCATGATCCCCTCTAAAATGACTTGCTTCTCAAGTGCCTCATCAGCATCGCGGATCGAAAGGATGTTTGCAACAGGCGAGCCGATGATGTTACCTATCATCGCACCATAAAGTGTCGTAAGCAAGGCAACCGCCATAGATGGACCGATCGCACTAGGATCTGACATGTTAAGAAGCATCGCAACAAGACCGATCAGTGTTCCGATCATACCCATCGCACCTGCAAAACCGCCTACTTGCTCGAAAATTTTGATGTTATTTGCATGCCTTGTGCTAGTTTGATCTATATCGATCTCCAAAAGCGCTCTGATCGCATCTGGCTCATTGCCATCAACTGCCATTGAAAGACCTTTTTTTAAAAACTGATTTGTCTCATTATTTACTTCGCTCTCAAGTGCCAAAATGCCATCTCGCCTAGCTTTGGTTGAGTAATCAACTACTTTTTTTATAGTCTCAGGTAAATTTACAACAACTGATGGCTTAACAGCGACACCATAAAATTTACCGATACCTTTAAGCGTCTCCATCTTGAAGCCAACCATCATAACGCCGATAGTACCACCAAAAACGATCATCACAGAAGGGATATCGATGTATGGCCCTATACCAACGCCTATCGCCATTGATCCAAACAAAAGCACTAGGGTCAAAACCCAGCCGACGACGGTTCCTAAATCCATTTAAACTCGCTTTATTTATAAATTCTTAAGAATTGCTATTTTATTAGCTTTTTGTTGAAACAATCGTTAAATTAAAAAAAATGTTTGCCATTTTTTGCTACAATCTGCGAAATTTTTAACGTTAAAAGGCTTAAAAATGAACAACACTTCTATCATAATCTTAGCTGCTGGTCTTGGCACCAGGATGAAATCAAAACGACCAAAAGTCCTATTTGAGCTATGCGGCGAGCCGATGATCATTCACATCTTAAAGCAAGCTTATGCGATCACAAATGACGTTAGCGTCGTGCTTCACTACGAAAAAGAGTTAATTAGTAAAAAGATAAAAGAAATTTTTCCTCAAACTAAAATTTTCGAGCAGGATCTAGCAAATTTCCCAGGCACTGCTGGTGCGATAAAGGGCGTAAATTTAAGCGGCGAAAAGGTGCTTGTCACTTGCGGAGATATGCCACTTGTTAGATCAACTGATCTTATGCGTCTAGCAAATGCCGAAGCAGACGTGGTTATGAGCTCATTTGAAGCGGCAAATCCTTTTGGCTACGGCAGAGTTATTATAAAAAATGGCAAAGTTGAAGCCATCGTCGAGCAAAAAGATGCGAGCGAAGCACAACTTGCTATAAAGAGCGTAAATGCTGGCTGCTACTGCTTTAAGCGCGAGGCGTTAGAGCAAATTTTACCGCTCATAAGCAATCAAAACGCACAAAAAGAGTACTACCTAACTGACGCCATAAAAATAGCAAATGAAAAGGGTCTAAAGTGCGTTGCAGTAAATGTTAATGAGCAAAATTTCATGGGCATAAATGATAAATTTCAGCTAAGTATCGCTGAAAAGATCATGCAAGATGAGATCAAGCAAAATTTGATGAAGGCTGGCGTTTTGATGCGCATGCCTGAGAGCATTTTCATAGACAGCAGGGCTAAATTTGAAGGCGAGTGCGTACTCGAAGAAAACGTAAGCATCCTTGGTGAGTGCGTTATAACAGAAAGTATCATCAAAAGCTCGTCGGTGATCGAAAGTAGCGTCATCAAAAACTCAGACATCGGCCCACTAGCTCATATAAGGCCAAATTCTGAAATTTCTGACACACACATAGGAAATTTCGTCGAGGTTAAAAAAGGCGTTCTTAGCGGCGTAAAAGCAGGACACTTAAGCTATCTTGGCGACTGCGAGATAGAAAGTGGCACAAATATCGGTTGTGGCACGATCACATGCAACTACGACGGCAAAGCAAAATACAAAACCAAAATCGGCAAAAATGTCTTTGTTGGCTCAGATACGCAGCTAGTTGCCCCTGTAAATATCGCTGATAACGTCATCATCGCAGCTGGTAGCACCATCACAAAAGACGTTGAAAGCGGTGCTCTAGCTATCAGCAGAGGTCGTCAAGAGAACAAAAGCGGCTTTTTTGAGAAATTCTTTGGCAAAGACGATGTTAAAAAATAAGAAAATTTTACTTGCTGTTTGCGGCAGTATCGCCTTTTATAAGGCATTCGAAATTTTATCGTTGCTTAAAAAGCAAGGCGCTGATGTTTATGTGGCTTTAAGTGACGGAGTACTTGAATTTTGCAGTGTAAGCGGCTTTGAAGCGCTAAGCGAGCATAAAATTTTAAGCTCACAAACGCAAAACTGGCAAGATGGCGTAAATCACATAGCCTACTCCAAAATGGATCTAGTCCTCATCGCACCTGCCTCGGTAAATACGATAAATAAGCTAACAGCTGGTATCTGCGACAATGTCTTCATGCAAACGCTAATCGCCGCCTCGCACGTGCCTTTGGTCGTTGCCCCAGCTGCAAATAACAATATGATCGAGCACTTCTCGACACAAAATTCGCTTGAAATTTTAAAGAAAAACGGCACTTTAGTGGTTGAGCCAGTGCTTAAAACTCTAGCTTGCGGCGACGTTGGCAAGGGTGCTTTAGCAAGCCCTGAAGTGATAGTAGAAGCTGCCATTAAAAGGCTTAGCAAGCCCATTTTTGCAGGCAAAAAAGTGGTGATAACGGGCGGTGCGACAGCTGAAAAGATAGATGATGTTAGAGCCATTACAAATTTCTCAAGTGGCAAAATGGCAAGAGCCTTGGCTAGGGCCTTTTACTACGCAGGTGCGGAGGTAAAACTGCTTGCTAGCTTTGAAACTAGTAACGAGCCGTTTCTTAGCCTTAAATTTAGCTCAAGTAGCGAGCTTTTAGAGCTTTGTAAAAGCGAGTGCGAGGGGGCAGATTTACTTGTAATGTGTGCTGCTGTGAGCGATTTTGTGCCGACAAAAATTGATGGCAAGATAAAAAAAGAGGACGTTGGCGAGGTTTTAAATTTAAGCTTAAACAAAAATATAGATATTTTGCAAAGTTTAAGCAAATTTAGCTGTAAAAAGATCGGCTTTAAGCTTGAAATCTCAAGCGAAAACGCTCTTAAAAGCGCTAGATCAATGCTAGAAAAAAAAGCGCTTGACGCAGTTTGCTTAAACGTAATGAGCGAGAAAAATGGCTTTGCAAGCGAGCAAAACGAGGTAAATTTCATCACAAAAGATAGTGAAATTTTGTTGTCGCTTGCTTCAAAAGATGAGATCGCAGGGCGCATAGTGGAGCTAGCAGCAAATTTATGATAGAGCAGATCTCACGCGTCCAAAAGATAGCAAAAAACAGCCAAGCACCGCTAGTAGCGATAAATTCGTCCTTGCCGCTTAGCATTTTAGTAAGCCAAAAGGTCGGCTTTAATAGATACATCTTAAATTTTGCTAATAGAAATTTAAACACAAAAAGCGTAAAAGAGCTAAACGTGGGCTCAAGATACTGGGGCGAGGTGCATAGTCAGGGCGAAAACATCGTCATAAAAAATTTATACGAGAAGCCAAAAATTTTAGATGAGGACGTTTTGGCTGATGGGCTAAATTTGATAGAAAATTTGGTAAAAAACGAGAATTTATCGTGGCTTTACAGCTATTTATTTAAAAACTTAAGCGAAGTTAAAACAAAAGATGAGATGAGAGTGCTGGCAAAAATGCTCTTTGCTCTGCAAGAAAACGTCGTGCATATACCCTTTGCATATAGCGGTATAAACGGCATCTTCCAGCTTAAAAAAGAGGCAAGTGAGATGAGAGTTTTTCTTGTATTTTCAAATTTTGCGCCGCTTGTTTTTAAATTTAAAGATGAAATTTTATGTGAGATCACAACTCCATTTAGCAACGTCGCAAGCTTGCTAAAGAGCGAATTTGACACGCCAGTTTTGGTGCAAAACGTAAGCGCTCTTTGGAGTAAAAAAGAGCAAATAATTGACTTTAAAGGCTAGATATTGAACAAACTTAACCACCTCGCTATCATTATGGACGGCAACGGACGCTGGGCGAAAAAGCGTGGATTTTTGCGGACAAATGGGCACGAGGCTGGGGCAAATGTCGTAAGCGATATGTGCGAATTTTGCATCGACAATGGGGTGAAAATTTTAAGCCTTTACGCATTTAGCACCGAAAACTGGAAAAGGCCGCAAAAAGAGGTTGATTTTTTGATGAATTTGCTTAAAAAATTTCTTCTTTTAAAGCGTGATGATTTTATAAAAAATGGGATTAAATTTAACACGATTGGCGACATTTCGCCATTTAGTGATGAGCTAAAAAATGAGATAGAGATCACCAAAGACGCAACAAGGGAAAATACAAATTTGCTTTTAAATTTAGCGATAAACTACGGCTCAAAAGATGAGATAATAAGAGCCATAAAAAAGCTAAATTTAAAAGGTTGTGAGATAACAGAGGCAAGCTTAAATTCGGCACTTGATGAGAGTGAGCCGGTCGATCTTCTCATTAGAACCGGTGGCGAGAGCAGGCTTTCAAATTTCATGCTCTGGCAAGCAAGCTACGCAGAGCTCTTTTTCACGCCGACACTTTGGCCTGACTTTGGCAAGGATGAGCTTGGTGGGATCGTGGCTAAATTTAAAGATATAGAGCGAAGATTTGGCGGAGTTTAGTGAGATAATGGATATTTTGGTCATCTTTTTTGCCGTTTTTGCTTTTGTTCTTGGCATCTGTGTGGGGTCATTTTCAAATGTGCTGATATACCGCTTGCCACGAAGTGAAAGTATAAATTTCCCAGCCTCACACTGCCCAAAATGCTCTCACAAGCTAAATTTTTATCACAATATCCCGCTTTTTTCATGGCTATTTTTAGGCGGCAAATGCGCCTTTTGCAAGCAAAAGATAAGCCTTGTCTATCCGCTAGTTGAGATAGCCTCTGGGCTACTTTTTCTGATCTGCTTTTTTAAAGAGTGCGGCGAAATTTTAAGCGTAGAAACTCTGCTTTATGCGCTATTTTTAGGGCTTTGCTTTATCATGCTACTAGCCCTTAGCGTCATAGATATAAGATATAAAGCCGTGCCAGATGCGCTCCTTTTTGCGGCGCTGTTTTTCGCATTTGCCTATGCCCTGCTACTTTTTATCTTTAAAGGAAATTTTGATCAAATTTTAAATTTATTCCTTTTTGGATTTATATTTTGGGCGCTAAGATTTGTCGTGAGCTTTGCAATGAAGCGCGAAGCCATGGGAAGTGCTGATATTTTTATCGCAGCGATCATCGGAGCTATTTTACCAGCCAAGCTAGCCTTTGTGGCTATCTATCTGGCTGCACTTCTTACGCTTCCAGTCTATGCGCTCGTTCGCAAAAAGGGCTACGAGCTAGCCTTTGTGCCATTTTTAAGCCTGGGGCTGCTTGTCACCTACGCTTTTGACGGGCAAATTTTAGAAATTTTAAGGTTAATTTATGAGTAGAGTAAATAAATATCTTTTGTTTAACTTTTTAGGCACGTTCGCATCGTTATTTAGTACGCTTTTTTTGATCATGTCGATCGTCTTTTTCATCCAGATCGCGCGTATCACTTCATACATCGAGATCAGCTTTGGCGAGCTCTTTAAACTCTACTCATTTATGCTCCCACGCGTGTTGCTCTTTGTCGTGCCTATCGCGTTTTTCGTCTCACTTGCGATGACGCTCTTTAGGCTATCAAAAGAGAATGAAAGTATCGTTATATTCACGCTTGGTGGCTCACCAAATAAAATAGCAAGATTTTTCTTAGCTTTTTCAGCCCTTTTAAGCGCTGCCTTGCTGGTAGTTGCCATCGTCATGATACCAATAGCCGCCCAGCTAAATGCAAATTTCATCGACTATAAAAAGACGGTTGCAAAGCTAAATTTAAAGCCAACCCAGTTTGGACAAAAATTTTCAGACTGGATGGTCTATGTGGGCAGCGAAAGCGAAGACAAAAATGGCACAATCTACAAAGATATCGTGATGTTTAACCCATTTGTAAAAGAGTCTCAGCGTCTAATAACCGCTAAAAACGCAAAGATCATAAATGTGGGTCAAAGCGTAGAGCTCTCTTTGAACGATGGTAAGATGTATGACATAAGAGATGAAATTTATCACCAAAGCAACTTCAAATCAATGAAGATAAGAACCGCACAAAGCGAAGAGATAAGCGACGTTGGCAGTATCAAAGAGTACTGGATGGAGGCAAGTAGCAGCGATAAACGCAGAAAAGACCTTAGCACCTATGTCCTAGTAGCCCTCTTCCCACTTGCTAGCACGCTCTTTGCGATCAGCCTTGGCATCGTCACATATAGATATGAAAAGGGAATGGTCTATGTGGGCACTTTTGGCGTTTTGTTTGGATATTTTACTCTTATCATGCTCTTTTCATCAAAGCCAGCGCTTGCGATACCGCTAATATTTTTCGTATTTTTGATAGCTGGCGTCTTGCTTTATAAAGCCAAGATCACACGAAGATATTGATGAAAATTCAGCTAATCTATAGCTACGATGGCTCGAAATTTCAAGGCTCTCAGACCCAGCCGCACGAAAATGGCGTAGAAGATAAGTTAGAGCGCGCCTTAGCTCACGTTGGTATTTTTGAAAGAGTGGTCTCTAGCTCGCGCACCGATAAAAGCGTGCACGCAAACAACCAAAGCTCAAGCATCGTTTGCGGCGATCACTTTAAAGACTTAAATCGCCTAAAAGATCTTATAAACCGTCACGCACACCCAAGCATTCATATAAAACGCATAAATTTGGTAGATGAGAGCTTTCAAGCAAGATTTGACGCGGTCGCAAGGTCGTATAGATATGTGATAGATCACGGCAAATTTGATGTTTTTAGCTCAAACTACAAGGTCTTTTTGCCTAAATTTGATACCAAAAGAGCAAATGAAATTTTGCGAAATTTTATCGGCGAGCATGATTTTAGCGCATATATGAAAACTGGAAGCGACACAAAAAGCCCAGTGCGAGAAATTTATAAAGCGTTTTGCTACGCACGCAAAGAGCAAACTATCATAGTTTTTAAGGCAAATGGCTTTTTGCGTGGTCAAGTACGCCTCATGGTTGCAAATTTACTAAAAGCGCTAAAGCAAAAAGATGGCGACAAGCTCATCAAGGCTTCGCTAAATGGACATCCTGCTCTAACTCGCATACCAGCGCCAGCTGAAGGGCTATATCTAAATAGAGTTTTTTATAAATTTTACTAAGCTAAAAGTGGTCTGAAAATAAAATTTGGGGGAAAAGGATGGCGCGCCCGAGAGAATTCGAATCTCTGACCTTTTGAACCGCAATCAAATGCTCTATCCGGCTGAGCTACGAGCGCACATGAAAAATTAAGTTGTGATATTAACCAAACTTTCCTTAAAAAGAGATTGTATTCATTTTAAATTTATAACCTTTTTAGTAAAATCCTTTGAGCAAAAGGAGCAAAAATGAACGATTTTTTCGATAGTCTAAAAGAGATCAAAAAAGAGCTTGCAAAAGAGCAAGGCGTGGCTAAAAAGCCCCAAAAAGAGGCTATTTCTCACACGAAAGAGGAGGCGATCTTACACAAAGAACAAAAGCTAAGAGATGAGTTTTTGGCATATACAAAAGATAGCAATATCAGGAAAATTTAACTTTGGAACGCTAGTTGCTTTAAATGGGGATATTTTGAATGGAGAAACCCATGAATATAACCCAAACTTTAGAATCTTTAAGCATTTTAACCGATAGCGACGCTCTTTTTTGCGAGCTTCGCGCACTGATAAGTAAAAATTTCACAAAAACACTAGCAAACAAAGACAAGATTATCTCTTTTTACGAAGAGAGCGAGATCCCGCAGCGAAAATGCTTCTTAAAATTTATAAAAAAACTCTACGAAAAACAGGGCAATGAGCTTGACGTAACCTTTGCAAAATACAAAACCATAAAGCTATCTTTAGTGCAAAGAAACGCCCTAACAAACATCTACAACATCGACATTGAGTTTTTTAACGACGAGATAATCTTTACGCTAAACAACACTCCAAGAGCTTTTGCTAGTTACATTTTGCAAAATTTTAAAGGCAATGAGTCTAAATTTGACGAGAAAAATCATAAACTTAGCCTAAAAATAAAAAAAGATAGCGATTTTGACTTGATAGAAGAGATCATTTCAAGACGCAAACATCTAAAATTTATAGTAAATTTTAACTACAACGAGAGCAAATTTAAAGAGTTCAAAAGAAACTACAAGATCCAAAACTCAGCCAAATTTAAAAGTCGCTTCAGCGCTTTGGCAAATTTGCTTGAAGAAAATTTTAAAATTTTAGGCTGTTCGAGTAAAGATAGCTTCGAAACCGTAAGAGACAGCTACCTAGCCCTTGCCAAAATTTACCATCCAGACAGACACTCAAACAAAAGTGAAAGCATCAAAAACGAATATAACGCTAAATTTAAAAAGATCCAAGCAGCCTACGAGGGACTAAAACCTTTTTTTAAAAACCAAGAGAATTTTATAAAGGTGGGATAAATAAAGCTGGCTAAATTTACATACAGCAAATTTTACACTTATAAATTTAGTTAGAATAGTTTTATCACCTTACTAAAACGCAAGGGCCGATTTTTATGTTTTTCGATATCGCCTGACCTTACTAACTTTTCTATTGTATTTTTTACAAGCCTTGAAGGTTCTCTTATTTCTTTTGATATCTCATCCACTGTCATTTTTTTACCATTAATTAATTTTAATATTTTTTCTTCTCTTGGTTCATTTATAGCTAGTTCTTTTTTCTTATAATCCAATAAATACTCTATATCATTTAAATTTGGCAATTCAATCCCGCCCATAGCAAGCAATTTAGAATTTCCAGCCATTGCATCATTATTCTTTTTTACAAAAAGGTCTGTCCAGTTATTTTTTAAATTTTCTTTTGCACCCTCCCATGTTCCACCTTTTAAGCCAGAATGTATTACCACGGAGCTTTTTGCCAATACATAGATGTATTTGTTTCTTCCCATGGCATTGCCTGCATTAAATTTTGCATCCGGATAATACGGACTTATAAGAGTCAAATTACTATTTTGTATAGCTTCTCTATACTTTTTAGATAAGACTTTTTGCGCTAACGAGTCCGAAACGACCCCAATAGTAGTACCGTCAGCCTCAATAGAGCCAAACATCGAAGATTCATCTATTCCTCTTGCTCCTCCAGAGACTACACTATATCCGCACAAAGCAATTTTTTTTCCAAGCTGAAATGCAAATTCCAAATCATCCATTGAAGCATCTCGCGATCCAACAATAGCAATGCCTTTAGTGTTTAATATTTTCTTGTCTCCAGCACCGTATAAAATAGGCGGAGATTTTTGCCCCAGCTTCCTTTTAAGTGCTATTGGGTATTCTTCATCTGCTCTAGTCATAATCCAAATTCCGAAATTTTGCCATTTTTGCAAAGACAATGCCATAGCATTTCCTCTATCAAGCAAAGATAAAATTCTATCTTGTATAATTTTCGAGCCTTCATATTCTTTCAAAATATCAATATTATTTGTTGCCAAAAGATCTGCTGGCGTCATATTGTATTTTAAAAGCCAGGTTGCTAAATTAGAGTATTCGGTTACAGTAAGAGGTTTATCGTTTTTATTGAAGTAGGCCGTAAGCAGTATGATTGCCTGAGAATTTAAGCTTAGTTTTTTCATTATAATTTTCCTGTTGTCGAAAGCGCAGCAGGAAATACATTCCCACAGCCTTTTTGTTTTAAGAGCATGGCAGCTACTGTTATAGTCCACCCAGAGTCGATAATATCGTCTATTAATAATACTGGTTTATTTGGAATACCATTATCTACTTCAAAAACACCATCAAGATTTTTTGCTTGATGGTATGAGTTATTCATCATTTTTTGAGCTTGATTTTGTTTTATTTTTTTTATAGCTTGAATAAAAGGTAAATTTAACTTACTGGCAACTTTTTGCGCAAATTCTGGCACCAAAACTGGATGTTTTAGTGATGGTATACAAGTTACCCAAGCAAATTTTTGATTCCAATCACAAACCATTTCAACAAATGCATCCACTAACTCTTCTGAAAATTTTCCACTATGCTTATTCTCTGCGACAATTCTTCCCCAGCCAGCATCTTCCCATCTAGATAAAATACGCCCACTTTCTGCCCTTAATATTTCAGGAATTTTCCCTTTTATACCATATTCACTTAGCGCATCAGCTCTTACTTGTTTCTTAGGGGTAAAATCTATGTATTTTTTTCTTAAAAACTCTGCCGCCCTTAAACCTATGTCAGTAGAAAAATCACTACCTATAGGTTGTAGACAGTTAGAACATTTTCCGCATTTTTGAGGATTTGGATCATTTAAGGCCTTTTGCAAAAAAGACATTAAACACTCTTTAGTATCTAAATATTGTTGAATTTCATTCCACTCTGACCGTCTTATTTCTAAAATTTTATTTATTTTTTCTTCGTCATAAAAAAACTTATTTGGCGTTCTAAGCCATTTCGAATCTATTTTTATTACTGGTGATATAGACTCAACACTAAGATATTTTAGAGTTTTTTCAACTTCACCTTGAGTAAGATTTAACTCCTTTTGAATTTCTACTATAGATAAACCATGATCACTTCTCTCCAGGCACTCTAATATCAAATCTATATTTTCTTTTGTTGGAAAAGCCGACCTTCTAAAAAAATCATGTATATCATCATCCTCGTGTCCGCTCAATAATACCCCGTATGCATTGTCTATCCCCCTACCTGCACGGCCAACTTGTTGATAATAACTTATAACTGATCCTGGTGCTTGATAGTGTATTACAAATCCTATATCGCTCTTGTCAAAACCCATTCCTAGTGCTGATGTAGCCACTAGAACTTTTATATTATTATTAATAAGCTGATCTTCTAAAAACTCCCTATAAGCATCACTAGTTTCAAATTTATCATTTGTCACATCACTAAAATAAGGGCTTGCCGATATATTATTCTCATTAAGCCAGTCTGAAATAATCTTCGCATCTCTTTGAGTCAAAACATATACTATACCAGAACCTTTAAATGAAGGAATATATTTTGCAAGCCAAGCCAACCTATAAGATGGATGCGGTAGTCTTATATTATGCAAAGTAAGGGTCTCTCTTTTTAAATCACCCCTCATTATTAAAATACCGCTAATTTGGCTTCTGATGTCTTCAATAACTCTATCATTTGCGGTAGCAGTTGTGGCTAGAATGGGAGTATTTTCAGGAATTTGTTTTAGTATATTTACAATTCTTTTATAGTCTGGTCTGAAATCGTGACCCCAGTCGCTAATACAATGTGCTTCATCAATAACAAACAATCCAATATTTCCTGAAATTGGCTCTAAAATATTTTGCATAAAATCTTCGTTAGCTAGTCTTTCTGGAGAAATAAGGAGTGCATCTATCTTATCGCTTAAAATACTACTTTTTACATCATTCCAATGGTCTATATTTGATGAATTTATTGTTGCAATATTGAGCCCCAATTTTTTTGCCGACTCTATCTGGTTCCTCATTAGCGCTAGCAGTGGGGATATAATTATGGTTAGACCATAACCGCATTGCCTTAAAAATTTTGTGGAAATAAAATATACGCTACTTTTTCCCCATCCTGTTTTTTGGATAACCAAAACTTTTTTTCTTTTGTTAACCACGGCATCAATAGCTTCATATTGGCCTTCTCTAAAAGAAACATTTATATTCAACAAAGACTTTTTTAAGAAATCTAACGCTATATCTTTTGTTAAAATATCCATAATTATTATTCCTCATAATGTTTTACACATACCATAAT
>NZ_JAAKZC010000015.1 GCF_015230015.1 Campylobacter concisus | reverse complement strand
ATAATAACCTCTATCCATCTGTATAAAGCCGGTAATGAAACCAATTGCAGATAATATAACCCTGCAATACTCATCAAACTCTTTGAAGGTGATTTTTTCCTCACAATCTATAATTAAAAAATTATGAATATGATAAAAAAATGAAAATGTATATTTTTCTTTAATATTAAATTTTAAATAATTATTCAAACTACCGTAAGGCTCATGTGCAAATACATCACTACCAAAATGATAAAATAAATTATGATGTTTACTACTGGCATTTTCACAAGGTATCCATAGCTTATAGTAGCCTTCTCTTGTCTCATTAAATCCAACACTTGCAAATTCATATATGCTCCAATAACTAGAATCCCCCTCTTGTCTTTTAAATAGTGATGATATAATTTTTATCTTCATACCATTTATATCTAATTTCTCATCATCTATTTTTGCAGTTCTGAGATCACCATCAATGAACTCATTGTCTTTTTTTAGTAAAAATATATTTCCATCTTTATAAAAATTATTTTCTTGTGCTTCTACAACATCAATCAATTCTGTCTTTTTCATAAATTTCACTACCTTTTTTGTTTTTTGCCTAGTTATATTATACGGCATTTATTGTGTTTTTGTTATTAATGCAAAATATCTTATTGATTTAACCCGTCTCACTTTTTTCGTAAAAAAATTTCTCATTTTTAACCTTAATGTAAAAAATGAGATTTTTTACCCCTCAAATTCAATCTCTATTTCGTAATTATCCGTACTTAATCTATGGCTTACGCTTTTGATACTAAATTCGTTTGCTTCTAGTCCAGCTATACCGCTAAATTTAAGCTTTCCGCCCGCTACTATATTTGCGCCTGGTAAACTACACCTGCCGTTTATGCCGCCCTTTTGCAGTTCGTTTAGCTTGGCTTCGCCTTGTCTAAAAGCCTCGTTATCTGATTTTGGTTGGGCTATTTGCATCTTGTAGGTTTGCTCGCCCGAGCCTACCTTAATACTCTTTGTTTTTCCCGCTTCTACATCTTGCCACTCTACTATTACGGCCGTATACGAGTTTCTATTTGCCTCCGTGATCTCCAAGGAGTAAAGCTCGGCTAAATTTAGAGTAAATTTGGGCAAACTCTCGTTTTTAGGCGTATTTGAAGTTTGCGTTTCGTCTCCTTTGGCGTCTTTGGAAGCTATAACGATGGTGTTATTTTTTACCGCCATGATAAAGCCGTAATCAAAGCAAAGCCCATACAAGAAATCTAGATCTCCCGCGTCGTTTTGCAAGACGGAAGCGATGTTTTGATCCTGCCCGGACGTTTTTACGGCAAGTTTATTTTCGGCGGCTATTTTTCTTGCTATTTCAAATACGGTAGTGTTCTCCCAGCTTCTACGCTTTTTGATTTTTTGAGGGCTGGCGAAGTTTACGGCAGTGGCTCTTGCTTCGGTGGTTCGGTTTTTATAATCCCTACTAGCTGTTTGCACGCTAAACGAGCCGCAAAGATAAAGATCGTCCCCATATCCTAGCCAAAGTTTTAAGCTATCGCCGAATACGGGCTTGGCGTATATATCACTAACGCTAAAGCTTATCTCGTCGCTTTTGCTGCCTTCCTTATCGTCAAAATTTAGACTGATGAGATTTGCTTTGATGATCTCCGTAATATCTTTACCGTTTGCTTCGAGTTTAAAATTCGGGTGTTTTACCATAATTTGGCCTGTTCTTTGGCTTTCTCTTTTATCTCGGGCAAAAATACCTTGTCGCCCGCTTTAAGTGTAGCGGCTAGTTTTGGATTTAGAGATAATACTTGCTCGAAAAATCTTAAATGTCCGTAATGAGCGTAAACGATAGTATCGATCCTATCGCCGTCTTTTGCTATATAAATTTTAATCATAATCTCTCCTAAGCTCGATATTAAAGCTCTGTGTAAAAAACGCTCCGTTTGGGGTAAATACGGCTTGTTTTTCGCTGATTTTAATAACCGCAAACCTGCCGAAATATTTGCCGTTTCCGTTGGTTAGCGGATAACTTTGCCTTGAGTAAGCTATATCGTAAAGTCTTTTAAGTGCCGTTTGTTTGTCGCCGTTATAGGGCATAGTCTGGCCCTCTATGCTCACGGTTTGGTTTCCTAAATTTGCCGCAAATAAAATGGGGTGATTTTGGATACGATCCTGCGAGCTTATGCCAAACTCGGTCTCGAGCGATATGCCGCCTACTTGCTTCCAGTTAAATTTAAATCCGCCCAAATTTAAGACCATATCGTTACCTTTGCTCTCTTATTTCGGTGTTGGTGCTATTAAATTCATCTCTTTTAAGCGCCTCTTTGACTCCTCTTGTTATTTGAGCCTTAAAGCTTTCAAGATCGAATTTGCCGTTATTTGAATTAAGCAAAAAATCGCCGTTAAAGTTTATATTTATATTCGCTCCGCTTGAGGTAGCCGCTAACGCGGCGGCTTGCGGGGAAGCGGGTTTAGACGCCGCGGATAAGACCTCTTTGGCCTTTACCGGCGCGCTTTGAGGTTCTTCGTTGTTAAACCACGAAAAAGGGTTATACCAGTTGCTCTCTTTGCCGTCTCCTATACCAAGAGCGTCTTTCGTCCAATCAGTAGCCACTCCCAAGGCGTCTCCGATAGAGCTAACGATATCTACGACCCACTGAAATTTCTCGGATACCCAATCAAAAAAGCCTCCAAAGATAGATCTCCACCACTCTACTACCGAATCGAATATAGAGCTAAAGAAATTTGAAGTAGCCTCCCAATAGGGCTTTACGCTCTCCCAGATATTTCCAAAAAAGGCTTTTACTTTGTCCCAGTTTTCTATAATCCATGCCGCGCCCGCTCCTAAAGCTACTACCAGGGCTCCGATACCAGTAGAGATGAGGGCTAGGCGCATTATTTTCATGCCGGCCGCAGCCGCGAGAGATGCGCCTCTTACTGCCGCCATAGTCGCCGCCCATGCTTTGCCCACGGCGTTTGCTATCCAGGTAGCCGCTGCCGCGGCTTTCATACGAGTAGCGGTGATCAAATACGCAGCATTTAACTTTAAAGTATTTAGATATTTAAGCTTAAACACACTATTTAAAAAGCTTATGCCAGTCCCTAAAATTTTAGCTTGTTGCCATGCTATATTAAGACTCCACCACAAAATTTTAAGCATAGGAGCCACGGTGATAATAGCAAGCATACCGCCTACAATACCAAATAGTGTTTTTGACAAATTTGGAAATTTCTCGGTAAACGCGGCTATAGAATTTGTCACTTTTGAAAGTCCATTTACGATTAAATTTAACGTTGGCAAAAAGGCATCACCTATCGTGATACCTAAGCTTATGAAGCTTTGAGTAAGCCTTTCTAGTCCGCTTTTAGTAGTGGCTAGTTTAGCCTTCATCGCTTCGTCCATACTACCGATCGCTCCTTTATCGTTTACTAAATTTACAGCCTGATTGTATTGACTGATCGCGTTTACTAGCGAACCCATATCGTCGGCAAATTGAGTACCGAATAGATCGGTTAGTACGCCCATTTGAGCCTTTTTATCGACTTTGGCTAGAGTGTTTAAAAACATATCAAGCCCACCGCTAGCATCGCGTGCCATTGCAACCTTTAAGTAGTTTGCATCCATTCCAATGCTTTGCAGAGCTTTTTTAAATTTCTCGTCTTGCCCGTCGATATTTGCAAGTTTATTAAATAGCGAGTTCATTGCTGTTGAGGCCACTTCGGGAGCTTTACCTAGAGACAAAAAGCTGCTAGCAAGAGCTGAAATTTTATCACCTTTAAGTCCAAGTATCGAGCCTGAGCCTGCCGTACGACCGATTACGTTTATGATATCTCTTGCTTTTACCATAGACATTTTATCGTCAAGATAGTTTATCTTATCGCCAAGAGTTGCTATCTCATCAATTCCTAGTTTTAGGTTGTTCATCGTTAGCGCAATCGCATCGCCCGCATCTTTACCGCTCATATCAAATGCTACGCCCATTTTAGAGACTAACTTTGTAAAGTCTGCGATCTTTGAACTATCGAGTCCAAGCTGTCCGCCAGAGGCTGAAATTTGCGCTAGCTCATTTGCGTTTATGCCAAGTTCGCGACTTAGCTGTTTTATCTGCTCTCCTAAATTTTTTACCTCGTCTTTGCTTTTAAAATCGACGTATTTTTTAACTTCTGCCATCGAGCTTTCAAAATCTACGGCGAGTTTAACCGGCACCACAAAGCTAGCAGCCGTTGCTAGAGTGCTTTGCCATTTGCCCAGCTCACCGCTGATCTTGCCTACATTCGTATCGATGTTTGCTTTAAGTGCGCCGATCTTAGCTATTTTTTCATTTAGCCCAGTAACGTTTTTACCAACTTTTTCAAGCCCAGCACTAAGCTTGCTAAGTGAGCTTATATTGCCAGATAAAGCACCAAAGCCAGCTGTTTTTAGGCTAATTAATATGCCCACTTGCGTGCTATCCATTTTTGTTCTCCTTTTCTTGACTTTACTGGTTTTTTGGCTTAAAATATCCGTATGAAACGACTCATTTTTCTTACATTCGTCCTACTTTTAGGAACTCTTAGCGCCTATATGATCGAGGGTAAAATACCAAATAGCGATAATATCGCGGGCGGACTATTTTTCGGAACCATCTTGGCTGTACCGATCTTTGCTTTACTTAACGCTTTTGGATTAGCCCCGTGCGTCAAAGATCGCCCTACGCCTAATATGGATTTTCTTTTTGATGAAAAAAAAGACAGCAGCGTTAGCATTTTTGTAGCCTCGGCTCTAATTTTTTCAGGGCTAATAGGCTTTTTTAGCATTGAATTAGCTCTTGCTTGCGCCTTTGGCTCCATACTATTTCAGGGCGTTATTAAATTCTTAATAAGCTATATCTTTTATGCCAAACTTTGAGATTTAGCCTTTAAAATTTCCATCGCTATTTTTAAAAAATCCTCGTATTCATCTACGTAAAACTCCATAATTTCATCAAACGAAAAATGAAGCGCGTGTCCTATTATCGCCACGCCCTCGCGAGTGTGGCCTACGCTAAAAAACCCGCTACCGCGCTAAGAATAAGCGAGCAGTCTTTGGCTTCTAGCTCCTCAAGCTCCGCTTCGCTCATACAAGTAAGGTTGCTAGCTAGCCTAAAAGTCAAATCAGCCTCGTTGCTTCTGCCTGCGCTCATAGCAAAGCGAAGATCTTTGCCTTTTGGATGCCTGATTTTAACTTCGTTGCCGTCTGATAACGTAACGACGGTGTATTTGATGCCGTCTTGCTCGATGATTTCGTTTTTCTTGCTCATTTTTATTCCTTTGACTTAAAATTTAAGGGCCTTTAAAAAGCCGTTTAATCTATCGGCGCAGCTCTCGTCGCCGATAGAAAATATTGATTATTCGCCCAAATTTGAACGTACTTGCGCCAAATAATCCACACCGCCTATAAGGCATATCATGTTTTCGACGTCTAGTAACGCTACCGGGACTTTGCCTATATTTATATCTAAAAAATGAACGGCTAGCTTGACGCTAACTTCCATCTCTTTTCCGCTTTCAAAGCTTCCCGGGTCTATCTCGGTGATATCGCCAGTGACAGCCATAGAAAAAGGCTCGGGAGCGCCTTTGCCGGATTGAAAGATGCTAGCCTTGAATAAAAAAGGAATTCTGTTATTCCAAGTGTTTAGTCCATAACCCAAGTATGTGTTCCTATCAAGCACGCTTAGCTTAAACTCCATTTCTACGGGTTTTATCGTCCCGCTTGCGAAATTCCCGCCGAGCGCCCCTTTGGCTTCGATCGTCTCTTGTTCTATCTTTGGTATTGTGAGCGATTTAACTACGCCTAAATATCCTTGACCGTTTATGAATACGCTTGCTTCCTGAATAACTTGAGGAATTTGTCTCTTTACCATTTTTTACTCCTTATTTATTTAAATCGTTCATAAGCGTTTCACCGTATTTATCGACATAGATAAAATCAAGCGTAAGCTGTTTTACGATAGGATTGTTTTGCATGCGGACGTCCAGATAAAATTTGCCGTCCGTAATGTTTGCTAGCGTATTTTTCTCGCTCCAGCTAAGTTCGTATCCGAGCAGTACTTTTGCCCCGACCAGACTGCGCAGTAGCTCGCTAACGCTTCTTTTGGCGTGATATAATTGATCTGCTTTTCTATCGATCGCAAACAGCACTCCCTTTTGGCAAGCTTGCGAAATACGGTCAAATACCCTTACTCTTGCAAGGTCTTTCCATATAGTATCTTGATCGCTAGTCTCTCCGCCCCACGCTCTAAAACCGCTTTCTCTGATAACGGTCGAAATTTTAGCCGCCCTTAGCTCGTCCGCGGTGCAAGTTTCTCCAAGCTCAAAATCCACGTCTATTTGCGTACCAGAAACCCCTATCATAACTCTGTTTGAGTAGCTGTCGCTATATCCAAACTCGCTCATGCCGTCCGTATGAGCTATCATGCCGGCTATTCTCGCACTTTGCCCCTCATAGACATAAGCGTTCGTTTCATCATCCCAAACCTTGACATTTGGATAAGCAGCAACTAGCCTTCTAGTGCCAAAGTCTCCCATCTTTACTATCGCCGCGGCCGCATCCTGAACTTTTAGATCTACGATGCCGGTTGCTTTTAGCCTGGTTGCCATCTTTTCTATCTCGCCCTTAATCGCATCTTCGTGGCTATATTCGGGTGCTACGATTAGATTAGGGTTATATCCGAAGCGAGATTTAGCTTTAGCAAACTCTGTAACGGCACTTTTGCACTCTGTGATCTCATTGTTCGTATCGCTATCGTCGTCTTTGGTGAATACGCTTAATATTATTTGTGTATTAACCGCCTGATCTTCGATGCCCTTTAATGCCCTATAAATAGAGCCTTTTTTAAAAGCTTGGCTCGCATCCTTTTTAGCTTTGTATTTTGTTTCAAGAGCTTCAAGTGCCTTTGCTGTTGTCATATAAAAATGTAGACCATTTTCTAACACCTCTTCATACCCTGCTATACCAATAGGCGTAGTACTTTCTACGCTGATAGGCCTTGCGGCCTCGGCGCTTATGGTTACGTTTACCCCGAACTTTGCTGCCATACTATCTCCTTTTAAAATTTGTTAATGTTTGAAATTCTTTATCGGGCGTCTTCGACTCCCTTAAACGGATGAAACGCCCATACCGTCTCTAAGGCTTTCTTATCTTCGGCTTGGGTATATTCGTGCCAATTTTTCTCATTCGCGTCGGCTATGTCCATAAGTTTCCAGCCGACGTAAATTCTCGCGTAAAACCGCTTGTTCCACCTGATCATGCGGTAATAGCCGAATCTTCTCCTGCCGTCTTTGAGGCGACACTCCACCTTACACCACGAGCTTACCCTGCCGCCGTTTGAGGTTACGCTAGGGTCTCCTATCGTAACTACGCTAGCGGGATCTATGTCGTCCATCTTGACGCCTAGGTATTTGCTTGAAAAATAGCCTATGCGGTTTCTGTATAGCCAACAAAGGCGCGCGAAGTACGTGCGGTTTTTAGGAGGCGGGAAGTGATCCCGTCTCCACCCGCCGTCGCCATTTATGGCTGCATTCTCTCCGTCATAATAGTCGTTGGCGTCCTCGAACCATCTAGCCCATTTCGGGAGACGATCGTTGCTAGGCTTCGTAAAAGCTAGAGCTATGGGCACTACTACGAAAGAGGCTATCTCAAGCGGAAGCTCGATAGCGATATTTTTTGAAATTTGCAAAATTTCTTTATTGTTTAGTCTTCTCATTTTTATCCTTTTGATTTTCTTCTTGCTTTGATTCGTTTTCTTCCGTTTGATACTTTGGGCTAGCAGGGCAGCCGCTCCAAGGGCAATTTCCTTGTTTATCTAGCTTTGAACTGCATATCTCGCAGCGTTTAGTTTTCTTTTTCATTTTCGTCTCCTTTTTCTAGGGCTTGTTTTTGGGCTATAAGCTCTTTGTATTCCTCGCGAAGCTCGGGAAGGGCGCTATCGTTTCCGATGAGTATCGCATGACGGATATAGCTTTCGGTTTCTTTGATTTGCGCTTCGAGCTGCGCTAGCTCGCGCGCTTTTTCGTCTATTTTAGCGTCTAAAATTTCGTTTAGCTCAGCCTCGTCTATCGCAACCAATCCCGCTCTTAAAGGCTTCTCGCCGTCCTCGTACCCGTAAATTTCATTATTATCGTCTTTGTAGTATTTCATTTTTTCTCCTATCTGAGTTCCACCCAACCATACAAAGCACCATTGCCAGAAACTTTATACGTTGTTTTTGGAGGTATGATAAACGTTTGGGCAACATGAGTAGCTGCACTGGTATGTGCGGTATTTGACGCGGAAACCAATTCACCGCCTATGTTCACATTCAAAATTAGTTGCATGACTTTGTTTTCGTTCCAAACATCTACATACAAAACGATGGGCCTTAATGAGGTATTCTCATAAAATACGTCTAGCCTCCTAGTGCTTAATAAATTTTGGGTTGTTTGATTTATTCCCAACATCTGGTTTTTTAGCGCAAATTTCTCGTCGGTTTGAGCTTTCGTGTATGCGTCTATTTTGTCGGTCTTTTTAAAATACGTGGCCTCGGCGATAGCGCTATCTAGTTTAGGCGCTAGTAGCGCGTTAACCTCGCCTTTTGAATAGCTATCGCTTATATCGCGCTTTGAAGCTAGCTTTGCGCTAGTGTCAGATTTTAGCGTCTCTATCTCGCCTTTTAGGTATCCGGTACGGTTTGCCAGCTGAATAGCTTGCTTGTTACTTATTCCGTCCGCGCCGCCGACTACCGGGTCGGTCGTTTCTAGTTGATAAATTCCGCTCTCCCAAGCGGCAGTTTCTCTTAAATTTGCCATTTTAATACACTCCGTAATTGTAAGTTTTATCGTAGGTTGCCTTGCCGTCGTATCTTAGCGCGGTCGTTCTAGCCTCTACCGCTACTAATACGCACCTAGCGGGTGCAGCGGCGATTGCGGCCTCTTTTAGTCTTTGCGCTTTCGCGCGGTCCGTTAGCCCGCTAGTTATGATGCTATATTCCGCCCAGTGGTTGTTGCTTCCGTAAAAGCGCGAGCCGCCAAATTTAAAAGCGCCGTTATATTTCTGGCTTAGATTTCCTTCAATGATAAGCGCGTCTTTATCGTATGCGCTCACGGCTTTTTTCATAGCGTAAAAAGTACCGCTATAAAAATGTATCTCGAAGGCGTTTTTTATAAGCTCTCTGGCTGCCGCTTCACTAAGTCCATCTATATCCACGTCGTAGCTTTGAGCCAGTATAGGCAAAAGAGAAGCCGGGCAAGAGTCGGCCAGTATATTTATCGCTCCCAAATCCAGATTATCAAGCCTTACTCCGAATAGCTCGTCGAATTTTTTATCGAATTTGTTTTTGTGGTTCGGCAGTAAACTCATAACTCGGCCTTTTTGTAGCTTAGAGAAAAACTTACTCTTATAAAGCTATCTTCTCCTACTTTGGTATCCGCGCTCAGAGTTATTAGCCTTGCTCTATATACCCCGCTTCTATGAAGAGTAGAGTAGATGTAGCTTAAATTTAGATCTTCGCCGATAGAAAGAGAGGTTTTTGAGGCCTTGATTTCTTTATCTATACTATCTTGCAAAAACATATCGGTGAGCTCCAGCTCGGCCTTAACCTCTATATTTTTTATCGCAGCGTTTGCTACCGTAACCGTATCTGTTAGCGGGCGTACCTTCTCGCCGCTTAGATAGTCCGCTACGCTTTGTCTGGTCTCTTCGCTCATATCGCTAGTTTTTAGGTATACCTTTACTATGCCCGGTCCCCCATTTAATACGCTGGTTTCTTCCACCTTTGCATTTGCCGAAAGGGCGTGATATATATAGGCTTTTTTGCTTCCCGCGGTCGAAAACCTCTCCAAAGATAGCACCGCTCTTTCCCTTAGCCTTTCGTCGCTTTCACGCTCGGCTCCGCCTTCAAACTCACTTAGCTGTTTTGCTTTTAGCACGAAAGGAAAAGGCGTTTGGATATATTCGCACTTTGTTCTACTGGTTTTTGTAAACTCATCTAAGATGATCGTTCCGACGGCCTTTAATTCGTTTGCTCTTATTATCGTCTCGCTTTTTAAGGTTGCTTGCTTGCCGTTTTCGCTACGTAAAATTAGACCTTTTGGCAAATACGTATCGCTGCTTCTTGGCATAGAGAGTGTAAATTCACTCTGCGCGGTCGGCTTTTCTCCTTTTAGGCGCTCTATGCCGTATATCGCTACGATATTATCAAGATCGCTACCTTGGGCAAAAGGTAAAAGCATAGATTTTACGCTACTATTTATCCTGGCTCGCAAAAGCAGCTCGCGGTAAGCCAGCGTCTCAAGCAGGGCCGAATAGTTATCGCTCTCCAAAAGCGAAATTTCTTTATCCGTCAAATAGCTTTTAAAAAGCTCTTTAATACCGTTTAAAAGCTCGTCGTAGTTAAGCTCTTCGATCACGCCTGGATACGGTAAATTTTTTAAAAAGCTCATAGCTCTATCCCTATCTCGTCGCCGCTAATTAGAACGATCTTAAAATTTAGCCTATGGTCTTTTAGGCTTATTAGCTTTACTTCGTCTATCTTCACTCTTTTTTCCCATCTTTCTACGGCTTCTATGACGTAGCACGCCAGATCAGCACGAAATTCATCATCCACCTTGCGATCTATTAGCTCATAAATTCTGCTGCCATACTCAGGCAGCATCACACGAGAGCCAAGCGGAGTTAGGAGTATGTCTTTGATAGAGTTTTCTATATCAATTAGATGTTTCACCATTAATCCCTTGCAAGTCCGTTATTTGTATGATCTGTTAGGTTGCCACGCCCGTCACTTACGCTGCCGCCAAAGTTTGCATTACCACCTGCTGTGATTGAACCAGTGATCCTTACATCTCCATTTATCTCAAAGCTACCACTACCGCCACCGCTTCCTGCTGTATTTATTGCCCCTTCAATTAGTGTATTGCCGAGCAGCTTGATATCCCCGCTTTTTATAGTTGTATCACTAGCTTCTACCATCACATTCTTAGCCTTTACATTTGCGTTATCGCAAGTTATGTTTATAAGCTTTGGAGATGAAATTTCAAGGCAAGAGCTAGAGCTGTCATAGCTCATCTTTATGCCATCTTCAAAACTTATATGTATTTTTTTATCAGTTGCATCAGTTTTATGTGAACTTTGATAAAGCCCACGAAGCACTACGCCTGAGTTTAGCTCATCATGAACAGGGAGCACTAGCACTTGCTCTCCTACACGTATTGGTGAAAAGCTCACTGCATAAGAGTTGGCATGTGCTTGAAATACCGGCAAAAAATCAGTTACCATCGAACCAATGGCAACTTTTGCACGGTCATTTCTTACTTCGCTTATAATTCCAACTTCAATCATTTATATGCTCACTAAATTTTTTATTTCTTGGCATTCTCGTATACTTTACGCTATGCTTGATCTCTTTTACATCTTCATGTATTTCATTAAGCTTCTCTTTACTCGTTGCGAAATTTGCTGCTAAGATATCGCTTAGCTTTTCAGTGGCACTACTTTGTTTATTTATAGCTTCACTATTTTTATTCACTACATCGATCATCAAATCAGTGTTTTTGCTCGTATATCTACTAAGCAGCAAAAAGACCACCACAAAACCGATAAAGCCAAAAATCGTCATAAAGACGATAAATTCATTTAGCCCCCATGATCCAGCTAAATTTATTAATCCAGCTGTCTCTCTTATCTCATTGCCAAAATCTAGGCTATTTTCCATCTTCTTCCTTTATTCCAAGACATTGTTTTAGTTTTTTTTCGCAATCGCGGTAATAGATCATCTTTGCCTTATGCGTCTCAAATTTGCCGTCGTCTTTTGGCTTATCGGGCATCTTAGCATTGCACCTTACGGGCATATATTTTTCTTTATATACAACACTAGGCTCAGGCACTTGTTTATTCGCGCAGCCTGAAAAAAGCAGAACGAGCACCACAAAGAACACTAATATTCTCATTTAAACAGCTCCTTATATGCAGCCAACTCGCTTTCGCAACTTTTATCTTTGACGTATATCTTCTTTATCCGCTCGACCTCTTTTGACGGGGTATCGTCGATCTTTACCGCGGCAGCCTTTATAGCTTCGTTTTGCAAAGAAAGAGAGGAGTTGCAGGCGTTTAGATTATTTTTTACCGTAGCGTAGTCCTTGGTCAGTCGCTCGTTTTTCTCTTTTACACTTTCAAGGTCTTTAAGCAAGACGGAATTTATGCCCTCTAGCCTTGACTTTTCGAAATACAAATTTACGCAAGCAAAACCTAAAAGCGCGGCTAATGCAAAGCCTACGATAGGAAGTTTAGTTATCAAAAATCCCATTTAAACGCCTTTGTTTATAATTTCTACGGTTAGCGGCTTATTCTTAGCTCGCTCCATAAAGGCTTCAAGCGTCTTTTTGCTATCGTAAATTCCTCTTTCATCCGCTTTCGCGCCTATCAAAACGCAGCCTAGCGTATCTTTGGGGTAGTTTCCAGCGTGAATGAGTATACGGCGGTTTTTGCTTACCTTTTCATTAAAAAGCGTTGCTAAAACCCGTCCGAAGCGCGGGCTATATTCCCACGCCGTCTCGTATACTCCTTGCGGCACGCGTAGATCTCGCCCCGGCGTTACGCAGTCTTCACCCGCGGGTTCAAGAGTATAGCCTGAAAGTAGCGGCTTTTCGTCCGCTTCGCGCAGTTCAAACTTTCCTATCGTGCCGTCACTTATATTTTTAAAGCGCATTATCGTTAACTTCACAATAAGCCTCCTAGTACCTTTTTTGCTCTGTTTGGAGTTTGTTTCGCCCAAAGAGAGCTCATACCGCTTTGATAGGCGGCTTCGTATTCGCCCATTCTTATATGATGCATCGTGGTTACGAATTTCTTCACCTTTGAAACGCCTAGCTGATAGGCCATTTCCATCACTACTTCTTGGACGTTTTGCGGTTTCTCCTTTAACCAATCAAACGTCGCGAATACTGCGGCGGTTAGTTTTTCAAGCTTGAGCTCTAAAATTTTATCGGCCGTCTCTTTGCTCATGGGCTCTACTTTGCCGCCGTTTAGCGCTAGCTCGTCGGCCGTAAGCGCGGCAAGCAAAAAGCCGTAGCCAACGGTCGGTATTCCTAAGCTATCCTCGTAAATACACTCTTTAAAACCCTCGTTTTCTTTGATTTTTTCTATTAAGGTCATGGCATCCTCCAAACTTTTGCCGCAATATTACGCCATACCCATCCCAAAATATATCACGATTTTTTGTCAAAAAACTTTGTTAAAGTCCTGTAATAGATTTTCGGTGCGAAACATTTCATAATTGCGCCAAAAATAAACCAAAGGCGGTAAATGCTGGAAGAATTTGAAAAAGAGCTTATAAATACGATTAAAGAAGTGACCGAACCAAAAAGCTCAGTAATTAGAGCGTATCTGGGCGAGTTTAATAACAAAGAGGAGATGGAGCTATTGATAAAAGGCGGCGAGAGCTTCATATTCGTAGAGTTCGTGGATGAAAAATACGAAAACGTAGTAGAACGAAGTGCGACATATAATATCCATATACTAGCCTGCACTTCAAACAAAAATCAAAACTACCGACAAGCCAATAAATTTAAAGCCTACGCTCTATGCGAGGCGATAGATGAAAAGCTAAGAAACTCGAATTTATGTAACGAGTTTAGGATAGAGCCCCAAAGCGCTAAGGCGTCGCTAAACGATATTACCGACTATGGCTACGTCTACGTGCTCACCAGGCAGATACAAACACAACTTTTAGAAAAGGACGAATTCTTATGCTCATAACAAAAGACTTAATCGCACTAAAGGACGATAAAGAAGGAGTTTTAAGCGAAATTTGCCTGGCCGTAACTGGCGTTTGGCAAGGACACGCTGGAGGAACGTTTAGCATAGACGCCGCCGATATCGAAAAAATGAAACTAAATTTTGACAAACGCAGCCTAGATATAGTGATCGACTACGAGCACCAAACTTTAAGCGGAGAGATAGCGCCTGCTGCGGGCTGGATAAAAGAGCTTTTTATAAAAGACGGCGCGCTTTACGGGCGGGTAAGTTGGACGACTAGGGCAAAAGAATTTATCAAAAACGGCGAATATAAATATCTTAGCCCGGTTTATGACTTTATGGGGATAGATGAAAAAACCGGAGCTTGGCAGGGCTGCACATTGCACTCGGCGGCGCTAACCAATAAGCCGTTTTTAGACGAACTCGGAGAAGTAAGAGCAAATAAAAATTTCACAAAGGAGACGAGCATGGATGATACGAAAAATCCAAAAGGCGAGCCGCAGGCTCAGGCTGCTACGCAAAACGGCGCAAACTATGAGGCTCAGATAGTCGAGCTTAAAAATCAGCTTGATGCCTCTAAACAAGAGGTCGCTACGCTAAAAGAACAACTAGCTCAAAGCGCGGTAGACACGGCTATTATCGCAAATAAGCTGCCAGAAAGTCAAAAGCAGTGGGCACTCAGTTACGCAAAAGCCGATTTAAACGGCTTTAATGAGTTTTTAAAAGGCGTTATGCTGCCGCAGCAAAAAACGAGCATACCGAGCAACGATATGTTTGCCAACAAAAGCCAATCGGACGCAGAAATAGATGTCGTTAAATTTGCATTAGGAGGAGAATAAGATGTCAAACGAACAGAAAAAACCAAAAACCGTCGGAGATGTGGTCGTAAACAAGGTGCTCGGCGTTAACGCCAAAGTAGAGACCACTAAGGCCCTAGAGTGCGGAGCCGTGCTGTTTAGTATTAACGGTGGCGAGAGTTTTGCGGCCGTAACTAGCGACAATCAAACCGCTACTATCGCAAACGCTTCCGCGGTATTTGGGGTACTTTGCGACAACGTAGAAACCACCAAAGAAGCGGACGTGCTTGTGCTCGGCGAAGTGATGCTGGAAAACGCCGCGGCGGAGCTAAAGACCGCATTATTCAAACAAAAAATCATAGTTAGATAAGGAGATAAAAAATGGATGAACTTTTAAAAAAATTTACGGTCGAGGCGATGACTGAGATCATAATTCAGACTAAGGTCGATCAAAATTTTATAACGGATACGTTTTTCAAAAAATGGACTCCGACGCTTTCCAATACCCATAACATTATCATCGAAAAAGGCGCGGGCATAATCCTTGAAAGCGTTAGCGAAAACGGAGAGCACTTGGTGAAAAAAAATCCCGACCAAACTATCATCTCTGTACCGCTTCCTCGCTTCCCGCAGTATGATCTGCTCCCGGCTAGCGAGATGAATTTGCTAAGAACGCTCAATACTCAAAGCGAGCAGCTTAAATCATTGTCTGCGGCTATCGGCAAAAAACTAGCTAGCCAAAAAAGTAATATCACCAATACGGTAGAGTATATGGCTATAGGCGCTATTTTTGGTAAGGTAATGGACGGCAAAGGAAAGGTGCTGTTTGAGCTTAGCGCAAATAGAAAAGAGATAACTATTACGAACACTACCAAGTTGCTAAATTTACTGAATGATATCGAAGCCGCTCAAAAAGAGGTGTTAGGCATCGCTAAGCCTTATATAGCGCTAGTAACTAGGGAGCTTTTCAACGAGTTGCTCAAGATGGCGGAAGACCAAGAAATTTTAAAATTAAAATCTTGCGAAGTCGTGGATAGCAACGGTGCTTTAACCCTTAAACTTTTCGGCAAGACCTTTATGCCTTACGATGCCTCGTACAAAAATACGAAGGGTAAAGATACGAGCTACATGAGCGGCAAAAAAGGCGTAGTAGTGCCTTTGATGGACGATATCTTTGAGATAGTTTATACGAGAGCAAACCATACGTCTGCCATTGGAAAGGCTCCGACTAAATTCTTCGCTGCGGCTCCAGAGGTGCTTGACAAAGGTATGGGCTGGGGCATTGTTAGCGAAAGCAGACCGCTTCCGATCTGCAATAGGCTTGACGCGATCATTGAGCTAAAAATGTAACAAATCGATTTAAAAGGGCTTCACGTCCTTTTAAATCAAAAACGACTAAAACTACGAGAAAAATATTTTAAACGTTTTAACGCGCTTTTAATGCTCGCTAAAAGCTAATAACGAATACGGTCAAAAGGTTTAAAATATTTGGAGACAAAATAATGGTTTTAACAAACGAGGATCTACTAAAAGAAGTTTCTACTAGAGAGCTGCAAGAGCTCAGCGACTTTGAAGGAAGCGGCGCCGTTAATCAAAGCGTCATAGACGATAGCGTAAACGATGCCTTAGCTTATATCTCCTCTTTCATCAAACTTCCGCAAAACCCTACGCCGCTATTAAAAGACATCGGCGTAAATTTAACTATTATCGAGCTCAAAAAGCGCAACAACTTTCCCAAAGAGGCGCTGAATGAGCAGATAGAAAAGATGGACGCTCTACTTTTGAAGATGGCTAACAAGAAGCTTCCGAGCCAAATAGAAGACGATAGCGCGCCCAGGCTCGGTATAAGAGCGTTTAGACACAGCGAGAAAAAAATGGACTTAAAGGATTTAAATGGCTGAGAAACCGAATATCAAAGAGCTAGCAAAAGAGCTATATTTAAAAGGCTTCAGCCTTGAGCGCATAGCCGAAATTTTAAACAAGACCGTAAAAACCATAAAAAATTACAAATCTCAAAACGGCGACTGGGACGAACTAAAAGCCGCAAGCTATCTAAATAAAAGCGGAGAAGATAAGCAAAACATCTATCAAAACTTTATCGAAGAGATGCGCCTGGCCGTAAAAGATATAAGAGAGAGTGAACTGCCTGCGGGCAAAAAGGCCGAGGCGCTTTCAAAGATAGGCGATAGCTTTGTTAAGATGACCAAAGTTGCAAGCTACGAAAATCCGGCGGCATACCGCTTAAGCATCGCCAAAAAGGTCATTATGCTGGTAGTCGATAAATTTAAAGACGACGAGAACAAAGAGTGTATCAAAAAACTCGTAGAGCTCATCGAGAGCGAGAAATTCGTCAAAGCTATCGAAGAACTCGACGTTTAGGATGATGTATGCTTTTTTCAAGAGATGAGTTAGACAGCTTCCTAGAAGACAGTAGAGAAACGCACAAGCAAGCCGGCGCCGTAGAACCCGAGCTTAGCAAGCTCACGCGCAAAGACTTTTACGGCTGGCTGGAGGAGCTTAGCGGCGAGCTAAAAGAGCAGATACATCTAAATAGCCCTCTGTCGCCAAAAGATAGGGCCGCAAGAGTAAAACGCGCCGAGCGCGATTTTATGTTTTTTGCAAGGACTTATTTCCCGCACTATTTTAGCATTAGTAGCTCTTGCGCTCTTCACGAGGATCTAGCGCAGATTTTTGAAGCTATGACGCAAAACGCAAGCGGAGACAAATACGCCCGCGCCGCACCGCGCGGTCATGCAAAGACCACGTACTGCTCGCAGCTCCTTCCGCTTTGGTGTATTTGTTTTAGCAAGAAGCGCTTCATTGTCGAAATTTCAGACGCCGTAGAATTGGTCGAGGGGTGTCTTGAAGCCATCAAAGCCGAGCTTGAGGACAACGCCAATCTAAAAATGGACTTCCCGCACGTTTGCGGCGCGAGCAAGAACTGGAAGATAGGCGAGTTCGTATCCAAAAACGGAGTCAAGCTTAAGGCTTTTGGCTCGGGTAAAAGACTGCGCGGCGTAAAATTCGGCGTTTATCGCCCCGATCTAGTAGTCCTAGACGACCTGGAAAACGACACCAATGTGCGCAGCAAAGAGCAACGCGACAAGCTCGAGGAGTGGCTAGACGAAGCGGTTTTAAATTTGGGCAGCGTAGACGGTAGCCTCGACGTGCTTTATATAGGCACCGTACTTCACGCAGATAGCGTTTTAGCTAGGAAGCTCAAGCTTAAATTTTGGAATGCCAAAAAGTACCAAAGCATCATAAATTACCCAAAGCGTATGGATCTGTGGGAGAGATGGAGCGAGCTTTACAAAAACGTCTCAAAAGAGGCTAGCGAAACGTTTTATTTAAAAAACAAAGCCCTTATGGACGACGGGGCACGGGTGCTTTGGCAGGATGCGCTACCGATTTTAAAACTCATGCAAAAGCGCGCCGAAAACTTGAAATCTTTTAACAAAGAGCAGCAAAACGATCCGCGTAGCGAGACTCAAATTTTCACCAAAGAGAGTATGCATTTTTACCGCGAACTTCCGAGGTGCGATTACTTCGTGATGTATATCGACCCCGCAGGCGAAAAGAAAAAGAGCGACTATACGGCTATAACGGTGCTAGGAGTGAGCAAGGCAGAAGCCAAGATATATGTAGCAGAAAGCATAGTAGAGGTCATGAAGACTAAAAAGACCATCAAAGAGATCATTAGGCTTAATCAGCTCTATAAATGCCGCGTTTGCGCGATAGAGAACAACGGTGGGCAGGAGTTTTTTAGAGGCTGGATCAGAGAAAAGGCCTTCGAGATAGGCGTAAAACTACCTTTAAAAGGCGTGAATAATACCGCAAGCAAAGGGCAAAGAATAGAGGAGCTTGAAGTGCCTATAGAAGACGGCGAAATACTCTTTCATCAAAGTCAAAGCTTGCTTATCGAGCAGCTTACGGAGTATCCCGAAGCCAAGCACGACGACGCACCCGACAGCTTGGCGGGCGCATACGACTTAACGAAACTAAAAAAGAAAGTAAAAAGGCGTATGAGATGATATTTGACAAATTATTTAAAAATAAATCCGAGCAGCCACAGCGCAAGAAGGCGGCTCTCATCCCCCAAAACGGTACCCTGATAGATTTGCTGATAAATACAGGAGTTTCGAGTGTAGGCGACGACGATATGGATATGATACTAGCCGATCTTACCGTTACGCAGTGCGACGTGAGCCGCAAGTCCGTGACCGAGAAAAAAGAGATCCAAATCGTTTGCGACGATGAAAAAATTAAGGACGAATTTAAAAAGATTTTTAATCCCGACGTAGTCAGCCAAATTTTAGAGACCTATCTTTACGGATTAAACGTATTCGAGATTAACTACAAAGAAAAAGAAGGTCTTGTATACCCAAGACTAGTGCAGCGCGATTTTAGGCAGTTTAAATTTAACGACACGGGCGAGTTCACATTTAATGCGAGCGGAAGCGAGCGAAGTATTCCGC
Organism: Campylobacter concisus; assembly: GCF_015230015.1. Lineage (GTDB taxonomy): Bacteria > Campylobacterota > Campylobacteria > Campylobacterales > Campylobacteraceae > Campylobacter_A > Campylobacter_A concisus_AF. The sequence continues at coordinate 33,173 of NZ_JAAKZC010000015.1, read as the reverse complement.
CTTTAAAAGTTATATACGCATTAAACAGAGCGAATTTTAGAAAGGTATACGGAGACGGGCTGCTTAAAAAGCTGTATTTCCCAGTCAAGATGAAAAACGCCAGTTTAAAGTTTTGGTTTAGGTTTTTAGAAAAATTCGGATCGCCCTGGGCGATAGCAAAAACTAGCTACGAGCCCGATGAAATGGCTGCAGAAGTGCAAGCTATGCTTAGCGGCGATAGCGCGGTCATAGACACGGACGAGGAGATCACGCTGGTGCAGCCTACCTCAAACGTAGATTTTACGAGACTTCCCGCATACCTCGACAATCAAATCAGTAAGGCTATTTTAGGCGCAAATTTGACTAGCGATGTAAAAGAGGGAAGCTATGCCGCGGCAAAGACACATAATGAAATCAGAGAGGATTTGGCCGCAAACGATGCTAAAATTTTAATCTTCGTGATGAACAAGGCCATAAGCTTTTTTAAGGAAATCAACGGCTATAACGGCGAGCTTTACGCAAAACTATTCGACGAAGACGCTCCTAATACCGAGCGCGCCACAAGAGACAAAACGCTATACGATATGGGCTTTGCTCCGACCAAAAAATATATAACCTCGACTTACAATATCGAGATCGACGAAAATGCCTGGGCGCAAGAGAAAAATTTAAAAGCTAATAAAGCTAATTTAACAGCCTTAAAAGGCTCTTTAAAGGCTTTAGATAGATTTGATAAAGCCACGGACGAGATGGATATCGAGGGCGGCGAGATAGAAGCGACCTTAAACAAACTAATCGCAAGCAGCGAGACTTACGAAGAAGCTTTCGATAAGCTTTACGAGCTTTACGATCTACCCTTTGAAAAGCTTGAGCCCTTGATGTTTAAAGCCGTAGCAAACGCTCAGATGTTGGGATATCTAGATGAAATTTAGTTTTTTCGAGGAGCCTACGGCGGTTTATGAATATTTAAAGAGCAAAAAGCCCCAAGCGCACTTTGATTACGACGAGATTATGCACGACGCCCACAAAAAGGCTTTTACAATAGCCAAGATGACAAATTTAGACCTTTTAAAAGATATGCAGGCTTCGCTCGCCAAAGCCTTTAAAGAGGGCGTTGGGTTTGACGAGTGGAAAAAGAGCGTAAAGCCTATGCTTGCAAAGAAAGGCTGGCTAGGAAATATCAAGGTAAAAGACCCAAAGACCGGCGAAGAAAAAGAAATTTACGTAGGCAATAGGCGGCTAAGGACTATATTTAATACCAACATGAGAACGGCCTACGCCAAGGCTAGGTATGAAAGCCAGATGGAAAGCCTAGGCGAATACTTCCGCTATACTGCAGTGCTTGATAGCAGAACAAGAGAAGCCCACAGGAAGCTTCACGGCAAGACACTACCTAAAACTGATAAATTTTGGGATACCAACTATCCGCCAAATGGCTGGGTGTCGCTGCAAGGTGCAGGTGCTAACTGAGGCTGAATGTATAGCCAGAGGTATCGTGCCACTTGCAGATGGCTCTTTTTTACCTCAAGCTGCAGAAAAAGACTTTAGATACAACCCAGGCAAAGTAGATAAAACAGACGAAATTTTAAAAGATAAGCAAAATAAGGCCTTGGACGCCATTACTTCAACTCTTGCAAAGAAAAATTTAAAACAGACATTAGAAAACTTCGAGCACGAAAGGGATATTTATGTTTGGCAAAAAAGCTTAGATGACGCAGTAGATGAGCTTTTGGTAAAGAAGAATTTAAAAGCTCCGATAGTCGCCTTTGCGCTAGGAAAACTAGGTAAAGACGTCATAAAAAAGAGCGAGAAGCTGCTGGGTGTCAAAATAGAGACTGAGCATATAGCAGGAGACAAACACGGCATACTCCACATCAGACCTGAGCGCAAAAGGCAATATGGGCAAGATTTGCGAATAGAAGAGATAAAAAAGATAGTAAAAACTTTAGCTGACGATAAAACTCCCGTAAGCGTAGATACCGTGAATAAAAACATCGTATTTTGGTTCGAGGATGAAAAAGATGCGAGCAAGATAAACAAGATCGTCATAGACCTAAACTACAAATTGAAGAAATTCGGACTTACTAATTATATGGCGACGGCAAGCAAGGTAGACAAGACTAATGAGAAAGAAGCACAATTTATAAAAATCAGATGACGGCGGGAGTTGCACCCGCAATACAGGTCCGATCTCGCAAGGCGAGCACCTATCGACTACTACATTGCGATCATCAATCATCTGATTAGCACTAATTATACCACTCTCAAGGAATAAAGGCAAATGATAGAAGTTAAAGGCTTAGAAGAGCTGCAAGCTAAGCTAAAATCTCTGCAAAACATCGAGAAAAAAACCAAACCGCTAATGCAAACGCTAGGCAATATCTTACAAAACGAAATAGAAGCTAGTTTTGAGAGCGAGAGCAGTCCGTTCGGACAAAAATGGCAAGCCTTGAAACCTAGTACGATTAGGCAAAAACAAAAATTAGGAAAGTCATCTAACATTTTAAGATCAGACGGAAATTTGGCAGATAAATGGGTAGTTAAAGCAGGCGATAAAAAAGCCACGGTATCTAATAATACGAATAAAAACGGCTTTGCTTATGGACTAGTTCATCAATTTGGCACCAATAAGGCGGGGCGAAGCAAAAACGTAAGAATCGCGGCTCGCCCGTTCTTACCGGTAGATAAAAGCGGAAAGTTGCCTGACAAAACCGAAGAAGTCGTAAAAAAAGTAGCTATAAAATTTGTAAAGGATAGCTTTAAGTAGTAGTCTAGTCTCTTCTATTTTTTTTAAATTCCCAAAATTAATTATATTTTAAGAAATTTTCTTTATCAAAATAAGTTAAAATATTATAAAAAATTAAGGAGGACAAAATGACGCCTTTTATTAATTGTCAACAAAGCAGGGTTCTAGATTTCCTAGAAAAACAAATATCATCTATGCAAGATGAAAACATTAAGAAAGATGTTTTAGGGCTTTATGTTGATCTATGCAAAGGCTTTATGGCTACTGAAAAAGAGGTTTGGCAATCCAATAGTCAAATGGGAGTAGACAACTATAAAGCAAATTTGGATTATCAAAACAAAACACAGGTAAATAACGTAGAACTCCAAAAAACGTTCAATTCATCCAGTTCGGTTGCTTCTACTCCATACTTTATACAAAATACGTAATGGCGATCAGGCCATTACGTATAGTCTTTACTCGAACAAACTAGGCTCTCTTAACTCTTTGGTTATGGCACAAACGCTGTTATAGCTCAAGTTATGCTTTGCGGCGATTTCGCGAATGACTACTGGGCGTGGCTTGCCTAGCTCTATGCCTTCTTCGTATTCTTTGAGTATATCGTAGTTTCTAAACGTACCTTTGTAGCTTGGCACGTAAATATTTGCTCCGCCGTATTCTTTAATGATGTCAGCCATGTTTTCGCTCTCTTTGACGCGGTTGTAGAACTCGGCAAATATATCGAAGCTATTTATCATTTGTAGTATTTGTCTTTCATTTGAATAAGGGCTTGCACGACGTCGGCGGCATCGGATCTTGATAGAAATTTAAGATGCAAAGGTCTGATTTTAACTATCCTAAAGATGAACTCTCTTAAAGCCATGCCTGTTTTTACGTTGGCTATCTCTTCCCAGATACCGGTCATAGTTTCAAGTTGCTTTTTAGTAGCGTATAGGCTGCCTTTAGCGGGCGTTAGATCTTCGCCGGCTACAAAAGAAGGACTAGACGTTTTGTTTGCTTTGGTTTTGCGGGTTGCTTTGGTTTTGTGCGCAGGTCTTTTAAAATTTGTGTCTTTATGGGGCTTGTATCCCACGACCTCTAGCACAACCCTAAGCTCCTCTATACTTAGCTCTTTCAGGCTATCTTTGCCAAATTGCGCCCGTAAATATACTTTCCTGCACTCGTCATCCACGAAATAGTTGTGCTTCAATGTTTGTATCATTTTTATATAGTATTTTTTTAGTTCGCTCGTATTCATCTCAAACCGCCAAATTTAAGGTATTTTCCCTTATAGTTGTAACAGTTGTATCGGTTGTAGTCTCCGCTTTACAACTATATATCACGCTCTTGCCCATTTTACGGCTAAACCATAGCTTGCCGTCGAATTTATCCAGGCAATCCCTAGCCGTTCTATCGTCTTTTTCGTAATTCATAGCGTTTAGTAGCTCGGTCTTGTTTGCCTCGCCGCCGGCTAGTATCTTTTGCGCTAGAGTAGTAAAATTTAGCTCGTATTCACTCATTCTAGCTACTTCAACGTCAAGCTCGTTTAGTTCTAAATTTAGCGTTTTTACACAAAAACCGCTATCTTTTACTCCGGCTCTTTCCTTGGCTACTTCAAGTAAGAAATTTAACTCGTTTTCCTTGCTAGGGCGTTTTAGTAGATGATACATAACGTCGAGAGAATTTCTTATATGGTTGCTGCCTTGATAGTTTTTACCGTCTTTGTTAGAGTGATGCAAGATGATGATCGTGGCTCCAGCTTCGCGTAAATTCTTAAGTGCGCCGAACAGCCTATTTATGCGGTTGTCGTTGTTGATGTCTACGAAATCCCGCAAGCTATCCAGGATAAAAACGCAATCTTTGTAAGCTTTGCCTACGGCATTTTCTTCTAGCTTTAAAACAAGCTCGAATCCGCAAAGCTCCAAAGTGGAGCGCTGGATATAATTCATATTCTCGTAGCTTTCTATAAGTAACCTATCTACGCCGCGCTGTTTGAGTACGCCTACTGGGTTGTCGTAGTCTATGAAAAATACCCTTTGACCCTCTTTGCAAAGTTTTTTAGCTAGAGCAAAGGCCATGTAGCTTTTGCCCGTGCCACCGTCCGCGTAGATCAGTGTGATTAGCTGCTTTACTAAAAAGCCCTCTATCAAAAACTCGACCTTTTCGTTGAAACTATCCTTGGTTAGGCTAGAACTTTTTAAAAACTCGAAAATTTCGCTCATTATAATCCTTTTTTCCACAGCTCTTTTTCTAAAAATCCACGGCTTAAACCGCTACACCTAGCTAACTTAGATACGTTTAGTTTTCCGTTTTTAAAACGGTAAAAACTAAGATCGTAGCTTAGGACATTATTAAGTCTAGCTTGATACGATTCTCTCTTTTTTGCGTGCAGATTATTAAGATGAATTTTTTGTTTAGTTGTCAAACCGTCTTTCCTTAAAATTAAACCCTTTAAAGAGCGTTAAAGTGGTTTAAAACGCTCTTTAAAGGGCTTAAAGCCCTTTAACGCAAATTCTTAATTTTTCTCGTCTTACAAACCTAGGCAAAAGCCTATTTTTGCTATCTTTTAACTTTTTATATTCACTCCAGTAAATTTGAAAATCGCTCTTTATCTCGTTCATTTTCCTACCTCCAAACTCTCTATTTTAGGCACTATCCTAAAATTATCTTTTACCACTCTTTTAAGACCGAGCTTTACCAAATCCTCGTCTTTTAGCTCCGCAAGCGCTTCTTTATTAGGCTTTTCTTCGTATATGATGCACTCTTTGCCTAGCCCAAACGCCTTTATGGAGTTTAGCAAGCTCTCAAGCTTGGCTTTTACGCTAGGTACTCTTACGCTCTTACTTATGCGATAGCCGATCTCGCCGAAGGTAAATTCCTTAGAGCGTTTTTCGGCAAATTCAGCCTTATTGTCCTCACAAAATAGTGTGATTTGCTGCTCAATGTAGCTTTTTTCGCTCTCAAGTCTTTCAACTTCACTCTTTCTAGCTTCTTTTATACGGTTGCATTCAAGCGTTACTTCGCCATTGATTTTTTCTATACCTACGCTTACTTCGCATAGTCTTTTTAAAGCAACGTCTACGTCGCTAAAACTACTTATTTGCATCTTTTACTCCTCATTAAAAATTTTTATTAGCCCTATCACTCAAACAAACTAAATTTAAGCTCACTAAGACCATATTCTTTAGCCCATGCCGCCTCTTGTGCCATGCCCTTACTCTTGTCGCTCCATTTGCACGGGTGGCTGTAGTAGTAGCTGCACACTCTAAGCAGTTCTTCGCAGTTTTTCATTACTCTTTCACGCTCAAGCTCGCTATATACGTCTATCCACGCAAGCACGGGCGAGATAGGCTCGTAGCCATTAGCTCTGACGATAGCGCAAGCCTGCTGCGCTATTTGCTTAGCGTAATAGTTTCTGTCTCTGTCTTTACACTCGATGCTGGCATAGGGCGTAGAAACAAAGACGAGTCTCGCTGTTTTCATTTATTCTCCTTTCTTAAAATTTAACTTTATAGGAAGCTCCGCAGAGCTCCCGAAAAATCAAAATTAAGCTGCCGTATCGATTACTTTGCCGTCGGCGGTTCTTATGATATATTTGCCTACTAGCTTAAACATACTCTTTGAGTAGTCGGCCTTTTGACCCTTTATCATATTTCCGCGCCTTATGCCCCATAGCTCACCTTTAGCACTTACTCTCATTTCAAATCCTTTTTCTTCAAATTCTCTTACCAGTCTAACTAGCCCCGCCGCTTGTGTTCGATCAACTGCGCTATTTTCAAGAGGATTTATAGCTATATCCATCATTTTTTACTCCTTACAACTATTACAACTGTTACAACTATAAAAGCAACATCTTCGTAGCCTCTTTGACTACGTCTTCATTTATAAGGGTCTTTGCATATTCGCTTAGCATCTTCGCCCTTCTTAACAGCTTTTCGGTCTTTCTGAAATTTCCTTTAGCTAGCGCTTCTATTAGATCGATGCATGGTTTTTGCGTTACGCCGAAGTTTTTACAAACTGCTTCTAGATCGTCTCTTATCTTTTTCTTATCTTCGTCTACGTAGGAAAGTCCGCATAGTATCCATTTATTTCCGACTCTCGAGCTTAGCTGTTCTAGCTCGTTTCCGCTCTTTGAAGCTGTTAAATTTATGAGCAGCTTGTTAGTACCCACAAGCACCAGAGTAGCACGACTAAAATCGTGCATCCTGCGCAAGCTTTCAAGCGCACGATAAGGCAAATGCTCGGCCTCGTCTATAATGATTGTTCTGCTTACCTTTTTTAGGGCTTCCGCGCTTTGACGTATTAGCTCATCTATGCTTCCTTTGTCGTTTAGTCCGAGCTCTCTGGCTAAAATTTTAAAAAGACTCTTTGCGGACGTATTTATGGTGGCTTCAATTAGAATGCTGTCCGGATGCGTTCTTGCGTATTCTCGCACGGCTCTAGTCTTTCCGCTGCCAGCTACCCCGCTTATCATCGCCATATCCCTATCTTGCACCGCCCAGCCGATCACCGCATGTATGCTCTTGGCGTCCTTGGTTTTTACGAAAGGTAGCTCGTCTTGTAAAACGTCCACTTTTTGGATAAAATTGTCAAGATAGTTCTTAGCTGGCTCTTCTACTTTGTCGGCATACTTGTAGCTAGAGCCTTCCTTTATATATCCCGAAATATACGCGGGATTTATTCCCAACGCCGTAGCAAATTTGTTCTGACTCATACCGCTTGATTTATTAGCTTCGATGAAGTCTTTTATTCTGTCTGCTAACTGCATTTTTCCTCCTTTGATTTTGTTTTTTAAATGTTTTAAACGCCGTTTAATAGGACTTTAAACGACCTTGAAAGCATTTTTATTCTCCGCTTGCTATCTCTATAGCGTCATCTACGGAAAATTTCTTTTTAGTTGTTCGCTCTGTGGTAAATTCGTTTAATTTATCGTAATCAAACCCAGCGTTTATTATGTTATTTACCTCTTTTTGCTTTTTTATGGTCTCTTTTAGCGTCTCTATCTTGTCGTCGTCCTCGTATTTGAAGTTTTCAGGTTTTAACGCCTCTTTATGGGCTTCAAGCATTACTTCGAGGTCGTAATTTACGTTTAGTCTCGTAAATTCGCTAAATTCGGCGCGTTTGATGACGGCGCGGATAGCTTTCATATCGTCTTTAAAGACCTTTTTAACGGCCTTATATGTTTCCGCGCTCATAGGACATATCTCTTTATCCTTTGCTTCGCAGATGAAATTTCCTTCCATATCAAACACAAATATCGAGCTTACGTCGTCTATATTTTCTCCAACTAGTACCGGCGTTTTTACGGCCGGGAGAAACGCCGAGCCGAATTCTCTTGCATCGTAACTAATTCCCTTTTTGCCTACCATTCTAGACTCCAATCCTCCCGCATGTAGCATAAACTCCTCTTTTCTTACGCCGCGAAGCGGAGTCGTATCACTATTCCAGCGATCCATCGGGCTTGATTTTTTGCGTCCTACGCTCATTATGTCCCATTTAAGCACCTCGGCTTCAAATTTAACCCTTGCCTGATCTAGCGTTAGTAGGTATTTAAGGTTGGTCTTTTTAACAAACCCTAGCTCGTCTTTTGCGGATCTGTCTTTTTTAGGCGTTCTTTGTTCGATTGCCTCTCTCATGGCTAGGTTAAATCCTATATACCCTGGCGTTTGAGAGATGCCTGCATGCTGCATCACTCCAAAGTGTCTCTCTACAAAGCCCTTTTCGTCGCCGCTATATGCTATGGCTCTATCGTAGTCGATATTTAGACCGTTTAGTAGATGCTGGAACTGATCGCTTAGGTAGTCTTTACCGTTGTCGCCCTTTATGTAGTCTGGTTTGCCTAGCTTACTAAGTGCTTTCCACATGAGCCTTACAAGGCCCAGGGCATTTGATTTTCTCTCTATGCTGGCTACGCATCTGCCGCTATATACGTCCACGATGCTAAGGATATTGGCTCGTATAGCCTCTCCTTTTTCTCCGTCTCTTACCATCACGTCAAGCGGCGAGCTATCTATCTGCCAGCATTGGTTGCGTCTGGTTATCATCTCGCCCTGATCGCCCAGAGCTGGCTGGAAGTAGCTTTTCGCTTTATCTTCGCCTTTCGTGATCATTATGTATTCAAGCTTGTTAATGGCGTAATAGCCGTCTAGGTATCTTTTTATTACGCCTGCGTCAAAGAGTGGTTTTATCTTTCCGGTTAGAAATTTCGGATAATTATGCGCTTCGCCTCTGCGCCTAAAATACTCTTGATGGAGTCTGCGGTAAAGCTCTGTTATATTTAACCCGCCTGCGCCGTAAGCGCGGAAATTTCAAGTATAAACTCCTTCATCCACTCTTCAAGCACACTGGCGTTTTTCCTATGTTTGCCTCGTTTGTCTATTAGCGCTACCGCGCCTTTTTCCTTATAGGCTCTTTGCCATCTAAAAAGGTTTGCCTGGCTTTCGCCGCTGTCCTCACAAAACTTTTTACATGACACACCATGTTTTTTAGCCTCTTCATACTCTTTTAGCACTCTGATTTTTTTATTTATTTCCTCTTTTTCGTCATCGTCCAGCACCGCGTATTCCTTACTTAAATTCTCTTCTTTACCGCCGCTCGCACCCTCTTTGTTCTTGCCGCCGCCCTTGATCTCGCTAAATTTCATCTGTCTAAATCCGCTTTGCTCCGAGCTATCCTCTACGTATACGCATACATCTTTATCTGCCTTGCCGCTCTTTATCGCCGCGTCTATGTCGGCGATCTCTACTGCAAATAGCAGCTTCGCTCCACCACGGCTTCTGGTGCCGGCGTCTTTTATGCGGACGAACGGGTATTTTTGGGAGTTGCGCCTAGCAGCTTCTTTAAGAGCGCTCAAAGAAACGCCGAAAATTTCAGCAGCCACAGCAGTTTCGACATAGATCATTTAGCTAGCCTTACTCTCTTCTTGTTCTTTTTTGAGACCACTTGGAAGCTCTTTGATTATTCCCTCACTTAAAAGCACTTCAAATACCTTCCTTGAAGTAGCGAAATTTTTACTACCTGCCACTTGACCACTTATCACCATATATGTAGTTCTCTCACTAAGATTGTGCTTTTTAGCCCACTGCCTTATGCTTATGCAGTTATCGGTAAAGTATTTTTTTATCATCTTGCACTCCTTTCTTCTAATTTTCATTGCTAAGTCGGCTGTTTTTGGCTCCTTTTTGGTAGAATCAACTAAAAAGGAGCGACTATGAGTCTTTATAAATACGTTTCCAATATTGAAAGCATTATTGTAGAGATAGGCAAAGAGATGAGCCAAAAAGATCTAACGACCGTTAAAAAGCTATTTGCTAACGCCAATTTCGATCCGGAGCCTTTATCTAGCCTTTTGCCCGTAACGCTTGAGTATATCGGTAAAACGCCGAAAGCTCGTCAAAGCTTTATCGCTAAGCAAAAAGATCAAATGGTTATTAGGATTTATGCCATCTATGTACTTGCTAGAGCTTACGAGGTTGCTGAAATCTCGGAAGATATTGTAAGTAGCGTAGGAGCTTCCTACCGAAGCTTCGCTCAAACCGCCGCTAGCGCCTCTCGTCATCTATCTCACGAGAGTTTTTGCGAGAAAGCTTATCGTTTGCTTGACGGTCATTGTTAGATATAATGGCCTCCATACTTTCTTTGGCTTCGCCTACTTGCACTCTGATATTATCGGCTAAATTTTCGATCAGCTCTCTTCTTTGAAACACCCCGTCCATCACGGATATCTCCGTTATCATCTCGCTAAACGTTTGTATGGCGCTAAGAGATTTGCCAAGATCTATTAAGTTTTTATCCATTGAGTATCCTTTTATGTTTAAAAACCGACTTAACAATGAAAATTTAAAGAACTATTTTTCAAACCTTTGAAAGATTTAATCTCAAATAAGATATAATTTTTCGTAGATTTGAAAGAATTATACAGACATTTGCATACATTGTCAAGATATATTTTAAATTTTTGCATACTTTTTTATAAAAGGGGTATTTATGGATCAAAACTCAAGAGAAATTTTAGACAGATGGAAAACTAGTCTGAATATAAAGACCGATAAAGAGCTTCGCGAAAAATTAGGTGTTGAGAGACCAGCAATGGATAAATGGATTAATAGAAATTCTATACCAGACACAGCATTTAAAAAATTTGATCAAGTATGTAAAAGTATGCAAAAGCAAAGTAACGCAGATGGCTACTGGATAAAAAAAATAAACCAAAAAGTCGGTGCAGGCACGAGTGTAGACATAACGGAAGTCGATGTTATAGACGAAGATGATAAGTTTTTTGTTCCAGCGACTTTTTTTAAAACTATAATGAAAAACGAAAAACTACGCATGGCTCAAGTTGACGGCTATTCTATGGTGCCGATGCTTCATCCCGACAACTGGGTTATTTTTGAAAAAACAAAAGAATTTAAAGGTGACGGCTTGTATGTGATAATGTATAACGACAATCTTATGGTGAAACTCCTACAAAAAACGCCGCGCGGAAATTTATATATCAAAAGTACGAACAAAGACTATGAAAGCTTTGAGCTTGACGAAGATACTTATGGGTCTTGTCTTATAGTCGGCAAAGTGATTAAATGTATTATTTAAAATAAGCTTAAAATGTGTCTTAATCAAGAATGCCAAATTTTTAAGAATAAAACCTTTTAATTGTGATATTTTTACGATGTGTCTTAATAAGATTTTGAATATATCGCCTCTTGATACATTTAAGACACATTAAGTTTAATTAAGACACATTTTTTGCATTTTTTTGTGTCTTAATGCCCATATTTTTAAATTTTATCTATGTTCTTGACGGCAAACCTTAAGCGGTATTGCCCTTGATGCGTAAAATCTTGGGACGATTTTTGGGACGCTTTAAAAGGTGTTTAAAGGTCGATTATTTGGTATTTAAAGTCTTTTTGCGATGTTAATTTTTTCCGCTTTTTTGGGATAAAACGGACGATTTGGGATTATAGGGATTTTTCTTGCAGCTGAATTTTTACATTACAACTGAGAGTGAAGCTTTTTAAAGTGCCTATTTTTCGCGCTTTCAAAAATCTCGCGCTAAAATTTCTCACTCTCATTTTCTATACCCCCTCACACAATTCTTGCGAGTGAATGGAATTTTAAAATTTGCAAATACTAAAGGTATGAGCAGAAAAAAACAAGATAAAATTTAAAGCAGCTATATAAAGAATTAAATTTAAAAATATTAAAAACCCCAACCCAGCTTAAACCAGGTTGGAGTTTATTAAATTCAGTAGTTTGCATTAAACAAATTTAAGTTTGTTTGTTAAGAAGTCTTTTAAAACCTCTTCTTCCTAACCTCTTCAACTATGGCTTTAGCCATCTCATCTACTTCTGATGTTACTTCATTTGCTTGGTTGGCAATTACAACATTTTCTTTTGTTAGATTATCTATTTGAGCAACTGATTGATTTATCATATTTATGCCTTCACTTTGCTCTTTGATTGATTCACTCATCTCATTTATTGATTGAGCTAATACATTTGTATTTGCTTCTATCTCACCAAGTGATTTTTGAGTTCTCTCAGCTAGCTTTCTAACTTCATCAGCCACGACGGCAAATCCTCTACCATGTTCTCCTGCACGTGCAGCTTCAATTGCAGCATTAAGTGCTAGAAGGTTTGTTTGATCTGCTATATCTCTAATGATAGTTATGATGTTTTTAATTTCATCTGATTGTCTTATAACATCAGCTGTCTTTTGAGAGATGGCATTCATTGAGCTAGACATTTGCTCAACTGCAGCTGCAGATTCTTGTAAGCTATTTGCTTGAGTATTTGCTGAGCTTGCTACTTTAGAAACTGAGCTTGCTAGAAGTTTAGCTTTTTCTTCTAGTACTTGTGCTTGGTTTAGATTGTCATTTAGCATTTTAGATATCTCTATGCCTAGAGAGTTTATACCACTTGCTATCTTACCATCATCATCAAGTCTTTTTGTAAAGTCTTGGTTTTTATAAGTGTTTAGTAGATCAAGTACATCTTTGCCATTACTTGAGATTGCATTTTTAAGAGCAAGTTGTAGATCTTTAAATGTGCTTTTTAGTTGATTTAGAGCTGGGTTATTAGTATCTGCTTCTAGGCTTGCTTCATAGTTGCCATCTTTTATCTCATTTACAAAGGTATTGGCTTTTTGGATGAAGATACTTTGATCTTTCATACCATCTTCAATGGCCTTTGTGTTTTTGTTTATGAGCTCTGCCATTTGACCAAATTCATCTTTAGATGTTATCTCTATAGGCTGGGCTTTGTTTGTCTTGTGATTTAGTAGATCAAAGAAAGATAGTAGTCCTGTTTTTAGTTTGAGGATGATTTTTAAAAGATATGATGATAGGTAAAGTGAGAGTAATAGTCCTAAAATAAGCACCACTACAAGCACTCCGACAGACGCATAAGCAAGTGAGTTTAGATCCTCTAAAAGCTCATCTTTGTCAAGCTCGCCGATAAGATACCACCCCATACTTTTGATATATTTTGAGCCGATCAATAAATTTCTGCCATCTTTATCTAGCGATATGTAGCTGCCATTTTCGTTGATTAGCTTTTTAAGGTTTGCATCACCAACTAAATCTTTTAGATTGCCGCTTACGTCTTTGCCGATCTTGATGTCGCCTTTTTCATCGACTAGTAGAAATTTACCGCCACGACCTATCTTTTGCGACTGGACAAAATTTACTATCTCGCTTAAATTTACGCCAGTCGCTGCGATACCATAAAATTTATCATCTTTTTGAACTTTGTAGTTTATATACATCATTATCTTGCCGCTGCCGTCTTCAGCCTTGTTTATGTCGATCAGGCTTAGGCTGCTGCCATCTTTTAAGGCATAGTACCATTTGTCGTTTTCTGGGTTAATGACCTTTAAAATTTTATCTTCGACGTAGTAGTTTAGGGTTCTGTCTGAGCCAAACATTATCGTATCTAGTTTTAAATTTTTAGCAAGAGTTTGAAAATAGTCAAATAAGACCTTTCTGCCGTGCTCGTCCTCGCCATTTTTGACCCAGTCTATTAAAAAGCTATTTTGAGTTATTTGATAAGAAGCGTCGATTATCTTATCGATGTAAGATTCTATTTTATAACCAACTTCATTGATCGCAAGTGGGAATTCTTTACTTTCGACCCTGTCGGTATATAAATTTTTAGCCATGTTATAGGTCACAAGACCAACCACACTAACACAAACCAAAAGCATGACACTTAGCACAAGTGCCGTTCTCATCCTGAGTGACTTCATTGCATTCTCCTTAAAGTAAATTGACAATTTTATTACAATATATTTAAATAATATTAAAATTTATAAATTAGAAATTTGTGAGATTTTTTGCAAGAAGCATTTTGCCTCTTGCAAATTTGTATTGAGAGTTACTTCTTAAGGCCGTATTTAGCGAGCATTTTGTCAAATTCGCCAGATTTTTGTAGCTCTTCGATCGCAGCATCTATCTTTTTGATAAGATCAGTATGTTTTCCCTTGTCAAATGCCATCGCAAAGCCCTCTGTGCCGTCAGGAAGTCTTAAAAACTCCTCTAGGTCTGGATTTTGTTTTAGATACTCTATACCTATCGGGCTATCTGTTAGCACAACGTCGATCTTACCAGCGTTTAGTGACATTATAGCAGAGGCTACATTTTCAGCTGGGATTGACTGAGTTGTGATATTTTTAGCTGCCTCTTCTTGAAGTGTGCCAACTTGAGCTGAAATTTTCTTATCTTTAAGGTTGTCTTTATTTACGTCTGAGCCTTTTTTGCGGATAAATAAATTCTCTGAAAAATAATATGGCTTAGTAAAATCAACAGACTTTCTTCTCTCGTCAGTCGCGCTCATGCCGCTTATCGCGATATCGATCTTGCCTGTTTTTAAAGCTGGTATTAGCCCATCAAAACTCATATTTGCTACATCAAATTTGATCCCAGTTTTTTTAGTGATCTCATTTAGAAGATCGATCTCAAAACCAACGATTTGATTTTTATCATCAAGATACTCAAATGGAGGATAATCAGCACTTGAACCCACCTTATAAACTACCTCTTTGCTAGCTTCTGGCGCATTTGCAACGGTTTTTTTGCCACCATCATCACCACAACCTATAAAAAACAGAGCCAACCCTAACGCTAAAACTTTTAATAAATTTTTCATTTTTATCCTTTATTAGTGGTTTAAAATTTTGCCTAAAAACTCTTTTAAGCGCTCATGCTGCGGATTTGTAAAGACATTTTTTGGCGTGTCATCAACTGCTATCTTGCCTTTGTCCATAAAGAAAATTCTATTTGCCACGTTTCTTGCAAAGCCCATTTCGTGGGTCACCACAAGCATCGTTATACCCTTTGCTGCGACATCTTTCATGATATCAAGCACCTCGCCGATCATCTCAGGGTCTAGCGCACTCGTTGGCTCGTCAAATAGTATCACCTCCGGCTCCATCGCTAGGCTTCTAGCGATGGCGATACGCTGCTTTTGACCGCCTGAGAGCTTGTGCGGGTAGGCAAATTTCTTATCGCTTAGCCCAACGCTCTTTAGCAGCTCATCTGCCCTCTTCTCGGCACTCTCTTTGTCTAAGATCCCAGCTTTTATCGGAGCTAGAGTTAAATTTTGCAAGACGTTTTTGTTTGCAAAAAGGTTAAAGTGCTGAAACACCATGCTCACTTTTTGGCGAATTTTATTTATGTCTGATTTTTTATTGAGGATATCTTCGCCATTTATCTTGATATGCCCACTATCTGGCTCTTCAAGGCGGTTTATGCAGCGCAAAAATGTACTTTTGCCGCCACCACTTGGACCAATTATCGCTATGACTTCGCCTTTTTTGATATCAACGCCAATGTCATTTAAAACACGCAAATCGCCATAGCTTTTGTTTAAATTTTTAATCTCAATCATGGCGATTTAGTCTCCTCTCAAGTAGTTTCACCAAAAGGGTGAAAAATTTAACGCTCACGTAATATACAATGCCCGTAAAAATGACTGGCTCTGGGCTGTAAAAGACCGCTTGAAGGCTCTTGCTTTGCATCGTAATATCAACAACGCTTATGTAGCCAACGACTGAGGTCTCTTTAAAAAGCGATATAAACTCATTTGCAAGCGCTGGCAAGATATTTTTAGTAGCTTGTGGAAAGACTATCTCACGCATCGAAACGTAGTAGTTTAGCCCCATCGCCCTAGCTGCCTCCATCTGACCTTTATCGACGCTATTTATGCCACTTCTTACGATCTCAGCGACGTATGCTGAGCTATTTAAGCCAAGTGCGATCACTGCGACATAGAAGTTATCACTCCAAGTGGCAAAAATGACCACTGAAAATATAAGAAGTTGAAGTATTACAGGCGTTCCACGTAAGATGTCGATGTATTCGTCTATTATAAAATTTATAACTTTGATATTTAGAAATTTAATAAACGCTAAGATAAATCCAAGCGTAATACCTATGGCGACACCACCGATAGTAAGTCCCAGCGTCACTCCGTAGCTCTTGATATAGGCTAGCTGCTGAGCATCGCTAAGCTCCCTTGGGTAGAAAAAATATGCGCCCAATGAGACAATTATTATAAAAAATAGAAATTTGGCTAAATTTTGAGCGTTCAACTTCATCCTTTCTTTAAAATGTAGCCTTAAATGATACGAAAAAAAATATATCATTTTGCTTAAAATTTTTTAAGGAATAAGCCCGCTCATTGAAATTTAAATGATTTTATAATAACATAAGCGTTTTATTTTATTTGAAAGGAATTTTATGAGCTTTGGGTCTTATTTAGCCATCGCCATCTATTTTGGTTTCTTGCTCTTTATTGGACGATATTTCTACGATAAAAACGCAAGTATGAACGAGTATCTACTGGATAACCGTCAAATGGGTCCAGTCGTCACCGCACTTAGCGCTGGCGCTTCTGATATGAGTGGTTGGATGCTACTTGGCGTGCCCGGGGCCTTATACGCAACTGGCGTTGCAAATGTCTGGATGATAGCTGGTCTTATCGTGGGAGCTTACTGTAACTACTTATTTCTAGCAAAAAGGCTTAGGGTCTATACTGAGGTTGCAAGCGATAGCATCACGATACCAGACTTTTTAGAAAACCGCTTTAAAGATAGGACTAAAATTTTAAGGATCATCTCAGGTCTTATCATCTTGATATTTTTCACACTTTACGTAAGTAGTGGCATCATCGCTGGTGGCAAGACATTTGAGAGCTTTTTTGGCATAGGTTTTAAATATGGCGCGATATTTACGCTTTGTATCGTGGTCTTTTACACGTTTTTTGGTGGATTTAAAGCCGTTAGCATAACCGACGCATTTCAGGGACTTTTGATGTTTTGTGTTCTAGTCTCGATCCCAGTCGTGGCATATCTAAATTTAGACCTGCCAAGCGATACAAATTTGATAAAAGAGATAAGCAGACTTGATGCAAATCACCTAAATCCTTTTAGAGATCAGACTTTCTGGGGCATTTTGGGTCTTTTAGCTTGGGGCTTTGGCTACTTTGGGCAGCCACATATCATAGTTAGATTTATGGCGATACGTGACTCAAAAGAGCTTGCAAAGGCAAGAAGGATCGGCATTGGCTGGATGAGCATCGGCCTACTAGGTGCAATTATGAGCGGACTTATCGGTTTTGTTTATTTTAGCCAAAGAGGCGGACTAAGCGACCCTGAGACCGTATTTTTAAAACTTGGTGAGCTACTTTTCCCACCATTTTTTATAGGCATCATCATCTCAGCCGTGCTTTCAGCGATCATGAGCACCATCTCAAGCCAGCTTTTAGTCACATCAAGCTCGGTCACAAAAGACTTCATCTTTGCTTTTTATAAAAAAGAGGTGAGCCAAAGCACGCAAACAGCGATCAGCCGCTATGCAGTCGTGGTCGTAGCACTAATCGCCACAGTGCTTGCCTTTTTATCAACAGATAATGTCTTAAACGTCGTTGGTAACGCTTGGGCTGGATTTGGCGCAAGTTTTGGTCCGGTGCTTCTTTTTAGCCTTTACTGGAAACGTATGAGTGCGCTTGGAGCACTTGCTGGCATGATAGCTGGCGGTGCGACCGTAATATTTTGGATAGCATCAGGGCTAAATGCCTATGTTTATGAAATTTTGCCAGGCATTTTAACCTCAAGTCTAGCCATCATCATGGTCAGTATCTGGGGCGATGCGATAAATAAAATGACTAGCGAACCGCACGAGCAAGTCATACAAGATGAATTCGAAAAGATGAAAACAAGACTTTAGGCCTTAAATTTATTAGAAATTCCTGGCACTAGCTGGGAATTTCTAAAAGTATCTTTACTTTTTTATTAGAAAATCATCCAGATAGCAATAACAATTTAAATCTTAAACCGCTCTCGCTATTCATATAAATTTATAAAATAAGCATTTGCAAAGCTTTTATTTTTCTCTTGTATGCAGCAATACTGCAACTTTCAAATTTGCATTTTAGATATAATCTAAATTTAGCCTTTATACATAAAAGACACCTTTGCTGGTGCCTTTTTAACTATTCATATTTATTTTTTCTTCCATCTTATATGTCACAATCCATCTTGCAGTTTCTAAGTCTTGCGGATCATGAACTGTGTTCTTTTTGTATCTAGCATAGCAATTTTTAATATATCTTCATCAGTAAAAGCAAAATCAAAAACTTCTATTTTGTTTCATACGCTCTTTCTTTACAGATTTTGGGACAACAATGACATCTCTTTGAATTAACCACCTTGGCATAACCTGCCCTATAGATTTATTATATTTTTCCCTATTTCTTTTAGTATATCTACATTAAATGTATCATTATCTCCTCTACACATAGAGGCAAGCCTCATGAGTTTCTCTCCCGCTTCAAAGCCTAACGCGCCAAAACGTGAGTGTTCTCGCAATCAAAAATTCTCTTGCTAGCGACGCTTTTTGCGATCACTTTCGTGTCAGCGTTTAGATTGTAAATTTTACTCATTTTTCTTCCTTTCGTAAATTCACGCGTCATTGTAGCTAAAGTTTTTGGACGATTTGTTGATAAAGGTCATGTATTTTTTGTTAAGCTTTAATAACACTTAAATAGTATTTAAATTTATTTATTAGAATCGTCTTTGTTCCTGCCAATTATAAAAGCCTCAATGCTTACATTGTTGTCACTTATGCCATTTTCCACATAGTTCTTCCAGTACTCCACTAAATCTCTATCCATAAAATCGCAAGCGGACTTTCCAACATTGCTCATCTCTATATCTGTCGGGAAATTAGACTTATTGAATAATAATATTTTTTCATTTTCATCCCTACTTTTGTTTAAATGTTCAATTATTACATTCAACACATTGTTTATAATAAAATCGTATGTTTCCTTGCTCAATACAATTTCATTATTTTTAATAAACGTGAATTCAAGTTTCCCGTTCGTAAGGAATTTCGGTATTTCATTATAAGATAAAGACATCAGTATGTAATCTCCGACTCCCCTAGTAGCCCATCCCGCACCGCCTTCAAACATACAATATTCGCTTTGTTTATAATTTTTACTCGCTAAATACATCAGCAGTACATTATCATCCGTAATACTACTTCTTATTTGATCTTTTAATGGCTCTAAGACCGTAAATTTACCGGCATCTTGTACAGAGGTATAAAATATTTCATCCTTTCTAACTCCACATTTTTCTATTAATAAGTAATATATAAAGTCCGTAAATCTTTTATCACGACTAGAGTGGGATAAAAATATTTTATACTTATCCTTTAGCATGTCGCCTTGTACTTTATTGGATACGATCATCGTAAACTCATTGACTTGCTCTGATGGTTCGTTGGGAAAACGCTCCTTTAGTTCATTTTCTACTTCTTTTATAAAATTATTCTTTCTTTTATCAAAATTTTTATTATCCTTATCCCTTATGTCGTTTGCTAATTTTTCTCTTTTGCTTATCAAATCACCAATTATACTTTTTACAATGTCTACCAACAACGCGACCCTTTCATCATGTTCATCTAAATTTTGACGATTTGAAGTTGCAATGTCTGGTAAATCATCTTCATCTAATAAGTCAAAGTGTATTTCACCCTCTATATAATTAACGAAAGCCTGAGTGTTACCTAAGTAGTTTAGGAAATTTTCTACCGCGAGCTTATTTCTAACATATAACCTGAGCTGGATTGGATTATAAAAAGTATTTTTTATAAAGTTTACATCATTGTCTTTTGCTATTTTATTGTCTATCGTACTATGTATACCTATCCATCCATTTAAAGTATATTGCTTACTTTTTTTGATGCCCTGCTCGTCAGTAAATTCCCCGCTTCCACTAACTTTATTTTTATCAAGTAACTCAATCTTTCTATCAAAAAGATATTCTTTATCTCTCTTTTTGGACTCTATTTTGAATTTAGAATCCTCTTTGAGTAGTTTGTAAAAAGTTTCTTTTAATCCTTGTTGGCTATCTTTTAGAAAATAATCTATAAAAGCCATATTTTTAAATGCTATTTTTTTCTCTATCGGTCTAAATATAGGTTCTTCACTATCTTTTTTTACAATTGCTAGAAAAATCTTTCTATCCATCATAGAATCCAACGAAAATATATTAGCTAACTTGTTTTCTAAGCTATCTAGCGCTCGTTCGCCAAGTCCCTCTAGATTTACATTTTCCAATATCAACGCTGTGCCAGTCTTAATTTTTTCCCAATTTTGATTAGATTGTAATTTTGTTTCTGTATCGTTTATTAATCTTAAAAAAGGTTTTTCGTTTTCGTCTTTTTTGTTTTCGCTATAGTTCATTTCCCATTTATTGACTACTCCAGCACTTGTTTTAGACAATATAAAATATCTCTCGGAAAGATAAAGTGCCGCCAATTTTCCTATACCTTTTCTGCCCATCATTTTATAGTTTTCGAGTACTTCTGGGGCTTGCTCCAATCTTTTGTTGTAACCGACTTTCGCGTAGATACTAATGCTATTTTCATCCAAACCGATACCATCATCAATAATCTCCACAAGAGATTTTGATTTATTTATCATATTTATATAAATATATATATTTTTAGCATTTGCATCAAAACCATTTGCTACAAGCTCTGAAATAGCGCTCCAAGCATTTGAATAAAGGCTTTTGCCTAGTAATTTTAAAGCAAGCCATCCGAAAGAAAATTCTACTTTTTGCATCACTATCCCTTCTCATACTTTTTTTTATAAGCTAAAAAACTTTTTGCCACCTCATTTGCAAGGCCAATAGCAAGTAAAGGAGGTACGGCATTACCGACTTGGGAATTTTGTTGAGTTTTACCACCGTAGAATTTAAAAAAATCAGGAAACGACTGCAATCTAGCCCCTTCTCTTGTGGTAAGCGCCCTGTTTTCTTTTGGATGTATACATCGTAGAGACGAAGGTGTTCCTAAGTTATTCGTTATCGTTGTAGACGGTTTATTCCACCATAGCCTTCCATATGTATTTTTGTAGCCAGAAGTGAGTCTATATTCTGACGGCAACTTTTTGTTATCTACCAAGCTGTTTATATACTCTCGCCCCTCACCTTCTATTACGGCATTTATAACGCCCTGAATTTTCTTGCCGTAAGAACCGCTCTTATGACTAGTTAAAACATCGTTGTTGTTTCTCATAAGTTCTTGGTAAATATTTTTAGGACCCGTTAAATATTCTCTCTTTTCTTCGTTTAATCCTAGTGGCGGCAAATCCGACAATGCATTTTCCACACTTAAAAATGTATCACAATCAGTTAATATTTCATCCGGAAATTCCCATGCTAGATCTACGTCTTTTCTTACACCGACTATAAATACTCTCTCCCTATTTTGCGGTATGCCGAAATTTACCGCATTTAAAACTTTTTTATGTATTTTATAGCCGCTGGTATTTCTTATATTATCAAACATTTCACAGATGTCTTCTATTACAGGTCTACCAATATTATTCTTCATAGTAAGCAAACCTTTCACATTTTCAAAAATAAACATTTTTGGTTTTAGAATACTAAGCAACCTGCAATATTCCTTGTACATAATAGCTCTATTATCGTATTGTCTTTTACCTACGGTACTATAAGACTGGCAAGGTGGTCCGCCTATAACAAGATCAACGCAACTTATATCAATTCCATTATCTTTTATTTTTTTCTTGTCAATTTCTTTAATATCGCAATCTAACAATTTTATATTTGGGAAATTTAATTTAAAAGCAGCTGCAGCATTTTTATCATATTCATTTGCAAACAAAAAATTAAATTTATCATTTTTTATAAATTTATTCATATTCCTTTTATAGTAAAATCCAAATGTTAGACCACCAGCTCCTGAGAACAAGTCAACAATATTTATAGACAGATTTCCCAATTTTTAGGTTTACTCCCACTCGATAGTTGCAGGTGGCTTGCTTGAGATGTCATAAACTACGCGGTTTATGCCATTTACCTCGTTTATGATGCGGCGGCTTACGTTTTCAAGTAGATCATAAGGAAGCCTTGAAAAGCTTGCAGTCATGCCATCACTCGCATCGACTACACGCACGCAAACAGCGTTTTCGTAGGTGCGGTTATCGCCCATTACGCCAACAGAATTTACATTTAAAAGCACGCAAAATGCCTGCCAAGTTTTGTTATACCAGCCACTACTTTTTAGCTCATCGCGCAAGATCACATCAGCTTTGCGAAGTAGCTCAAGGCTTGGTTTATTCACCTCGCCCATGATGCGGATAGCAAGGCCAGGTCCTGGGAAAGGATGGCGGAAGACTAGCTCGCGGCTTAGTCCAAGCTCAAGTCCTAGCTTTCTAACCTCGTCTTTAAAAATTTCTCTTAAAGGTTCTATTAGCTCAAATGTCATCCAATCAGGCAAGCCTCCAACGTTATGGTGGCTCTTTATCGTCTTACTTGAGCCAACAACTGAGCTTTCGATGATGTCAGTATAAAGAGTGCCTTGAGCTAGGAATTTCACATCGCCATGCTTTTTAGCCTCTTTTTCAAAAATTTCTATAAATGTCTCGCCTATGATCTTGCGTTTTTTCTCAGGATCAACGACGCCAGCCAAGCGACCTAAAAATATCTCACTCGCATCTATGCTAACTAGCTCAACGCCAAGCTTTGTTCTAAATGTAGCTTCAACTTGCTCTCTTTCATTTGTTCTAAGAAGTCCGTTATCAACAAAGACAAGGATCAAATTTTCAGGCACAGCAGCTGCTAAAAGTGCCGCAGTCACAGAGCTATCCACACCACCACTAACTGCGCAAAGCACCTTGTGAGTGCCCACTGTTTTTCTGATCTCTTCTATCTTATTTTTAGCGAAGCTTCCCATATTCCATGTGCTCTCGCATCCGCAGATATATTTAGCAAAATTCTTTAAAATTTGCGTGCCATACTCGCTGTGTTGTACCTCTGCGTGAAACTGGATCGCATAAAATTTACGTTTATCATCACCAAAGGCGCAATAAGGCGAATTTTCGCTGACCGCAATCGCCTCAAAGCCCTCTGGTAGGTCTTTTACATAGTCGCTATGGCTCATCCATACGATTTGTTTTGAAGGTGTATCTTTAAAAAGATCGTGCTCTTTTATCACGCTAAGTTCAGCCTTGCCGTACTCTTTGTGATCAGCTGCTAAAACCTCAGCACCATGCGTGTGAGCAAGTAGCTGCATGCCATAGCAAACGCCAAGTATAGGGATATTTAGCTCAAAAACGCCATTATCACAAAAGTAAGCATCTTTAGCATAAACGCTAGCTGGACCACCACTTAAAATGATACCTTTTGGATCTTTCGCCTTTATATCGCTTAGTTTTGCGTTAAATGGCAAAATTTCAGTATAAGCTCCCTCTTCTCTTAGCCTTCTAGCTATTAGCTGAGTATACTGCGAACCAAAGTCCAAAACTATAATCGTATTGTTCATTTATAACCTTTTAAAAGTAGATGTGAAAAATTTCAAACTGCACATACCAAACAATGAGTGATACGATGTATCCTAAAACTACCATCCATGCATATTTCATATGCGCACCAAAGGTATAAATTCCTTTTAATTTACCCATTACTCCAACGCCAGCTGCCGAGCCAAAACTGATCATTGAACCACCGATACCAGCTGTAAGTGTCACAAGTAGCCACTGACTCATAGACTCACCAACATCAGCCCCCATGGCTGGATTTGCTTTTAGCACAGCTGACATAACAGGGACATTATCAACGACTGCTGAAAGGAAGCCA
This sequence comes from Campylobacter concisus, assembly GCF_015230015.1. GTDB lineage: Bacteria > Campylobacterota > Campylobacteria > Campylobacterales > Campylobacteraceae > Campylobacter_A > Campylobacter_A concisus_AF. Next base: position 9,294 of record NZ_JAAKZC010000015.1, on the reverse strand, counting down.
ACACCGATATTTACAGGTGTTGAGCCAAATTTATCATAAAGTGACACAGCATAATTTAAAAATCCAGCAAAGTGAAGAGCACCAACTGCAGATAAAATTCCAAAGAAGAAAAATAGAGTGTTGTTCTCGATCTTTGACATATGGTGAAAGACATTCATAGGCTCTTCGTCTTTGTGAGCTTTTTTGAAATAATATGTATAAAGGCTAAGTAGCGAGAAGCCAAACATCATACCCCACATCGCTGGTAAGTGAAATAACTGATGCATCATAACTGCACAAAAGATAGTAAATGCACCTATAAAGATAACCGCTTTACCGCCCTTTTTCATGACCACTTTTGGCTCAGTAGCTGGGTCAAAGTGCGGGCTACCAACTGGCACGACGCGTGAAAGTAAAAATGCAGTTACAAACCAGCCGATAAATGACGCTGGGAAAAGTGCAAAAAAGTCTAAAAACGGTGACTTGCCAGCTGCCCAAACCATAAGTGTAGTGATGTCACCAAATGGACTCCACGCTCCGCCTGCGTTTGCTGCTACGACGATATTTATAGCACCTGCGACTAGGAAATTTGTATTATTTCTATCTATCGTTAAAAGAACGGTTGATAGGATAAGCGCTGTTGTTAGGTTATCAGCCACTGGGCTAATGAAAAATGCCAAAATGCCAGTTAGCCAAAATAGCTTTCTATAAGTATAGCCTTTTGAAACTAGGTTGTATTTAAGCGCGTTAAACACATCTCTTTCAACAAGTGCCTCGATAAATGTCATCGCTACCATTAAGAAAAATACAATCTGAGCTATCTCTAGGATCAGGTGGTTTACCTCGTGCTCTAGCAAATGCACATCCATGCCATTTATAAGCATATAAACGCCGATGAGTAGGAACATAAAAGTGCCGATAAATATGGCAGGTTTTGCCTTGTCGATGTGAAAATTCTCTTCTGCTGCTATGAAAAAGTATCCAACAACAAAAATGATAAGCGATAAAATTCCCGCCCATGTAGTAGTTAAGTCAATAGCCGCAGCTTCTCCGTCAGCACCAAAGGCTAAAGCAAAAAACAAACCTAGAAGTCCAAATAACCTCATATACTCTCCTTGTAAGATAAAAATTTGCGTATTTTACTTAAATGAGCCTAAAATTTAGGTTAGTTAAATTTATTAAGCTCGCATTACATTTTTATCTTACGCCAAATTTAAGATCAAATTTTATTGATCTTGTCAATTTTTTTCTCTTTTACAGGTGCATCGCCGTAAAATGGATCGTCCTTATAGCCGCAGCCACTAAGTGCAAAAAGAGCGAAAATTAAAATAAAAGATGATAAGATTGCCTTATGAAAAACGCTAAATTTATGATAGATGCTATCCACGAAAATCCTTTGTATAAAGAAAAATTAAGCATGGCAGACGAGTGCCGAGAGCTTCTTCGCCTCATGGGTAAAGCAAAGCGATTTTATATAGCTTTTTGCTATGTTAGAGAAGGTATATTAACCTTCGTTCTCACTCATCCCTCGGGGCTTTTAGAGCTTAGACGTGATAGTAGTATAAATGATATAAAAGAGTTATTAAAAACCTTTTGCAAGGTCAAAAAAGATAGCATTTTTGCAAGCGTCATTAAGCCAAAACCGCTTAGCGAGATCAACTATATAAAAAACAAAAAAGAAGAAAATATAAGATTTATCGTGAGCAAATATCTAAAATTTTTCACCCCACAACCTACGCAAAGCTCAAATTTCATCATGCCAGCAAGCAAGGGCGAGTTTAAAAATTTAGCCACAAATGAGCAAATTTATAAGAAATTTGAAGAGCTAAGAGAAATTTTGCTAAAGAAAAATGAGCAGGCAAGATGCTAATAGACGAGATAAGAACGCTACCAAACGAGCCTGGCGTATATCAATATTTTGACGCTCAAAACAGACTTTTATATGTCGGCAAGGCCAAAATTTTAAAAAACAGGGTCAAAAGCTACTTTAAATTTACCCCAAGCCTTGCACCAGCTGAGAAGCTAAGCCCGAGAATTTCAAAGATGATAAGCGAGGCTGTGCATCTTGAATACATCGTCACGCCAAGCGAGGCAGACGCGCTTATCTTAGAAAATTCATTTATCAAGCAGCTTAAGCCAAAATACAATATCTTGCTTCGTGACGACAAGACCTACCCTTATATCTTTATAAATTTAAACGACGAATTTCCGAGATTTGAGATCACTAGAAAGGTGGTAAAAGGCTCAAATATCCGCTATTTTGGGCCATATTTTAGTGGAGCTGGCGAACTACTTGAGGCACTTTATCTAAATTTCAACCTAGTTCAGAAAAAGTCCTGCATAAAAGGCAAAAAAGCCTGCCTTTTTCACCAGCTAAAACGTTGCTACGCCCCATGTGAGGGCAAAATTTCAAAAGAGAGCTACGCTAAAATAGTAAGCGAGGCTATCACTGCCCTTCAAAATCCAAATTTGTTAATCGCCCGTCTTGAAGAGCTCATGCTAAACTACGCCAAGGCCGAAGACTACGAGCAAGCAGCCGCGACTAGAGATAAGATGCAAACGCTTAAAAATATGCAAACAAAGGTCGAGGTTGATCTAGCCAAGCTTGAGGACTTTGAAGCCTACTCGGTCGCTTGTGTGCATGATATGATCTGCGCGGTGAGATTTAGCGTGCAAAGTGGCAAGATAACGGGCGTAAAAACCGATATCACGCAGGCTAAAAACGCTCAAAAAGACGAGATAAACGAGGCTTATAAGCAGGCTATTTTAAAAAGTTTCATCGCTGGCCAGCCAATAATCAGCACCAAAATTTACGTCCATGAGGACTTTGAAGATAGCAAGCTGGTGGAGGAAATTTTAAACGAGAGATTTGGACGTAAATTTAGCATCACTTGCCCAAAAATAGGTGATAAGCGTAAAATTTGTGAGATCGCAACCAAAAACGCCGAAGTTAGCATCGAAAAATACCTAAAAACACACGATAACGAGCTACTAAACGAGATAAAAGAGTGTTTTAATCTAGCTCACACGCCTTACGTGGTCGAGGCTTACGACAACTCGCACCTTTTTGGCGAGGCAAGTGTGGGGGCGATGGTGCGCTATGAGCATGGCGAGTGGGCGAAGCAAAACTACCGCCACATGCACCTAAGCTCTAAAAACGACTACGATCAGATGAGAGAGAGCCTAACTGCCAGAGCGCTTAGGTTTGACAAGCTTGGCCCGCCTGATCTTTGGGTTATTGACGGCGGCGAGGCGCTTTTAAGCTTAGCCTGCGAAATTTTAGCAAGCAGCGGGGCAAACGTCGATGTGATCGCTATCTCAAAAGAGAAAATAGACGCCAAAGCTCACCGCGCAAAGGGCGAGGCGAAAGATAAAATTTATACAAAAAATGGCAGCTTTAGCCTAAGCACGAGCGATAAAAAGCTGCAGTTTTTCCAAAAAATGCGCGATGAGAGCCATAGATTTGTCATCAGTTTTCACAGAAAAACAAGGCAGAAAAACGATATGCAAAGATCAGTGCTAAGACAAGCTGGCGTATCTGAGGGCAGTATCGCGAAATTAATAAGCTTTTACGGAAGTTTTGATAAAATCAGCGAAGCAAATTTAGACGAAGTGGCAAAAATAACAAACAAAAGCGTAGCAGCAAAGCTTTTAACGCTCAAAGAAGGAAATTTGAAGTGATAATATACGACAAAAACGGTCAAATTTTGGCGATGGGAGATATCTCTCTTGGTCTGCTTGAATTTAAAGATATAAGGGAGTTTTTAAGCGAGCATAAAGACATTGACGAGCTAGTTTTAGACTACAAAGAGCCTGGAGTTTTTATAGATTATCTAGCTAAAAGACCAAATTTAAGAGTAAATTTAAAGACTAAAAACGGCAAAATTTTAAATGCGACACTTAAATTTTCAAAGATCAGCTCAGTAAAAAACGAAGAGTATTTCGAGCTTCTAATCCTAGATCAAACAGAAATTTACAGCCAAAACCAGCAAGCTGCGATGAAAGCAAAGACCAAACTTCGCTTGCCAAATTTAAAGGTAGATGAAAAAGAGCTTTTAGACAAAGAAGAAGAGGTTTTAAACGAGAGCTGGTTTAGCGAGACGGCTAGCTTTTTAAATTTAAGCAAAAGCGAGTTTGCGACCTATCTTAGTATATTTTTAAGCAAGGCAAAAGACAAGATGATCTTTATCCAAAGTGCGGTGCAAGCAAGAGATACTAAATTTTTAGAAGAGAGCATAAAGATATTAAAAGAGCCAGCGCTAAATTTAAAGATCACTCCGCTTGTGGCAAATTTCGATGCGCTACTTACCAGACCAAACAAAATGAAAAAGATCGCTCATATCAATGAAAGACTAGGCGAAATAAGCACGCTTTGCAATAAATTTTCAAAAAGGCTTGGCCATGAGAGTTAGTAAATTTTTGGTTCTTTTGCCGATATTTTTGGCGGCTTTGGCTTGCTTTTACAATGGCGTGCTCTACTTTGATAAATTTAGGATCTCTTATGACATAAATAGCGAGGTAAAAAGAGAAAGTTTGATAAGAAAAACCTTAGATGCGATCGTTTCAGAAAGAATAGCTTACGAAAGATATGAAAAAACTAGGTCGCCACAAGACGAGACGGCTTTAAGAGAGGCAAATGCTGCTAAGAATTTGTTTGTAAAAAGTTTATCAAACACTCTTTCTAACACACCAGATGATAAAAGGATAAGAGATAGGCTAAATGAAGTTTTAAAAAACGCAAATGCAAGTTGGGAGAGCTCTAATCTCTCGTTTCTTAGCTTTGTTGAGTTAGCAAATTCTGTCGTAGAAAGTGGGCAAATTTTATTTAGAGATGTTGCTTTAGATATTAATATGAAGCGTTATATACTCTCTTTAATCAGAGCCTATGAGCTACTTCAAAACGTAAATACCACAAAAGAGCATATCTTGGCTGTGCTTATGGGTAAAGAAAAAATTACCGAAAGTTCGTTAAAACAATCTCTAGATAGCCTTAAATACAACGATATAAATGCAAATTTACTCCCAAATGGCGACATAAAAGACAACATAATAAGAGATATAGATAGGCTTGATAATATAGAGACCTCTCAGGGCTATGACGAGATCCGCCTTAAGCTAAAGCTAAAAAATGAGCTAACACGTGATGAAATTTTGCAGATATATACCTTTGAAAGCAATAGAGCCAAGCTCTTTAGCAAGATAGCAAATATCTTAAGTGACGAGCTAAAGAGACTAAATGATAACTTTAGAGTAAAGGTGCTTAGTCTAACATTTTTGATGTTTTTTCTATCGCTTTGGCTCTTTTACGCTGGCTATAAAACATACATCTGGCTAAAAGATCTAGAAAATTTAAACCAAAAAATGAAGCTTATAAGAGATGAGATTTTAAAAAGAGGGGATAGAAATCCACAAAATTTAATAGAAAATTTCATAACCCTATATAAAGAGCTACTTCAAAAGTATGAGCAAGAAAGAAGCTTTGCTGCGATAAAAGATAGACTGCTTGTTAGGCTAAGTAAGAAATTTTATCAAGCAAAAGAGCAGATCTTTAGCTCGGTCGCTACCCTAAAAAAAGATGAAAATGTGGTAAAAAATGAGCTTCTTTTTGAAAATTTAGAAAAAAATAGCCAAATAATCGCGCTAAATTATAGCAATATAAAAGGCTTGCTTGATAGCAAAAATGGCGAAGTTGGACTAAATTTAAAGCCATTTAACCCACAAATTTTATTTTCAAACATACTTGAAGCGCAGATACCTTTTACGCAAGAGAAAAAGCTAAATTTCTTAACCTATCTTGACGCAAACATTAGCGACGAGCTAGAGGGAGATAGCGAGAAGATAAGCGTTGTATTTGGCTCTATCATGCAAGCTATCGTGACAAAATGCGATAAATTTGCCAACTTGATAGTGGAGATAAAAAATGTCAGCGACGCCCTTAGCCAAAGTGGTCTTTTGCTCATCGAAACAAAGATAAGGACAAATCAAATTTTCATAAACGAAGAGCAGATAAAGGCTTTAAGCGCAGAAGATGAAAGCGAGATAAACGATGAAGAGAGCGAGTTTTATCTCAGACTTGCTAGCTTTTATCTAGGGCTTTTTAACTCAAACCTTGATATAAGCACGCTTGGCGGAGCTGGCAATGAGTTTAAATTTATCCTTAGCCTAAAAAAGGTGCAAAAACTGCAAAATTTCAGCCTAAATCACGAGCTAAGGATCGCATATTTGCCTGATATAAATGCAAAATACAATGAATTTTTCGCAGCTACTTTAGAAGATATGGGGCTTAGGTTTCAAAATATTATCTCAAATAACCAAGCACTAGCGAAAAACTACGACATCGTCTTTGCAAGGCAGAGTGCTAGTAAAAATATAAATATAAAAAATGCGGTCTTGCTAAAAGATCCGCTCACGCCACTTAGCGTTGCGCGGCTTGTCTATATGGAGAAGAACAAGGGCGAGAGCTTGACTGAAGAGAAAGTGCTCTTTTTACTATGCGATAAAAATCCGCTTAGTCTTGAGATGTTTTCGCGCGCTTTTAGCTTCTTAGACTGCGAAGTCATAGGCGTTAGCAGCCATAAAGAGCTTAAGCAAGCACTGCTTTTAAATAGGTTTAACGCGGTTTTTATCGATGCTTCTTTTTTTGAAAATGGCGTGGCAAATTTCGTAAAAGAGATAAGATCGCTTCAAGAAGAGAAGTTAAATTTAGTCGCTGTGGTCTCAAACACCTCAAATATCCCTGAAAGAGAGTTGCTACCTGCTTTTGATGAGAAGATCAGAAAGCCTTTTAGCAAAGATGATCTAAATCAAATTTTGCCTAAATTTATAAAAAACTATAAGCCAAGCAAAGAAAATAGATACTTTAGCAAAAATGAAAATATAGTGATTTACAAGAGCACGAAGCTTGAAAATAAGATATTTGCTGGCGCTCTTGGCGAGTTTCAAAACACGCTTGAGATCGCAAATAGCTTTAGCGAGCTTTTGATAAAGATAAAGACAAAACCTTGCTCGCTAGCGCTTGTGGATGAAGTAGCGGAGGGCTTTGATATAAAAGAGCTAATAGCCACGATATCTGAGCTTAGATCGGGGCTAAAGCTAGATGCTAGAGTGCTACTTTTTAGCAACAACTTGGAGCTTAAAAATCAAAAAGAGTATATAAAAATCCTATCTCCAAGTGTGAGCAAGATAGAGCTTACAAACTTCGTAAAATCAGAGCTTAGCGAGATAAATTCGACCCAAAATGAACTAAAGAACAACTTTAAGTTTATAAAATTTAAGAGTTGAGTGTTTGGCTAGCTTGTAAATTTGAACTAAATTTCTAGGCTTGCATCTTTAGTAAATTTATGTGAGATAAAATTTAAATTTTTGCTGGTAAATTTGCCGCTTTGATTTAATTTAATCAAATTCTAGCTAAGGATTTGCAGGTTTTTAAATTGATCTAAGCCAATAGTAGATCAAATTTATTCTTAAAACGGCATAGGTAAAAATAGAAATTTAACTAGCCTATAAATTTGGCGTCAGGCTAACTTTGGATCAAATTTACTCTTTTATCCTACCGATAGCTTCAGCAAATTTAAGCTCTTTGTTTTCAAAGAGGTTGTACTCGATCGCATCTTTTTCGCTAAGTATGACGATAGTTGAGCCAAGCTCGAAATTTCCAAGACGCTCACCCTTTTTGATGTGTAAATTTTCATATTCATAAATTTGCGTAAAATTTGCCATCGCATTTGTCTGGATACGATCATCAAAGCAAAATTTCATCTTACCAACGTTTAGCGCACCCACAAAAACTAGCCAAAGTTTTTTGCCATTTTTCATCTCACAAAGTAGCGCTACACGCTCGTTTTTGGTATAAAGGCTATCGACCTTGCTAAGCCATTTTACTGCCACACTGTAAAGCTTACCTGGGATATAGACCGCTTTTTTTATCGTAATATCACAAGGCGCATGATAGTGATGATAGTCTTTTGGGCTAAGATAGATGTTGGCAAAGTCAAACTCGCCCTCAAGCTCACCCTGCCCCAAAAGCTCCTTTACGCCGTAGCTCATGCCCTTTATGCTAAAGGCTTTTAGCTCGTTTGTGGTGCCAAAACTAAGGCAGGTACCATCAACTGGGCTAATAAATATCTCATCTGCTGCGTCAAATTCTCTTGGCTTCAAGAGCTCCCTAGTGAAAAGTTCGTTTAAATTTTTATACTCATTTGCTGGCTTAAACTCGCTCATATCGATCTTAAACAGCTTTATATAAAAGGAGTTGATAAGCTCTTGAAGCGGCTTAAAAAAGTTTATTTTTGCCACCTTGCCAAAAATTTGAGAAAAGAGATTGTCCTTGTTCATTTTAGTCCTTGCTTAAATTTAAAATAGCGATCTCACTAGGAGCAAATATCCTAACCGGAGGTCCCCAAAATCCTGCACCGCTACTAACATAAGCTTGCATTTTATCATTAATCTTATAAAGCCCATGTAAAAAACCCTGATCCAGCAAAACTAGGATACTAAAAGGGAAAATTTGTCCAGCATGCGTGTGACCGCAAAGGACTAGATCGACATCTTTTTGCATAGTTTTTATAAATTTTGGCTGATGAGAGAGTAGTATGGTCGGCAAATTTGGGTCGCGTCCAGCTAGTGCTTCGTCTAAATTTGGCTCTAAATTTTTAAACCTTATGCCAGCTAGATCATAGACCCCAGCTAAATTTATACCAGCTATTTTTTCATTTTTATTACCAAGCACCCTAATGCCAAGAGCGCGAATTTTTTCTAGTATCCCATCAACTCCGTGGTAGTATTCGTGATTGCCAGGGACATAAAAGGTGCCGTAAGTGCTTTTAAGATTTTTTAATGGATCTAAAAAATCCCCTATAAGTTCAGCTCTCATATCAACCAAGTCGCCAACTATCACGACTAGATCTGGTCTAGCTAAATTTATCTCTTTTACAAGCTCAGCCACAAAATCCTTTTGTAAAAACTCACCAATATGCACATCTGTTATCATAGCTATTTTTAGATCACTTTGTAAATTTTTTATTTTTATACTAATCTGTCTGATCTTTGGCGGAGTAAGTGCATTAAAAATTCCTTTCAAAAAGCAAGCAACTACAAAAATGACAAATGTCACATCAAAGCAAAATTTAATAAATTTTCGTCTCGTGGGATTAAAATTAGCTTTTGAGCAAATGGATCTAACAACATCATAAAACAAACTAACGCCAAATAAAAATAGAGAAAAACCAATGAGCGTTCCTGCTATCAGATAGAGTTCTATATTTAAAAAAGAAAATCTTAGTTGAAGAACAAATACAAACTCGAGCACACTAATAA
>NZ_JAAKZC010000014.1 GCF_015230015.1 Campylobacter concisus | reverse complement strand
TCTTAAACTAATATAAAATAAAAATTTAATTTCAAAAATACAAAATTTGTCAGATAGCTGACGGAATTTAATCGCCAGAAGTTATAGAATTGTTTCAAAAATTTCAGGAAGGAGCGTTTGAGATGTTAAATAAAAATTTAACTATCTCTATTCATGTGATTAACAATCACTCTATTAGTGAGCAGGGCGGTCTTGCCTTGTTTTTTAGGAGGAATTTATGAAAAAACATAAATTTGTGATTGCCGATTCTAAACGCTGCATAGGATGTGCGACCTGTATGGCTGCATGTTTTAAAAGTGCTTATGAACGCGGCAAACTATCACGTGCAAGGCTAAGCGTCTTAAGAGAAGCTAGCGGTGTTATGCCGACTCAGTGCAGACAATGCGACGATGGCCCTTGCGCAAATGTATGCCCAACTGGAGCGTTGCGATTTAACGATAATTGCATCGAGCTTCACGAGGAAATTTGTATAGGTTGCAAGATGTGCACGATCGCTTGCCCTTATGGTGCGATAAGCTCAAGTGCAGAGCTTATGCCTTCAGTAAATTACGCTGTCGAGCCAAAATACTATCTTGAAGTAGAGTCACAATCAGGCGCAAAAAACATCGCAGTAAAATGTGATATGTGCTTTGGCCGTGAAAATGGACCAGCTTGCGTTGATGTATGTCCAACAAGCGCTCTTATAATGGTAGATCCAGAAGAGGGCAAACATAAGCTTGGCAAGAGGATAGACTACGATGCAGCGAATAAATTTGCTACTAAAATTTTAAACGGACAAGGAGCATAAGATGACTACGGTTTATATGCTATTTCTTGTAAGTGCCGTCGTTAGTATCTTGCTCTACTGCGCTCCAAAAGCCGCTGTTAAAGTTGGTTTTGGACTAAGTGCTATAAGCTGCTTTTATGCGATGTGTCACTTCGTTGCAAATATGGGAGTAAGTGATAGCTTTGCTCTTATGGATGGCTTTTTGTATTCGCCAAAATTTGCGCTAAATCCACTTGGAAATTTCTTCAGCTTTGTCGTTGTTTTCATAGGATTTGCAAGTAGTGTTTATGGTATGAGCTATGCAGAAGAGTATATAAAAAAAGCAAATGTTGGTGTGTTTGCATGTTTGTTTAACACATTTATCCTTTCAATGCTTCTAGTAATCAGCGCTGATAATGTATTTTGCTTTGTTGTTTTATGGGAGCTTATGACTCTTGTATCATCATTTCTTATCATCGTCAATGACGGTAAAAATACACTTAAAGCGGTTATGGTATATCTTGGCATCGCACAAATCGGTGCATTTTGTATAACCTGTGGATTGCTTATCACAGCTTACTACGCAGGAAGCTTTGAATTTAGCGCATTTATGGGTGTTAAGATGCCATTTGGCGCTTCTGCTGCTGTATTTATACTATTCTTGGTCGGCTTTGGTAGTAAAGCTGGTATGTGGCCATTCCACGTTTGGCTTCCACAAGCTCACCCAGCAGCACCATCAAACGTTTCAGCCCTTATGTCAGGCGTTATGATTAAAGTTGCTCTATTTACACTAGTTAAATTTACACTTTATCTACCACTTAGCACATATTTTGGTCTTACAATACTCGCTCTTGGTGCAGCTAGCTCACTATTTGGTGTTTTATACGCTCTTTGCCAACACGACTTTAAGGCTTTGCTTGCTTACCACTCAGTTGAGAACATAGGCATCATCTTGTTAGGTCTTGGTACTGGTATTTACGGCGTTGCAGCTGGAAATTTAACACTTGCAGCAGTAGGTTTTCTAGCAGGTTGCTACCACGTAGTTAACCACGCTATATTTAAAGGTCTGCTTTTCCTTTGCGCTGGTTCAGTTATCCACGCTACTCATACACAAAATATGGACATCCTTGGTGGTCTTGCTAAAAAAATGCCATGGACAAGCCTTGGTATGTTTATAGGTATCATGGGTATCGCAGCTTTACCTCCAGTAAATGGCTTTGTTTCAGAGTGGTTTACATATCAAGGTATGCTTCAAGGTGCGATGGGAGAAGGAACATTAGTTAGATATGCATTTACACTTGGCGTCGTAGCTCTTGCGCTAACAGGCGTTTTGGTTGGTATGCACCTTAAACTTTATGCTGTTATCTTTGCAGGTACTCCAAGAGATCAAAAAATTTGGGAAAATGCTAAAGAGAGTCCGATAGGTATGGTTCTTGGTATGATCATCCTAATGATAGGCTGCGTTGGCTTTGGTCTTGGCGCAAACTACATAGTTGATTACATCATGCAAGCTGTAAATTCTATCGCTATAAGCGACTATAAAGCTAGCCTTGGTGCTATAAATGTAACTTCACCTATGGGTAGCATGATCTCAACTCCACTTATCGCTTTAGTCCTATGTGCGACTATGATTTTGCCATTTATCATCCTTGCTGTTATGAAAGCAAACAGAGATAAACCACGCGAAACTGATCCTTGGGCTTGTGGCTTTAAATATAGCTCACGTATGCAAATGACAGGTGGTCCATTCACTGGCGACCTTAGAAAGATTATGCAATGGCTATTTAGAGCTGATAAAAAAGTAGTTACTAGAAATTATTTTGACGCGGTTGAGTATCACAACCATCCAAAAGATATTTGGTGGGGAATGTTTTATGAGCCAGTCATTAAATGGTGTGTGAAATTTGCTGATAAGCTAGGTATCGTTCAAAGTGGTTATACAAATGTATATGCACTTTATATCTTGCTATATCTTTGTGTCATACTTGCTGTGGGCTACTTTTTAGTTTAGGAGACGAAAATGCAAACTATACTTTTAATGATATTTCAAGTAGTCGTTATCGTTTTGGTAGCTCCTTTGTTTGATGGTATGGCAAGAAAACTTAGAGCTAAACTTCAATCAAAACAAGGTAGCGATTTCTTTCAAACATATCGCGACATTATAAAGCTTTTTAGAAGAGGAAGAACCGTCCCTGAGTGCTCACACTGGGTATTTAGATGGGCTCCATTTTTCCTTTTTGCAACTTCAGCTGCAGTGCTAGCTGCTATACCTATCACTTATAGCAAAGACACTGTATTTGGAGCTTACTCAGATATATTTGTTATCCTCTATCTTGGTGCGCTACTTAGATTTGTATTTGGTGCAGCTTCAATGGATAGTGGCAACCCATTTGCAGCAACAGGTGGCGGCAGGGAGCAAATGCTTGGTGTTTATGTTGAGCCAGTTATGATTATGTGTTTAATCGTAGTTATGCTTGCAGCTAAAACATCAAATTTAGTTGAGATCCAAGAGATGGTAAGAACTGGCGTTATCGGATATCAAATTCCAAGTTTTGCCGTTGCTTCTATCGCATTTTTGTGGTGTATGTATGTTGAGACTGGTAGAAAGCCATTTGACTTAGCTGAAGCAGAACAAGAGCTTCAAGAGGGTGTTCTTGGTGAGTATGCTGGTAGCGACCTTGGCTTAGTTCAAGCATCACTTATATTAAAACAGTTTGCTATGATAGGACTTTTCCTAAGCATATTTGAGCCATGGAATTTTAGCAATCCTTTCTTAGCTATTATCGTTTTTGTGATAAAAACTGGAGTATTTTACGTCGCAGCTGTATTTATAGACAACTTTGGACCACGCTTTAAAATGACTTCATCTTTACGCAAAAATGCTCTTGGTGCACTTGCTATTTCGTTTGTTGCACTAACACTTTATGTAGTAGGAGCGTGAGATGCAAACACTAGATATATTAGCCATTTGCATGATCGTAACTTCGCTTGCAGTTTTTGGCCTTAGAAGCTTGAAACTCTCAATCATCGCTTATGCGATAGAGACGCTACTTTTAGTTAGTATATTTTTCTTGCTATCTGAGAAATTTAACGCTGAGCAGCTAAAAACTTGGGCGATCGTTGCGTTTTTTACCAAAGTTCTTTTCGTGCCAGGAATTTTGTTCTGGCTTATCAAAAAACTTGGCGTAGTTAGCGAAGACGAGCCAGTTGGTGGATTTTTTGTAAGCCCTGTTATTGCTATGGGATTTTCTCTAGCTCTTTCAATGAGTATCCACCCTATATTTTTAAAATTCTCTCTTATCAAAGAAGAGATTATGTTAATCGCTGCTGGAACAGTCTTTATGATGGGAATTTTTGGCTTTATGTTAAGAAACTCATTTGTAAAACAAATTCTAGCTTACTGCTTGTTTGAAAACGGTATCCACCTAAGCCTTGCTCTAATGGCTTACAACTCACATGAGCTAGTTGAGCTTGGAATTTTAACAGATGCGATATTTGCTGTTATTATCATGAGCGTTCTAGCGATTAGATTTTATAAAGCTTATGATAGCTTAGATACTTCTAAAGCTTCAAATTTAAGGGGTTAGAGATGGATAGTTTAGCTTTAATACTTATCATACCGCTCCTTGGTGCTTTGATCTTGTTTTTAAGTCCTAAAAGCTATGCAGTACTTAGCGGACTTCATGTCTTGTTTTCTGCTGCGACATCAGTGGCTTTACTTAACAATGTTCTTAAAGTTTTAAGTGGCGGAACTTTTTATAGTTTTGATAAATTTTTGTTTTTAGATAGCTTAGGCTGTGTTTTCTTAGTGCTTATCGCCGTAACTGGATTTATAGTAAATTTCTACTCTATCCACTATATGAGATGGGAACTTGAAGATGGACACATTCATTTAAGTGATCTTAAAAAATACTACGCACTAAGCCATGTATTTATCTTTACAATGACTTTAAGTGTTATTTGCAACAACGTTGCGTTTATGTGGGCAGCTATAGAGGCTACTACACTAGCTTCTGTATTTTTGGTTGCTATTCACAAAGATCAAAAATCAACAGAGAGTGGTTATAAATACATCGTTCTTTGCTCAATCGGTCTAGCATTTGCTCTTTATGCAACCGTTCTTCTATACTCAGCTACATATAGCACACTAGGAGACGGCGAGGCTTCTATGCAGTTTTCAAGCATAATGGCTAACGCTAAAAATTTAAACCCAGATGCAGCAAAACTTATCTTTGTGTTTGCGCTAATTGGTTTTGGTACAAAAGCTGGTCTAGCTCCAACTCACACTTGGTTGCCAGACGTTCACGCTGAAGGTCCAGCACCTATCTCAGCATTGCTATCAGGCGTACTTTTAAAATGTGCGATGCTTGCACTTTTAAGATACTACGCTATCACAGCTCAAGCAGTTGGATTTAGCTTTGTTGAAGGCGTAATGATCGTATCAGGAACTATCACACTTTTTGTAGCAGGATTTTTCCTAATAAGACAACACAACGTAAAAAGAATGTTTGCATACCACTCAATCGTTCACATGGGTGTTATCGCATTTGCACTTGGTGTTGGCGGTAAATTTGGTCTATTTGCAGCGATATTCCACTGCTTAGCTCACAGCTTCACAAAAGCTTTGGCTTTCTGCTCAACAGGTAACATAGCAAGAATTTACGGCCACAAAGATATGAGTAAGATGGGCGGCATGGTTAAGATCGCACCTATTACAACTATTATGTTTGGTGCAGCTGTATGCTCACTAGTTGGTGTTCCAGCATTTGCTATATTTGTTAGCGAATATAACGTCTTTGTCGGAGCTATCACAAGTGGTCAATACATTGCAGTTGCGCTATTTGCTATTGCACTTGCAGTTATTTTCATAGCTGACTTTGCGCACTTTAACATGGCAAGTTTTGGCGAGCCAAAAGGTGTGGTTGTTCATAATAAAGAGATGAGTTTATTTGAAAATTTACCTCTTATAGCACTCTGTGCCCTTATCATAATCTTTGGCGTATGGCACGTAGATAGCTTTTATACGCTAGTAAATAACGGTGTTAATATAATGATGGGAGCTTTAAAATGAGAGGCGATAAATTTGTTGAAATCCTAAAAACAAAGGTAAAAATTTTAGAAGTAACTCGTCAAGCAGACGATCAGATCACAGTTTTGGTTGATAGAAACGATCTTCCACTAGCTGTTAAAACACTTTATTATGATATCGGTGGCTTTATAAGCACTATGATACCAAACGACGAGCGTCAGATAAATGGCTGCTATGCGCTTTACTATGCTATCTCAATGGAAGGTAGCAAGATGACTGAGGCGGACGACTTTGCAGCTGAGGATAAGTGCTTTATCACAGTTAAAACTCTTATCCCAGGAAGCGATCCGACATTTCCATCAGTTACTCCGCTTGTGCCAGCTTGTGTTTGGTATGAAAGAGAAGCTTATGATATGTTTGGTCTAGTAGCTGAGGGTCTGCCTGATAAAAGACGTCTAGTTTTAAGTGATGACTGGCCAGACGGACTTCACCCACTTAGAAAAGATGCTATGGACTACCGCTACCGCCCTGATCCAGTGGATCATAGAGATGAGCCTGATGCGGAGTTTTTGTTCCCAACAGGTGATGCAGTAGTTGATGTGCCACTTGGACCACTACACGTTACATCTGATGAACCAGGTCACTTTAGACTTTTCTGTGACGGTGACGAGATCATCGACGCTGATTATCGCTTGTTCTATCAACACCGCGGTATGGAAAAGCTAGCTGAAAACAGAATGAACTATGATCAAATGGGCTATCTTGCAGAGCGTGTTTGCGGAATTTGTGGTTATGCTCACGCTATTGCGTGTATCGAGGCAGCAGAAAAAGCTATCAAGCTTGAAATCCCATTAAGAGCTCAAGCTATACGCGTTATCTGTCTTGAGATCGAGCGTCTTCACAGCCACCTTTTAAATATCGGTCTAGCTTGTGAGGTTACTGGTAACTACAACGCATTTATGCATATCTTTAGGGTTCGTGAGTACTCTATGGAGCTAGCTCAGCTTGTAACTGGCGGACGTAAAACATACGGCAACGTCGTTATGGGTGGCTTAAGACGTGATATGACAAACCATGAGATCAAAAAAGGCTTAGAGATCATCAATAAACTCGATATTCAAATTTCAGAAATTTGGGATGCAGTTTTGGAAGATAAACGCCAAATCGGACGCTGGAAAGGTGTAGGTATCTTAGACCGTCAAATAGCACGTGACTTTAGCCCAGTTGGTCCAAATATGAGAGGCTCTGGCTTCAAACGCGATAACCGCTACGATCACCCATACGACTTCTTCAAACAGATAGAATTTGAAGTAGCAGTTGAGCATGGTTGCGACGTTTTTGCTCGTGAGATGGTTAGATATAAAGAGCTAAAAAGCTCTATCCACATCATCCGCCAATGCTTTGAGATGATGCCTCAAACTCCGATCATGATCGATCCTGTGACTATGATCAAACCTGAGAATTTCGCACTTGGTCACGATGAAGCACCACGTGGTGAGAACGTTCACTGGATCATGCAAGGTAGCGCTCAAAAAGTATATCGCTGGAGATGTAGGGCTGCGACATATAACAACTGGCCAAGCCTAAGGTATCAATTTAGAGGAAACAACATAAGTGACGCTGCACTTATCGTTTGCTCACTTGACCCTTGCTACTCATGCACCGAGCGTGTTACTTTGGTTGATGTAAGGACTAAAAAAAGTAAAATTTTAACAGAAAAAGACCTTAAAAAATTCTGTCAAGATGGCGGGGTTAGTAAGAAGGATTTAAGATGATGAAGTTATTTGACATCACAGAAAAATATGGAAAGGCGACATACGCCTATCCATTTGAGCCATATATTGTGCCTGAGAATTTCCGCGGTCAGCCAGACTATACATACGATCTTTGTATAGGTTGTGCAGCTTGCGGTATCGCTTGTCCTAGTAACGCAATAGAGCTTAAGATGAACGATGAGCAAACAAGACTTGTTTGGCAGTTTGACTGCGGTCGCTGCATATTCTGCGGACGCTGCGATGAGGTTTGCCCAACTGGAGCTGTAAGACTTAGCGATAGCTTTGAGCTTGCGGTTAAATTTGACAAGAGCGCTCTTATACAAAGAGGCGAGCTTGAGATGCAAACTTGCAAATGCTGCGGCAAGCCATTTACGCCAAAAAGGCTTATAAATTTCACCCTTGAAAAGCTTGGCACAGCAAATTTACTCCCAGGCAGACTTGAAGAGGCAAAAGAGTATCTTTTTATCTGCCCAGAGTGCAAGAAAAATCAATCTGCTGAGAGGCTAACAAAAGGTGTTGAGGAGGCTATAAAATGAGTCTATATCAAGTCCCAGAGGACATAAAAACAGCAAATGACCTAACTGCAAAGCTAGAGCATTTAAAAAATATCAAAAGAAGCTTTAGCGTTTATAGGATCGACTGCGGAAGCTGCAACGGTTGTGAGATCGAAATTTTCGCTGCTATCACTCCGATGTGGGACCCAGAGCGCTTTGGCTTTAAGCTTGTAGCAAACCCAAGACACGCTGATATCTTGCTTTGCTCAGGACCAGTCACAAGACAGATGTATTACCCACTTCTTCGTGCTTATGAAGCAGCTCCAGATCCTAAGATCGTAGTTGCTTTTGGTGCTTGTGGAAGTACTGGCGGAATTTTCCACGACGCTTACAGCGTTTGGGGTGGTATAGATAAGATCATACCAGTTGATGTCTATATCCCAGGCTGCCCTCCACACCCAGCAAGTGTTATTTATGGTCTAGGTATGGCTCTTGGCATCATTGATCAAAAGCTACACAAAAAAAGCTATGAAAACGACAGCACTACGCCTCCTCCGGTTAAAAAGTCAGTAATGGGCGATATCTTGTTTGAACGTGACTTGCATGCTGAAAGTAAAAGGCTGATGAGTTATATCTTTGGTAGAACACTATTTGAAAAATATATGGACGCTATCAAGGGCTCAAGTGATATCCACAACCCAGAGCTTGCACGTGAAGCGGTTATAGCAGCTATCAAAAAAGAAGATGATCCTAGATATGCTGAGTGTATGGCACTTTTACACAACGATGTCTATCTAAAATATGCAAAAGCTGGTAAAAATTTTGCGATTGATGTTGATAGTGAGGTTTGGAGTAAAAGATGATACAAGTTTATAAGCTTACAAAAAGGCATATGGACGACAACGAAAAGCTTCCACGCGAGCTAAAGGAGATAAAAATTTTCTCCACTTGCGTGGGACACGGCGTTGGTACGATTGATTTTAGCGAGAAGGTCTTAGAGCTAAGCGATGAGGAATTTGACGAGATGATCAAAAACTCAGGCGAATATGTGAAATTTAAGATCGGAAATTTAAGCAAGTATTTTGAAGTTGAAATTTTTGCTGAGCATATCGCTAGACTCTTGCCACAGCTTTGTGAGTGTAAGCTTAAAGAAATTTTGGCAAATTTAAAAGAGGGATATATCGTGCTTAGGAAGGACTTTTGATGAAAAAGGCCATCCTTTGCATCGGTAATCCTATGCGTGGCGACGATGATGTTGGTAATGAAGTCGGCCGCATCGTAGAAACTGAGCTAAAAGAGTGGAAGGTCTTTTTTGGGCAGGATGTGCCTGAGAATGAATTTTCAGCTATTAGAGAATTTGCGCCTGACATTTTGATAGTAGTCGATGCGATGAGCGGCTTTGATGAGGATAAGATAGAGTTTTTTGACCTAAGTGACGATAGAGACTACATCTACTCAACCCACAACCTCCCAACGCCGGTGCTTTTAAGCTATTTGCGTAAAATTTGTCCAAAGACGCTTTTTCTTGGCATTAGTGTCTTGCTTGAAAATGTCCTTGATTTTGAGGAGGGGCTAAGCGAGCAGGCTAAAAAAAGTGCCAGAAAAGCTTTTTTAAGAATTGTAGAGATTGATAAAAATTTAGTTGGTTAAATTTAGTAAGAGCTAAATTTAATCTGGGGTTTGCTAAAGATAAATTTGATCATTTTGGATTTGAAATTTAGTGTAAAACTAATTTTTAAACATTAAATTTTGACGCTAAAATGTCTATCTTTGGCACTACTTCTTTGCTTTATATTTGTTATAGATCAAAGAAGGTCAAATAAAAAGGAGACGTGATGTTAAATCCGGCAGAAACCGCTCAAGCGGTGTCAAGTTCTATGGAGCATAAAGCTCATACGCCACTTGTAAGCATTATATTCCTTGCTATTATGGCTGGAGCTGCTATTGCAATGGGTGATATTTTTTGGGCTCACTCAACAGTTGGTATGGCTGAAAAACAGTCTATCGGTCTTTCAAACTTCATCGGTGGTATCACATTTAGTTGCGGCCTCATGATGGTTGTATTTTATGGTGGTCACCTATTTACTAGCTCTATTTTAAGCGGCGTTAGTGCATATGATGGCAAATTGCCACTTGGCAAAACCATAAGCTACTGGGCTATCGTTTGGATATTTAACTTTATTGGCGGTGCATTGATCGCTTATATGTACTACTACTCAGGCTTGCCACTAAAATACGACGGCTACATCTTACAGCACTTCGTACCAGCTGGTATCGGCAAGATCACAGCGCCATTTCACGAGCTATTTATCCGCGGTATCTTTTGTAACGTCTTTGTTTGTATGTCTATCTGGACTGCGACAAGCGAGAGCAACCTATCTGGTAAATTCTTCGCGATCATGTGGATGATCGGCGCATTCGTTGCTTGCTCAATGGAACACTGCGTTGCAAATATGTTCATCATCACTGAAGCTATCATCTCTAAAGCTCACTATATCGCAGCAAGTGGCGGCGACATCAATGCAGCAGCAGCGTTACTTCACACTACAGCTGATAAGCTAGATATGCTAAACTGGGGAAATTTCATAGGTAAAAACCTAGTTCCAGTTACACTTGGCAATATCTGCGGTGGTCTTTTCTTTGTTGGTCTTGTTGGCTTCATGGCTAATAAATTTGATATGAAGAAAAAAGCTTAATCAACCTTTAGTCTTTGCTATACAGCAAAGACTAAATTTCTTTTTCAAATTCCTCTAAAAGTTTCAAAAATATATCCTAAAAATTTATATAAAAAATGTCACACTTAGCTTAAATTTCACCTTTTGCGCCTAGTTTTTTAAATTTTTTGTGAAATTAGCAAGTTAAAATTTACTTTATAGGTTAAATTTAGTGCAATATTAAAGCTTATATTTAATATAATCTCGCCCAAGAGGAGAGTTTATGAAAATTCTAAATGCATTTTTTACTGGCATTATATTTGTTCTTGCTCCTATTTTTACGCTATTTGTTGGAATTTACAACAACTACTTTTCATTTTATGGCATAAATGAGTATTTCAATGTGATTTTTGTAGATAACGTGCCTTTTTTGTGGCTTTTACCTGTGTTTTTTATATTTGGATATTGTTTCTTTTATGCGCCATTTAGAAAAATTTTTAGAGCCTTTTATCTGCTCTTGCTCGTGCTTTGCGCACTTAGTTGGTATCCTGATTTTGGACGAAGCTTGGGCGAGGCTTATTTTATGAGTAAGCCACTTGAGATAGATCTATCTTCAAATTTACAAAACGAGCAAAAAATAAGCGGCAAAGTCCTTTATGACGGACGAAGAGAAATTTATTTTCTAAGAAGTGACAATGATAAAGTCGTTAAAATTTCAAAGTAAAGTTTTACCTTTATTTAGTTACAATGGCATAAAAATTTAAAGGTTTAAAATGCGTATAAAACTTCCACACGTACCTTATGTCTCACATAAAATAGCAATAGATCTTTTAAACTGTGGTTTTGTAAAGTTAAACAAAGGTATTGAGCCAATCGTAGCAAAAGCAAGTGAAATTTTAACTACCGACGTTCAAAAAGAAAGAGCGCTAGATGAGCGAGTAAATGAGCTTTTAGAAAAAAACGAGGACGAGATGCAAACGATGCAAATCGACCGCAAAAATATGTTTTGGCTCGTTAAAAAGAAACTTGCTGGCGAATTTGACGTCATTTTAACTCACGAAGATAGATTTAGCAATGTCGCCCACAAGATACTTGAAACTATTTGGAAGAGCGGGTTGGTTGATTATAGCGTATCTGAAAACCGCGTAAAAAACGTGATATATGGCTCGATAGATGAGTATCTAAAGAGCTATGAGAAGATAGAAGATAGCGTCTATGAGATGATGCAAAACTACAAACGCAAACTTATCCCAGGAACTGATGAATACGACCTGATTTTTGAGCGTTTATATCAAGATGAGCTTAAAAAAAGAGGAATGCTTTAATGAAAGCTTATATATACATTGAAAACGGCGTTTTTTTAGAGGCAAAGGCCTTTGGTGCTCACGGCGAGTGTGCAGGCGAGCTCGTTTTTAATACCTCTATGACTGGCTATGAGGAGATCATGAGCGATCCAAGCTATGCTGGTCAGTTTATCGTCTTTACTATGCCAGAGATCGGCATCGTTGGCATAAACGAAGATGATATGGAGAGCCTTAGAATT
Organism: Campylobacter concisus; assembly: GCF_015230015.1. GTDB lineage: Bacteria > Campylobacterota > Campylobacteria > Campylobacterales > Campylobacteraceae > Campylobacter_A > Campylobacter_A concisus_AF. Next base: position 45,075 of record NZ_JAAKZC010000014.1, on the reverse strand, counting down.
CACGCAAGTGGCGTCATAATGAGAAACTACAATGAAATTCCATCAAACTACCGCTCGCAAAAGTCTTTAGGCAAATTTTTTGAAGAGCAGGGTAAATTTGGCGTTTATGACGTTGATACTAGATATTTGACAAAGATGCTACGTGACGAAGGTGCTTTGATGGCCTACATCTCAACGCAGATAAGTGACAAAGACGAACTAAAACGCAGGCTTGAAAGCAGCGGACGCATAGAAAATATAAACTATGTAAAAACAGTCAGCGCAATGGATGAGTACGAGCATAAAAAAGGCGCTTGGGATAGAAATTTAAAGTCATATAAGCCGCTAAAAAGTATCGGCAAAAAGATAGCCGTTTTTGACTTTGGTGTAAAGAGAAATATCCTAAATGAGCTATGCGAAACTGGTCTTGAGGTTATCGTCGTACCACACGATACTAAGGCTGAGGTTTTGATAGAAAAATTTAAAAATGGCGAGATAAATGGGGTATTTTTATCAAATGGCCCAGGTGAGCCAAAGAATTTAAAGGCTGAGATCGCCGAGATCAAAAAGATGATAGAGGCTAGGATTCCGATATTTGGCATCTGCCTTGGTCACCAGCTACTTTCAAATGCCTTTGGATACGAGACATATAAACTTAAATTTGGTCAGCATGGAGCAAACCATCCAGTCTTAAATTTAGAAACAAAAGCGATCGAGATAACAACACAAAATCACAACTACAACGTACCAGAGAGCATCGCTGAAGTAGCGGTTGTGACACATAGAAATTTGTTTGACAACACGATCGAGGGTGTAAGATACAAGGACTATCCGATCTTCTCGGTGCAACATCACCCAGAAGCAAGCAGCGGTCCTAACGAGAGCAAATATATATTTAAGCAGTTTTTAGAAATTTTATAATGCAAGATATAAGCCTCTACACGATCATCGCGGTTGCTTTTATGAGCAGCTTTAGTCATTGTGTCGGGATGTGTAGCGGGTTTTTGGGCTTGCAAGCTCTATTTTTTAAAGGCAAAAGTAAGAGTAAAATTTTAATGCTAAGCACGCTTTATAACCTAGCTAGAATTTTTGCTTATGTGGCTTTGGGCGCGTTATTTGGCGCTTTTGGAGCGGTCATTAGCTTTGGATTGCAAGCAAGAGGTGTTATATTTTTCATAGTAGGCCTAGTGATCGCATTTATTGGCATCGCATTGCTTTTTAGGGGTGAGCTTTTAAAATTTATAGAGAGCGAAAAAGCACTTAAATTTATAGTAAAAATGGCAAAAATAAGCGTGCAAAAGAGAAATTTAGCAAATTTCTTGCTACTTGGCTTTTTAAATGGGCTTTTGCCTTGTGGCGTGGTCTATTATTTCTTAGCGCTTGGAATTTTAAGTGCAAATGCAGCCGATGCGTCGCTAATAATGCTTATTTTTGGGCTTTGCACCTTACCAGCGATGCTGTTAGCTAGCTTTGTTTTTGGTTTGCTAAGAGAGAAATTTAAAGAGATCATGTTTAAGCTCTCAGCTTGCATAATGATCTTAAACGGACTTTATCTATCATTTTTAGGATATAGAGCAAATGCCTAGTTTAAATTTAGATGAAAAATTCCTTTCAAGTAGCGAGGGTATGAGACTTGCTAAGCTTGCGATGATGGGCGAGATGATGGCAAATATAACTCACCAGTGGAAGCAGCCGCTAAATGAGCTAAGCTTAGTTTTATATAAGATGAAAAAGCTCGCAGGTAGCGAAGATGGCGAATTTATTGGCTCTTATGAGAGGGCTATGCAGATCATAAAGTATATGTCAGAAACTGCTGATGAGTTTAGCTCGTTTTTAAACCCAAACACACTTTCGCAAGAATTTAGCCTAGCAGACGCAGCTAGAGCATCGATACAGATCGTAAAAGGCGTGATGAAAAAAGATGGCATTCGTATAGAGCTTGAGGTGCTAGGCGATTCTAAAATTTATGGTCATAAAAACAGGCTCATGCAAGTCATCATAAATTTACTAAATAACGCAAAAGACGCACTAAATTTAAAAAAGATAGAAGATAAAAATATAAAAATAAAGATCGATAGTGATGAAAAATATGCTTATCTAAGCGTAGAAGATAATGGCGGTGGCATAGATAAAAATGTGATAGATGAGATATTTAAGCCATATTTTACCACCAAAGAAAATGCCAAAGGCACTGGCTTAGGACTTTATATGTCAAAGCAAATAATCGATCAATTTAACGCAGAAATAACAGCGGGCAACAGCGACAATGGGGCCTGTTTTTTAATAAAGTTACCACACAAAGGAGAGATAGATGAATAAAATTTTAAAGAACCTAACGGTTTTGCTTGTCGAAGACGATAGCGACAGCAAAAAGATCATGCACGATGTGCTAAGTGACAATTTTGAGAAAGTTTTTACTGCTCAAAATGGCGATGAAGGTTTGAAAAAATTTAAAAAATACAACCCAAATATGGTAATTACAGATGTATTTATGCCAATTAGTGATGGACTTGATATGACAAGATATATCAAGGAAATTTCTAAAGACACACCTGTCATCGTCCTAAGTGCGCATAGCGAAAAAGAGACTTTGTTAAAGGCGATCGATGTTGGTGTAGATAAGTATCTTATAAAACCTATCATGGCAGATGATCTTTTAAAAACCATAGAAAATGTCGCAAAAAGTAAGATAGAAACTGCAAACATCATCCAAGTTGCAAACGGATATAGCTTTAATAAGATCAAACGCGTGCTTATCAGAGACGGCGTTGAAATTTCACTTACTAAAAAAGAGCTTGCATTTATCTCACTTTTGATAAAAAGACTTGGTACGCTTGTACTTCATGATGAGATCAAAAGCGTCGTTTGGGTTGGTGAGAGTGTTACTGAGGCAGCTATCAGAACCTTTGTTAAGCGTGTTAGAGATAAGGTTGGCAACAACTTTATAAAAAATGTCCCAGGACTTGGTTACAAAATAGACAGAAGACTTTCCTAGTTAAAGAGAATTTATATTAATTAAGTTTTTTTATAGTCCTTATACTCTAAAATAACAAATCATTAATATAAATTTAACTAGGAGGATATTTTATGCGACCATCTCAGCTACTACACTATGATTATAGTGTAGCAAAGCTATTTATGTTTGCCACGATACTCTTTGGTATCATAGGCATGGTTGTTGGCGTAGTTATAGCTTTTCAAATGGCCTGTCCAGAGCTTAACTACATAGCCGGCGAATATTCGGCGTTTGGGAGGTTGCGTCCTCTTCATACTAACGGCATCATCTTTGGCTTCATGCTCTCAGGCATCTTTGCCACTTGGTACTACATCGGACAGCGTGTTTTAAAGGTCTCGATGAGCGAGTCGCCATTTTTGATGTTTATTGGCAAGCTTCACTTTTGGCTATATATGCTTGTTATGATTTTAGCTGTTGTTACGCTTTTTATGGGCGAGAGCACAGCGAAAGAGTACGCCGAGCTTGAGTGGCCACTAGATATCGCAGTGGTTGTTGTTTGGGTGCTTTGGGGTGTTAGTATATTTGGCCTCATTGGTATCCGCCGTGAAAAGACACTTTATATCTCAGTTTGGTACTACATCGCTACATTTTTAGGCGTTGCGATGCTATATCTCTTTAATAATATGGAAGTTCCAACAAGACTTGTTAGCGGATATGGCTCATGGTTACACTCTGTCTCTATGTACGCTGGCTCAAACGATGCTTTGGTTCAGTGGTGGTACGGACACAACGCAGTTGCATTCGTCTTTACAGTGGCTATCATCGCTCAAATTTATTATTTCTTGCCAAAAGAGAGCGGCCAGCCGATATTTTCATATAAATTATCGCTATTTTCGTTTTGGGGTCTGATGTTTATCTATCTTTGGGCTGGCGGTCACCATTTGATATATACTGCTACACCTGATTGGATGCAGACTATGGGCTCTGTCTTTTCTATCGTTTTGATACTTCCTTCATGGGGTTCAGCGATAAATATCCTTCTTACGATGAAAGGTGAATGGACACAACTGCGTGAGAGCCCACTTATTAAATTTATGATTCTAGCTTCAACATTTTATATGTTTTCAACACTAGAAGGTCCGATTTTAGCGATTAAATCAGTAAATGCCCTAGCTCACTATACTGACTGGGTGCCAGGACACGTTCATGACGGCGCACTTGGCTGGGTTGGCTTTATGACTATGGCAGCGCTTTATCACATGACACCACGTGTATTTAAGCGTGAAATTTACTCAAAGTCGCTAATGGAAGCTCAGTTTTGGATACAAACAACAGGTATTGTTTTATACTTTGCGTCTATGTGGATCGCTGGTATCACACAAGGTATGATGTGGAGAGCGACTGATAGCTATGGAAATTTACTCTACTCGTTTATAGACACGGTAGTTGTGCTTATCCCATACTACTATATAAGGGCTATTGGCGGACTTCTTTATCTAGTTGGCTTCTTGATGTTTGCTTATAACATCTACAAATCAACTTCTGCTAAAGCTATCTTAGCAGAGCCAAAAAGCGCTTCGCCAATGGGTGGCGGGGCAAAAGCTAGTGCGGAGGTGATGTGATGTTTGCTTGGTTAGAAAAAAATCCATTCTTTTTTGCGGTTTGCGTATTTGTTGTTATCGCTTACGCTGGCATAGTTGAAATTTTGCCAGACTTTGCAAACAGAGCTAGACCGCTTGAGGGCACAAAGCCTTACACCGTTTTGGAGCTAGCTGGTAAAAATATCTATATGCAAAATGGCTGCAACACTTGCCACTCTCAAATGATCCGTCCGTTTAAAGCAGAGACCGATAGATACGGTATGTATTCGCTAAGTGGCGAGTTTGCATATGATCGTCCGCACCTTTGGGGCTCAAAAAGAACAGGACCAGATCTTATGCGTGTGGGCAACTATAGAACGACTGACTGGCATGAAAATCACATGCTAAATCCAGCCTCAGTAGTGCCAGGCTCGATTATGCCAGCATATCCATTTTTATTTAAGAAAAATGCTGATATCGAGACTGCATACGCTGAAGCCCTAACTGTTAAAAAGGTCTTTAATACGCCTTATGACGAAAAAGATATGCCAGCACTTGGCACGCTAGAGCAGACTAATGCTAACGTCAAGGCTGAGGCTGCAGCTATCGTTGAAAATATGAAAGATGAGCAGGTAAAAAGTGCTTTTGCAAAAGGTGAAATTCGCCAGATCGTAGCACTTATCGCTTATCTAAACAGCCTAAAGTAGGAGCGAGAGATGGAAAACATTAGAGAGTTTCAAGCTTATGGCTATTTTTTCTTGACGGCATTTTTGGCGATCACTTTGTATGCCTACTTTTTTCATCTTTATAAGAGCGAAAAAACTGGCAGAAGAAACTACGAGAAATACTCAAAACTAGCGCTTAACGATGAGATCGGTGGCGAAATTTTAGAGCGTAAGGCTACAAAGGAGAGCGTATGCAATGGCTAAATTTAGAAGATAATGTAAATTTACTAGCTCTAATAGGAGCGGCTCTAATCATCGTGCTTACCATCGTTGTAGCTGGTAGGTATGTTGGGCAGATGAAGGTTAAAAAAGATGAGAGCGTTGAGCTTAGCGAGCACAACTGGGACGGCATAGGAGAATACAAAAATCCAGTCCCATTTGGCTGGGCAGTTGTTTTTCTATTAACGCTTATTTGGGCTATTTGGTACTATTTACTTGGCTATCCTTTAAATTCTTACTCACAAATCGGCGAGTATAACAAAGAGGTTAAGGAAGCAAATGCCAAATTTGAAAAAGAGTATGCAAATCCAAGCAAAGAGACGCTTCACGCTATGGGCGAGAGCATATATCTCGTGCAGTGTTCAGCATGTCACGGCATAACAGGCGATGGCATAGGCGGCAAGGCTGCAAATTTACAAATTTGGGGTAGCGAAAAAGGCATAGTTGAGACTATACTTAATGGCTCAAAAGGGCTTGATTATCCTATGGGTGAGATGCCAGCAGGTTTAGCTGACGCTGATGGCGCAAAGGCGATCGCAGCATACGTAGCTAAAGAGATAAGCGCTATAAAAAGCACTAAAAATGAAAATTTAGTAGCCACTGGCAAAGAGCTTTATGCAGCTTGTGCGTCGTGTCACGGCGAAGATGGCAAGGGCATGGATGGCATGTCGGTTGATCTTAGCAAATATGGCTCGGCCGGTTTTGTGGCTGACGTGCTAAATCGCGGCAAAAAAGGAGCGATCGGCACTATGCCTAAATTTAATGATGGCAGGCTAAACGAGATCCAGCAAAGCGCAGTTGGCGAGTACGTCATATCGCTATCAAAGGGCGAATAATGGAAAATAAAAATAGAAACATCTTTGCCTTAAATGGCATTAGCGGGTTTTTAATAGCGGTGGTGCTTTTGCTCTCTATCCTAGCAGTGCTTACTTACGTTGGCATCGGCTTGCAAAAAGAGGTCGCAACCAAGCCTTACTCACTAAAAGATGCAGCTAGCATCGAGATGAAGAGCGTAGATAACGCTAAACATGTCATTGTAAAGGAGAAGTGATGCTAGGCATAATAGAAAAAGCCATTATCCTGCTAATAATCGTCGCAGGCGCCATTTGTGCGTGGTCAGTGCTTACACCAAATCACCTCTTTGTAGGCTAAATTTGAAGAAATTTGCACTCATTTTTATCATTTTGTTCTGGCAAAATTTGGCTTGGGGTGCAAATTTTGTTATCAATGATGATGAAATTTTAAGCCAAAAAGTGAGCCAAAAGCTAAATGAGATAGGAGACGAGCTTTATCAAAAAAGCGGCATAAATTTAGTAGTTGGCGTATATAAAGATGGCGAGCTTGGCATGCTTTTTAAAGAGCAAAATTTAAGCTCGCCATTTGTCTTCTTAGCGCTCATAAAAGATAAGCAAAAGGTTGAAATTTTTAGCGATACAAACACTTCAAAGCTCTTTAACAAGGAGCAAATTTTAAGCGTAAATCCAGAATCAGGCACAATCATCCCCATTTTAGTCTCAAAAAACGGCAAAGATGTCTATAACGCCGCTATCTTAAACGGCTACGCAGATATCGCCGAGCAGATCGCTGGGAGCTTAAATTTAAAGCTAGAAAGCGGTATCGGCAGCTCAAACAAAACGACCTTAAATTTCCTGCGAATTTTTATCTACGGCTTGATCGCATTTTTCATTCTCATCATCTTTTATAAAAAGGTAAAAAATGGCTAAAAAGAGCTTTTGGCCTTATGGCATCGTGCTTAGCATAGTAGCTATCATCTTAGCTTGCGTCGCAACCATCGTTGTTGCGATCAACAACCCAGTCGAGATGGATAGTGCTTATATGCAAAGTCACCAAAGTGTCGATGAAAACATCACATTTATAAAAGAGAGTGAGGCTAGGTTTGATAAGAAATTTGAGCTTAAATTTGAGCCAGAATTTAAAGGCTTGCAGGGCAAATTTAAATTTCTTTTAACGCCAAAAAACGGTGAAATTTCAAGCCCTAGCTATGAAATTTTACTAACCCGCCCACAAACAAACAAAGATAACAAAACATTAAACGCCTCATGGCAAGAAAATGAGCTTGTAAGCGAGAGCGTTAGCCTAAAAGAGGGCAGGTGGCAGCTACTTTTAAGGCTTAGCGACAAGCAAGATACGAGATATTATAAATTTGATTTTAACGCTACAAAATAGACTAAATTTGTACCCAAAAGTTTTTTAGCCAAAGTTAAAAACAAATAAATTTTACTAAACGCTAGATCAAACCTCTTTAAAACCAAAATTTAAGCCCAAACGCTTGCCAGTTTTAACATACTCTTTAAATTTATAGATTAGAGGCGACCAATTTTTAGTATCGATCTTTTCATCTTTTAGTAAATTTTCATCCACAAATATGCCAACTATCTTGCAAGTAACGATGCAAAACCACTCCTTTATCTCGCACTTTTCTACGATCGTTTTTATCTGTATCTTGCACTCTTTTATGCGCGCGCTTTAGTTTTTGGCGCTAAATTTAAGCAATATAAACCCCGCGGCACCCGAAACTACCGAACCTAGCAAGATAGCGAGCTTGTCGGTGTAGGCAAAGGCGTCCGTGTCGTTGTAGGCTAGGCCGTTAACGAAAAGGCTCATCGTAAATCCTACGCCGCAAAGCACGGCAATGCCGTAAAGCTGGATGAAATTTGACCCCTCGGGCAGCTTGGCTAGCTTAAATTTGATCGCTAAAAAGCTAAATCCAAATACTCCGATTTGCTTGCCGACGAAAAGCCCCAGCGCCGTGCCTAGCGCGACCGGAGACAAAATCTCGTCCAGTCCGACGCCTCGCAGTGAGATGCCTGCGTTTACGAAGGCAAATATCGGCAGCACGCCAAACGCTACCCAGCCGTGCAGGTCGTGCTCGATGCTTTTTAGCATAGATTTGCCCGGCTCGTCTTTAAAGCTAAGCGGTATGAAAAAGGCCGCCACGACGCCGGCAAGCGTGGCGTGAACGCCTGATTTTAGCACCGCTACCCACATCACCGCACCTACGATCAGATACGCCGCCTTGCTCTTTACGCCGAGTCTGTTTAGCACAAAAAGCGCGGCTAGACAAACGCTCGCGACCGCAAGCATTTGGGCGCTAAGCTCGCTCGTGTAAAATAGCGCGATAATCACGATCGCGCAAAGGTCGTCGACGATCGCTAGCGTCATGAGGAAAATTTTTAAACTAGTCGGTACGCGAGGCCCGAGTAGGCTCAAAATCCCCAGAGCAAACGCGATATCCGTCGCCGTCGGTATCGCCCAGCCGCCAAGCGCGAAGGAGTCGTGCTTCGTAAAAAGATAGAAGATAGCCGCAGGCACTATCAGGCCGCCTGCCGCGCCGATCGCTGGCAGCGCGATTTGCGACGGATTTTTTAGCTCGCCCTCCAGCACCTCGCGCTTTAGCTCAAGTCCGATGAGAAAGAAAAATACCGCCATCAACCCGTCGTTCACCCACAAGATCAGGGGTTTGCTTAGTCCGTATTCGCCGAAGCTCATGGTAAATTTGGTATTTAAAAATTCGTTGTAAAAATCGCTCAAAAACGTATTTTGACACAGTAGCGCCGCGACCGTAGCGATCATCAGCAAAATCCCGCCGCTGGCTTCGTGTTTTAAAAACTCTTTTATTCCGCCCATTTTGCTTCCTTTTTATAAAATTTGGCGATTATAGCGTATTTTTACGCTCGCATAAAATTCGGGCGAATTTGGCTAAATGCTAGATCAAACCTCTTTAAAGCCAAAATTTAAGCCCAAACGCTTGCTAGTTGCAACGTACTCTTTAAATTTATAGATAAGTGGCGAGTATTTTTTAGTATCTAGCTTTTCATCTTTTAATAATCTTTCATCCACAAAGATGCCAACTATCTTGCAAGTGACGATGCAAAACCACTCCTTTATCTCGCACTTTTCTACGATCGTTTCTATCTGTATCTTGCACTCTTTTATGCGCACGCTTTTTGCGTTTATGCCAGGTTCTTTGTGCAAATTTGCCACCTTAAATTTATCACTTTCGTAGCTGTATCCAAGGGCTCTTTTCTCTTCTGGCACGTCCTCATCACCAGTTAGTTTTTCTATCTTCTTTATAGCTTCAAGCAAGCTCTCATCACATAAATTTAGCGTGATGTCTGAGCCATTTTGGATATTTTTATAGCCTTTGTTATCAACTCCGATACCAAGCACCACGCTATCTCCTAGCGTCCAAGACGACGAAAGCACGGTGATATCATCTCGCCCTTTTTCATCTTTTGTAGTGGCAAATAAAACCGGAAAGCCGTAGTAAAAGCCAGATCTATTTAACTCTTTATGCATTTTTGCTCCTTTTTTAGATTGTATCCCCAGGCAGTTTAAGGCTTAAAATTTTAATGAATTTAGAAAAATTTTCAAAGCTTGCTTTAAGTGAGAAAAAGCGCTCTTTTATCAGCTTTTGGCTATCATTTTTTAAAAATTTAAGAGAGTAAAATGCGCAATCTAAATCAACTTTTCGTCTTTACAAACTCGCGTAAGATCAGGGAATTTAACGCTGGTTTTAATGACGAGCTAATTCCAAAAAGTCTAAGCATCGCAGAGTTTTATAAAAAAGCTGTTTTTGTAAATGGCCGCTTTGAGATTGACAGCACCTACGCTTTGGTGCTTATGAACAGAGCCTGTGCCAGCGTCAAAGAGGCAAATTCGGTGCTTAAAATCCCAACTGAGTTTTTTGGGTTTTTGAAAAACAACGACTATCTTTTTTCGTTTTTTAAAGAGCTTGTCATCAGCAAAAAGAGCATTGCAGATATTAAATTTAACGACATTTACGCTGATTTTGAGGAGCATCTAAGCATCCTTGAAGCGGTTTTAAAAGAGTATGAGAGCTTACTTGATAAAGAGGATCTTTATGATGATATAACCTTGCCAAAAATTTACTCGATAAATGAAGCTTACATAAGAAGTTTTAGTGAAATTTCACTGCACATTGATGGCATTTTAAGCGAGTTTGAGTGGGAAATTTTAGAGAAAATTTCAAAACTAACCACGCTAAAGATCATCTTTCAAACTAGTATTTTTAATAAAAAACTTATCGATAAGATAAGGCAAATTTCAGCCATTAGCGAGTTTGAAAACTATAAAAAATATGAGCTAAATTTAAATACAAACGAGCTAGTCTGTCTAGAAAATATCACAAAATTTGAGCCAGTTTTAGTAAGAGAATTTGCCACAAGAAGCTTGCAGTGCGCCTATGCTATGGCAAAGGCGAGCGAGTTTGTGCGTGAGGGCATAAAACCTGAAAATATCGCTGTTATCTTGCCAGATGAGGGCTTTAGCGAGATTTTAAGGCTTCATGATGGTGCTAAAATTTTTAACTACGCCATGGGCGAGAGCTTTAAAAATACAAAATTTTATGAAGCACTTTACTACATCACAAGAGCGATCAACGAAGAAGCAAGCCCAGTTTTTGATCAAAGTAAGTGTGAGAGCTACGAGGAGCTTGGCTTTATTTTGAGCGAATTTGGCGTGAGTGAGCAGCTTTTTAAGAAATTTAAGGCTAGCTATTTTGAGCTGTGTGAATTTGCTAAATTTAAAGAGCTAATAGATGAGCTTTTGGTGCTTGAAAATGAGCCAAGATGCGAAGAGAAGCTCGCACTTGAGCTTTTTAGGATGGAGAATTTATGCAGGTATTTTAGCTTTAGCCTAAAGCAGCTAAGTGAAATTTTCTTGCTAAATATCTCGCGCCTAAGCATCGACGACGTGGGCGGCGGAAAGATCAGCGTCATGGGCATGCTAGAGAGCCGTGGGATGAAATTTGATGGCGTCATCATAGTTGATTTTAACGACAATTTCATCCCAGCAAGAAGCGCAAATGAGATGTTTTTAAACTCAAAAGTGAGGCAAAAAGCGGGGCTTATAAGCTATGTGGAGCGTGAAAATTTGCAGAGATTTTACTACGAAAGCCTCATAAATAACGCCAAAAAAGTGGCGATAAGCTGCTGCGTAAATGAGGAGAGCATACCTTCAAGATTTTTAAAAAATTTCAAAACGATAAAAGATGAAAATTTTAGCGACGAGGCCTATTTGAAGCTATTTTTAAAGGGAGAGGCGAGCTTAAATTTAAAGGATGATGAGATCGTTTTAGAGCATGATTTTTTCACAAACCCACTCTCGTTTTCGACGCTAAATTTATTTCTAACCTGCCCAAGAAAATACTACTACACAAAGATAGCTGGCATAAAGCCTGCAAAAGGCGTAGCAAAAGAGCTTGGTACAAAACAAGGAAATAGCGTTCATAGCGCACTTTTTGAGTATTACACGAGCGAATTTTATAAGCAAAATAACACCTTTGATCTAGCCGTTTTTAAAGAGATGCTAGCAAGGCAAAATCTTACGCCACTTGAGTTTGAAATTTGGACGCATAAATTTAAAGAGTATGAAATTTATGAAAACGCTCGTTTTAGGGCTGGTTTTAGGGTGCTTGAGTGCGAAAAAGAGATGCAAAGCGAGTTTTGTGGCGTGCAGATAAAGGGATTTATCGATAGGATCGATGCGGACGCAAGCGGCGACGTGCTTATACTTGATTATAAAACAGGCGAAGCAAATGTAAATTCGCTCCAGCTTGCCTTTTACGAGGCGCTTTACGGTGGCAAGGTGCGAAGTGCTTACTATACCCTAAAAAACGAGCCTAGCTTAGTTAGCTCGAAAAAAAGCGTAGAGGATCTAAGCGGCGAGATAGAAAAGCTAAAAGCCATAAACAAAACCAAGATAAATTTTGAAAGAAAGAGCGGTGCTTGCGCATTTTGCGAATACGCTACACTTTGCAGGAGAGAGTTATGAAAAATTTTTTAGCCCTAAAAGCAAGCGCTGGAAGCGGTAAGACCTTTGCGCTGAGCGTTCGTTACATCGCTTTGATGCTTCGAGGTGAAAATATAAACGAGATCGTCGCTCTAACTTTTACAAAAAAAGCAGCAAACGAGATGAAAGAGCGCATAATCGCCACTTTTTTGGACTTGCAAAACAAAAAAGGCGAACTTGAAGCGGTGTGCGCGGAGCTTGATATAAGCCAAGACGAGGCGATAAAAAGGCGAGATGAGAGGCTTGGCGTCTTTTTGCAAAGTGAGCTAAAAATTTATACATTTGATGCGTTTTTCTCTGGGATTTTAAAGAAATTTAGCCAAAATTTAGGCATTAGCCCTGATTACAGCGTGCAAGATAGCTTGCAAGATATGGCGTGGAAAAAATTTGTAAAAGAGGCGAGCAAGGATAAAAAGCTTCTTAGCGAGCTAGCCTTAATGATGATCATCTCAAGCCAAAAAGAGGCTAGTTTTTCGCAGACTTTGGCGAAATTTTATGAGAGCTTTGGCGGAGAGCTAAAAGATAGTGGCGCAAGCTATCCAGATGATAGCAAGGTAAGGGCGGCGCAAAGGGCGTTAAATGAGCATATAGCCTTGCAAAATGGCGCTAGCGATGTGGCTAAAAAGACATTTGGCGAGCAAAATTTATTTGAGCTATTTAAGAGTAAGGTTTTTGCTAGGCAAAGCCTAGACTACCGCACTTTTAGCAAAATTTATACCCCTGAGCTTGATAGGCTATTTAACGAGCTAAAAGAGGCTGCGAAAAACTACATCCTAGAGGTCGAAAAGTATAGGCTAAGTGGCTTTAGTAAGCTATTAAAGCTTTATAAGGCTTCAAATTTAGAGCTAAACAAGGAGATAAATGCGCTAAGTTTTGCTGATATAAACAAGCTGGTTTTTAAGCTTTTGGTGCAAAGCCTGGACAAAGAGGCGCTTTATTTTAGGCTTGATGGCAGGATAAATCACCTCTTAGTCGATGAGTTTCAAGATACAAACGTGATCCAGTATGAGATCATCTTACCGCTAATCGCTGAAATCGTCTCTGGATACGGTCAAAACGGGCTTGGAAGCTTTTTTTATGTGGGCGATACAAAGCAGAGCATATATAAATTTAGGGGTGGTAAAAAGGAGCTTTTTGACAAGCTGGGAGATGATTTTAGCCAGATAGATATAGAAAATTTACCAAGCAACTACCGAAGTTTAAAGGCGTTGGTGAAATTTAATAACGCCGTTTTTGAAGAAATTTATCACAGATATGGGCTTAGTTTTGAGCCTCAAGAGCCAGCTAAAAAAGATGAGACACTAGGCTACGCAGTAAGCGGCGAGTGTGCATACTTTGAAGTAGAAAAAGACGACTACGGCTACTTGCGTGTGCTAAGCGATGAAGATATCGCAGGTGTGGTCGTTTCGCAAGCAAGTGAGCTTTTAAAAGCTGGTGTAAATGCAAGCGATATAACCGTGCTTTGCTGGAAAAATAGCGACATTAGTCTCATCTCAGAAGTGCTTAGCAGTGAAGGGATAAAAAGCGTCAATGAAGGTACTTTGGAGCTAAAAAGAACGCCACTTGTTGCAGCGATCATCGAGTATGCGAAATTTTGCCTATTTAAAGAAGAAATTTATGAGAAAAATGTAAAAGCGCTAGTAAATGCAAGCGTCAAAAAACTAAATATAAAGCCTGAAGAAAGCGCTACAAATAGCCTATTTTACTTAGCGAAAAATTTAGGCATAAGTATGGCAGACGTTGATATCTTGAGGCTGTTTGAGCTAAGCGCAGGGTATAAAAATTTAAGTGATTTTATATTTAACCTTGAAAACTTTAGCTCAAAGATCAGCCCAAAAAGTAGCGACGGCGTGAGAGTGATGACCGTGCATAAGTCAAAAGGGCTTGAGTTTGCTCACGTCATAGTTTGCGACATGATGAGCAAGGGCAGGGGAGATGACTCAAATTTCATAACCGAATACAGCGAAAAGGGCGAGTGGATCGTAAAGAGTAAAATTTCAGGCAGAGAGAATTTTGATAGCGATTATGCAATCGTTTTAGAGCAGATGAAAGAGCTTGAAAAGCAAGAAAATATCAATAAAATTTACGTCGCATTCACAAGGGCAACAAAGTCGCTCATCATCATCAAGCAAGCCGTCCCAAGCGGAAATAGTCCAAGCTTTTTTTCATTTTACACAAGAAGCGACAAGAGCGAAGCAAGCGACTATCTCGATCTAAAAGAGTTTAGCTTCGGCAAAATTTTGCCTAGCAAGAGCGAGCAAAAAGAGCTAAAAAAAGATGAGAAAATGCCTGAAATTTTAAAGATAGAGAGGCAAGAGGTTGAGGCGAAAGAGCAAAAGACGAGCGGGAAAAATTTAAGCGCGATATATTTTGGCCTGGCGCTTCACTATCTGCTTGAGATGAGCGAAAAATTTGATGAAATTTCACTAGAAAAAGCTAAGAATTTGATGCTAAATAAATTTCATAAATTTTTGCCGCTTGAAGTCCTTGAAGATGCCCTTACTAGGGCAAAAATGCTTATAAGTGAGCCAAAATTTATAGAGTGCATAAAGGGTAAGGAAATTTATAAAGAGCAGCCATTTAAAGTAAAAAATGAGCTAAAACAGATGGATCTTTTTTGCTTTAATGAGCGAGAAATTTGCGTGATTGATTATAAAACGACAGAAAAAAACATAGAAGAGAACAAAAAACAGGTAAAAGAGTATAAAGATGCACTCGCTAAATTTTATGAAAAACATAGTATAATCGCCGTCATCTTCTACGCACTTGAAGGCAAAATTTCATATATTGAAGTTTAAACGCTACTTAATTTAAGCTTTATTAAAGCATTGTTTAAATACAATCACAACTCAAAAATTAACTTGGCAAAGGTAAGAAAATGACAAAAATAACAAAGCCAAACGAAGTTAAGCGAGACTGGATCGTAGTTGATGCAGCTGGTAAGCGCTTTGGTAGATTGCTAACTGAGGTAGCAACTATACTTCGTGGCAAAAACAAACCATGCTTCACGCCAAACGTAGATTGTGGCGACTATGTTATCATCATAAATGCTTCTAAAGTAGAATTTACTGGTAATAACAAAGCTGAAGATAAACTTTATCACAGACACTCAGGATATTTTGGTAGCGTAAAGAGCGAGAAATTTGGCGATTTGATAGCAAATAAGCCAGAAAAACTATTTAAATTAGCTGTTCGTGGCATGCTTCCAAAGACAAAACTTGGAAGAGAGATGATAAAAAAACTAAAAGTTTATGCTGGCAGTGAGCATCCTCATACGGCACAAATAGCTAAAAAAGAAGGAAAATAATTATGGCAAAAGTTTATGCAACTGGTAAAAGAAAAACTGCCGTAGCAAAGGTTTGGATAAAGTCTGGAAGCGGTAAAATCGTAGTAAATGGCATGGATCTTAACACTTGGCTTGGCGGTCACGAGGCTATCAAGCTTAAAGTTATTCAACCACTTTTAGTAACAAAACAAGAGAGTTTAATAGACGTAGTAGCTACAACTTTAGGTGGCGGTTATTCAGCACAAGCTGAGGCTTTAAGACACGGCATTTCACGTGCTTTAGCTGACATGGATGCTGATTTTAGAGCAGCTCTTAAACCAAAAGGCTTGCTAACTAGAGATTCTCGTGTTGTTGAACGTAAGAAATTTGGTAGAAGAAAGGCTAGAAGAAGCCCACAATTCTCTAAACGTTAATGGTTTTTTGCAAGTGCTTTTGCATTTGCAAAATTTAGGTTGTGTAAATTTCAGATTTACATTATTAATTAAATTAGAATTTAGAGTTGGTTTATATTTTTTTAGTTAAAATAAAACCACTTTAAAATAAACCCTATTTGAAAGGAATTCTATTATGAAAAAGATTGCTTTAGCTATGGTTGCCGCAACAGCGGTTTTTGCGTCTAACGCAGCATACAACTATGAGATCACTCCAACTATTGGTGGTGTTCACCCAGAAGGAAATCTACGTGTAAAAGACCACAACTTTGTTGGTATTAGAGCGGCTAGAAACC
Source organism: Campylobacter concisus (assembly GCF_015230015.1). Taxonomy (GTDB): domain Bacteria; phylum Campylobacterota; class Campylobacteria; order Campylobacterales; family Campylobacteraceae; genus Campylobacter_A; species Campylobacter_A concisus_AF. The sequence goes on along the minus strand of NZ_JAAKZC010000014.1, from coordinate 28,769 downwards.
TTGAAGATTTCTTCTTTGATCAAGTTGAGCTTGGTGTTGATTACTCTCAAAAACTAAAAGAGAGAACAGGCAACGTTGTAAGAGAGGGTAGAGCTCTTAGATACCACGCAAACCTTGTAAAAAATATCGTTGACTTTGGACCAGTTAGCCTATATGGTTTAATCGGTGCTGGTTATGAAGATGTTCCAGCTATTTTTGTTAAAAATGAAGATGGTGGTTTTGGTCAATACGGTCTTGGTTTAAGATACCAAGTAACTGATAGATTTGCTCTTAAAGCAGAGGCAAGAGACGCTATCAAATTTGAGCATGCTGATCACAACCTATTCTATTCACTAGGCTTTGGCATCGGTCTTGATTCAAAAGCAGCTCCAGTTGTAGCAGCAGCTCCAGTAGCTCCAGCAGCAGCTCCAGCTCCAGTTCTTGATGATGACAACGATGGCGTGCCAAACGATATCGATCAATGCCCTAACACTCCAGCTGGTGTAGTTGTTGACGAAAGAGGATGTGAAAAAGTTATCGTTCTTAGAGATCTAGATGTTAACTTCGCATTTGATAGCTATAAAGTTGGACCAAAATATGCAGCTGAGATCAAAAAAGTAGCTGACTTTATGGGCGAACACCCAGATTATAAAGTTGTACTTGCAGGACACACTGATAGCATTGGTACAGAAGCTTACAACCAAAAACTATCTGAAAAAAGAGCAAAAGCAGTGGCTGAGGTTCTTGCTGGTTACGGCGTAGAAAAAGCTAAAATTTCTACAGTTGGTTACGGCGAACTTAAACCAATCGCTACAAACAAAACTAAAGAAGGTCGCGCTGAAAACAGACGTGTTGAAGCTACTTTCAACAAATAATTTTACTATTTAAAATTACTTCTTTAGGGCTTGGCTTCGGCTGAGCCCTTTTTTATTTCTGCGGAGAATATCATGAAAAAAACTATACTTTTTGACTTAGACGGCACACTTATAGATTCTACTTCTGCTATTTTAAAAGGTTTTGATGCGGCGTTTTTAGCTCACGACAAGAAAGAGTCTGATCATGATGCACTAAAATCGCTAGTAGGATATCCGCTTGAAATAATGTTTGAAAAACTTGGTGCCAAGAAGAATTTAATAGGTGAATACGTAAAAGAGTATAAGGCTTGCTACGAGAAGATTTATTTAGATGAGACCGTGCTTTTACCGCGTGCTATGGACGCTTTAAAAGAAGCTAGCACATTTGCTGATGTTGGTGTTGTTACGACAAAGACATCAAAATTTTCTATCATTTTGTTAGGGCATTTAGGCGTTATGAAATTTATAAAAACGGTTGTCGGACGAGATGATGTCGTAAATCCAAAACCAGATCCGGAACCTATAAATTTAGCTTTAAAGAGACTAGGCAAAGGAAAAGATAATGCCTTTATGGTTGGCGATACCATCATGGATCTAAAGGCTGCCAAAGCCGCTTTAATAACTGGAGTTGGACTTACATGCGGATATGGCAAAGAGTCTGATTTAAGGCAGTTTAGCGAGCATATATTTACAAATCCACATGAGGTTGTTAGCTTTATCAAAGAAGTTTAATAGTGAAAGTTTATTAAAACTCTTGAGCCTGATACTATTTTAAATATAAATTTATTGATAAAAATTTTTAATTTTCACTTACCATAAAAACATTCTAAATAGACTTTATAACTTCATATCAAAAAAATATATGTAACTATTTTTCTATGATCGTTGATCTAGGCAATCCTTACTTTTAGTAAATTTAGACCTATCTTTACATATAAGTTTTAAAATTTACTAACAAGGGATTTTGTAGGCATTAAAAAGAAGCAAGAATTTATAAATATCACACTTAAGCGAAGCTGGCGTGGAGGCTGAGTTCGTCTATAAGATAAGCGAGGGCAGACCAAACGTCGAAGATAGGCTTAAAAACGGTGACATCGCACTTGTTATAAATACAAGCGATACAAAATCAAGCGTGGATGATGGCAAAAAGATACGCCAAAATGTGCTTAGATTTAAAATTCCATATTTTACAACCATCCGCGCAGCACTCGCAGCTGCTAAGTCTCTAAGCACAGTTCAAACTGGCAAGGCACTTGAAGTAAAAAGCTTGCAAGAGTATCTAAGCGAGAAATAATAAATTTAGTGGCAGTTTTGGCTGCCACGAGCTAAATCCTACTCTTTAAATTTAAAGCACTTGCTACTTTTAGAGCACTTGCAAAGGCTAGATGCAAGTTGTATCCGCCAAGCATACCAGTAATATCTAAAACTTCGCCTATAAAATAAAGCCCTTTTACGTTTTTACTCTCTAAATTTTCATCCAAAAACTCGCTTTTGACACCACCTTTTGTAACTTCTGCCCTTTCAAAGCCAAAGGTCCCAGCAGGGGCAAAATTGTAAGCAAAAAGCCTTTTTATGATGCTTTTTTCTTCATCACTAAATTCATAAAATGCCCTATCTTTTAAGCCAAAATTTCTTAAAAACTCCAGTACAAATCTCTTTGGCAAAGGCAAAACCGAGCTAAGCTGTTTTTTGCCATTTACTAAATTTTTCTCACTAAATTTAGGCAAGAAATTTATGCAAATTCTCCCCTTTTGCCAAAAAAGTGAGGCGTTTAGTATCGCTGGACCGCTTATGCCCCTGTGCGTAAAAAGCACATCGCCGCTAAATTTATACAACAAGAGCAGGGGTAAAAATTTGAGAAAGGGCAAGCAAGTAGGTTAAATTTATCAGTTAAATTTGGCTTTTATAGAGCTGCAGTAAGTTAAATTTACTGCATATTTATACTTCCAGCTGGAGATGGCATATCGCCTTTTTCGTCGATAAATGGGGGACCTTTTTGAAGTAGTGCTGTCACTTCAGAAGCAACCTTTGGATTCATTTTTGCCATTATGGTTGAGATCTTTTTGGCATCAAGGGCATAAAGTATGGTGGCTGCGTTTGATCTTGGCATTTGCGAGAGCACTTCGGCTGCTGCGCCATCTTTCATTTTGGCGTAGGATTCATTGACTTTGTCGGTAGTCATCGTGCGAAGCTCTTTTAAAATTTTCTCATTTTTAGCGACTACTTCGTCGATCTCTTTGCGTTTTTGCTCGATCACTTTCATCGTCGCATTTAGATCAGCCTCTTTTTTGGCGAGCTTTTTGTTATTTTCTTCATAAGCTGCAGCCGAGCTTGCTCGAAAGACCTCTAGGGCTTGGCGCTGCTCGTCGATGACCTCAAGCTCCTTTGAAATTTCCTCTTTTCTAGCTTCAAAGATCTGAGTGCAATCAACTGGCACTTCAAAACAAAATGCAAAATTTAATAGCACAAAAAATAGTAAAACCGCTCTCATCACGCCTCGCTTTTAGCTGCAAATTTCATCACCGCAAACTCATCAAGAGCAAGCGCTTCAGCCTTTTGTATGCGTTTTATCTCTTTTTTAAATTCTTCTTTTTCTAGATATTTCATCTTTTCATACTCTAAATTTGCATTTTTATATTTATGCTCGTAGTGCAGGACCTCTTTTTTTGCCATTTCTAAGCTCTCTTTGCAGGCATTTAGCTCGGCTCTTGCTATATTTATGAGCTCTAAATTTTCTCTTAGCTCACCTATGTTTCCGCTTTTTGGCAGGCTAAACTCGTTGAGCTTGGCTCTTAAGAGTGCTATTTTTTCTTCGGCACTTCTTACATTTAGTCTAGCAACGACGAGCTTAGCCTCTACCTTATCCATCTCCTGCTTTTTGACGCGGACGACGGAGGTAAATTTACTTTTCATCTAATGATCGTATCGCTTCTTTCAGGGCTTGTTGAGATATAGCCGACCTTCACGCCAGTTAGCTCCTCGATACGCTCGATATATGCTCTTGCGTTTGCTGGCAGGTCGTCATATCGGCTGATGCCTTTTACGCTATCCCAGCCTGCAAGCTCCTCATAAATAGGCGTTGCATTTTCAAGATCTGTTGGCACGTAGTCGATAGTTTCACCATTATATTGATATGCTTTGCAAATTTTTACAACCTCAAAGCCATCAAGCACGTCAAGCTTCATAAGTGCATAAGTATCGACGCCGTCGAGCCTTGAAGCGTATTTTACGCTTACTGCGTCAAACCAGCCACAACGTCTGCGGCGGCCTGTTGTTGTGCCAAATTCTTTACCTATCTCGCACATCTTATCGCCATTTGTGCCCTTGTCTTCAGTTGGGAAAGGTCCGTGGCCTACGCGAGTTGTATATGCTTTGATGACGCCTATGACCTTGCCTATCTCTTTTGGATTTAGTCCAAGACCAGTGCAAGCACCAGCACTTATGGTATTTGAGCTAGTTACATAAGGATATGTGCCGTGATCGATGTCTAAAAGTGTGCCTTGAGCGCCTTCAAGTAGGACTTTTTTATCTTCATCAAGCGCTTTCCAAACTAAATTTGTAGTGTTTGCGATAAATGGAGCAAGCACCTCTTTATATCTTTTTAGCTCTTCAAGTAGCTCATTTTCTTCAGGTATCTTTACGCCAAGAGCGTCAAATACGCATTTATTTGTTTCAAAATCATGCATCAAAGCATCGCATAAGCGCTCTGGCTCAAGTAGCTCGCCAACTCTGTGGCCGCTTCTGCTTATCTTGTCTGCGTATGTTGGTCCGATGCCTTTGCCAGTCGTTCCGATCGCTTTTTCGCCTTTTAAGCGCTCTTTTGCTTGATCGACTTGGCTGTGGTAGCTTAAATTTAAGTGTGCTTTGTCGCTTATATAAAGTCTGCCCTCTAAGTTGTCAAATTGCGCCATCTCAGTGATGAGCACCTCTGGAGAGACAACGACACCATTGCCGATGATATTTACGATATTTTTGTGCAAAATTCCGCTTGGGACAAGGTGAAGTGCGTATCTTACACCATCGACCCAGATCGTATGACCAGCATTGTGGCCACCTTGGGAGCGACAAATCATGTCATAGTTTAGTCCTAGCATATCAACTATCTTGCCTTTGCCCTCATCACCCCATTGAACACCAACTACTAAATCAGCCTTTCTCATTCTTACTTCCTTAAATTAATTTTTTCTTCTATTAATGCATCAGTATAAACAGCGAACCCGCTGCTTGAAATGTCGTCTATTTCATAGTTTCCGCCACTTGCTAAGATGGCGTTGTCTTTTAAAAATCTAAAAAATAAACTATCATAATATCTCATTTTTGAGTAATATAGCGGAACTATTCTTAAATTTTTATATTCTAGTGATTTGGCTACGCTTTGTAAATTTTTTAGCGCCTCTTTTAGCTTATCAGGGACTAAATTTATTATCTCATCAAGCTCGCTAGCGTCCTTTAAAAGGGCTAGTTTGCTAAGCCATGGCACATTTTGGGCTAAGATCTTTTCTAGCCATGAGTTTTCAAAAATTTCTATCTCTAAGTTTAAAATTTCGCAAATTATCCTTGGAATTTGCATGTTGCTAAGCTGCAAACAAGCGCCGATCTCAAGCTCGCTAAAGAGCTTTGCTACTATGTTTATGCTCTTTAAAATGTCGTTTTCACCGATAAGTTCAGCGCCTATTTGATAAATTTCTTGGCTTGGATAGCGAAAGACTGGCTGGATGTAAAACCACCTCTTTGGCTCGTTTGCTTTAAGTCTTCTAAGCACGATCCTAACGGTATCAACCGTGCTATCAGCTCTTAGACTTATCTCGTGGTTTAGACTGTCGCTAAAGCGCAGAAGGTTTGTCGCATCTACGCTTAGATGTTGATGATACGAAAAAAACGGCGTTACGATCTCGCTAAAACCTTCATCTTCTAAAATTTCACTCGCTTTTTGCTCGATTTTTCTCTTTAACTTCGCACTTTTTGCAAAGTAAAGTTTGCTTCCGTTTGGGATCTCGTGCTCATAAACATTTACATCACTCAACTCTTATCTCCTTACTAAAACCTAAATTTATATCGCACTCTTTGATGATGGACATGGCTAGATTATAGAGTTCGCCGTTGTCACTACTGCTTGCTAGTTTGCTTAAATTTATAGAAATTTCTTGATTAAATTTACCTATATTTTTTATCTCGTCTTCTATTTTTTGTTTTAGGCTTTGTGTTAGTTTGTCGTCTTGATTTAAATTTGCTATCACTTCGTTTGCAAGCTCTTTTAGCACGACTAAGCCTTTAAAAAGCTCGAAATTTTCGTTATTTTTATAGTCTTTTATGTGTAGATATGGCCTTTCAAATTTAAACGAAGCAGCATCTTTTGCCAAAAGCGCTAATGAGAAAATGTTGCCTTGAAATTTATCAAAACCAAGACCAAGTAAAAACTCAAGCGTTCTTTTGTCATCGATATTTTTTATAGTCGCATTTAGTCCAAATTTATCAGCCACAAACCTTATCATATTTATGCTCTCAAGCGCCTCTTTTGAGTTAAAGATATGCTGGCAAAATTTATTATCTATGTTGAAACGATTTGTCTTTAGCATACCAAGAGCTTCTATAGAGCTTGAGTATGAGGCAAAGTCATCAAGCGAGAAGTGTATGCCAAGCTCTTTATATTTTCTTACATAAATTTCTAAAACTTCTAAATTTGTAGCTGTTGCAGCGTCGATAACGTCGATGATAAGTCCAGTTGGATCAAGGCTTTTATCCTCATCAAATATCGCTTTAAATTTATGCCAAAATTCCTCCGTAAAGAGCTTTTTAACGCTTAAATTTACACGAACCTTTGCACTTATGCCATTTTCTAGCCACATTTTTCTTGCTAAAAGCGCCTCTTTTATCGTAAATAAAGCGATATTGCTCGATGCGCTACTTGTTTTTATAAGTGGTAAAAAGTCGCTTGGGTAGATGATCTCGCCATCTTTTCTCCATCTAATAAGCGCTTCAAAACTTAAAGTCTCGCCCGTGCTAAAGCTGATCTCTGGTTGAAATTCTAAAAACATCTCGCCAGCGTCAAGCGCTTTTAAAATTTTTGAGCCATCTTCGTATTGGCTCTTAAAATAGACATCTTTTTTCGCATCAAATGTATAGCTTCTGTTTTTGCCACTTATCTTGGCTTGGTACATCGCCCAGTCGGCTCTTTGTAGCACATCATCAGCCCCAAGCTCACTATCAGCCAAGGCTATGCCTATGCTAGCGCTTGCTTTTAGTTTTAGCTCGTCTATCTTTACTTCATCTGAAGCTAGCCTTAACATATTTTGCGCTATCTCATAGACTTCGCCTAAATTTTCGTAGTTGATGACGCCTACAAACTCATCTCCGCCTATCCTTGCAAAGATATTTTTGCCATTAAACATAGCGCCTATCTTTTCAGAGATAGCTACTAAAAATTTATCGCCTATTTGGTGGCCGAAGTTGTCGTTTATGCTCTTAAAATCATCCATATCAAGGTAGATGACGGCTATTTTTTGTTCATTTTTTTGTATGAGAGAATTTAGCTTGTTGTAGAGTAAAAATCTATTTGGTAGCTTTGTGAGCGGATCGTGATATGCGATAAATTCTAGATATTTCTCATTTTGCGCTTCGTTATTTGCAAGCATTGCTAGCATGATGTAGCCAGTTTTTTTCTCGTTCGCATCGATAAGCGGTAAAATTTCTATGACTTCAAGCTTGCTTTTGTTTTTATTATTTTCGCTCCAAACCTTGCCACTCCACGAGCCACCTTGGTTTATGGTCTCTATGATCTGGTGTTTTATATCGCTCAAGCCTTGCTTTATAAAGGTGATATCTTTTAGATATACGCTATCTTTTGCGCCCGCACTTTCAAAAAATGCGTCATTTGCGTCAATGACCCTCATCTCCTCATCAAGCAAGACAACCTCTTCTTTGCTAAATGAGAAAATTTTTGCAAGCAGGTCTTGGCAGACAAAAAAGCTATCTTCTAGGCTAAGGTCTCTTAATGTGCCTTTTATCAAGCTTACTTCGCCAAATTCGTCGTATTCAAGCGCTTTTGCCCTTAGTCTAAAGTGTAAAATTTCTTTATCTATGCTGTAAAGCTTGATATCTTTGATGTATGTTTGAGCATCTCTTAAGCTCTCAAAAAAGCTATAAAAACTATCAAATTCATCGACAAAGACCGACTTTGCTTGCTCGAAATTTAGAGTGCTTTGCGTGCCAAGAATTTTACTTAGCTCGTCTGAGATGTTGAGCATATCGCTTCTTTTATCCCAAGTAAAGATATTTGCCTCACTCGCCCAAAGCAGCGCCTTACTCTCTTTGCTTTGCTTGTCAAATCTCTCTTGAAGCTTTAGCATATCGCTAAGATCGGTAAATGAGTAGATGACCTTTTGCTCGTCTGCATCGATAAATTTAGCCTTTATCTTAAATGGAATTTTCTTGCCGTAAGCGTTTGTCATATTTGCTATGAAATTTAGCTCTTCATTTTTAAAGCTTGCTTGCAAAAAGGCCTTTTTACTTGCTAGCACGGCAGCTTTAAAGCTATCAAAGTCCTCGCTTGCGATGATATCTTCTAAATTTATGAGACCTTGGCTTTGGACATTAAAAATTCTCTCGACATTGTTTGTGCTTTGGATGATCAAAAATGGCTCTTGTGCCGAAGCGATGGCGATGACATTTGGCGATAAAAAGACGTAGCTTTTGATGATATCGTCATTTCTTTGCGTCATCTTTTCTTGAGTGATATCTTTTATGAGTATGAAATTTAGCCTTGTGTTTTCTAGCTCAAAGCTACTTTGGGTCACTAAAACGTCGATAATTTCACCATTTTTACGCCTTAGCTTAGCCTCGTATGATAGATTATTATTGATAGAGTTTTCTCTATCTTCTGCTAAATTTTTAGACTCATCTTCAAGAAGTTCTTTTATGTTTAGATCTGCTACGTCATCTTTTTTGTAGCCTAGTTTTTCTAAAAGAGCGTTGCTAATGTCCGTGATGACGCCAGTATAAGCGTCAAAGACTACGATCTTTAAAAAGCTCTTTTCAAAGACATAGCCAAATCTGCTCTCATAGCTTTGTGCTGTCTCGTAAGCTTTATCTCTATCTTCGTAGAGTTTTTTTATGCTGTTATTTAGCAAGATAAATTCTTTTACATCAAAGTCCTCATCAGTCGGTTTGCTTTTATCTGTTGCAAAAAGAGCGATCCTGGTAAATGCAAAGAGAATTTTATCTTTTATATATGAGTTATCACGTAGCCAAAGTATGCTAAATGCTACAAAGCAGAAAAACGAAAGCACGACTAGAACTAGCTGGATAAATATCTGGAGCTGCCTGCTAGAGCCTGTTATGACAAATAGCTTTTGCTCTTCTAGGTAGCTGATCTTGTAAAAATTCATATCCTTTAGTATAAAAATGATCTTGTCACTTTTAAACTCGCCACCTTGCGAGATATACTTGTCAAAGTCCTCTTTTACAAATTTTTTATAAAACTCATCTCTTGAGAGATTGCCATCTTTATCAACCAAAAAGACGTATGCGGCAAAATTTTTGTTATAGCCTGTATCGACTCTGTTTTTTAAAAAATTTTGACTTAGTTGAGCGAGAATTTTATTGCCATTTTTTAGCCCATAAGCTATGTAGATATCTTTAAAGCGTCTATTTTTGTAAAATCTATCAGAGAGCCTAAACTCGCCCGCTTTAATATCTGAAAACCATGCAATATCGTAGTCGTGTAGCTCTAAAGCACCGTCAAATTTACGCTCGTAAAGCAAAGAGTTATCTTTTGATATCACGTAAAAAGAGGCGTAGAATTTACTTATAATAGTATCTTCATAAAACGGCTCTATGCCGTTTGCAATGAGTCTTGCCTTTGTAGATATGTTATCTTTTACATCTGAAAATGCGTTGGTGATGTTGTTTCTAGTGATTAAATTTAGTGTTGAAATTTCATATTTTATGTCGTTTATGCCGGCAAATATGACAAAGAGTGCAAGAAAGATGAAAGCAAAAAGAAGTAGTGCTGTCTTTACATAGAACCTTTTAAAAATCTGCAAAACTGGTTTAGCGCTATTTTTTTGCATTAAATTTAAGCCTCGCTTTTTAAAACTAGTCATGATTTTAACGCAAATTTACTTTTTTTAGCTTATAAAATGCCTTTTTGTTTAAATTTAAATAGACACAGGGCGTTTTGCCCCGTGAGTTAGTAGATCCAAGTAACTACTTCAGATCTTTGTCTGCGGTATTTTTCTGGCTGTGGATTTAGGCGGTAGCCAAATGGCACTACGATAGCCACTCTTTGCTCGCTTTCGTCAAGCCCTAAAATTTCATTTAAGCGTGTCTATCAAAGCCTTCGATCGGGCAGCTGTCGATCCCAAGACTCGCGGCTGCGTTCATCATATTTGTCGCAGCTATCATGCACTGCTCGTGTGACCACTGAAATGTTAGCTCATCATCGTTTTTGAAATTTGATAGCAAAAAGTCGTGATAAAATTTCTGCCTTGCAGCGATCATCTCAGGCTCTTTATCTGCGCGTCTAGCGATCATTTTATCCACATAGCTGCTGCCAACTTTTATCTCTTTGATCTTTGCTAAGATGACAACCAAATGCGAGCAAGAGGTGATCTGCGCTTGGTTCCACGAAACTGCTTTGATTTTTTCTCTAAGCTCCTTATTTTGCACGACTAAAAAGTCCCACTGCTCAAGGCCAGTTGAGCTTGGGCTTAGTCTGCCAGCCTCTAGGATAAAGTCAAATTCGCCAGCACTTATCTTTTTGCTCTCGTCAAAAATTTTGCAAGCGTGACGAAATTTTAAAATTTCAAGATAATTCATCATATCTCCTTTGTTAAATTTCTTGACATTATAAAGTGGTTAGGTAAATTAAAAGAAATTTAAAAATTTTATCATCTAGTGCATGAAAACTAGGCTAAATTTAGCCTAGAGTTAGTTTAAAAATATATCAAACTCGCCTTTTTGGATCGTTTCTGCAATGATAGCTGAGCGCTCATAGCCAGCCTCTCTTAGGCGCTTTAGGGCTAAGCTTGCATCGTTCTCGCCAACGGCTAGCAAAAGTCCGCCAGAAGTTTGCGCATCGTAAAGCAAGATATCAGCCTCTTTGCTCACAAAATGCTTTGCAAATTCGCGGTTTTTGTAGCTTCCCTCTGGGATGATGCCCATATCGGCAAATTCTTTCGCGCTTGCGATCACTGGCACATCTTTTTCAAAGACTTTAAAGCTGATCTTGTCGTTTAACATCTCACTTAAATGCCCTAAAAATCCAAATCCAGTCACATCGGTAGCAGCATAAACCTTGATGCCACTTAGCGCTTTTAGAGCGTAGAAATTTAGCTGAGCCATGATGCTTGCGACCTCGCTTATTTGTTCCATGCTTAGTAGATCAGCCTTGATCGCTGTGCTTAAGATGCCACTGCCAAGAGGTTTTGTGAGGATCAAAACATTACCAACTTCTGCAGTGTTGTTTGCCCAGAAATTTTGTGGGCTCACCTTACCAGTCGCACTTAGCCCATAATACATCTGCTGCGTCTCTATTGTATGTCCGCCAACGATGACGCCGCCACACTCTCTTACTTTATCGGCTCCTCCTTGTAAAATTTCGCCTAAAATTTCAGGCGCAAGGTTGCAACTATCAAAGCCCACGATGTTTAGAGCGTTTATCACCTCGCCGCCCATCGCAAAGACGTCGCTTAGGCTGTTTGCAGCAGCGATCTGTCCATATATAAATGGGTCATTGACTACTGGCGTGATAAAGTCGAGCGTCTGAACAAGTGCAAGATCGTCTGAGAGCTTAAAAACGCTCGCGTCTTCGTTTGAGCCGATGCTTGAGAGCAGGTTTGGATGAGATAAATTTAAACTACTAATCGTTTTGTGAAGACCCGACGGGTCAAGCTTAGCAGCTCAGCCAGCGGCTCTAACAAACTGCGTAAGCTTTTTGTCGTGGTAGATCATAGTTTGATCTGCTCGTGAGTTGATAGTATGTCGATGATCTCATAAGCGTTTGAAATTTCGCCAACCGCAAGATCGCTTACTAGCTTATAAGCCTCTAAGCAGCTTCCGCAGCTTAAAATTTGAACGCCAGCAGCTTCAAGATCTTTAAGTGGCTTAAAGCTTGGATGCGCGCGGTTTGTGGTCATCTTAACGGCGTTATTTACGCAGATTATTATCTTTGGTTTTTTCTCTACTTGAAGAAGTGCGCCTAGAAATTTTGATAGCAAATTTATGCCAACTTCGCCGCTACCTGCGCGCTCTTCGTTTAGATAGAGCACTTTTTCGTTTTTTGGTGTTATATCGCAGACAAATTCGTCAAAATTTGTAAGCTCAAGTACGCTTTTGCCCTTGATGGCTAAAATTTTAGTCTCAGTGCCATTGCTTTCTAGGCTAAATTCTATATTTTGATTTTTTAAAAATCTTGATATATTTTCTTTTGGAGCTAGGGCATTTACGATGATCTCTAGGCTCTCTCCCTCATTTAAACCCTCAAGTGCGTTTTTAGTCATGATGACTGGTTTTGGGCACTCTAAATTTCTGCAATCAATTGTTCTTGTCATTGTTTTTCCTTTGTGATTAGTATTTCAAACCTTGAAACTGATTTTGGATTATAGCTAAAAAATATTAATTTTTTAAAAGGATATGTGCTGTGAAATTTGCTATAAAAGAGAGTTTGACCCTGCGTAAGTCGCAAGGTCAAGATTAATTATTTTAAATTTGTGTAAGATTTTTCGTAGTCAGATACTGGGATCTTGTTTTCCTTAACAAGCTCTTGATACCAGTAGTGGTGAAGTACATAAACCTCTTCTTCTTCTTTGTATCCAGTAACCATTGACCAGATAGCGCCATGTATAGCGATCGCAGCCATATAGATATGAACTAAGAAGAATACCGCACAGACGATACCAAGGCAGTTGTGGATAACTACGCTATATCTTAAAAGATCGATTTGAGAGATACCAAACCAACTAGCAACTGCTGGCTCTTTAATATCCATGAAATACATGATCGCACCAGTGATGATCATCACGATACCACCAGGGATGGCGATCCAGTACCATGCTTTTTGTCCTGCGTTAAATTTACCAGCAGGGACTGGTTTTTTCTTCTTTGATAGATAACCACCAACTATCATCATCCATCTGATATCATAAACAGCTGGAAGCATTCTGATAGTCCAAGCAAATAACATAGGAAGCACAGAAATAGCAAATATAATAGTCGCTATATCGTGCAAGTATCTACAGAAACGCACAAATGTGCCACCACCAAGCTCTGCACCCCACATGATGATGATGCCAGTTGGCACTAAGATGATCCAAGAGATCGCAGCTAAGCCGTGAGCTATACGTTCGATCAGTGAAAACGCAAATACTTTTTTGCCATCGTGACTAAAGTGTTTTGGTCCGATGATCAAGAAGTGTAGCACGAACGCGCCGATAACAGCTAAAATGATAGAAAGTGCAGCTATCGCGAAGTAGTCGTTGCCTTGTATAAAAGTAAATATCGGGCCCCAGCCATGCTCATAAGGCTTGATATTTTCTATCCTCTGTGCTGCCCAAATGGTGCTGTCAAATTGATTTACACCAGTTGGTCCTTCAATGGCCATTGCCGCAACGGACAATGTAAAAAGTAGAGTAAGAATTCTCGTCATTTTATTCCTTTATTTGCTAAAGCTTAAATGATTTAAGCTTTGGTTAAATATGCTAAAATCACACAGCTATGCCGTTTTGTGGCTATTATATCAGAGCTAATCACAAGCAAACCTTAGCAAAAAAGATTACTAAAATTTTTATAAAAAATATTTAAGTTTTGTTAATTTTGATAAACGCTGATATAAATTTTGAGCAGTAAAAATCTCAATTTTTTACCTAAAAACGTGGTTAAACTCAAATTTAGAAATGGTGCTAGATAAATTTGAATATTTTTATCAAAAAGCTAATGCTTTATAAATTTAGATTTTTAACTCAAAATACCTTATTAAATTTATATTTTCTAAAAATTGAATTAAAATATCAAAAGCATTTTATATCTCTATTAAAAGGCGAATCAATGGACATTTACGCTCTTATCTTTGATGATTATGAGACGCTTGATCTTATGGGGCCGGTAGAGTTTTTAGCAAGGGTACCTGAGATGAAGATAAGCTATGTTTCGTTTGATGGTGGGATAAAAAGAAGCAAGCAGGGCTTTTTTATAAAAACAAAAAAGCTTAGCAAGATGCCAAAAGAGAGCGTTTTGCTAGTTCCTGGAGGTCAGGGCACAAGGGCGCTTGTAAATGATAGTGAGTTTATCTCTAGGCTAAAAGAGTGCGTTTTGGCATCTCAAATTTGCCTAAGTGTATGCACTGGCTCGGCGCTCATCGCTCGCACTGGAGAGCTTGATGGCTTAAAGGCTACCTCAAATAAAAGATCGCTTGAGTGGGTAAAAAGTTGCGGCAAGGCGGTAAAGTGGCAAGAGCGCGCTAGGTGGGTGAGGGCAGGTAAGTTTTACACAGCTTCAGGTGTGGCTGCTGGCATGGATATGGCGCTTGGCTTTATCAGCGATCATTTTGGCAAGGAGCTAGCCCAAAATATCGCAAACGAAACTGAATACAACTGGCAAAAAAGCTCAAAGATAGATAAATTTGCCAAAATTTATGGGTATTAAATTTAAAGCGGTTTGCGGTTTTTAGTAAATTAAATTTGGTGATGTAGCTTTAAATTTAAAGTAGTTTGTAGCTCACAGAACTAGCTAGAAATTCGCCAAATTCGGCGAGTTTAAATTTTAAAATAAAAATAACTTTGCCAAAAATGCCATAAAGATAAATTTATAGAAACTAAATTTATCCCATCTTTTCATATTAAATACAAATCCAAAAAGCTTTAGAGCTTAAATTTAGGCGGCAGTTTAAAGGTATTTTGGCAAAATTTGCGTGGCAGATAAATTTGACCTATCTTAAATTTAAATAGCCAAATTTACCTTCAAAAAACAAATTTTAGCCTAGTTTCTGCGCCTATACTCTTCGTAGTCTAGTTCTCTAATCATCTTTATCTCGCCATTTTCTTTTAGAAGTAGCAGATCAGGCAGTTTTATGCCGTTAAAGGTCGTGTTTTTCACGATCGTGTAGTGGATTTGATCTTCAAAGATGACGCGGTCGCCGATTTTTAGCTCACTATCAAATTTATACTCCGCATCGCCCGCTTCAAGCCCCACTATATCGCCAGCTAAGCAGGTATTACCGCCAAATCTATAAGCAAATTTGCCATTTTCGCTCTCGCCTCTAACGGCCGGTCGGTAGGGCATGAGCACAGTATCTGGCATGTGCGCCTCAGCTGAAGTGTCAAGTATGGCGATATCTTTCTCGTTATGCACGATGTCAAGCACGCTACTTATCAAAAAGCCAGTCTGCCAGCCCACGGCCTCGCCAGGCTCCAGATAGACCTCTACGCCGTACTTCTCGCGAAAGCGTCTGATGATCTTTATAAGCAGCTCCGCGTCGTAGTCAGCCCTCGTGATGTGGTGGCCGCCGCCCATATTTATCCACTTCATCTTTGGTATAAACTCGCCAAATTTCTCCTCAAACGCCTCTAGCACAGTCTGCAAGCTGCTCGCACTCTCCTCGCAAAGTGCGTGAAAGTGAAGCCCGCTAATGCCATCAAGAAGCTCGGGCTTAAAATTTGCCCTTGTAATGCCAAGCCTGCTAAATTTACCGCATGGGTTGTAGCTATCAGTTGGTGCAAGTGAGACCTCTGGATTGACCCGTAGGCCGCAGATGATGCCATTTTGCAGGGCAATGCCTTTAAATTTTTGCCATTGCGCAAAAGAGTTAAAGGTGATGTGCTTTGAAATTTTTAAAATTTCATCAAAGTCCTCATCTTTAAAGGCTGGGCTATATGTGTGGATCTCGCCTTTTACGTATTCGCTTGCAAATTTAGCCTCGTGAAGCCCACTGCAAGTCGCTCCATCAAGATATGAGCCCACCATATCCATCACACCGCTAAAAGCAAAGCCCTTAAGAGCCACTAAAATTTTAGCTCCGCTTTGCTCTTTGACATACTTTAAAAGCTCTAAATTTTTACGTACTTTGGCCTCTTCGCAGACGTAGGCTGGGGTTTTTATGCTTTTTAAAATTTCGTTCATTTTCTTTCTCTTTTGTAAATTTTCAAATAAGTATATCTAAATTTATTTTTAAGTAAAATCAGCAAAAATTTCAAAGGATAAAATGTGGTAGAGATCGAATTTCTTGGGCCTATCGGGCTTGAGAGTATAAAAGTAGAAGCGAAAAATTTAGGCGAGGTAAAGGCGGCTTTAAGCGAGAAAGAAGAGCTTAAAAAGTGGCTAAATATCTGCGCTGTGGCTGTAAATGACGAGATCGTGAGCGATATAAATTTCGCTCTTAAATCAGGCGATAAAATTTCTATCTTGCCACCAGTTTGTGGAGGCTAAGATGCAAATTTATAATGGAAGCTTGGACGTTCAAAGCATCACAAACGAGTGGTATGATAAATTTAAAGATAAAAACTGTGGCGCGCTCATCACCTTTGTAGGCATAGTAAGAGAAGAGGGCGGAATTTCGGCGCTTAGCTTTGATATCTATGAGCCAATCCTTAAAAAATGGCTAGATACTTGGCAGGAGCGAGCCAAAAAAGAAAATGCCTACGTGCTTTTTGCTCACTCAAAAGGCGATGTGCCGGTGCATACGAGCTCTTATGTAGCAGGTGTAGTAAGCCCTCAAAGAAAGGTCGCGCTAAGGCTTATAAACGAGTTTGTCGAGGACTTTAAGGCAAATGCGCCGATCTGGAAATATGACGTGATAAATGGCGAGAGAATTTACGCCAAAGAGCGCAGCCAAGCGATAAATGGCGCCGGACTTTTGGCATAAAAGGGCAAAAATGATAACCAAAGAGAGTAAAAAAGATGTTTTTTGGGCGCTTGCCTTTGGGCTTGGGCTCTTTGTCTTTAGCATCATTGGCTACTTTTATCTTGATCTTGGCACGCCGTCTCTTTTTGGCATCATCGTTGGCGCCGTTTCAACCTTTTTTTGCGTGAGAAAAATTTTGCAAAATAACTTTTTTGAGATAGATGATGATGGATTTGTCATCACAAAAGGCTCAAAAAATATCAAATTTTTCTTCAAAGATATCGATGAGATCGCTATTAAGAGCTTTGGTGATAAGAAAAAGGTCGATGCGTTAAGTGTTAAATTTAGAAAAAATCGCCTTGATAGAGATGCTTGTTTTGGGCTAGTTCAGGCACTTGGCGATGACATGATCGTTATTTTTGACAGATACGAACTCTCACAATTTACACTCTCAAAAGAGCTTCGAGATAGGCTGGCTAAATTTAAAGATAGGGCTTAGTTAGGTAAAAAATTTTAATTAACTTTTTGTCCTTTGTCTAATTATTTATAGTTTAAATTTTATTTTTATATAATAATTATCAAAATATATAGCAAAATTTTACATTATTTTTTGCCTTATTATGTTATTTTTACCTGCTGATTAATTATGTATTCAATAATTTTTTTATAAAAATATATGATGATTTATATCAATATTTTATAAGAGATTTTTATTTACAATTTCGATAAGAAAAATCATAATTGTATTTTAAAAGGAGTTTTTATGAGGCAAGTTTTAAGCCTAATAGTTTTTTCGTCACTGCTTTTAGCAAATGAAGCAAATTTGGACACTATAAAGCCTGTTAAAGAATTTGCCCCACCGCCAATTATAACGCCAAATGTTGCACAAAGCGCCTTTATAGAAAATCAGTTTGACCGCACTCAAAGAAGCGAATATCCATTTGTTACGAATTTGCTCGACAACTCAGCCGATATGTTTCATATTTCAGCTGGAATGTATGGCAAAAGCTTTTACAACTCATCGCTTTTTAAATATCGTGGCACAAATTTTTATACCATTTTAAACGCAAATTTCACTAAGGCAAATAGCTATAAAGATGGAAGTGGCAAAAGATGGGACTATGGCTACAACAGACAGGGCCAAAGCGCTATTTTAGGTTTCGTGCCAAATGAGCTTAGCGAGCTTAGACTTACGTTTTTAAGGGATAATATCGATAAAGACAAGCAGCCAGAACACGCAATGGACGCCTTTAAAACAACCAGAAAAGTCGGCAAGCTAAATATTCGCTTGGGCGAAGAAGATCTTTCAAACACGCTAAATCTTGAACTTGCTGCAAAAAAGATTGAGAGAAAAGCAGATAATTTTCACCTAAGAAATTCTACTCCAAATGTAAAAGTTGATATAAGAAGAGATGTACTTGAGGCAAATTTAAAGTATGATGTTGATTTTTCAAGCTTTCATAATCAAATAGGTGCTGGCTTTGAAAAAGATAAACATGATGGCAAAAGATACATAAAGCAAGGCAGTAACTGGGTATTTAACGGATATAGATTTGCTGATGTTAGAAATGATAAATTTATGCTTTTTGACACACTAGCTTATAAATTTAATGAAGCTAACGAAGCTTCTCTTGCCTTAAAATATGAAGAGCAAAGAAGTAAGCTTAATGGGCTTGACACTAAATATTTTGCACCAAATCCAGCCATTAGCACTCCTCGTGGGCTACTTCGTCAAATTTATGGCGAAGACGTAAGTGATAAGATCAAAAAAGACGCTTTTAGTGCAAGTTTAAAATATAAATTTACACCAAACGACAAGGATAGCTATTTTGCAAAACTTGAGAGTTTATCTCGCTTGCCAAGTAATATGGAGCGTTTTAACGCGCTTTATGGACAAAATGACTCTGGCTGGATAGCAAATCCAAATTTAGAACCAGAGAGACACAATAGAGCAGTTCTTGGCTTTAAATTTGGCAGCCAGTTTTATAAAGAGTACCTAAATTCTTTGCAAAACAAAGATGCATTTGGTTTTAGCGGACATTTCATCGCTGATAGCGTTAAAAATTTAATCATTTTTGATAGACGCCACTCAAAAGCTGCTATGCCATTAAACAAAAATGCTGTCATCTCAAGAAACGTTGATGCAACGCTTTATAGTCTAAATTTAAACTCAGAATACAGCTTTGCAAGGCACTTTGGATTAAAAAGCTCACTTTACTACAACTACGGACAAAATAAAACCGATGGCAGGCCACTTTATCAAATAAGGCCTTTTGAGGCAAATTTTGCGTTTGACTACAAAGACTATGCAAGCTTTGGTAGCTACAACCTAGGCACTGCACTAAGACTAGTTTCAAAGCAAACTAGAGGCGATTTTAGCAAGCAAAATGGTCTAGGTATCGACAAAAAAGAGGCCGCAAAGGGGTTTGGTTTGCTCGATCTTTATGGTGGCGTAGAGTTTAAAAACAAAGTTGGCATAAGATTTGGCGTAGCAAATTTATTTGATAAAGATTATGCAGAATTTATTAGCGGTGATCACGTAGCAGCACTTGATCCGGTAGTCGTTCATGCCCCTGGCAGGACATTTTTTATTAGCTTTCACAGCAGTTTTTAAAGGAGAAAAATATGTTAGATAGAAGAAAATTTTTAGGACTTAGCACAGCTTTAGGCGTTAGCGCGTTTGCACCAAATTTATTTGCAAAAGAGAGCTTTAGTATGTGGGGCGCACCAGCGATCCCAAGTGTCATAATGGCAGTTGCTGCACTGCAAGGGGAGTTAAATAAAACTTATGATGTGAGCCTAAATATCTGGAAAACACCAGATCAGCTTCGTGCAGGCGTGGCTAGTGGGGATATTAAAGTCACGATGTCACCATCAAATGTCGCTGCAAATTTAAGAAACCAAGGGCTTGACTTTGCGATGTTAAATTTACTGACCCTTGGCGTAATGAACGCTATGGTCAAGGATGAAAATATCAAAAATTTAGAAGATTTTGTAGGTAAAAAGCTAGTCATGCCATTTCGTGGCGACATGCCAGATCTTGTCCTAAGGGCACTTTGCAAGAAGCGAGGCATAGACGCTAGCAAAATAGATATCACCTATACGGCAACACCTCCTGAAGCTCTACTTTTATTTTTACAAAAAGATTTTGACATTTTATTAGTCCCGCAACCTCTTGGCGAAGCGACTATTTTGCGTGGTAAAAAAGCAGGCGTTAGCGTATATTACTCAGTTGATTTTCCAAAAATTTGGGGCGAGAGCTTTAATACAAAACCGATAATCCCAATGGCTGGCATTATCGTAGAAAAGGGCTTTTATGAGAAGAGCTTAAATCTATTTGATACGCTTCATAGCGATCTTAAAAATGCTCTTTCTTGGATACTTGAGAACAAGCAAAGTGCAGCAAAGATAGGTTCAAGCTACTTACCAGCTCCAGAAGTGGCACTTGCAAATGCCTTTGATAAGGCAAATCTAACAGTGACAAAAGCAAATGAACTACAAAATGAGATCATGGCATTTTTTGAAGAAATTTATCAGTTCAATCCAAAATTTCTAGGCGGCAAGATGCCAGATAAAGGTCTATTTTTATGATACTAATCGACGGCGTCAAAAAAGATCGCTCAGCCTTTTTAAAAATAATTGATTATTTTTGGGGTGGATTTAGCGGATTTGCCGTAGTTTTTTTGATCTTAGCCATTTGGCAAGTGGGAAGCGAGTTTAGCTCCCCACTCCTACTCCCATCGCCAAAAGATGTATTTTTAAAAGCCTGCGAAATTACAAAAGATTACAAAAATAGCGAGATAAATATAACGCTTTGCAGATCGCTAGTTGGGGTTAGCACGGCAACATTTTTTGGTATATTTTTAGGGCTAATAGCAGGTAGCTTTAAAAGCTTTGCAGCCCTTTTAAAACCTGTCATTACCTTGCTTTTATCGATGCCACCAATTATTTGGATAGTGCTTGCTATTTTTTGGTTTGGATTTGGAAATTTTAGCACCATTTTTACTATCTTTATAACCGTTTTACCGCTTACTTTTGCAAGCTCGGCAGTTGCTATGAGTAGTGTAGATGAGGAGCTAAAAGAGATGTTTGATGCCTATCATTTAGGCTTTTTAAAAAAGATAAAACACCTCTATATCCCACATCTTACAAGCTATATCATAAGCTCTGTTAGCGTAGCTGTTGCAATGGGTGTAAAAATAGTCATAATGGCCGAACTACTAGGTGCAAATAACGGCATGGGAGCAAAGATAGCAAATGCAAGGGCAATGCTTGAAACAACTGAAGTGATGGCGTATGTTCTTTTAAGCATCGCTCTTATCATGCTTTTTGAGTACCTCATCATTGAGCCTTTAAAAATAGCCCTGATGCCTTGGAGAAGATGATGCTTGAGCTTAAAAATGTAGAGTATGAAATTTTAAGAGATAAGGTCGTAAGAAATTTTAATTTAAAGGTAGAAAAAGGCGAAGTGGTG
Organism: Campylobacter concisus; assembly: GCF_015230015.1. GTDB lineage: Bacteria > Campylobacterota > Campylobacteria > Campylobacterales > Campylobacteraceae > Campylobacter_A > Campylobacter_A concisus_AF. The sequence continues at coordinate 7,630 of NZ_JAAKZC010000014.1, read as the reverse complement.
ACGCTTTTTGGACCATCAGGTTGTGGAAAAACTACCATTTTGCGCCTTATTAGCGGACTAAATGAGCCTAGAAAAGGGGAAATTTTTAATAAATTTAAAAAGACTACATATTTTTTTCAAGAAAATCGTCTGCTTACATGGAAAAATGCTCTTGAAAATGTGCTTTTGGTTATGGATAAAGCTGATCAAAACAGCGTTTTAAAGCTCTTTGCTAAGGTTGGTCTTAGTCAAAAAGACGCACTAAAATACCCAAATGAACTAAGTGGTGGCATGAGGCAAAGGGTTGCTTTTGTAAGAGCGGTTGTGACAAAACCTGACCTGCTTTTAATGGATGAGCCATTTTCTGGGCTTGATTATGATATGAAAGAAATTTTGATCGATATCGTTAGCCAAAGAGTGAGTGAGGGTATGAGCATAATACTCGTTACGCACGACAGAATGGAGGCCGTAAAGATGTCAAATAGAATTTATTTTCTCGCAAATAAAGGTGCGGTCATACAAAAAGAGCTTATTTTAGATGAGGCTTTTAAAAACCGTGATTTTGCATTTATTAGCAAAACAATAGATGAAAATTTTAAAGGGCAAATTTATTATGATTAACAACTTTTTTACCTATCCTATGAGGATATTTTTTCTTACCAGTGCTGCCTGTGCTGTGCTGGGAGCTGCTATATTTTTTACACCAACTGATTTTGTGAGTTTGCATAAATTTATATTTTTACACCTTTTTCTAGCACTTGCTTATGCTGGATTTTTACTCACTGGACTAACCGACTGGACAAATTTCAGCTCCTCACTAAAAGCCCACGCTTACATTTTATTTTCACTCTTTGCAACTAGCTTTATAGCTGCACTTTTTAGCTTATTTTTAGCACATTTTTTTATTATGCTTTTTTGGGCATATCTAGTGATGCTTTGCCTTTATATGATCTGGCGAGATAAAAATCTTGATCAATTTGGCGTACTTGGATTTTTGTTTGGTATTTTAGGCTTTGAAATTTATTATCTAATAAGTAGCAACGAAAAATTTTTAAATTTGCAAATTTATCTTCATATCATCGCTATCTTGCTTATTTCATATCGTGTTAGCGTTGTACTTGGCAAAGAAGCGCTAAAGCGAGAAAAAGATATGGATGAGGCTATCTTTGTACCAAATTTTATCTATAAAAATATCGCTATTTGCATGACTTGTGCATTTTTGCTTTTTAATATATTTTTTGAAAAAAGCATCGGCACCCACTATGTAGCCATTGCTTGCGGATGTGCGGTGCTTGCAAAACTTAAAGAGTGGCACTACAAGCAGCTTTTGAGGCATAATTTTGTGATTTACTATTACTTTATGCAGATATTTTTAGCGGTTGGTTTTTTAGGTATCGGGGCAAGTGGGCTTTTAAATCTAGGTCTTGAAATAAATTTTATGCATTTAATAGCCATAAATGCCGTTATTTTTAGTGTTATGCTTATTTTTAATATTGCTGGACTTCGTCACAGCGGACAAGAACTCGAATTTTTACGCCTTAGCAAAATTGCTTTTATTTTAGTTATTTTAGCTGGCATTAGTAGAGGTATTTTGGCATATTTTTGGAGTGGATTTTATATTCATCTGCCAGCCACTTTGATAGCACTTGCTTTTATCTTTTGGCTCATAAATTTTTATGAAATTTTTAGAGATAATGAATTCTCTGAGGATCCTGAGTGATATTAGTTTGTATAACTTTCTAGTTTTTCGTGGTCGATGATGAGAAATTCGTGCGGTGTGATCTTTCTGATGATGTCGTCTTTGATAAGCTCATTAAATGCTGTTGAGGCGCTTTGGCGTTTAAGACCAACAAAGCTTGATAGCACCTTTAGGGAAAATGGCAAAAAGACGTAGCGGTAGCCGTTTTGTTTTAGATCTTGTTCATTTGCAAGCTCGATTAAGAAATTTGCAATCCTGCCCTTTGCGTCCTCAAAAAGTATCGACTTTGTGATTTGGCGCTGCACGATGATGGTGTTTAGTGTGGTTGTTAAAATCTCGCTTGCAGCTTTTGGATTGTGTAAAATTTCGCCGATATTATCTAGTCTAATAACGTAAATTTGGGCATCTTCAAGCACTTCAAAGGCGCAGTTGTCATCAAGTATGGCGATGTTGTTTTTTTCTAAATGATAAAGGATAAATTCCTCGCCATCTTCAAAAAATGAGAGCTTTGCTGAGCCGCTTTTTAGGATAATTATCTCGATATCTTCGGTGTAGATCGTGCTTGTTTTTGGCAGCTCTTTAAACTCAAATTTCTCCAGCTCATCTTGTGTTAAGATATCTAAAATATGCGTTTGTAAAAGCCCTAAGCGTGATTTTTTCATCTTTCTCCCAAAAAAGTGTAAGGGCAGATTTTACTTTATAAAGCATTTAAATAAGTTGAAATTTCTCTTTTTTGAAGTTATTTTTTTTCAAATTCTTTTAAAAATAGCGATAAATTTAGGGGTTTGGTTGCATAAATCGCAACCAAATTTTAAAAGCCGTGAAGCTTTTTTAGCTTCTCATCTATAGGTTTTTTGTGTCCATCTTTTGTCACACTGACATAGGTCGCAGTAGCGCTTGTGACGTGTATAGTCTCTCTAAAACCGCCATCATTTAGCCTAAGTGCAGTTACTTCTATCTGCGTTGTTATCGATGTTTTGCCAACTGCGATGATCTTTGCATAGCAGCTTAGCACGTCGCCAACAAAGACTGGTTGCTTAAATATGATCTCTTTCATCGAAATTGTCACAACTCGCTCAGGCGAAATTTCTCTGGCAGCCTGAGCACCTGCAAGGTCTATCTGACTCATTATCCAGCCGCCAAAGATATTGCCAGCTGAGTTTGTATCTTTTGGTAGCATAACTTGCTTTATACGAGGCTCGCCAAAGTCCTTTAAAATATCCATTTTTTGCCTTTTAGATCTTAAATTTTTGGTAAATTGTAGCAAATTTTAATGGCTTTATGCTAAAATCCTGCAACTTTAAGGGATGAAAAGATGAATGATTTTAAAAGACTAAACGAACTTACAAAAGAGCAAAAATCCAAGCTAAATGCTATTTATAAAAATTTAGATGACAAGATCATAGCTGATGCTGTGAAAATTTGCGCCCTTGCTGGCACGCCGAGCCAAAAACTAGCTCTTGCTAGAAGGATAGTTGATCTTAAAGTTGATCCACTTCAAAATGAGCTAAAAAAGCTAAATTTAGCCGAGGACGAGCAAAAGCGCGTGCTAAATTTGATCTACGGCTACGTTAGAAATTTATATGAAAATCTGCACGCCGAGCTTATAAAAAAGGCACGTGATGAGCAAATTTTAGACCAGTTTTATCAAGCTTTTGTTGAGGCTATGCACGAGCTTGGGCTTAGTCTAAATGCGTGGCAAATTTCATGGCAAGATAAGATAATAGACACCACAAATAAAGAGTTTGAGGCTAAATTTAAAGATTTAGGCGAGGCAAATGAGTTTATTACTAAAAACGGCTTATTTCAGTGTGATAGTAACGGCGTAAGAGCTGATAGAACGTATGGCGCAGTTTGCAAAGAGGGCGAGAAATTTAGCTTTTTACCTTACGCGCTTGCTTTTAAAGATGAGGTAAAAGAGCTTAAAAAAGTATTTATAAAAAATCTTGAAATTTTAAGAAATTTAGCTAAGAGCGACGAGCAAAAATCCTACGTAAAATACCTTGAAAAGCTGCAAAATGCCTTTTGTGAAGAGGACAATGCAAAGGTTATAAACGCTTGGCAAGAGGCTGAGATAGCGTGGATGGGTGTAAAAGGCGCGCTTCAGCCAGGCCATCCGCTAGAGTACTACGAGGATGCCTACACGCACGCAGTCGCACTTGAGTGGGACATCAGGCTGGTCGATAGCGAGGGCATTGATGAGCTTAAATTTAAAGAAAAAGTGACAAAAACTTACGAGAGCGTTTGCGAAAAGATCAAATTTGATAACGCCGCGACAAACAAAGCAGTTAGCGAAAATATCGCTAGAACGCAGCTTTATATAAGTGTGCCGATGATATATTACGCAGCGGAGCTAAACGGGCTTTTTAGCGCTCAGGTCGTGCCAAATGATGAGAGCGTGAGTGCAAAATGCGGCAAGAAAATTTTTGCCTTTGTAAATCACGTCTACGAGGGCGCAAAAGCAAAGCCTTTTATGAAGCTTGGGGCTGAAATTTTTAGCAAGGAATTTTTGGATTTTGGTAGAGAAATTTTATTTTTAAAGCCAAAAATTTGGAAAAAAGTATATGAAATTTCAACGATCGGCCATGAGTTTGGACACATCCTCTTTATCGGACTTGATACTGAGATGAGCATGAATAAAAGTGGCGTCTTTAAATTTATCGAAGAGTACAAGGCGACGACTGGTGGGCTAGTAAATTTCTTCTTGCACGAAGAGGCGGAGTATAAAATGGCCGTCTTTCATGAGCTGATAGCTCGCGCGGTTGGGCTTATCGCGTGGCGAAAGGTCGATGAGGTGAGGGCTTATTACTGCGAGGGGCTCATACATCTTAGCTTGCTTTTTAGGGCTGGAGTGCTTAAATTTGACGGCAAACTAAGCGTGGATATGAGCGAGCAAGCCTACGCTAAATTTAAAGAAATTTGCTTGCAAAACTACTTCGATCTAGCGCAAACATACGCTAAAAAATATGATGCGAGCGTGTTTTTGGAGAAATTTTGCCAAAAAGATGAGCAAAGCTATCTGCCAAAAGATGAAGAGTGCAAGAAATTTGTTGAGCATTTTTACGCTAGCTACGAGGCTATCGGCAACGATGTCGATGATAGTGGCGAGTGGCAAAGGTGGCAAAAACTAGCCCAACAAGCGGAGAAGAGCCGTGCTTGATAGGATAACAAATTTTCATAGTGGCTCTTTTTTATTTATATTTGCCCTGATTATTGCTTATTTTTCTGCTATTTATCTGGGAGATCAGTTTTATCTGACGGCTTTATCAGTTGGCACTGATGTAGTGATCGCCATATTTTTGTTCTTTTTATTAAAAAGTAGTAGAAATTTAAACTCATACTGGACCTATATATTTTTAGCTATAGCGAGCTGGGCGTTAGCAGATATCCTTTTGCTACTTTATGATAGATCACTTATCATGCAAGGAAAAAATATCTCTCGCACGGAGCTTATGCAAATTTTATATTTGATCCCATTTTTTATGTTTATTGTCTCTTTTATTGCCTTTTTTACAAGGATTTTAAAAAGAGTGATATGGCAACAAGTCGCAGTAGATGCGCTTGCTTTGATGCTTATTGTGGTTAGTTTTTTTTGGTTTGTAGTTTTTGATAGAAGTCTAGCAGTAGCGCTTAATAAAGAATTCGTAACTAGCCTTTCATACATCATAATGGATATTTTTATCTTTTGCTTTGTCTTTGTTGTCGCGTTTTCACTAAATTTCGTATCAAAAAAACCAATTTTTAGCTATAAAAGAGTGAGCCTTCTTTTATATTTATTAGCTTTGCTTATCATTTGTGTTTGTGATGCATACTACTCGTCAAAGGCCTTTTTGGCATACGGTGGTACAAATGTTCATTACGAGTTTTTCTTTAAAGTTGCATTTTTTATTATATTTGTAGCTTGCTTGCATTTAAAGGAAAACGAGGCAAATATCAAGATAAGAAGCTGTAGAAAAGACTATATAAGAGTGATTATATATAAATTTATTACATTGCTTTTCATCTCTCTACTTTTTTTAGGAGCTGCTAATACAGATAAAATTTACTCTGTTTGGATAGTTTTTCTACTTATGGTTTTGCTAGCCTATGCAGCGCTAATTTATAGTATCTCAAGCACAGTTGCTATGAGGGATTTAGCTAGATCTGAAAGGCATATCATCGCTCAACTTGACGAAGATATCCAAGATAGCTTAAAAGAGCTTGAAGAGAAAAATGAGCGCTTAAGACAGCTTAGCGAATTTGACTCACTCACTGGGCTTTTAAATAGACAGTCATTTTTAAGCAAACTATCAGAGATGATAAAGACCAAAGCGCTTGGCGAAAAGATAGATATTTATAGCATCGACATCAACCACTTTAAGGCTATAAATGACTCATACGGCCACTACGTGGGTGATGAGGTGCTTTTGAAATTTTCTAAAAATATAAAAGCGATCTTGCCAGAGGGCGCTATCGTCTCAAGGTTTGGCGGCGATGACTTTATGATAGTTTTAAAGCAAAAAAATGAGGGGCATTATAGAGAATTTTTATACTATCTGCTAAACATCATAGCCGAGCAAATCTCAGTTGGCGATTATAAGATAGCTCTTGGAGCAAAGGTTGGCGTTAGCTCAACGCAAACAAGTGAAATTTTAGCTGATGATCTTATCATGCAAGCTGGAGCGGCACTTGATGCAGCAAAAAGAGATGTTAATACAAAATATGTCTTTTACGATGATATAAAAGAGATCATTCAGGAGAAAAACTACATAGAAATTTTGCTAAATTCTATGAATTTTGATGAGGAATTTAGCCTAAATTTCCAGCCGCAGTATCTGCTAAATGGTAAAAAGATAATAGGTGCTGAGGCTCTTATAAGGTGGAACTCTCCGGTAAAAGGCTTTGTAAGTCCGGCTAAATTTATCCCAGTAGCCGAGCAAAGCTCTATCATAAATACAATAGGAATATGGGTGGCAAAAGAGGCCATAAGGCAGATGAGCTACTGGAACAAAAAGTATGGTATCAGCCTAAAAGTTGGCATCAATATCTCGCCAAAACAGGTTGATAATGTAAATTTTGCATCGGACATCTTTGGCTATGTTGAAGAATTTGGCATGGATCCAAAGTGCGTTGATATCGAGCTTACAGAGGCAAGTCTCGTCAATGCCGAAGAGATCATGCAAACAGTCTTAAAGAAATTTTCAGATAAGGGCATGAGCATCTCCATTGATGACTTTGGCACTGGCTTTTCATCGATGAACTACATCAAAAAGTATCCACTAGATAGGCTAAAGATCGCAAAAGAACTAGTTGATAACATCGCTATAAACGAGATCGATAGAGACGTTGTAAAAAGCGTTATAACTCTAGCTAAAAATATCGAGCTAAAGACGATCGCTGAGGGTGTTGAAGATGAAACTCAGCTTGAAATTTTAAGAGAGCTAGGCTGCGATGAGATACAAGGTTATTTCTGGGGTAAGCCGATGAACGCTAAAGACTTTGAAGAGCTCATAAGAAGCACGCTTGATCACATCTAAGCTTGTAAATTTACAAGCTTAGCCCATAACGCTTTTGTAGTCTAAATTTTCAAAAAGTAGTAGCTCTTTTCTGCTCTTTTTTATAAGTGCTTTTACTAGCTCTGAGGTTTCTTTATTTTTTGGCAAGACAAGATGAATTTTTTCATTTATAAAGATGACAAAGATATTTTTAAGCTCGTAAATTTCACTTACATCTTTTATGTCAAAAATTTCATTTTCTTTTGGCTCATTTTCATAAAATGCCAAATTTTTCTCATCTACTTCAAAGATCATCTCTTTTTTAAAGTCTGAAATTTCTAAGCTTTTTAGCGCCACTCTTCGTCTATTTTTTAAAAAAATTGGATAAAAAATGATCCAAAAGATAGCAAAAATGGTGCCAATAATAGTAAAAATTTTGGTTTTTAAGAGCATATCAGCGATAAATCCAGCTATAATG
>NZ_JAAKZC010000013.1 GCF_015230015.1 Campylobacter concisus | reverse complement strand
CTTGGTTGTCTTGGTTGTCTTGGTTGTCTTGGTTGTCTTGGTTGTCTTGGTTGTCTTGGTTGTCTTGGTTGTCTTGGTTGTCTTGGTTGTCTTGGTTGTCTTGGTTGTCTTGGTTGTCTTGGTTGTCGTCCCTCCGCTTTTTAAATTTTGCTCCAAATTTGCCAAATTTATCAAAATACTAAAAATAATATGCATAAATATATATAAAATATTTTGTATTCTTTACTTTTCTAGCTCAAATTTTTTTCTGAAAATTTAAGATAACGCCCAAATTTCGCTAAAAAGTTAAAATGGATTTAAAATGCTTTGGGATATAATTTGCGATAAATTTATCAAAAGGCTAAAGTGATGATAAAACAAATTTCTGGTTCACAGATGATAAGCGAAGCCTTGCACGAAGAGGGCGTTGAGATAGTTTTTGGCTATCCTGGCGGTGCAGCTTTAAATATCTACGACGAGACATATAAACAAACTTATTTTAAGCACGTCTTGGTTCGCCATGAGCAAGCAGCCGTTCACGCAGCAGACGGATACGCTAGGGTTAGCGGCAAAGTTGGCGTGGCTTTTGTAACAAGCGGTCCTGGCTTTACAAACGCAGTCACTGGCCTTGCCACAGCTTACAGCGACAGCATCCCAGTTGTGCTTATAAGTGGTCAAGTACCAACCTTTATGATCGGCACAGATGCCTTTCAAGAGATCGATGCAGTCGGTATTTCACGTCCATGTGTCAAGCACAACTTTTTAGTAAATAGCGTCGAGGAGCTGCCTCGCATCATAAAAGAGGCCTTTTACATCGCAAGATCAGGCCGCCCAGGACCAGTTCATATCGACATCCCAAAAAATATCACATCAAAGCTTGGCGACTTTGTATATCCAAAAGAAATTTCCATCCCAAGCTACAAGCCGACCTACAAAGGCAACCAAAAGCAGATAAAAAAGGCGGCAGCTGCGATAAATGAGGCCAAAAGACCGCTTTTATACATAGGTGGCGGCGCGATCGCGTCAAATGCAAGCGAGATCATCCGTAAATTTATGCAAAAAACGGGCATTCCAGCGGTTGAAACTCTAATGGCTCTTGGTGTGCTTGACGCAAAAGATGAGCTAAATTTAGGCATGGCTGGTATGCACGGCAGCTACGCTTCAAACATGGCTTTGAGTGAGTGCGACCTTCTCATTTCGCTTGGAGCTAGGTTTTGCGACAGGATCACTGGCAGAACGGACGAATTTGCAAAACACGCCAAGATCATCCACATCGACATCGACCCAAGCTCTATTTCAAAGATCATAAACGCCCATTTTCCAATAGTTGGCGACCTTACCAACGTGCTAACCGAGCTTTATGAAGAGGTAAAGAACGAACCTAAAAACTATGCACCTTGGAGAGAAATTTTAGATAGATATCAAAAGCTAAATCCACTTGGCTACACAGATAGCGACAAGGTCTTAAAGCCTCAATGGGTCGTTGAAGAGACTGCAAAGATAGTTGGCCCTGAGGCTATCATCGCAACTGACGTCGGTCAGCACCAGATGTGGGTGGCACAGTTTTATCCATTTAACCGCCCAAGACAGCTTGTCACAAGTGGTGGCCTTGGTACGATGGGATACGGCCTCCCTGCGGCGATCGGCGCAAAGTGTGCCAAGCCTGAGCATTTGGTTGTAAATTTCACAGGCGACGGCTCGATACTTATGAATATCCAAGAGCTAATGACTGCTTATGAGATAAATGTCCCTGTCATAAACATCATCTTAAACAACAACTTCCTTGGCATGGTGCGCCAGTGGCAGACATTTTTCTATGAGAAGCGCTACTCATCTACTGATCTTAGCTTGCAGCCTGATTTTGTAAAGATCGCTGAGGGATTTGGCGGCGTTGGCTTTGTATGCAAGAGCAAAGATGAGTTCAAAAAGGCGTTAAAAGAGGCGATCAAGAGTAAAAAATCAGCACTTATCGACGTGAGGATCGACCGCTTTGAGGACGTACTTCCTATGGTTCCAGCTGGGGCTGCGATTTATAATATGATATTAAAGAGCAAGGAAGAAAAATGAGCAGTATAAGAAGAACGATTTCAGTTATTGTATTAAACGAACACGGCGTTTTGGCTAGAATTTCTGGGCTTTTTGCGGGCAGAGGCTACAACATCGATACGCTCACGGTCGCTCCGATACCTGAGAGTAACTTCTCAAGGCTAAGCATCGTAACAAGCGGCGATGAGAGGGTTTTAGAGCAGATCGTAAAACAGCTTCACAAACTCATCCCAACATATAAAGTCATAGAAAGTGGCGAATTTGTCGAAAAAGAGATGGCACTTGTGAAAATTCCGCTTGGTGAAAATTTTGCTGGCCTTGAGGCGATACTAAAGTCATATAACGGCATCGTCACAAATACAAACGAAAACTACATTGTCGTCATGGTGGCTGACGATGCGAGCAGGATAGAGAGCTTTTTAAAGTCAATAAAGAAATTTAACCCAGTTGACGTCGTGCGCGGCGGATCTGTGATAATGGATATATGATGAAACTAAGTGAAATAGCCTTAAAAGTAAACGCTACTTTTAGCGGAGAAGACCTGGAAATTTTTGCTCTAAATTCATTAAAAAATGCAAATAAAGCTGAGCTAACATACTGCGACGGCGAGAAAAATGCTAAATTTATAGGTAGCTCAAACGCTGGAGCCATTTTGGTGACAAATGCGCTTTTAGACTTAGTGCCAGCTGGCATGGTAGCACTAGTCTGCGACAACCCACACCTTGCCTTTGCTATACTTAGCAAAGAGTACGCAAAGCCGCTATTTTGCGAGCCAAAGCCGTCAAATATCGCCGAGAGCGCAACTATCATGCCAAACGTCTACATCGGCTCAAACGTGAGCGTGGGCGAAAACACGATAGTGATGGCTGGGGCGTTTTTGGGCGATAACGTAAGCGTCGGCAAAAACTGCATCATCCATCCAAACGTCGTCATCTATAATGACTGCGTGGTGGGCAACGAGTGCCACCTGCTAGCAAACTGCGTCATCGGCAGTGACGGCTTTGGCTATGCGCATACAAAAACTGGCGAGCATGTGAAAATTTATCACAATGGCAATGTTGTTTTGGGCGATTTTGTCGAGATCGGCGCTTGCACGACGATAGATCGCGGCGTTTTTGAAAGCACGATGATAGCAAACTACACAAAGATAGACAACCTTGTTCAAATAGGTCACAACTGCGAACTTGGAAATGGCTGCCTCATCGTATCACAAACTGGACTTGCTGGCTCAACCATTTTAGGAAGAAATGTCGTAATGGGCGGACAAAGTGGCTCAGCTGGTCACGTAAGCGTTGGAGACTTCGCTCAGATCGCAGCACGCGGTGGCGTTAGCAAAGACCTGCCAGGTGGCAAAAAATATGCTGGAGCTTATCCGATAATGGAGCTTTCAGAGATGTTTAAAATCCAGGCTAAGATGATTAGATTTTTTAGAAAAAACTAAAAATTGCAATAACGTGGCGAGAAGATTATCATTAAGAAAAAATAACTTCAAATTTACTTGGCAGGTTGGATCAACTTGCCAAGCTTTCATATAAAATTTATACAAAAAACATCAAAAGAATAGGGTGATTTTGCTATTTAAAAATATGACTAAACGCCTAGAAATTTAGCAAGGGCAAAATAAAATATAGCCGATGAGATAGCAGCTGCAGGAAGTGTGATGAGCCAAGCTAGGATGATAGGTCTTACCATTTTCCAGTTTGCATTTTTATTTACGATACCAATGCCCAAAACAGCGCCTATTAGGATATGCGTAGAGCTTACCGGTATGCCAAGCTTTGTAGCTAGAAGTATGACGATACTTGAAGCAAGCTCGGCGCTAAAGCCAGTCGTAGGTAAAATTTCAGCTAGTTTTGAGCCGATAGTTGTGATCACTTCTTTGCCTAAAAACCAGAGTCCAACGACAAGCGAGATGCCAAAGGTTACCATTGCGATGCTTGGTATGGGTGAGCTTTCATTTATAGAGCCAGTTTTTAGCACGTCAAGTACGGCTGCAAATGGTCCAACTGCGTTTGCGATGTCGTTTGCGCCATGTGAAAAAGCAAAAGATGAAGCGGTAAAAATTTGAAACCATGAGAAAATTCTATTGATGCTCTTTTCGCTATCGTTTTTGCTCATGACGTTTATGATAGCAAGGCTTGCAAGATACGCTAGTGCGCCGATGACGAAGATGATCCAGACTGTTTGGATGATGCTAAAGGCTAAATTTATATGCTCTAGCCCTTTAAAAAGCATCATTGATGAGATGACCATTGCGGCAAATCCAGCGATGATCGGGATGTGCTTTTTCATAGCTTTAAAGGTATCTATCTCTTTTTCGCTATCTTTCATGATGCGAATTTTTGAGCGGTACTCGCTGTATTCAGTGGTTTCGATCTCGTCCTCATCGATAACTGCGATCTTTGAAAGAGTGGCTATCTGCTCCTCAGCTGGCTTTGTTTTGAGCGCTTTTATGAAGCTTTCTTTATAGGCTTTTCTCTCAGCTTTTAGCGCTTTTAAATTTGTCTTTAGCTCGTGCGTTGGCTCGATTATTTTGCTCTTTACGTAGCCAAATATAATATAAGACATCACGCCGCCAAGTAGTGGCGAGATGACCCAGCTAACGGCGATCCTGCCGATCTCACCCCAAGAGACCATATTAAGTGGCTCAGGATCTTTTATCATAAATCCCATAGCAAGTCCTGCACCAACGATGCCGCCAACTATCGAGTGAGTGGTCGAGACTGGCAAACCCTTTTTAGACGCATAAAATAGCCAAAGACCAGAGCTTAGAAGGGCTGAGATCATGATGATGACAAATTTCATAGGGTTTATGTCGCTTGGAAATTTCACGATCTCGTTTCTAATGGTATTTGTAACCTCAGATCCTGCGAATATCGCACCACTAAGCTCAAAAATGGCTGCGATGACGAGAGCTTGTTTTAGTGTGAGTGTTTTTGCGCCGACGCTTGTGCCAAAGCTGTTTGCAACGTCATTTCCGCCGATATTAAACGCCATAAAAAGACCAAACATACCAGCGATCAAGAATAAAAAGTAGTTATTTGCCGGGATGTATTGATAGCCCCAAACGAAAAATCCAACGCTGCAAATCGCAAAAATAACTAACGCCAAGAAGTTATCTCGAAGCAATCAAGCCCCCTTGTAAGAGTTTTTAGCAAAATTATATCTTGAAAATTATTAAAGTTTTTAGAATTTTCTCACTTTAAATGATACTAAATTATCATATGTTAGAATTTGGCAAAAATATTAAGGATAAATTTTGGTTATAGCGATCGATCTTGGCTCAAACACCTTTCGCGTGGCACTTATAAAAAAAGAGCAAAATGGCTTTAACAACGAGCAAATTTATGAAAAGATAGTTGGAGCTGCAAGGGGCTTAAACGAAAGTGGCAAGATAGGCGAAGAGGCTAAAAATAGGCTCTTTGTTGCGATAGCGGAGGCTAAAAGCAAATTTGACTTTGCTAAATTTAAATGTGTGGCAGTTGCGACTGAAGCTTTTAGAGTGGCATCAAATAGCGAAGAAATTTTTAGTGAGATAAGAGAGAAATTTGGCATAAATTTTCATATCATTGATGGGCAAGCTGAAGCAAAACTTACATTTTTAGGCGTGCAAAATGCCTTAAAAAAGCTTGGCATAAATGATAAATTTAGCCTGATCGACATCGGCGGTGCAAGCTCCGAGATAGGCGAAGAGGGGAAATTTATAAGCTTTAAATTTGGCATCATTACCTTTTACGAGAGGTTTAAAACGCTTGATCTGATGCAAGAAAATGCAAAAATTTATACAAAAGAGGCAAGTGAATTTCTAACAAGTCTTGACAATAGACTTATTGTTCTAACTTCTGGCGTGCCGACCACCATCGCAGCACTAAAGCTTGGGCTAAACTACGAGAGTTATGATCCAAAAAAAGTGAGTGGATATGAGCTTAAAAATGGCGATCTTGCTTGGTTTGTAAATGAGCTTTTAAAGATGGATGACAAAAGCGCTGACGTGGCGGTTGGAAGAAGCAGAAAGTATCCGCTCATCGCTGGGACACTGCTCTTAAAAGAGCTACTAAGCGGGCAAGAAGCGAAATTTATAGTAATAGACGATGGGCTTAGAGAGGGCGTTGGAGCAGCTTATTTAAAAGGCATATTTCAAGAAATTATCACAAAATTTTAGTTATGATTTCAAAAATTTAAAGGAGAGAAAATGAGTATAAGAGAGCAAATTTTAGCTGATATAAAAGAGGCTATGAAGGCAAAAGATGAGTTTAAAAGGGACACTTTAAGAACACTAAATGCGGCACTTAAGCAAGTAGAAGTCGATCAAAGGATCGAGATGACCGACGAGGTCGTGCTTCCGCTACTTCAAAAAGAGATCAAAAAGAGGGCTGACTCGGTTGAGCTCTATTTAAAGGGAGCAAGAGAGGATCTAGCCAAAAAAGAGCAAAGCGAGATCGAGCTAATCAAAGCATATTTGCCAGCTCAGCTAAGTGATGATGAGCTAAAAGAGAAGATCAAAAGTATCATCGAAAAGGTTGGTAAAAATTTAGGTGCTGTAATGAAAATGGCAAAAGATGAGATCGGAGCGAGCGCTGAAGCAAAACGCATAAGCATGATCGCAAAAGAGCTTTTGGGTTAAATTTTTAATACACTTTCTCAAAGCCTGTGCGTTAAATTTAATGTGCAGGCTTTAAAACTATTTTATTATTAAATTTGAGAGCTATAAATTTTTTAAATTTGGGTTAGGGTGGTTTGCTAAATTTAAATTTATATTTTAAAGCAGGGGTTTAATTTAATCTTTAGTTTTAAAACCAACAATAAAACATTATAGATTTTAAATTTGAAAAAATAAGGAAGTAAAATTTAAAGTAGAAACTTGGCTAAATTTGAGCTTCTTTTCTCGCTATAAATAGCAAAATCCAAAAACAATTTTTCTTGCAAACTCTAAATTTGCTTGGCACTGTCCTCAAAGTGCCAGATGTTATGGTGGTAAAGGGCGCATTTTAAAGCTTTGTCGCAAAAAATGGAGACTTTAAAAAGCAGAATTTATGAAGTCTAGCTAAATTTTAACCTTGTTTTGTAGTGAAAAATTCGTAAATTTAAAAACAAAATCTCTTAAATTTACAGACTTTTATAAAATATCCATCCAAAAACAAATCTAGATAAATTTTTAGCCTTGTTTTATAGCTACTTTTCTTACCAAAAGAGGTAAATTTTAAAAATCACTAAAATTGCAAAATACACTTGCAAGCACAATAGAAAATAGAATTTGATATATAAATTTAAAAAGCTAGACCCAATGCGAGTCTAGCAAATTTGAAGTTATTTTGAAGCGACCATTTCGTTGTATGAGTTAAATATCTCTCTGCTAAGATCTTCAAGCTTTCTAAACTCAGTGACAAAATGTTTTAAATTTTTCTCGTTATAGCCCTTGCCAGCTTCTGTCAATATGGCTTTGATGTTTTTGTTAAACTCATCCACTAAATGGCGTGATTTTTCATAAATTTTAGTGTGACTAAAGCTCTTTGCGCACTCATTTTCATACCATGCTACAAGATCATCTGCATCTTTTGCTATATCATCGCTGTAACCTTGCTCATTTACAGTGTCTGAATAAACGCCCACTTTATAGACAATGATAGCTATCTTTGCGATGATGCCAAAGGTCTTGTCTTCTACATATTTTGACCTTTGGGCTGTCTCTTTTGCATTTTGGTTAAAGCTAGCTAAAGTTTGTTTGAAATTTTCAACATTTGCTGTGGCGATCTTTGAAATTTCATCTATTTTTTTAGAATTTTCATCTATATCTTTGGCTTCTTGCTGAAGTGTTTGGATATTTACGCCGATCTCGTGTGTTGCTTTTTGGGTATTTTCAGCTAATTTTCTAACCTCATCAGCAACAACTGCAAAGCCACGTCCATGCTCACCTGCACGTGCTGCTTCAATGGCTGCGTTTAGAGCTAGTAAATTTGTCTGCTCAGCTATATCTTTTATCAAATTTACAACCGAAGTGATATCGTCTGTTCTACTATTTAGCGTGCTTATGGCGTGACTTGAGCCCTCTATCAGCTCCTCAAGTGAGCTCATATTTACGCTTAGCTCATTAATGCTTTGCGTCGTATCCTCAGCGATTCTAGCCGTATCTTTTGCCATGAGTGCCATTTGGCTAAGGTTTTTGATACTCTCATTTAGATCGTTTCTAACATCTTCTATGCCGTCGTTGCCATTGCCAAGTGTGTCAAGCTCTTTTGAAAGCAGACCTCTTACTTTACTTTTGTGACTATCTTTTATGCCAGTTACGCCATTACTCATAGAAATGGCATTTTGTTTAAATATACCGCGAAATCCCTCTGTAAAGATATTTCTATATGTTAGTCCGCTTTGAGCAGCGTCTATTGAGGTTGAAATTTCTCTTTGAAGTGCCTCAACTTGATCAAGCAAGTCATTTATACCAAGTGCTACTTCATAAAGTGGGTCATTTTCTTTTACATTTACTATCCTAGGCTCCAAGATGCCGTTTCTAGCTGAGCCTACCACGCTTAAAATTTCATTTATAGAGTCAAGTTTTTTTCCAAACATCATTATAGCCTTTGTAGGTTATTTATAAATTCATCATAACTTATATTTTTTTCTTTTAAAAATTCAGTTAAAAATTTCATCGAAGCATCCATGCCACCGCTCTTTTCTACCGATAATAACTTTTGATATATAGGCTCTATCACCTCGATCGCCTTTGGATTTGGCTTGCGTCTAACTGAGTAGTAGCCAACTGGATTATTTTGCACATCAAGCGAAGTTGTGATATTTGCAAAGACCCAGTAATATCCACCATCAAAGCTTTTGTTTTTAACATAAGCAAAAATTTCTTCTTTATTTTTTATGCGCTCCCAAAGTAGCTTGAAAACAGCTCTTGGCATATCTGGGTGTCTTATTATGTTATGAGGCTTACCCAAGACTTCAGCTTGTTTAGCTCCAACTATCTTTAAAAATGGCTCGTTACAATATGTAATACGTCCTTTTAAGTCAGTCTTTGAGACCAAAAAGGCGCTCTCTTCGACCATGTGTTCTTTGTTTTCAGACATCTTCTCTCCTTTAAGATTTTAATTATTTTAGTTTTTAACGGCTTTTGATAGATCCCACATCGGCAAAAATATACCAAGAGCTAGTAAAAGCACCATGCCCGCTATAAAAACGAGTAAGATAGGCTCAATATAGTTTGAGATGTTATCAATAATATCGTTAAATTTCATCCTGTAATAGTCAGTTACTTTTTGCGTCATATCGTCTAAGCTACCACTTTGCTCGCCAGCGCTTATCATCTGTATGAGCATATTTTCATATAAATTTGTATCTCTAAAGGCTTCTGTTAGGCTAACACCCCTACCAACAAGTATCTTAACGCCGCTTAGCTTCTTTTTGATATCCTTGTTTGAGACCGTTATCACAGCCGTATCAAGGGCATCTGCTATAGGCAAACCAGCTCGAACAAGCTCTGTAAAGATGAGGTTAAACCTGCTCATATTCGAATAAAATATGATCTTACCAATGAGATAGACTTTCAAAAGGTATTTATCGACTTTATCTTGAAATTCTTCACTATCAAGGTAGTATTTTCTAAGCAAATATCCGATAAATGCAAGCGCACCAAGGATATAAAAGCCGTAGTTCGTCATGACGTATTCGATATTTAGTAAAATTTTAGTTGGCAGTGGCAACTCTGCATTTAACTGCTCAAAAATTTCTCTAAACTGCGGCACAACAAGTATCATAAGGATGACAAAGGCTATGATGATCGCGCAGATGACAGTTATCGGATAGCGGATGGCTTTTTTAAATTTTTGCTGATTATCCCAGACTTCTTGCAAGATAGAGGCAAGCTTTGCAAGCGCGTCAGCCATATTACCAGTGCTCTCGCCAAGTCTTATCATCGCTAGCGTCACGTCGCCTAGCTCTTCTTTGAAATTTTCTATACTATTTGTGAGGCTTGAGCCTTGATTTAGCTCCTCATCTATGGTTTGAAATATAAATTTCAGGCGCTTATCCTCAGTAGAGTTTGCAACCTCTTTAATGCTATCGTGGATAGAAATTCCAGCATTTGTCATAACGCTAAGCTGTCTTATGGTGGCAACTAAATTTGGGATTTTGACCTTTGGATTAGTAAAAGCCTTTGCGATCACATTTTGTAAATTTTCAAAGTTATTTATGCTAGAAGTTTGCGTCTCTTTGATCTTTACGATCATGCCAGTGACATTTGCTTTATCTTTGATCTCGCTTTTATTGTTCGCTCTTAGGCTCATCTTATGGCGTTTGCCGTTTTGGATGTACTCAACCTCAAAGTATTTCATATCTTAGCAACCCTATAAACTTCTTCAAGCGTGGTTATGCCATTTGCCGCTCTTATGACACCATCATGAAACATATCTATAAAGCCCTCTTCGTAAGCTACGCTTTTAAGCTCATCTTTAGAAGCGCCATTTGCAACCATACTTGCTATATGATCACTAATAGGTAAAATTTCACTTATCATTTCACGTCCCAAGTATCCTGTTTGTGAGCATTGCGGACATCCGACACTTTTGTAAAACTGATAGTTTTCAGGGACAAATTTTTTAACCTCGTCAAATGCCTTTTGAGATAGAGTGATCTTTTGTTTGCAGTGCGGGCAGAGCTTTCTAACTAGCCTTTGAGCCTCTATGCAAACGAGCGCGCCACTTACTAGATAAGGCTCGATGCCCATATCTATCATACGAGGAAGTGCGCTTATGGCATCATTTGTGTGAAGCGTAGAAAAGACAAGGTGACCAGTAAGTGCCGCTTGTATCGCTATGCGAAGCGTCTCTTGATCCCTGATCTCGCCTATCATTATGACGTCTGGATCTTGCCTCAAGATAGAGCGAAGAGCTGAGACAAAGGTAAGTCCAGCCTTTTCATTTACATGCACTTGTTGGATCATATTTAGCTGGTATTCGACCGGGTCTTCAACTGTGATGATCTTAGTTTTTACGCTTTTTATATCATTTAGCGCGCCGTAAAGTGTCGTTGTCTTACCTGAGCCTGTTGGACCAGTGACTAGAATGATACCATAAGGCGCTTTCATGCTCTTTTTAAATTTGGCAAAGTTATCTGGGTGCATGCCAAGATCTTCTAAATTTATAATAACCTTTGACTTATCCAAAATCCTTAAAACTATACTTTCGCCATTTAAGATAGGTAGCGTCGAGATACGAAAATCATACTCTTTGTCTAAAATTTGAGCTGAAAATCTACCATCTTGTGGGCGGCGACGCTCTGCGATGTCCATGTTTGAAAGTAGCTTCATACGGCTAACCATCGGCGGATAGATATCTTTATCAAATATAAATGTCTCACTTAGCATGCCATCGATCCTGCTTCTTACGATGCAGTTTGTCTCGGTTGGCTCGATGTGGATGTCGCTGGCTCTGCTTTGGATAGATGTTTTTAAGATGATCTCGATTAGCTTTAAAATTCCAGAGTTTTCACTGTTTTGCCCTTGGCTAGCCGAGCTTGAAAGCTCTCTTCTGATCTCTGTTATCACATCTTTTATGCTCTCATTTAGTGCTAGCTTGCTTATATATTTTTCTATCTGAGTTGGCTGAGCGATGGCAACTTTTAGCAGTTTTCTATTAAATAAATTTTGCACCTTATCTTGAGCCATAACGTCAAATGGATTTTTAAAAGCGACATATACACTTATCTCATCTTCTTTTACTGGGATCGCGCTATATGTCTTTAGCTGAGCGGTGCTTAGCTTTTCGCTGATGCGGTAGTCGATGTCGATATCATCAAGATCAAAGTATAAAACCTTAAATTTCTCGCTTATAAATTTAACAAAAGCCTTGATATCAAGCTCAAGGTCGTTTGAAATTTCATCGATATTTACATGCCCTCTCCTATAAATATCAGACAAAATTTCCATAAAGTCATCGTCATTTAGTAAATTTTCATCTCTTAAAATTTTAACAAGGCCTTTGCCTTCTTGCTCGCTTATCTGCTTTATCTTTTCTATATCTGATGTGCTTAGTTTGCCGTTTTGTTCTATATTTTTTAAGATTACATTTTCTACATTTTTCATTATCTATACTCTATTTGTGATTTCAGGTCGTTATTTTTAAAAATTTTAAGCACAAGCTTTGGTATTTGCCCATTTGTTGGGCTTATCTCATATCTTGTATCAGAATTTGGCTCTTCAAAGATAAATGTACCAAGCTCTTCGACATACTCTTTTTTTACAAATTTATCAAACAAAAATGAAAGTATATAATCACTCTTTGGAAGCCTGATATAGCTTATATCAACGCCATCTATCATAGCGTGAAATAAGAGCTTTTTCTTAAATAAGATGTCAGCAAAATAGGCAGCATTTTCTCTTGATTTTTCGCTCTTTACTAGCTTATCGATCGGAGTTGCTAGCCTGTTTAGATCATTCATCTTTATGCAAGCGATGCCAAACATAGAAATTTGCTCTTCGTTATTTTGTGTTTTTAAAAAGTCCTCAACCTTTTGGTTGCAGACTTTTGCGTAGTTTGCGCTGTTAAAGTCATCCCTAATCTCAGTTAGACTAACAGCAAAAACTTCACAAACAAAAACAAAAAAAATAGCAAAAAATTTCATAATGTTCCACTTTTTATCTTATTTATAAGCTCATTTATCGAAGCTTTGTTTAAGTTTTTATTATACTCCCTTAGAGCTTTTACGGCATCATCGCTTTGTTTTAGCTTATATTTTGACTTTGCAAAGATGATCCACGACTCCTCTAAGCTATTATCTATATCGTTCGCAGCAAGCGACCACTTTATAGCTTCTTTGAAATTATTATTTCTAAAATTTAATCTCGCAAGCTCAAGTGCAATAGTTGGATTATTTGTCTTTAAAAATTGTTCTCTTAGCACGCTCTCTTCATTAGATGCTGAAGTTACTTGTATATTTACACGCTTTCTAGCTGGTTTTGACTCAAGATCTATCACTTCATCTTGTGGCACGCTTATGCCATTTTGTTCGGTAAGTGGCTCTTCATCAGGGATGTTTAGCTTAAGCCAGCCTTGTGAACTTCTTTGCTTTTTTGGGTCATTTTTTGAAGTATCATTTGTTTCGTTTGTCTTTACAACCTCTTCAAGCTTTTTAGCTATCTTATCAGCTAGTTCGTCTTGCTTTTTACCCTCTTCAAATTTAGCCTTAGCGACCTCACTCTTTTGCTTTAGCTCACTAAGAACGCTTACATTTGTCTCATTTTTTTCTACCATTTTTGCTATAGTTGCGTTTTTGGCTAAAACTTTATCGCTTTTACTAGCAAGACTTGGAGCTTTTTCTAAACTTAGCGCTATCAGTGCAGCCAGCAAAATAATGATAAGCAAAAGCTCGATGATTAAAATTTTAGAATTTTTGGCATTAAAAATTTTATGCAAAAAGCCACCATTTTTTTTCTTGTAGCTCTCATAGAGCTTTTCTAATCTTTGAATTTCTTGTGGTTCAAGCATCAATTAGCCCCGCATCAAGTGCAGCCATGGTAAGTATCATGATATTTGCCTTATCACCGCTAAGTTTTGAAGGCTGATACTGCTCGTAGTATTCGCAAATTTCATAGAATTTATACATTATCTTATTTAGCGTTCTTAAATTTCCACCGCAAAATGAGTAAGCGCACTCGTAGTCTTTTTTGTCAAATTTAAGGTATTTATCATAGTTTTTTTGGCTAAGCTTTCTTTGCAAGTATATGATGATCTCATTTACATCAGCGCTGCTTAGCTCGATGCTCTCCCAAATTCTAGTTTGAAAATAATCTTTTGCCAAAATATCTTCATTTTCAGTTTTATGTATCGTAAAGAGAAATTTAAACATCCTAGTATCGGCCATAAGCCTTATTTTCTCAATAAGCTCGGTCGGATAGAGCTGCGCTTCATCTAGGATAACCGTCATTTGATTTTTTAAAATTTCATCTTTACTACTAAAGTCTTTTGAATAAAATTTTATAAAGCTCTCAAAGTTATTTATATCTTCCAGCTTTTTTCCATAAATTTGCTCACAAAGCGCCTCGATAAATGTCGCCTCGCTAAAAAATGGATGCGGGAAAAAGATGAGGCTTTTATCTTCTTTTAGATCATTTGCGATCTTGTTTAGCAAAAAAGTCTTGCCGCTACCTGGCTTACCATAAAACAAGATAAGCTTTAGTGGCTTTTTTAAAGCTAAAACTATCTTGTTGTAGCAGCTTATAGAGTTGTCTAAATTTACGAAATTTAAACTCTCGTCTTCATCTATGAAAACATCTTTTATATGTGTATAAATATTTTCGTTACTCATAGATCGATTTAGAAAATCCCAGATCTTTTAGCGACTGCTGCACTGGTTTTGGATCTTCAAGATCAACAACTCTTGGCGTGATGACAAAGATAAGCTCAGTAGTTTTTACGCCATCTCTTGTGCTTTTAAAGACACTTCCTATCAAAGGTATGTCAGCAAGAAGTGGCACAGCCGTGTTTTGCTTATTTTTAGTCTGTCCGATAAGCCCACCAAGTATGATTGTATCACCGCTATTTACCTGAACGACTGTTGAGAGTTTTTTCTGAACTGTATCAGGAGCAATCTCTCTAATGGCTGTATTTTGTGATCTTGTGTCATCTTCTGCATACTTAAAACTACTTAAACTAGGGTTTATACGAAGCATAATTTTGTTGTTATCTGAAACTTCTGGAAGTAAATTTAACAAGATACCGATAAATACAGAGTATTGCTTGTAAGTCGTTGTAAGCCTGTTATTATTATTATTATTGCTACCATTATCTGTCTCTTCCATTACGCGGTAATTTATATTATCGCCCACAGAAATTAGCGCCTGTTGGTTGTTTAGGGTAGTTACTTTTGGACTCGAAACGACCTTTGTTTTACCATTTGTTTCAAGGAAATTTATCATACCATCAAGGCTAAAGTTTAGATTTGCAGCAATATTTAATGTGCGGCCAAAGCCATCGCTTAAGCTATTTCCTTTGTTTGTCCAGCTTGCACTAGAGCTATTGCCAGTACCTGTGTTGCCAATATATGAGTTAAATCCAAGCTCAAATTTACTCCAATCAACACCTTGTTTATACTCATTATTTAGATCAACTGCTATGATAGAAACGTCGATGATGACTTGTTTTTTAAGCCTTCTTTGCATCTCAGCTATGTATTTTTCCACACGTTTTAATTGCGACGGAGTAGCTGTAACTGTGATAAGTCCAGCATTTTGGTTTATAATAGGATCTGGTGCTGTGATGTGCTCGCTACTATTGTTTAAGATAGCTTTTAGCTCAGCGTCAAGCTTCTCCCAAAAGTCAAATTTCTCAGTTGTTCTTATCAAGTTATTTTCATTTTTTATATCGCTAGAGCCATTATCACTACTTGAGCTACTACCAACTTCTGACGGAGAGGCATCAACTGAAGCTTTTGTGATGGCTGTGCCTTCACGGATAGAGGTTATATAGTCTATTTTAAAAATTTTTGTTTGAAGCGATGAGATTTTTAAGACATTGTTTGAAAACTCATAGCTTAAATTTTTCTCATTTAAAAGCAGATCAAAGACCTCACTTAGGCTCATATTTCTTATATTCACGCCAAAGACTTTATCATCAAGCTCTTTTTTGCTATAAGCATCTTTTGCAACGATACTAAAATCACACATTTCAGAGAGCTGATTTAAAACATCGCCAAGACTTATATCGTCTGTGATCTTCATACTAAAATTTTTACTCAAGCATGTGCTTGGTTTTGCCATTATAGGAGTAGCTAAAAATGAAGCTAACGCCACAGTTATAATAAATTTACTTAATTTTGATACCAACATTTTTACTTCCATTTTTAAGAGTTAGTTCTTGTTTTTCACCATCTTTTACGATGATAACCTTGCTATTTTGAACACTTGTGATATTGTAATCATCAATCATATCTCCCACTTTATACCACTTGCCATTTATATTTGCTTTATTTAGCAAAATGGCCTTTAGCATAAGCCCCCTTGCAGAAGAGTATTTTGTAGTGTTTTGATCGCCTTTTGGAGCAACTGGCAAATTTAGCTTGAAAGGATCTTGCAAGCTAGAAATTTCACCGCTATTAAGCCCTTTTCTTTGCTCTTTTATCTTAACAAAAACTTCATCATAGTTTTTCATCTCGCCTTCAAACTCACTGCCAAATAGGCTTAGAGCTAAAATTAAAAATAAACCAAATTTTTTCATCAGTACTTCATACCCCACACAGAGATAGAGAGCTTAGCTCCTAGATCTTTTTGAGTGGAATTTATATCCATTTTGTGAAGATCTACTACGAGTTTTGACTCTTCAAGTCCGTTTATATAGCTAAGCATATCTTTAAAATTTCCAAGGCAAGTGACATCTATATTTAAAATTTGCTCTATCTTTTGGAAATTTGGCTCTTTTATATCACTTTTAAGCTCTAAAATTTTTATATTATTTTGTTTTGCCAAAAGCACGATGCTATCTATATAGTTTGCCCAGTTTTGATTGTCAAAAAGCAAAAATGAAAGCTCTTTAAGCTTTGAGTCAAAATAGGTATTAAATTTCAAAATATTCGTGTAGCGAAGTTTTAGATTGCTTAAATTTCTATTTTCTTCGTTTATCTTAAAATTTCTATCGCCATCAGGAGAGCTCACTGAGGCTAGATAATTTCTAGTGTTTTCTAGCTTTGTAGAAATTCTCGTATGTTTATCAAGCTTTTCGTCAAAGAAATTTTGCGCAGGATCAAAGCATAGCATATAGACAAGATAAGCTATGATAAGCGCTGAGCCAAGAAAAATGAGGTTTGTTTCGTTTGGCTTTTTGCTATCAAAGTATTGATCTATTTTGCTCAAAATATCTTGTCTCATTGTCTAATCTCTATGCTTATATTACTTTCATACTCGTGTTTAGCGTCATCTGAACGAATTTTTTTAGTATTTACCAAGTATTTTTCATCTTTGCTGATATCTTTGATCAACTGGGTTATCCTTTTTTCATTATCGCTAACTGCAGTTATAGTCAAATTTCTATCGTTATTTACGATGTTTGTGATATGAACTGCGTTTAGATTTAAAATATCGGTAATTTTAAAAAGATTTAAACCCTTCATAGCGTAATTATCTTTTTTATTTTCGATCTCAGCAAGCAGACCTTTTCTGAAATTTAGCTTTTCATTCTCTTTTTGAGTCTGTTCTTTTACCGCCTCTTGTTCTCTTGAAATTTTAGCTAGCGTCTCTTTTATCTGCATCTCTTGTGCGTTTAGGACGCTATATTCATCATTTAGTCTTGCGCTATCTTTTTCTAAAACAAGACCAGCTATGTAGTTGTAAGCTGGATATAACATACTTAGCGCAAATGCCGCAGCGCAAGTGAGCAAGAATTTGCCACTTTTTCTTTTGACAAATGGATCTGGACGAAGCATATTTGAGAGGTTAAAATTCTCATAAAATGGCTCTTTGGTATAAAATCTACCAAATAAAGCCATAACGTTATAACGCTCGTTTATGGTATAGTTTTTGTTGTTTATCGCAACTTTTATATTTATATACTCTGCATCCAAACCAAGTTTGGTAGAGATGAAATTTGCAAAATTTTTGATCTCATAGTCACAATCTATGTAAATTTTCTTTATAGATATGCCATTTTGGCTATTTATAATGTTTAAAATATCGTTAAAGTAAAAGATATAATCTTCAAAAACTGTGTTTAGATCGTAGTTAAAGCCATCATCATCTTTATTTACAAGTCCTCTTTGAGATAAAACTTCGAGAAATTTATCATCGCTTAGGCGGTCGCCGCTTTGCTCTAAGAATTTATCTTTGAGATAGTTTAGGTTATAGCGAATTTCTCTTGCAGTAAAAAAATCACCATCTAAATATATGCTTAAAAATGATTCATCTTTTCTAAGCGCTATAAAGCAGTCTGCTTGCGTGCTAGGCAACAAGCCTTTTTTATAAATAGCAGAGTAGATCAAAGGTTCAGGCGCAAGGTAGTCGATATATGGGACCTTTTTTGCAACTGCTTTAAAGATCGAATTTATATCTTCATTTGTGATAGCAAAAACAGTAAAAATTCTCTCTTGAGCTTTTGTAGTGCCTTCTGAGAAAAATATCTTATTATCAAGCGCAGGATCTAGCGAAAGCTCCGCATAGGCCTTTGAATAAAGCTCCTCATATAGGGCGTCGTTATCAACACTTCTAGGGATAAAAAATGTTGTTGTTTTTAAGTCTTTAAATTTTATATATGAGATAAAAAAGTCGCGTTTATTGACTGTTTTTGAAAAGTTAAAAGCTTCTACATTGCTGTTGTGATAACGAAATCCTTTATAGTCATACGGATCTAGCGCAACTATAGAAATTTCACTATTTTTTTTAATATTCATCATGAATCAAAAAACCTTCCTAAACGCTTATATTGGGTATTTTAATATCTTTAAAATAAAAAATCAATAGCCGATTATCTGATTTAGGCTCTTTTCTTCTTTGCTCCAGCCTTTTTTAACGACTACATCGAGCTTTAGAAAGACCTTTGTGTTTGTTAAATTTTGTATTAACTTTCTTGCAAAAATTCCTATTCTTTTAATAGTTTCACCATTTTTCCCGATGATCATACTTTTGTGGATGTCACGCTCCGTGATGATGCTCGCATAAATTTCAGTGATACCTGTTTTTTCTTTTACGCTTTTTATGATCGCATCGCTAAGATATGGGATCTCATCGCTTAAATTTTCATAGATCGCTTCAAGTATAAATTCTCTAAAAATTTCTTTTTCATTTGTTGGTGTGAGAAATTCTGGATCATAAAAGTACTCATGCTCTGGCAAAAGCTTGCAAATTTCATCAAGAAGCGGCTTTTTATAGGTAGCCTGCTTGGTGCTAAAAGTAAGAAGTGCTGCAAATTTATCTTGAAATTTCTGGTACTGAGTGATCTTTTCAAGTACTTTAGCATTTGAGCTCTCATCGACTTTTGTTAGCACTAAGATGTGTGGTTTTTCAGGATTTAGAGCTAGAAATTTCTCGTAGTCGCTTGTATCATCATGGATAGGCGCTAAAAATACGATGAGATCGCAGTCTCCCATCGATTTTATAGCTTGGTTTATTAGTAGTTGATTTATCGCCTTGTTGCTCTCGTGAAGCCCTGGCGTGTCGGTAAAGATGATCTGATCTTTGCCGTTCATAACTATGCCATTTATCTTTCTGCGAGTTGCGTTTTGCTTGTGCGAGACAATGGCGATCTTTTCATTCAACAATGCATTTAAAAACGAGCTTTTGCCAGCATTTGTGCGTCCTATGATGCTAACAAAGCCTGATTTCAAAGTATATACCTCGCTAGATCTTGATCCTCAACCACGTCTTTTAGGCGCTCTTTTACGAGCTCTTTTGTGACATTTATCTTTTCGCCGCTCTTTTCGCTAGCCTCAAAGCTGATATCTTCTATCACGCGCTCGATCACCGTGTGAAGGCGTCTAGCACCGATGTCTTCCATCTTTTCATTTGCTGCGTGAGCGATCCTTGCTATCTCTTTTATCGCTTCATCGTCAAATTCTAGCTCGACATTTTCAGTTGAAAGAAGTGCGATATATTGTTTTAAAAGCGAATTTTTTGGCTGGGTTAAAATTTGATAAAGCGCGTCCTCATCAAGACTATCAAGCTCGACCCTTAGTGGGAAACGGCCTTGAAGCTCTGGGATGAGATCACTTGGTTTGCTTATGTGAAAGGCGCCAGCTGCGATAAATAAAATGTGATCTGTCTTTAAATTTCCAAATTTAGTATTTACATTCGAGCCCTCAACGATAGGTAGCAAGTCTCTTTGCACACCTTCTTTGCTAGGATCTTGCCTGTTTGAGCTACCTGAGCCAACAGCGACCTTATCGATCTCGTCTATAAAGATGATGCCCTCGTTTTCAGCTCTTCTTAAAGCCTCAGTTTTTACGCTCTCAAGGTCTAAAATTTTATCATTTGCCTCGCTTTGAAGGGCTTTTTTAGCGTCTTTTACCTTCATCTCTTTTTTGATGTTCTTGCCACCGATGCCAATTATCTTTATAAAGCTCTCTTGCATCTGTGCCATGTCAGGTGGCACGTTTGAGCCAGATTCAAGTGGGTTTTGCTGCACCTCGATCTCGATACTTAGCTCGTCAAGCTCGCCGTTTCTTAGCCTATTTAGCATCTTGTCATAGCTCTTAGCATACTCTGCTTGCTTCTCTTCACTTGCACCTTTTGGAAGTGGCGGAAGTAGCTTTGAGACGATCTTTTCTTCGATGTAGGCATTTATCTTGTCTTGGTTTTTCTCGCTTTGCTCGTTTTTTACGAGATTATATGATGCCATTGCAAGGTCTCTTACCATACTTTCAACGTCGCGACCAACAAAGCCAACCTCGGTATATTTGCTAGCCTCAACCTTTATAAAAGGTAGCCCCATCATCTTTGAAAGACGCCTTGCGATCTCGGTTTTACCAACGCCAGTTGAGCCGATCATCAAGATATTTTTTGGCATGATGTCATCTTGCAAGCTCTTTTCAAGCTTCATACGGCGATAGCGGTTGCGAAGCGCGATCGCTATGATCTTTTTGGCGTCCTTTTGACCGATCACATAGTCATCTAAAAATTTAACAATTTCTCTTGGTGTTAAGTTCATTTTCTCTCTTATTCTAAAACATAAGTTTTGATGTTTGTATTTGTATAGATGCAAATTTCGCCGGCGATCTTTAGGCTCTCTTTGACTAGCTCCTCTTCGTCGATATCGGCAAATTTATCTAGGGCACGAGCCGCTGAAAGTGCGTAGTTTCCACCACTTCCGATAGCTGCTATCTTGCCATCTTCAGGTTCTACTACATCCCCAGTGCCACTAAGTAAGAAAATTTTATCCCTATCAAGCACAAGCATCATCGCTTCAAGCTTTCTTAGATACTTGTCTTTGCGCCACTCTTTGCTAAATTCTATCACCGCCTTTAGCAAGTCACCCTTTGTATGCTCTAAATTTTTCTCAAACATATCAAAGAGATTAAACGCGTCAGCAGTACTGCCAGCAAAGCCAGCTAGGACTTTGCCGTTGTGAATTTTGCGAATTTTTACGGCATTGCCCTTTAAGACGGTGTTGCCAAAGCTAACCTGTCCATCACCGCCGATGACCGCTTTATTTTTGCCTTTGTAGGCTAAGATGGTTGTCGCATGAAACATCTACTCTCCTTGCACATCAACCTTTAAGGTCGCATTTATCGAGTGACCAAGCTTTATAGAGACATCATAAAGACCAACTGCTTTTAGGTGTGTATCCAGATCGATAGCCTTTTTCTCAACTACCAAATGATGTGTCTTTTCAAGCTCTGCTGCGATCTCCTCTTTTGAAACTGAGCCAAAGAGCGAGCCATTTGCACCAAGAGTTTTCTTAACGACGACTGTCACTTTTGCAAGCTCTTCTTTTAGTTTTTCTAAATTTGCGATCTCATATTTTAGCTCTTCAGCCTTTCTCTTTTGAGCTGCTTCGTATTGACGAAGGACATCTGGAGTGGCTGCTTTTGCAAAGCCTTTGCCGATTAAAAAGTTGTTGCCATAGCCATCTTTTACCTCTTTTATCTCGCCAGCTTTTCCAAGTCCTTTTACATCTTTTATTAATAATACTTTCATTTTTGTCCTTTTAAATTTTATTTTTAGTCAAATTTTCGCCCATTTTTGCGTGCGATGATGAAGCGAAGCGCATTTAGTTTGATAAATCCAGCTGCATCTTTTTGATCATAAACGCTGTCTTCTTCAAATGTGCAGTACGCCTCGCTAAAGAGATTATCATCTTTGCTGTTTCTACCAAGGATAGTCACATTGCCTTTATAAAGCTCAACTTTTACAGAGCCATTTACGTGCTCTTGGCTCTTGTCGATGAGAGCTTGGAGCATATTTCGCTCAGGTGACCACCAGTATCCGTTGTAAATTAGTTCTGCGTATCTTGGCATGATCTCATCTTTTAAGTGAGCTGCGCCGCGATCTAGCGTGATGCTCTCTATCGCACGATGCGCTTTTAGCATTATAGTGCCACCTGGAGTTTCGTAGCAGCCGCGGCTCTTCATACCAACTGAGCGGTTTTCTACGATGTCAAGTCTGCCGATGCCGTGTTTTGCGCCAAGGCGGTTTAGCTCGGTTAAAATTTCAGCTGGGCTCATTTTTTTGCCGTTTATACTAACTGGATCGCCTTTTTCATAGCCGATCTCGATGATCTCACTCTTATCTGGAGCATCTTTTGGGCTTACTGTCCATCTCCACATATCATCTTCTGGTGCATGGCTTGGGTCTTCAAGCACTAGACCTTCGTAGCTTATGTGAAGTAAATTTGCGTCCATTGAGTATGGGCTTTTGCCTGGTTTTTTGGTTATATCTATGCCGTTTTTCTCAGCGTATGCTAAGAGCTTTTCGCGGCTGTTTAGATCCCACTCGCGCCATGGAGCGATGATAGTTAGATTATCGCCAAGTGCGTAGTAGCCAAGCTCAAAGCGAACTTGGTCGTTGCCTTTACCTGTTGCTCCGTGGCTCACACCATCAGCACCAACAAGTCTTGCGATCTCGCTTTGGCGTTTTGCTATTAGCGGGCGCGCGATCGATGTGCCAAGCAGATATTCGCCCTCATAGATGGCATTTGCTCTAAACATTGGAAATACATAATCACGCACAAATTCTTCTCTTAAATCTTCTATAAAAATATTTTCAGGTTTTACGCCAAGTGCTAATGCTTTTTTGCGTGCAGGCTCTAGCTCTTCGCCTTGACCTATGTCAGCTGTAAATGTGACTACTTCGCATTTATATTCGTCTTGGAGCCACTTTAAAATAATACTTGTGTCAAGTCCGCCTGAGTATGCTAAAACAACTTTTTTTACATCTTTTTTCATAGCTGTCCTTTTGTTGAAATGGTCGTATTTTAGCCTAAATTGATTAATTTTTAATAAACTAAGCTAATTTATAATGTAAGTATTTTTTAAAATTTAAAGGTCAAATTTCACTTTGTAGAGCGCTTAGAAAAATATTATTATAAATCTTGATAATTAATATTAGTTTTATTTATACTCTGTTAAATTTAGGACGTTTTTTAAATTTAACAAAAGGACAACCATGAAAAGATCAAAATTTATCGCCATTTGCCTTAGTGCTTGTGTGGTAAATTCTCTCTATGCAGTAGAGAAAGATAATAACGAAACCAAGCTAGATGGCGTCGTAGTAAGTGCGAGTGGCTTTTCGCAACAGATAAAAGAAGCCCCTGCAAGTATCAGCGTGATAAGTGGCGATGAGCTTACAAAAGATAGCTTTACCTCACTTCACTCTATTGCTCAAAAGGTGCCAGGCGTAAATGTCGTTGGCGGCGAGGACGGAGCAGCTAGCGGTATCTCGATACGTGGCATGGAAAAATCTCAAACGCTAGTTTTAATTGATGGCAAAAGGGTAAATTCAAGTAGCGCAAATCCAAAGGGCGGAGCAGGGGATATGAACTCAAATTTCATCCCGCCAGCCGAGGCGATCGAGCGTATAGAAGTTATCCGTGGGCCGATGAGCTCGCTTTATGGTAGCGATGCAGTCGGCGGCGTCATCAACATCATCACCAAAAAAGACTTTTCAAAATTTAGAGGCAATGTCGGCATCTCAACCACGATAAACACGCATAAGGGCATAGGAGACGGCAGACAGGGCGATTTTTATCTAAATTTACCACTTTATAAAGATCTTCTTGCTCTTCAGCTTTGGGGCTATAAAAAGCTAAGAGATGAGGATAATTACAAAGGCGGCTACCAAAAGAGCGATAAGAGAAATTTAAGTGCGAAACTTTGGATCACTCCAGATGAGCACAATAAATTTTTCATCCTTGGCTCAAGTGAAAAACACGACTACTCGCGAACAGTCGGCAAAACAGCCACTATAAAGACAAATAAGCTTTTAAACGCTTACGACTACGAAAAAAAGAGTTACGGAGTGGGCTACCTTGGCGAATTTGATAACCTAAATGCCGATATCAGCTACATCTATGATGAGACGCAAAGAACGAGCCTTTTTGACAGCCTCATACCTGCAAAAGTTAAAAATCACAACTTTAACTCAAAATTTACAACCTTTCTTGGCGCTCACGCACTAACTTTTGGCTATGACTTTAGCAAGCAAAATGTAGGCACGACCTTCATCGTCTCAAACGCTTCAAAAAACGGCTTAAAAGACCCAAAGACCTACTCGATGAGTGAGCATGCGGGATTTATCGAAGATGAGTGGCAAATTTTAGACGAAAAGCTCTTTTTAACGCTTGGCTCAAGGCTCACTCACAACGAATTTTTTGGCAACCACCTCTCGCCAAGAGCCTACTTAGTCTATAACGCCACAGATACGCTAAGCCTAAAAGGCGGCGTGGCAACCGGCTATAAAACACCTAATGTCAATCAAATTTCTCCAGAAGTAGGCACTATCCAAGGTGGCTGGAGGATAGTTGATTTTGGTAACAAAGACCTAAAGCCAGAAAAGAGCACGACTTATGAAGTTGGAGCATATTATGACAATCAAGCTGATTTTAGAGGCTCGGTGACGCTTTTTAGAAATGAATTTAAAGATAAGATCCTAGACACCGACGGCAGTAATGTAAATAAAATTCCAGCCTTTGGTCCTTGCCCACCAAGCGCAAAAATCCCAAGTGTGGGTTGTCCTGGCTGGGGAACTTACTTTAACATCGAGGGCGCGACCGTTTGGGGTGTGGAGCTAAGTGGTGACTATAACATCCTTTCAAATCTAAATTTAAGCTCAAACTATACCTATAATAAGTCAAAGATAAAAACTGGCAACCCAACGATAAACACGCCAAGAGGTCCTATGAAATTTAGCGAGACAGACCTAGCTAGACTTGATGGCAAAAGCCTAACAGCAACGCCAGAGCACACACTTCACGCCACGCTTACATATAAGCCTGTAAAAAGCGTCAAGACTTTTTTTGGCGCAAACTACGAGAGCAAGCTAACAAGCGTAAATTTTGGCGCTGGCAACAGAGTAAGAGAGAACACAAAAGACCTACTCACCTTCGATACAGGCGTCAGTTGGGATGCAAACAAGCACCTAACGCTTAGCCTAAATGCCTACAATATCTTTGATAAAGTAAGATACGATGAGGCGCTAGCAGACGACGGCAACTACTACTGGTATCCGCAAGAGGGCAGGAGATTTTGGTTTAAGGTCGCTGCAAAATGGTAAGAGCCTTTAAATTTTTGCTTTTTATGCTTGGTGTGACGCAAATTTTGCACGCAGGGCCTAGCCAAACACCTGAGCCATTAAGCGAGAAAGCCGCTAGTAAATTTGAAATTTCAACCTTTAAAATGAGCGCAAATGATGAAATTTATAAAATTTTCACAGCCAAGCTAAAGGGGCAAGATGAGTTTAAAAATGTGCTTTTCTTACTTGACGCAAACGCCCAGTTTAACATGCTCTTAAACAAATTTGACGCCACGACTGCACCGCTAATAATAGGCATAGGATATGACACAAACAAAAGCTACGAGATAGAAAAACGCACAAGAGATCTCACGCCAAAGGCAGAGGGCGAGGAGTTTAGCAAAGGTGGTGGCGCAGATGCTTTTTACCACTTTTTAACTAAAAATTTAGTGCCGTTAATTGATCAAAAATTTAACGTGCAAGACAGCCAAAAAAGCCTTTATGGACACTCTTTTGGCGGCCTTTTTACGCTCTATGCCTTGCTTAAAAATGATGGCATTTTTACAAATTTCTTTATCGCTTCGCCATCTCTTTGGTGGGGCGAGTCTGAAATTTTAAAGCAAAATGTGAGTGAGGGTAAATTTAAAGAGAAATTAAAAGCCAAATTTGTCTTTCTTAGCGTTGGTGAGCTTGAAAAGAGAAAGGGCAAAACGGATAAAGCTGGCATTTTAAAGGCGAGTGATTTAGCTCAAATTTTACAGCAAAGTGGCGTAAATTCTCACTTTGAACTTTTTAAAAATGAAACCCATGGCAGCGTCATACCTCTAAATTTAAAAGAGCTTTTAAAATATCTAAAGGATTAAAAATTTAAGGCTATTTTTGTTAAAATCCGCCGCATGAGAGTAGATAAATTTTTAAACGTAGTAAATATCACCAAAAGGCGTGCCGTTAGCGAAGATATGTGTAAAAGTGGCGTTGTGAGCATCAACGGCGTGCAGGCAAAAGCGGCTAAAGATGTCAAGATCGGCGACGTTATCACTATCAAATTTCTAGCTCGTGAGGCGAGATATGAGGTGCTAGCGATCCCAACTACAAAGAGCATACCAAAAAGCGCTCAAAGCGAATATGTAAAAGAGCTTTGATGGTTTTTGAGCTTTTAGAAAATGAGCTTAATGAGCTTGTGCGGGTGCTACCAAAAAGTGGCGTGGTGCTACTAAGTGGCGATTTAGCAAGTGGCAAAACGACGCTTGTAAAGGCGATTATCAAAGCGCACGGCATAGATGAGAGCGTGACGTCGCCGACATTTTCTTTGATGCAAATTTACGGCAAAGATATCTACCACTACGACATTTACCAGATCGGATTTGACGGGATGGCAAAAAATGGCCTTTTCGAAAATTTATTTGAAGAGGGCCTTCATCTAGTAGAGTGGGGCGATGAAAATTTAGAAAAAGCTCTAAAGAAAAACGGCGAGAGCTATACGTTAGTAAAAATTTCTCCTAGCAAAAATGGCAGAAAATACGAGGTTATAAGTGCATAAACTAGAAGTAAAAGATCTAAAAAAGACGATTAAGAAAAGTGAGATCATAAAAGGCATATCTTTAGAGGTAAATAGTGGCGAAGTGGTGGGGCTTCTTGGGCCAAACGGCGCTGGAAAGACGACTACTTTTTATATGATCTGCGGGCTCATCTCGCCAACTAGCGGAGATGTCTTTTTAAACGACGAAAAGATCACAAACGTCCCGCTTCACAAAAGAGCGCACCTTGGCATTGGCTATTTACCGCAAGAATCAAGCATATTTAAAGAGCTAAGCGTAGAAGAAAATTTACTCCTTGGCGCTGAAATACTAAATCAAAGTAAAGAAGATATCTCTAAAAGAGTAAATGAGATGCTAAATATGCTAAATATCGAGCCTATCCGCCTAAGAAAGGGCGTTAGCCTAAGTGGCGGCGAGCGCAGACGCTGTGAGATCGCTAGAAGCCTCATCATAAAGCCAAAATTTTTACTGCTCGATGAGCCATTTGCAGGCGTCGATCCTATCGCAGTTAGCGATATCCAAAGCATCGTTAGAGACCTTAAAAAGCTAGGCATAGGCGTTTTGATAACTGACCACAACGTCCGTGAGACGCTAGCCATTTGCGACAGAGCCTACGTCATCAAAGATGGCTCGCTGCTAGCAAGTGGCAGTGCGAGCGAAGTAGCGAACAACAAGCTTGTTAGAACGCACTATCTTGGCGAAGAATTTAAGCTGCTTGAGTAGATGATGCTAAGGCAAAAGCAAACTTTAGCGCCAAAGATCAAACTAAACCAAACGCTAAGAAGCTGGCTTCCTATCCTTCAAAGCGGGCTTGATGAGCTAAAAGAGACGCTTGAGCCTTTTATAAAAGAAAACCCTTTTGCCACGATCGAACATAAAAATTTAGAAAAAAGCGAAAAAAGGCGAAATTTTTTCGAGCAGGTTAGCAAAAACTCGGTTAGCGAGAGCATCGAGGCTTTAAGCATCTATAAAGAAAGCCTCTATGAAAAGCTAATTAGTCAGATCAATCCACCACTTTTCCCCACGCAAAAGTCCCAAGATATCGCATATAAGATCATTGAGTGTTTAGATGACGAGGGCTATTTTTCTTATGATGATGAAATTTTTGCGGGCTTTTGCGAGAGCGAAGTGGAGCGAGTAAGGGCTAGATTTGCCTATCTTGAGCCATGTGGCGTGGGAGCAAAGGATATCAAAGAGAGCTTTTTGTTTCAGCTTGGCGAGATCGAAACTAGCGATGAGATCAGGCAGAGTGCTAAAAAAATCATCTTAAATTTTGAAAATATAGAAAAGCTTAGAAAGCTTAAATTTTACGACGACGCACTAAAAATAATAAAGAAATTTAAAAATCCTCCGGCGATTGAATATCTAGAAGAGGCTAGCCAAAAGGTGCCTGATATCTTTGTGCTAAGCACCAGTAGTGGCATTAGCGTGCAGATAAATGACGATTATTATCCTGAAATTTCGATTGACACCGAGGGATTAGACGAGAAAGAGGCCTTTGTAAGCTCACGCATAAAAGAGGCAAGCGAGCTCATAGACGCTCTCGAGATGAGAAAGGCGACACTTTATAAGATAGGGCTCATGATAGTTGAGTATCAGTACGACTACTTTTTGGGTGGCGACATAAAGCCTATGAAGCTAAAAGACCTAGCAGACGAGCTTGGACGCAACCCTTCAACCATCTCAAGAGCCATCGCAAACAAATATCTAAGCTCTCCAAGAGGCACGGTCGCACTTAAAAATTTCTTTGCAACTGGCTTTGACGAAGAGACTTCAAACGCCGCGATAAAGGAATTTTTGCTAGAGCTTATCAAAAATGAAGACCATAAAAAGCCTCTTTCTGATCTAAAAATCCAAGAGCTCATTCAAGCTAAATTTAACATCCAAATAGTTCGCCGAACCATCACAAAATACCGCAAAATTCTAAACATCGGCAGCTCAAGCCAGCGAAAAAAGATCTATTATATAAACGGCTAGCTACCACTCATTTATGGCAAAAAGTGTGGCTTTACGCATCTGCGTAAAAAGCTCACTGCTAAGCTCATCATACTCTTTGCCTCGTTTTTTATGCTGCGCCCAGCCCGCTGCGTCGTCGTTCCAAGAGCCCATACCGCCAAAGACATCGGCCGCACTTGCCGCAGTAAAAAGGGCTAAATTTAGCTTTGGCATAAGTGGCGCGTTTAGAACATTTTGCTCTATATTTTCTGGCTCATTTAGCGCTTTTAGCCCTTTTCTAAAGCAGTCGCCAAAGTTCTCACACTCTATCTCATCTGCAAATTTAGTGATCCTTGTTAGGATATCTTTAAACTCCAAAGTGTTGTCACTAAATTTTTGAATTTCTGGCGTGCCATTTAGGATAAATTCTTTATAGACTATATCCCAGCCCTTTTTATCTTCTTTAAAGCTCCAGTGCGGCACAAAGTAGCTCATCTTCTCTTTATAAATGCAAAGAATCGACTTGTAGCTTACATTTGAAAAGCCTTGCAGCGAGCGCTCCT
Organism: Campylobacter concisus; assembly: GCF_015230015.1. GTDB lineage: Bacteria > Campylobacterota > Campylobacteria > Campylobacterales > Campylobacteraceae > Campylobacter_A > Campylobacter_A concisus_AF. The sequence goes on along the minus strand of NZ_JAAKZC010000013.1, from coordinate 31,201 downwards.
TTGAAGAGAGAGCCAAATTTGTAGCAAATTTCACGTCGCTTAACCCAAGCTTTTTTGCCTGCATAAACCACTCATTTATGCTAGCTTGCTCGCTTTTTTCTGGCTCTCCCTCCAAAATATAGTCAAAAACTAGGCTTTTTATAAATTTTTCGCTTTTGTAGTTTAGCTCTAAATTTGACTTTAGAGCTTGCTTTATGGAGGCTACTATAATGCAAGCGTTAAAAACTTCACCATTCATTTTTGCTCCTTTTTTGAGATATTTTATTAAAAGAAGTATAAATTTATCTCTTTAAGGATTGCAAGCGAAAACTTCAGTTTTTTATAGTAAAATAGCCAAAAATTTCAAAGAGGCAAAATGGATTTTAATGAGATTGATAAGCTGATAAATACGCTTAAGAAAAACTTGGAAGTTATCGAAAACAACGGCGTTGTCGAGCCTGAGACAAAGATCGATGCGCTTACTTTTAATAAAAATGTCGAAGAGATCAAAAAAAGACTTTATAACACAACAGACGAGGGCAGTTTTTTTAAAAATGTCTTTAACACTGAAGATTACTACGAAAACATCAGCTCATACCTCGAGCAGACAAACAAAAGCCTATACTACAAGATAGAAAAGGCTGGCGTGAGCCTAAAGACTAATCAAAACCTACAAGAGAGCCTAACAAATATCTCAAACATCATGCAAATTTTGGTTGCTGAGTATCAGATACAAAACAAAAAAAAGAAGAAAAGTATCTTCTCAAGAAGTGGCGATACAGCGATGATAAGAGGGCTACTTGCCGAGCTAATGGAATTACAAAATAGGATGAATAAAATTTTACATCTCGACTCTCAGATCGTCTCAAACGTCGTTTTGGAAAATTTTAAAACTATCTACACATTTTTTTATAACTGCATAAGGGTTGCCAAACAAAGGGGCGACGAACTACTTTTGGTTGAGATCGCAGGCATCACAGATAGGATCATCGAGATGATCAGGCCAGTGCTTTCAGGCAAGAGCCTAAAGACAAACGAGCTTATCTATCACTACCTCATTTACGAGCTACGAGAGCTAAAAGCCTACGCCATAGGCGAAGATCTAGCTTAAAATTTTATCCATTATCTCTTTTGCCCCATTTGGCAAAAGGATATCTTTTAGAGCTTTGCTACTTTTGTTTAGATCAAAGCTCTCGATCATTTTTATGACTTCGTCTTTGTCTAAATTTTCGCTATTTTGCAGGCAAATTTCAGCTATGCCTTTATCTTTTAGAAATTTAGCGTTATAAAACTGGTGATTGCCAGCAGCGTAAGGAAATGGCACAAAGATAGATGGTAGGGCGTTTGCGCAAAGCTCCCAAAGTGAGCTAGCTCCAGCTCTTGATATGGCTAGATCAGCCTCACTCATCTTCTTTTCTATCTCTTTGCTAAAGTCAAAAATTTCTAAATTTGCCTCGCTAAAGCCAAGCTCATCATATCTTTTTTTAAGCTCGTCAAGGGCGTTTTTACCGCATTGATGAATGATTTTTATCCCTTTTTCTTTAAGATATGGGGCTAAATTTATAGCTAGCTCATTTATCGCTTTTGCACCTTGTGAGCCACCTAAAAATAGTATCGTTTTTAGCTCGTCTCTAACTCTTTGGCTTTCAAAAAATTTATTTGCCACAGGATAAGGGCAGGGCGAGAGCTCATCATAAGAGCTAAAAAAGCCCTTTGCGTATGGCTTTAAAATTTTATTTAGCTTGCCAGTTACGGCATTTTGCTCGTGAATGAAAAGTGGCGTTTTTGAGATGATGGCTGCTATGGCTGCTGGCGCTGCTGAGTAACCTCCCACGCTAATGACTGCTTTAACGCCATTTTCTTTAAAAATTTGCCTACACTTTAGAGCTAGGCTTATAATGTTTGTTAGTGATTTTAGCTTGGCAAGACCTCTTTTATTTACGACGCCACTACTCGGTAAGAAAAATTTTTTTGCAAATTTATCATCATTTTCAAACCAAAATTTATCCTGACCACTAGTTGAGCCAATGAAAATAGGCTTTATGCCTCTCTTATTTAGCTCCTCGCAAAAGCTTCTAGCGATCGCCAAATGCCCACCAGTGCCGCCACCACAAATAACTATCATAGTTTCGCCTTTTTACTAACCATCAAGACCATGCCGATGCCGATGCATATAGCAAGCACGGAGCTGCCGCCATAGCTCAAAAATGGCACCGCGATACCTTTTATCGGAGTGATCGACGTGATGCCGTAGCTATTCATCAAAAATGAAAACGACAAGATAAGCCCGATACCAAGCGAGAATAGATGATAGACCTTGTTTTCGCTCCTGGCTGAAATTCTAAATATCCTATAAAGTAGCGTGATAAAGATCGCTGTGATGCACAAAATACCAAAAACACCGACCTCTTCAGCTATGCCAGCTAGCACAAAGTCCGTATGCACCTCGCTTAAAAAGCCAAGCTTAAATATCCCAGCTCCAAGCCCCTCGCCAAAAAACTCGCCATGCTTGATCGCATTTAGTGAGTGAGAAATTTGATATGGCTCTGGCGCGTCTGCCACTCTAAGCACGTTTGCTACGCTATCTGGTAAGAAAGAGAGAACCATGTTTTGTATCGTGCCCCACCATGACTTTATACGTAAAATTCTGTGCTCAGAGCTAACTATCGCCACCGTCATGACAAAGGCAGCGCCTAATATACCGATACCAAAGAGCCTTACGCTAGCCCCTGCAAAAAGCGCCATCGTCACAAAAGTAAGTGCCAAAACTACAACCTGACCAAGGTCGTTTTGCATAACGGCGATAAGAAAGATAGCGATACCAAAAAGAATGATATAAGGCAAAAGTATCTTTAGCTCAGCCATCAAGGTTCTCTTACCGTCGCTAAATTTTCTAGTAAAGCTCCATGCTAAAAAATAGACAAAACCAACTTTGAAAAACTCAACAGGCGCAAGTGAAAAGCCAGGCAGTCTGATCCAGCGTCTAGCACCTCCAGAGTCAGTCACCATCGAAGCTGGCAAGGCGTGCATGAGCCCCATAGCGATACCACACGAGATAAGAAGCCCAAAGCCTATCCAAACTAGCGCTTTGTCGGGATTTAGCCTAGAGAGCCACCACATGAGAAAAATTCCTATGCATCCGACTGCAAACTGGCGGATGAAAAAGTGAAATTCGTCGTAGTTAAAAAACAAAACTGTAAAAACTGGCAAAGATAGTGAGAAAATGATACTTATGGCGATCAAAGTCGCGCAAAGATAGAAAATAACCTTATCAACTGCCAAATTTAGCTCCAACTTTAAAATGAGCCAAAGTATAATAAAAAACGGCTTACAAAGATATTATTTGCTATAATTGCAGGCTTTAAGGATGGGCATGAAGATAGGTATATTTGACTCGGGGATTGGCGGACTTAGCGTCTTAAACGAAGCTTTAAGTAAGCTTAGCGAGCATGAATTTTTATATTATGCAGACGTGAAAAATGTCCCATACGGACAAAAGAGCAGGGATGAAATTTTAAAATTTAGCTTTGACGCGGTTAAATTTCTTATAGAAAATGGCGCAAAAGCTGTCGTGGTAGCTTGTAACACAGCGACAAGTGTGGCGATAAAAGAGCTTAGAGCAAATTTAAGCGTGCCCATCATCGGTATGGAGCCAGCTGTAAAAAAGGCTCACGATCTAAGCCATGATGACGCCCTAAAAACGCTTGTCATCGCCACTCCAGTCACCGTAAATGGCGCAAAACTAAAAGAGCTGATCACAAATTTAAACGCAAAAGATAAAACCGAGCTGCTTGCTCTGCCTCGCCTTGTAAATTTCGCTGAAAAGGCTGAGTTTGAGAGTAAAAACGTGAAGTCATATCTAAAAGAAGAGCTAGGTAAATTTGATCTAAGTAAATTTGACTTTTTGGTGCTTGGCTGCACACATTTTAACTATTTTAAAGATAGCTTAAGAGAAATTTTACCTTCAAACGTAAGCATAATAGACGGCAACGAAGGGACGGTAAAGCGCCTCATAAGCGAGCTTAAACTTCAAATTTCAAATATAAAATTAACTCCAAATATAAAATTTTTCTACTCAGGTAACGAGGTGTGCGAGCAAAGCGAGCTAGAGAAAATTTCAAGAAATTTAGCTCGCTTAGAAAAAATAAGAGCGATCAACTAAGCTAAATTTATCTAAAAATTTAAGCCAAATTTAGCAAAATACACTAAATTTTATGTATTTTTATATGTATTATTTCTTTCTTTGCTTTACTATATATATAGCACTTATTACCGCAACCACAGTTAAAAGGGAGATCGTGATAGTTAGAAGTGTCTGTTTGTCTGGATTTGAGCCTAGAAAGTAACCAATTCCAAGCAAAACCGCACACCAAACCCCAGCACCAAGTGTGGTAAATAGGCAAAATCTAAAAATATTCATCTTAGCAAGCCCTGCTGGCAGGCTGATATACTGACGGATTCCAGGGATGAGGCGTGAGTTAAAGGTTGAAATTTCGCCGTGTTTATTAAAAAATGCTTCAAATTTATCCATCTTTTCGTGAGTGATGCCCACAAATTTGCCGTATTTTAAGATGATCTCACGTCCAAAAAAGTAGCAAAGATAGTAGTTGAAAATAGCTCCAAGCAAGCTACCAAGCGTGCCTGAGATAAAGGCAAGCGCTAGGCTCATCTCGCCTTTGTGGGCTAGGTATCCAGCTGGTATCATCGCCACTTCGCTTGGAAATGGAAAAAATGAGCTCTCTAAAAACATCATCACAAATATGCCAGCATACCCCCAGCTACTCACGCTTGAAACGATAAAATCAATAATGTCATGTAGCATTTTTACTCCGAAATTTATCTTAAAGTGAGGCATTGTAGCAAAGTGCCGCTTAAGCATTTAGGTGTAAAATTATTAAAAATTAATAAAAATAAAAATCCAAGCTTATTAATAAAGAGAAAAATTATCTACAACAAAAGCTAAGAATATAAAAATTAGATGTAAGGATAGTACTAAAAAAGCTTTATGTTAAGCAAATATAAATATCTAGCAGATATAATTTTATGACATTAAAAGTTGAGGAGAAAAAATGGCATTTGAAAATGCGATTATCACAAAAGAGGATGATGAAAAGTATGGGCTAAGTAAAATTTACTACAAATACAATCCACCGTATAAAGATTTTATAAATAAGCAAAAATGGACCATCGACAAAAGTAGAGATTGTTGGATGTGGTGTCTTTTAAATTTCCCTAGTGATGAGTATGATCATGCCCTTAGCACAGAGACTTTTTGGATACTATATTACGATAATAGAATACTAGAAATAACTATGGATTATGAAATTATTATAGATAAAACTCAGAAAAAATTTCATAGGATCTGGAAAATTTTAGATATAAAACCAAGTCATACGCCAAATCTTAGTAAGCAAGATATTTTGTGTCTTCTAAAAGAAATTTTAGAGGTTTATAGAGATCGTGATTTGTTTGGGGAAGAACCAAACTATACTATGGAGTTACAGGATTTAACCGACAATAAGGAAAAATGAGATGATTGGATTAAGTTTAGAGCAAGCAAATGCTAGACTAAAAGATGTTGATTCGCTTAACGATATTCTTGATATCTTAAAAGAGATTGATATTTCTTCATGCGGAAAAACAACCGTATTGTATAGTGGTATAGATAGAAAAATACAACCAAATTTATATGATGCCCTTAATAGTTTTAAAAGAAATGATAATTTTAGAATGATTGATAAAACAACTGTTGCCAAGTTTTTAACAATAAGCGGCGAAGAGGCAAATCATATATTATTGGAAACTATCGAAAAAATTTTTAAAAAAGAAAATCCAAATTTTGATATAAAAGAAGACCTAATAAAAAAAGACGGCTCCCTCGTTAAAAATTTTCTTTATGGAACCTATAATGGTGCTTGGGATACAGTATCTAAACGCTTCACTTCTGTAACCAATGGGGAAATAATAATATTAATAGGAGACAATGCTCTTACAAATAGAACATTCTATCAAACCGAACTTCCTGAGATTATAAAAAATGAAAATATAACTAAAATTAATGGAATGGATAAATTAGAATTTATATCCAAGCTAAATACCAACGATACAGACATAAATAAGCTAAATTATCTAAAAGACAATTCTAAAGAATATTATATTAATAATATAACCAAAAACAATAATATTTCATCCTTTGATATTGTAGAAGAATTTTTAGCCACTATAAAAGAAGAAAATTCAGGCGTTAGTGTTAGTGAAGACGTATTAGATTATATATTGCAAAATAATTATAATGAAAGCATGTCCCATCAATTTTATAATTCTACAACCAAATACCCAAATAGCTATGATAAGCCGGATGTTAACTCAATTGCAAACGAAGTTTACTTTGGTCACAATATAAACAATACATCTTTTAAACCCCCACATATAGAAATAGAAGACAAATCAAAAGCTCTAGTTGATATAATGTCTGAAGAAAACAAAACAAAATTAAATGCTACAGACGATAAAGAAGAAAAACAGAGAATTAGAAGACAATAAACAGCATTTTTAGTTTTAAAACTACATAAATAAATATATCTTGACTATAAGTTAAAAATATTAAAATATTAGGAGAAGAAAATGGCATTTGAAAATGCAATTATCACAAAAGAGGATGATGAAAAGTATGGCCTTACTAACATTTTTCTTAAATATAATCCATCTGATAACGTTTTGCCTGATCAATGGTATTGGGTTATAGACAAGGAGCGCGACTGCTGGCTTATGGAGAGTGGCTTTTTCCATGATCCAAAGGTAGATCATGGATATCTTTCAAAAAGCCTATGGATACTTTATTATCAAGGTGAAATGTTTGAAATCATACTAGAAAATGAGCTATATAATAAAACAATAGACCATGTATCTTATGATAAAGTATGGCTTTTATTAGACGTAAAGCCGATTACTGATAGCTCATTAGTCATTGAGGAAATTTTTGCGCTACTAAAAGAAATTCTTAATGTTTATGGGTTAGGTGGTGCATGGAGACAGACCAAATCACTAAACTACAAAGTGATACTATTAGATAAATTAGAAAGACGACTTTGACAAAAATAGCGCTCAAACAAGCAAAATACAAAGATGTAGCTCTCTTTGAAGTGTATAATAGCCAAAGATAAGTAAAAAATAGAGAGGATTGTTTAGTTGTGAAAACCATTTTATTTTGGCTATTTACGGAGATACAAAGCAAAGAACTTGGATTTGTTGCCATTAGGTGTAGCGCAGCTTTAGAAAACTTAAGAAATTTTAGTAAGCTTAAATTTCTAATCGCTTTGCTTTGTTTATTTTGTTGTCTTAACATTAGTATCACAAACAAATTTGATTATTTTGTATATAGCTTGGCCTATTTGATCATTGAGATATCATTACCATTGTTTATTCTTTATATTTTTATAGATAAAAACAGCATTCTAAAAGATATCAATACCTTAAAAATAGACTTAATACCACATCTTATGATAATTCTTTCAGGCTGCTTTTTGATATTTATATACATATATGCAAAAGAATATTTTTTATATTTTTTATTGATAACGCCAATATTATTTTTTGCTTTTGTTATTAGAAGCATAAATTTTATTTTATTTCATATACCAATTTGTGCCAAATTTTTCTCTGATTTCATTGAAATGTTTGTTTATAGAAGCTTTAAATTTGATCTTTTCATATATCCATTTTTATTGATTTTAATAATATTTTTGTATGACAAAGCAAATAAAAATTTAACTCAAAAAAGATAGATAGGGCGAAAGCTCGCCCCGTTTTTAAAATGCAGGTATGACTTCGCCTTTGTAGCGAGTGATGATGAAATTTTTAGTATCAGGGCTAAGAACCGCATCAACTAAAGCTTTGATCTTAGGACTCTCTTTGTTGCCAGCTCTTGTGACGATGATGTTTGCATAAGGGCTGTTAGCGTCTTCAAGTAAAAGTGCGTCTTTTGCCACGCTCATGCCAAGATCAAGGACGAAATTTGTGCTAATAGCAGCGATATCGACATCATCAAGTGTCCTTGGGATCTGAGCACCTTCTAGCTCGACAAATTGTAAATTCTTAGGATTTTTAGTTATGTCATTTACAGTTGCAACTTTTACGTTTTTATCGATCTCTATAAGACCAGCTTTTTCTAAAATTCTAAGCGCTCTGTTGCCATTTGACGGATCGTAAGCGATCGCCACTTTTGCGCCATCTTTTAGCTCTTTGATATCTTTTATCTTTTTAGAGTAAAAGCCAAGTGGCTCGACATGCACGCTCGCAACGCTTACAAGATGCAGGCCTCTAGCCTTGTTTTGCTCCTCAAGATATGGCAAATGCTGAAAGAAATTTGCGTCTAAGCTGCCATCTTCTGTGGCGACATTTGGTATCGAATAGTCTGAAATTTCAGAAATAACAAGGTCATAGCCCTTGTCTTTTAGCTTTGGTTTTACAAATTCTAAAATTTCAGCGTGTGGCACAGGTGAGACGCCAACATTGATAGTGTGGTCTTTGTCGGCTGCGTAAAGGCTTAGAGCAACTAAAGATGCGGTTAAAAGTTTGATAAATTTCATTGTTTTTCCTTTTTTGATTTGATTTAAAGCGACGCTAAAAAGGTAAAAGCTTTTACGTCGCTTTTATAAATTTAATTAAAACGCTGGGATGATAGCGCCGTTATACTTTGTCTCGATGAATTTCTTAACTTCTGGTGAGTTGATAGCTTTATCAAGAGCTTTAGTTTTAGGACTGTTCTCATTGCCAGCTTTTACAACTACGTAGTTTACGTATGGGCTATCTTTACCCTCGATCACAAGCGCGTCTTTTGTTGGATTTAAATTTGCATTTAGCGCGTAGTTTGTGTTGATAACTGCAATAGTAACGTCATCAAGCGTTCTTGGCACTTGAGCAGCCTCGATCTCTTCAAATTTAAGCTTTTTAGGGTTATCAACTATATCAAGCGGAGTTTTTAGCGGGTTGTCATTTAGCTTGATAAGTCCAGCGCTAGCTACGATATCAAGTGCGCGGCTCTCGTTTGTTGGGTCATTTGGGATAGAGACCACTGCGCCATCTTTTAGCTCTTTTATATCTTTAATCTTTTTAGAATAAACTCCCATTGGCTCGAGATGTACGCCAACTGTTTTTACAAGGTGAGTGCCTTTGTTTTTGTTAAATTCTTCAAGATATGGGATGTGTTGAAAGAAGTTTGCGTCAAGGTCGCCGTCCTCTGTCGCAAGGTTTGGCGTGGTGTAGTCGTTAAATTCTTTGATCTCAAGAGTGTAGCCATCTTTTGCCAAAATAGGCTTTACAACCTCTAAAATTTCAGCATGTGGGATAGGTGTAGCACCGACGATTATTGTTTTTGACTTGTCAGCAGCATTTGCGCTAACGCTAAGGCCTAGGGCAACTAAAGAGGTAAGAAGTAGTTTTTTCATTTATTATCCTTTTTTAAAATTTGCCAAGCACCAAAAAAGGATAAATTTAAGCTAGAAGGTTAAATTTCTTTTTAAGCGCTTAAGCTTTTTCTAAGCACTTAAAAAGAAATTCTGTGCTTAGAGATTAGTCTTTCGACGACGCGTTTTTTAGTAGGCGGCACATCTGGCACATATCTGATTTCATCTTTTGTCCTTTCAGCTAAAATTAATTCGGCAATTTTAAGTAAAAAAGTTTAAAAAAAAATAAATTTTAGAAATTTATCTTAGACTTTTTATGACACCTCTTGCATTTTTTGAGTTTTTGGCTGCTTTTTCCTCTAAAATATTTTTTAAACATTCCAAAAAATTTGGCAAACAGCAAATATCAACCGAGTAAAAAACATTAAGTCCAGACTTCTCGCTTTTTAAAATTCCCCCATTTTTTAATACCCCAAGATGCTTTGAAACCGTTGCTTGTTCTTTATTTAAAAGCTCACAAATTTCACCTACGCTCATCTTTTTATCACCCAAAACCTCAACTATCCCGATCCTAACAGGATGAGCCAAAACTCTCATAAATTCGCTTTTTAGCGCAAGAATATCAACATATTGCATTTTTATACCTTTTTTATGATTTTAACTTAAAAGAACTAAATTTATACTTGACTATATTCCTATATTAGTATATAATCATATAAAAAATTTAAAGGTAAAAAAATGCTCGATCTTTTTAATCAACACAATATATTTGAGTTTATCAAATTTTTCATACTTTATTTTACAGAGATTTCACTACTATTTTTTTGTGTCTCTTTTTTGGTATTTATCGTATCTGAAAAATTTAGTCAAAAACTCAAAAAACACCTTATAAGCACAAAAATTTCAAGCTTTATCAAGGCGTTTTTGGTTGGCGCTATTACGCCGTTTTGTTCGTGCTCTACTATACCGCTTTTAAATGGGTTTTTAAAAAGCGGCGTATCACTTGGCGTTAGTAGCGTATTTTTGTTAAGCTCTCCGCTTGTTAATCCTGTAATTTTAACGCTTCTTTTTATGAGTTTTGGGTTTAAATTTAGCATTATTTATTTTACGGTCATTTTCATCTCATCGCTTGCTTTTGGTCTTTTGTTGTCAAAAGCAGATCAAAATCTATTTTTAAAAGATGATTTTTTAAAACCAAAATTTAGCCCAAACAATCCAACTAAAGGCTTTGTTTTTACGCCCGTTAATCAGACACAAGCTTGCTCTTGCAAGGATATAAAAAATAGTAAAAATATTTACAAAATGGCGCTTTTAAACTCGGTAAAAGAGTATAAAAAACTATTTTATTACATACTGCTTGCGATGTTTATCGGCGCCGCTATACACGGATTTGTTCCGCAAAAGCTTGTCTCAAACTATCTTGGTTCTAGCGACATCGCCTCGATACTTATTTCGGCATTGTTTGGAATTTTGCTCTATGTTAGAGTAGAAGCGCTAGTGCCAATTGGCTTAGTGCTTCTTACCTCGGGTGCTAGTGCGGCCGCATTTGGAGCGTTTGTAATAACGGCGGCAGGTGTTAGCCTGCCGGAAATCATACTTCTTAATAGGTTTTTTAAGCCAAAATTTATGGCAATTTTTATCGCTTTTATCTTATGTGTGGCATTAGCATTTGCAATGTTTTTAAAATCATTTTTTTGAAATTTTATAGAGATAGTTGCCTAAAACTTGGAAAATTTGAACCATTATGATAAGAATAACCACGGTGTAGAGCATGATATCTGGGCGAAATCTCTGATATCCGTAGTTTATAGCGACTGATCCTAGTCCGCCACCGCCAACTGCGCCAGCCATCGCCGAAAAGCCGATATTTACGATAAGCGTTAGCGTAAATGCCGAGATGATGCCAGGAAGCGCCTCTACAAACATCACGCGAAAGATGATCTGAAATTTTGAGCTACCAAAGCTTTGTGCTGCTTCGATGATGCCTTTATCAACCTCTTTTAGGGCATTCTCAATGAGCCTTGCCACAAACGGAGCCGCTCCGATAGTTAGTGGAACGATCGCAGCTGTAGTGCCGATGCTTGTGCCCACGATCATTTTTGTGACAGGAAAGAGCACGATGATTAAAATGATAAACGGAAAGCTTCTAAGCACGTTTATAACAATATCAAGTACAAAATAAAGCTGTTTGTTTGGCTTGAGGCCGTTTTTGTCTGAAAGGATGAGCAAAACCGCAGGTATAAGGCCTATGGCAAAGGCGAGTAGGGTGGAGACTATGCTCATATATAGCGTTTCGCCGATAGCTGGCAAAAGTATCCTAGAAAATACATCTGGAAATTTAGAAAAATCAATACCAAACATCAAGCAACCTCCCACAAAACGCCACTTTGCTTGATGTAGTTAAGTACGTTTTCTTTATCTTTTTCATCTATGTTTATGACAAGCGAGCCAAGGACGTTGTCGTTTAGCTTTTCAAGCTTGCCCCAGACTATGTTAAAGTCTATGTTTAGGCTTCTAGCCATGTGCGTGATCACGCTGTTTTGAGCTACTTCTTTTGGGAAAAATAGCCTGATATTTGTGCCAGTGCTTGGCAGAATTTCTACTTCGCCTAAAAATTCTTTCATCTTCTCATCTGGCTTTAAAAATAGCTCTTCGATGCTTCCAGAGCCTATTATTTTGCCGCCTTCAAGCAAGATGGCACGTTTTGCGATAGATTTAACCACCTCCATCTCGTGCGTGACGATAACGACGCTGATATCTAGTTCTTTGTTTATCTTTTCAAGCAGCTCTAAAATTTGATTTGTCGTGTTTGGATCAAGAGCCGAAGTCGCCTCGTCGCTTAGTAAAATTTTAGGATTTAAAGCAAGCGCTCTAGCGATGGCTACGCGCTGTTTTTGGCCACCGCTTAGCTCGCTTGGATAGCTTTTTGCCTTACTTTCAAGACCGACTAAATTTAAAAGCTCTCTTACTCTTTTTTCAGTTTCATCGCTTTTATAACCCCAAAATTTAAGCGGAGTAGCGACGTTTTCAAAGACATTTTTCCTAGCCATCAAGGCAAAATGCTGAAATATCATCCCAACATCTCGCCTCAAATGTCTCTGCTGCGTCTCATCTAAATTTTTTATCTCTTGGTCAAAGACTTTTAAGCTGCCACCTTGATAGCTCTCTAACCCGTTTATGCACCTTAAAAGCGTTGATTTACCAGCACCGCTGTGCCCCACGATAGCAAAAATTTCACCCTTTTTAACCTCTAAATTTACATCAAAAAGGATCTGCGTATCACCATAAAATTTGGTTAAATTTTCTATTTTTATCACTAAATTTTCCTTATTTTTAAAAGTGCCTCATCTTATAAAATTTCGCGCCTTAGCTCATCTGCACTCTTTGGCGAAAGAAGTGCTGGGGCTATATCAAATACGCTAAATGCGCCGGTCTCACCCCTTTGTGCCAAGCGATAGGCCGCTCTAGCGTAGGCTACAAGCACGCTTGCTGTAAATTCTGGATTTGAGTCAAGTTTTAGCGAAAACTCGATCAAGTATTTGTTCTCGCCATGCTCTCCGCTCACTCCGCTTCGCAGCACAAATCCCCCATGTGGGATACCGCCATGCTCTTTTTTAAGCGTCTCCAGATCGATAAAATGCACGCTCGTGTCGTAGTCGGCAAAATAATTTGGCATCGTTTTTATCTCATGCTCAATGCGTACCTTATCAGCGCCATCCTGCGCCACTACGTAGCAATCACGCAGGTGTTTTTCCCTTGTGGTTAAATTTGGATTTTCCCCAGCGCGTACTCGCTCAAGCGCGCTATCTATGGGCACTGTGTATTGGCGAGCATCCACGACGCCCTCGATCCTGCGGATGGCGTCTGAGTGGCCTTGGCTAACGCCTTTGCCCCAAAACGTATAGCTGCTGCCATTTTCAAGCACGCTCTCGCCAAATAGCCTATTTAGTGAAAATAGCCCTGGGTCCCAGCCAACAGCGATGACACCTACATTGCCACCTTTTTTAGCAGCAGCATCCACTGCAGCAAAATGCTCAGGTATTTTAGCGTGCGTGTCAAAGCTATCAACTACGTTAAAATTTTGTGCAAATTCTGGCGTCTGCGTTGGAAGGTCAGTTGCACTGCCACCGCAAAGGACTAAAACGTCAAATTTGCTCTTGTGCGATAAAATTTGATCCACGCTAAAAACTGGCGCACCACACGTTTTTACTTCGCTTGTATCTCTTCGGCTAAAAACTGCCGTAAGCTCTAAATCCTTGCTATTTCGCACCGCAAGCTCGACGCCGCGACCTAAATTTCCATATCCTAAAACTGCTATTTTTATTTTTTCACTCATTTTCAATCCTTTAAATTTTAAATTTACATGCAAGATAGTGCAGGGCGATAAATTTAGACAATATATTAGCACCGCAAGGTAGCGTGACAATGACAAACTGCCAAAGACAAATCGCTACCCATCAACTTTTGTCGCAAAACCTACTCGCCAAGAGCCTTTAGCTCTTCGCATACTTTTTTAAATTTAGCCTCAGCGCTCTGCAAAGCCTCTTTGTTCGTTTCTATAACTTCTTTTGGCGCATTTGCCACGAAATTTTGGTTATTTAGCATGCCTGAAAGCTTGGCGATCTCTTTTTCAAGCTTTGTCTTTTGAGACCTTAGCCTTGTGATGATACCACTCATATCAAGCCCTTCAAGCGGGACAAATGCCTCTAAATTTTCGCTCACATCTCTTATTGAGTTTTCTATTTTTTCATCTACAAAGCCGATTTCTTCGCATTTTGCAAGCAGTTTGATATACTCTTTTACCTCGTCAAGGTCTATTTTTTCATTAAATTTAACAAAGGCTTTTGTGATCTTTGAGTTGCCAAGATCGATAGTAGCTTTTGCACGGCGAATAGCTACGATCGCTTCGATAACTAGCTCAAATTTCTTCTCAACCTCTAAATTTCGCTCTTTTACCTTTGGATAGCCCATAACCATTATTGATTTTGCATTTTCAAGCTGTGTGCCGCTAAGCTCTTGAAATAGATACTCTGAGAGAAACGGCATGAAAGGGTTTAGCAGCTTCATCGCTTCTTTAAATATACTTCCAAGCTCTTTTACGCTTGCTTTATCAGCCTTGCTAAGCTCGATGCCCCAGTCGCAAAACTCATCCCAAAGGAATTTATAAAGTGTGTTTGCAGCGTCGTTAAAGCGGTATGCGTCGATGTTTTCGCGCACCTCTCTCACGCACTCGTTAAAGCGGCTATTCATATAAATTCCAAGCTTTGTTTCAAGCTTGATATCCTCTAAATTTGGAAATTTGCTCTCATTTAGCATTAGGTATTTGCTCGCATTATAAAGCTTGTTAGTGAAATTTCTTACCTGCTTCATCTTGGCGTCACTTAGCTTGATGTCACGTCCTTGAACGGCCAGAAGTGTCAGCGTAAAGCGCAATATATCGGCACTATACTCATTTATGCTATCAAGCGGATCGATGACGTTGCCAAGGCTCTTACTCATCTTTCTGCCAAACTCGTCCTTTACAAGCGCGTGCAGGTAGATGTCGTCAAATGGTAGCTTGCCAAGGGCGTTTTCACCCTGAAACATCATCCTAGCAACCCAGAAAAATAATATATCAAAGCCAGTTATGAGAAGGTTGTTTGGATAAAACTCAGCCAAATCGCCTTCAAACCACTTTTCATTTTTTAGTTCATTTTCATTGCCCCAGCCAAGCGTGCTAAATGGCCAAAGACCAGAGCTAAACCACGTATCTAGCACGTCTGGGTCTTGGTGGATGTTTTTACTTTTACACTTTTTGCACTCGCACGGCTCTCCCTCGTCAGCCCACATGTGACCGCACTCGTCGCAGTAAAATACCGGAATTTGGTGTCCCCACCAAAGCTGGCGTGAGATACACCAATCTCTTAGCTCTCTCATCCACGCGTTAAAGCTGTTTATCCAGTGTGGCGGGTAAAATTTAGCAAGGCCCTCTGAGACCTTTTGTATCGCCTCGTCTGCGATCTCTTTTTTGACAAACCACTGCTTTGAGATATATGGCTCGACGACGTTTTTGCAGCGGTAGCAGTAGCCTACTTGATTTTCGTAGTCTTCTATCTTTTCAACATTGCCGAGTTTTTCAAGCTCGGCCACTACGATATCTCTAGCCTCAAGCCTCTCAAGACCTGCAAATTTATCGCACTTGTCGTTTAAAATACCCTTTTCATCAAATACAGTGATAAACTCAAGGTCGTGCCTTTTGCCAACCTCGTAGTCGTTTTGATCGTGCGCAGGCGTGACCTTAACAAGGCCTGTTCCAAACTCCATATCGACGTGCTCATCTGCGATGATCTCGATCTCTCTATTTATGATAGGTAGCACCACTTTTTTGCCGATTAAATTTTTATAGCGCTCGTCGTTTGGATTTACCATTACCGCCGTATCACCGAAATATGTTTCAGGTCTGGTAGTAGCCACAACAACAAATTCGCTTGGCTTGTCTGTAAAGTAGTATCTTAAATGATAAAGCTTGCCTTTGTTTTCTTTGTGTTCAACCTCGATGTCAGAGAGTGCGCCGTCATGCGTACACCAGTTTATCATGTAGTTTTTCTGGACAATTAGCCCTTTGTTATATAAATTTACAAAGGCTTTTTTCACAGCTTTTCTTAAGCCCTCATCCATAGTAAATCTCTGGCGTGACCAAGCCGGAGTGATGCCAAGTTTTCGCATCTGATGAACTATCATGCCACCGCTTTTTTCTTTCCACTCCCACACTTTTTCTACAAATTTCTCACGGCCAAGCTCTTCTTTTTTGATCCCTTGAGCCAAAAGCTGCTTTTCAACGACGTTTTGAGTAGCGATACCAGCGTGGTCAAGTCCTGGCTGCCAAAGTGTCTTGTAGCCGTCCATCCTTTTGTAGCGAGTCATGATATCTTGGAGCGTGAAGGTTAGGGCGTGTCCGATGTGAAGCGAGCCAGTCACGTTTGGAGGTGGCATCATAATGCAAAATTTACGTCCATCTTTTTGGATATCTTTGTTTGCGTCTATCTCGAAATATCCGCGTTCTTCCCAAATTTTATAAAATTTGTCTTCTATCTCTTTTGCATTGTAAAAATCTGCCACTTTTATCTCCTCAGTTTCGTTTAAAAAATGCTTAATGTTATCTAAAATTTGTTTAAAAAAATCTTTGCAAAAGTGGGGAAATATGGGCTTGGGGCGGTTAAACGCCCCGTGGTTTAAATAGCTATTTAACGTTAAAGCTTCTCACGGCTAGGTCGTAGTCGTTTTGTCTTTCGTTGTACATATTTTCAGTTGTGACTGCACCAAGCGAACATTTACCGCCAAGTCTTACTCTATAAGGTGTGTAAAGCACGGCGTCTTTTTCGTCGCTACTTAGCGTGTAAAAGCTTAGCACGCGGTCATCTTTTATGCTTTTATACTCAACTTGTAAGCTGTTTTTTAAGCTTTTGCTAAAGTTGCTTAAATTTTCATTTATCGGCTCAAAGCAACTACTTACGATCTCGTTTATAACGCCGTTTTTAACCATTGTTTTTGAGTTTATCACCACTTTTGAGTAGATGACGTCATTTACTTTTAGGCTGTTAATATCTAACTCTTTGCCTTTTTCATCGACAAAGACGCGGTAGATATCAAGCTCTTTTGGCTCTATCTTATGCCTAATATCAAGTGGCAAGTAAGCATAGCTTAAGATAGTCGCATAAAGTTTGTTTGAGCCTAGTGGAGTGATGCTAAATTCGCCATTTTTTGTAGTAAATGACGTGCTTAAAAGACCGTCGAATTCTTTACTTTCGCCGTTGTAGCTAAGCTTAAATTTGTTATTTTTCTCGCCACTATCTTTGCCAAAGTATGCATTTAGCGCTCTTAGCGTAAATGCACGCTCCTGCGTTGAGCTAAGCTCATTTAAATTTGTGATTAAGAAATTTGCAAGGTCGTCTGAGTAGTCGTTTTTCTCAAAGTATTTTGCGTGCAAGTATAAGATAAAGGCGTTATCTCTTATTTTTGAGCTAAAATCAGATGCATTTTCTTCGCTTGTTTTAGCATTTTTGATATCTTTTAGCGCGACCTTTGCCTCGTCATTTAGGCCGTTTAGCTTTAGAGCTGCTGCCATTAGGTATTTATTGAGTGCTGTTTTATTGTAGGCTTTGTCGTCGTAAATTTTATTTAAGATCGATCTGTCAGCCATATTTGCACGTGAGCTTACATAAAGAGCGTAAAGTGCCTCAAGGTCGTTGTTTGCGTATTTTAAGAGAGAGTTTAGCGCATTTTGTTTGACGCCTTTGCTTACCTCATATCCAGCCTCGCTAAGATCAAGTAAAACATCAGTTGCAAAGATGCTTGCAAATGCGTTTGTCTCGCCTAGATCGCTCCAGTAGCCAAAGCTGCCGTCTGGTTTTTGCATCTTAACTAGCTCATCTATGCCGCTAACGATAAATCTCTTTTGATCCACTTTTTCAAGCTCATCTTTTGGTTTTAAATTTAAAAGCGCAAGCAGTCTTGAGCTCCTTTGCTCCGCGCATCCGTAAGGATACTCTAATAAATTCTTTGAAGCTGCCAAAAGCACGCTTGAGACCGAGCTTGACGCATCAACGCTCACATCGTGATAGCCTTTTGGAAGTGAAATTTTGCTCTCTTTGTCAAAGACGCTACTTTTTGCGTAAGTGCTGATCGTATAAGGGCTAACGACATCAAGCAGGCTTTGCACCGTTTTTGAGCTGTTTTTGTCGCTTATAGTGATGTTATACTCGCCAGCACCTGTTTCAAGGGCTGAAATTTTAAATGCAAATGCCTTGTTTTCAAGTGGCTTTAAATTTGCACTCTCTTGTGTTTTGATGCTTAAATTTTTACTGCTAACTACATTTATAGTTAAATTTTTATCCTCATTTGTCGTATTTATAAGCCTTAAATTTGCATTTAGCTCATCGCCTTTTAAAAGATAAACTAAAGCGCTTGGCTTAATGATCACATCATCTTTTACTTTTATCTCGCTATTTACGGCGTTCATTGAAGTTGCGTCATTTGCCACAGCATCTACTCTAATAGCGCCGTTAAAGCCATTTGGAGTTTTAAATTCATATGAAATTTCGCCTTTGTCGTCTGCTTGAAGGCTAACTAAATTTGCATAAGTTTTTACATTTTTGCTATCAACTGGGCTAGCATGCTTTGCCATCTTGGCCTCCATGGCCATCGCTGCCATGTCGCCACCAAAGCTTAATGTTTTGCCCTCAACCTTGTAGTTTGTAAGTCTGTTGTAGATGTCGTAGTCAAAGACGCCATCAGGCAAAATTTTGTCAAAAAACTTAAGCGGATCGGCTGGCTTTTGCGAAGTGATATCAAGCACGCCAACATCTGTGATAAATAAATTCACATAAGCTTTTGGCTTTGTTTTTAGTGAAATTTTGATATTTTCATCGCTCTTTGCACTTTTTGGCGCTTCTAAGCTAAGCTCTATCTTTCTTGAAGATTTATCGCCGTTTGCATAGACCTTACCGTAGGTTCTAAACGGAGTTAGCCCAGCGTCAGTCATGCGGTAGATATTTGCACTCACATAAAGACCGTTAAAGTCAAAATCAAGCTTAAATTTAACGTTTGCTGAGTTGTTTTTGATCTTGACGACCTTGTAGGCTTTGACGCCAGCGTCTTCAAGCGTGACAAGTGCGATGCCTTCTTTTATGGCTGAGCTTATGTCTGCGCTTAGCTCGTCGCCTTTTTTATAGACGCTTTTGTTTAGCTTTATCTGAGACTTGCTAAGCTCTTTTGTAGGGGCAAGGGTTGAGTAGTTGTAGCCACTTACATCGATGTCTAAGCTTGCGCTCGCACCACTTACTAAATTTGTAGCAGTGATGACGTATGAGCCGCTTTGTGTGAATTTGTAGCTAAACTCGCCACTATTTTTATAAAAGCTATCCACATCTTCAAGTGTTTGGATCCATTTTATATAGCCGTTTGCATCCCTTTGATACTGCCATGAGACACGTTTTATATCAAATTTTAAATTTAACTTCACGGCCTTTTGGCTTGGCATATCAACAACGACTGTTCTTATCTTTACATCCTCGTTTGGATCAGCAAATGCGGTGCTAGCAGCGATACCAACCATATCTTTGTAAGGGTAGAGCGTAAAGCTTTTCGCGTCACTTACGTTTTTGCCATCGTCATTTACATTGAAATTTATGACACCTTTTATTATTGAAGGTGCGTTTTTGGTGTTAAAGCTAAGATCTATCATCTGGCTTGATTTACCATCTTTTGAAAGAGTTAGATCATTTTCTATGCTTGGATAGGCAGCCGCTTTTAGGGTGTCGTTTTTAAATTTATACTCTTTAAATTCGCTATTTTTATACTCATCATCAAAGAAGCTAACCTGCATGCTGCCAGCTAAGTCGCTGGCTGCTCCGCCAAAGAGATAACTGCTTGTTAAATTTACCTTTACTAGCTCGTTTGAAAAGAATTTATCCGCATCTATGGCTATGTCATTTTTTATCTTGTTTGGCATGAAGCTCTCGACGTAAAATGGCACACTTGCTATCACCTTACTAGCGTAGATAACCTGCATGTTAAATCTACCGCTTAGATCGCTTAAAATTTCTTTTTCAAAATTTATCATGCCAACATCATTTGTATTTTGCGTGATCTGGGCGCTACTTTTGCCTTGTGGATCGATAAATTTGATCTTAACTGGCATATTTTTAAGCGGGTTAAAGTCCCTATCTCTTAGATAAATTGCTCCTTTTAAGCTCTCGTTTGGTCTTATGATATTTGATGCAAAATGAGTGTAAGCATCGATGCTCTCGCTTGAATTTTGACTGATGAGCTTTGCCTCATTTAGCGCTTCGCCATCTTTTATGATGAGGAAATTTTGCTCCTTGCCAAGTGAGACGACGATTGATGAGATCTCTTTGTAGATATCTTTTTTGTTAAATTTAAAGACGCCAACATCATTTGTCGCGCCAACTGCGATCTCTTCGTTTCTTTTGCCATAAATTTTTACATTTGCGTTTGGCAGCATTGTGTTTTCGCCAAGGCGGTTTGCAAAGACGAAAATTTCATCCTTGCCAAGCTTTGCATTTATGGCGATGTCGCTTAGATAGACGACCTTTGAGACGCTCTTATCTTTGCCATAGTTTAAGCTTATCTTATAAACTCCGTCTCCTGCTCCTGCAAAGTCAAGCTTGATCTTATTTAGTGAAATTTCGTTTAATGCACCCTCTAGCTTGTAGCTTTTGCTTGCTACTTTTGAGCTAAAATTGCTTAGATCTTCGCTATTGTCGTTGAAATTTAAAAAGTATCTAAAATTTTGATCGCTTAACTTTTCAACGCTCACATTTAGCTCAGGTAAATTTGCACTTCTAATGCCGATCTCGCCGACACTTGAGATATAAGGCTCTTCATTTGTGAAATTTGCAAATGGAGTGAAGTTACTAGCGACCACCTCGTAGGTTTTGGCCTCCCTTATGACATTTCTATCATCTCCAAAGCCCGGTTTTATCGTGATCTCGTAGCTATTTTGTGGTTTAAACTCGTCACTTGTGATATCAATGTAATAATCATACCCCTCAAGCTCAGAATTTGGCGCGCCAGTCTCATCTTCATTTTTATATGCCACGTCGCTTATGCTAAAGCTTTTTACGCCTTTTATCTTTATAAATTTCTTTAGATTATTATCATCGCTTAGCCACTCTTTTAGATAAATTCTAAAGGCCAAGATGCCGTTATCAAGGCTAGTTGGATAAATTTTGGCTATCTCAAAGCTCTTTGCCTCAGCGTTTATATTTACGCTCTCACTGCTTGCTTGCTCACTAAATTTCACCACGCTATCACCTGATAGTTTAGCGCCAAATTTACTCTCAAAATTTTCTCCAAGATCAAAAGTAGGCTCGCTTATATTTTTATCAAGATCAAGCTCAAAGCTGTTTTGAGAAAGCTGCAAGGCATTAAAGCTAGCGCCTTTTATGGCTATTTTTTTCACAAGCTCTTCACTAACTTCGTCATTAAATTTAAGGATAAATTTGCTATCAGTGAGCTTTTCTATCTTCTCAAGCGCAAATTCTTTCGTCTCAAAGCTAGCGCTGCTGCCATTTTCTAACTTACAGCTGTATTCAGCACCTGCGTGCATATCTTTTGTAAAAAGCGTAAGACTTTGAGCGTTAAATTTCACCGTGCCACTTAGCGCTGGCTCACATGAGATGAGCTTTTTCTCGCTTAGCGTGCCTATGAGATTTTTGCTAACATCATCTTCTAGTCCAAATTCCACGCTTAAAGGCGACTTTACCTCGGCGGTGCCATCTAGGCTTAAAGCATATAAATTTACTGCTCCTAAAAGTGCTAGAAGTAGCGCTTTTTGCTGCATTTTATCTCCTTAGTTTTATTGTTATTTCACTTTGATTTGAGTTTTGATCAAGGCACTTTAAAGTGTGCTCGCCAAGAGTTAGATCTAGCCTTTTTTCACTTGCATTTTCTATCTTAGAAAAGTTCAAATCATCCACTTTTAGGTAAATTTCATCACCTAAAAACGCGTAGCATTTTAGCATAATTTGTGTTACATTTTCATCTGTCACGATCTCTTCGCCGTCATACGGATAGGCAAAGACTGGCTTTTTGTCTTTAAAAACTTCAGCGCAAGGGCTATTTTTGACCTCGTCTTTGTCTAAAAAGCCATTTTTTATCAAAAACTCAAGCTCCTCGCCCCTTAAACTCTCGCACTTATCTTGCAGTTTAACTCCAACTATCCTATCATCAAGCGCCGTTTTTTTGCATGTTTCATAACTAAAAGCATCAAGGCAGGTTGGCACTTTTTCAATGCCCTCTGGCTCGCTCATAAACTCTAAATTTTGCCTTTGCGCCGTGATCTTAAACATATCAAAAACGATCTTTGAAACGTCATTTAGCCCTGTTAGCTTGTCAGTTTTTTCAGCGTTAAAGTTGCCCACCCAGACGGCTATCGTGTAGTTTTCATTGACACCTATGGCGTAAAGATCGCGCGAGTTTGCGCTAGTGCCAGTTTTAAAGGCGATCTTTGGCGTGTTTTGCGCGTATTGCCAAGCATTTTTTAGATACGATCTTGAGGCCTCGCTCATCATTTTAGCGGTTAGATAGGCGCTTTGAGGCGAGATGAGGGTTATGTTTTTATCTTCATTTTTATAGTTTTTCCCAGCAAACTCAAGCGGCCTATAAACGCCCTCATTTGCGTATATCGTATAAAGATGCGCAAGATCAAGCAGGCTCATCTCAGCACTGCCTAAAACTATCGAAGAGCCGTAAAATTCCTTGTTTTCATCAACTAAATTTACTTTTTCAAGCAGCTCATAAAGCGAGTTGTCTTTTAGCTTTAAGTCTAAATTTATGACTGGGATATTAAGGCTAAAATTTAGAGCGTCCTTTGCGCTTACAAGCCCCAAAAAGTCGTTACTAAAGTTCTTTGGCACATATTCATTTACATAAATTTGCGTGTCAATTAGCTGCGAGTTTGGCGTGATGAGACCACTATCAAGCGCAAGAGAGTAGATAAAAGGCTTTAGCGTGCTACCTGTGTTTCGCTTCATATTTAGGGCTGAGTTTTTGCCGTCGCGTGCGCGCTCATCATGCGAACCGATAAATGCAACAACGCTCATTTTTTTATTATCAATGACCACAGCTGCGGCGTTATTTGCATTTTTAGCCTTTAGCGAGAACATCGCATCTTTTAAAATTTTAAGCATATCTTTTTGTAAATTTAGATCCAAGCTCGCCTTTGCGATTTGGTTTTTAAAAGCGACATTTGCGTAGTCGCCTGCATTTACGACGGCTCTTATCCTTACATTTTTAAATGGCTCAGCTTGAGCTCTTTTAAAGGTGCTAAGATCAATTAAATTTGCCTTATAAAGCATCTTTATGACCCTATTTTTTAGGGCGTTTATGTTTGAGACGCGGTCAAGTCTATTTTTATTTGGATTTTTAGGTATCGTGCTTAAAAGTGCGGCCTGAGCGTAGCTAAGCTCGTTTAGCTCTTTGCCAAAGTAAAAGAAGCTCGCCGCCTTTGCACCCTCTATATTGCCGCCATATGGGGCTAAATTTAGGTATAAATTTAAAATTTCATCCTTGCTAAAGTGAAGCTCTAACTGAAATGCTCTAAAAATTTCTCTTATCTTATTTTTATAGCTTCGATCTCCAGGCTCCAACATCCTGGCTACTTGCATCGTGATAGTGCTAGCGCCTATGCGGTTGTCGCTTTTTAGGTTGTGGAAAAATGCTCTAAAAATGGAGGCAAAATTTACTCCAAAATGGTAGTAAAAGTATCTATCTTCAAAGAGCACGACACATTGTTTTAGCGAATTTGGAAAGCTTTGCTCGTGAAATCTCCAAATTCCATCGCTGCTAAGCTTCATATTTATAATGTTTCCATTTTTATCAAGCAAAATTTTGGCTTCATCTTTTTTGAGCGCATCTAAATTTAGTGGATAAATTTGATCCAGTATCAAAAAAATAGCAACCATTAAAGCCAAAAATAGGGCAAGGAATTTTAGAAATTTAAACTTTTTCATCGGCGTGATTATAGCTGTTAAAGTTTAAGTAGCTATAATTAGGCCTTTTTAAAAAGAGGAAGACATGCCCTTATCTAGGTTAAACAAAGAACAATACACCGCCGCAACTGCGCCATTTGGACACAATCTCATCATCGCTTCAGCTGGCACCGGCAAGACTAGCACCATAGTCGCACGCATAGCTCATCTTTTAAATTTAGGCATCTCGCCAGAGAAAATTTTGCTTCTAACATTCACCAACAAAGCAGCCAGCGAGATGATAGAGCGTTTAAATAGGTATTTTGATAAACAAGTCACCTCCAAAATCACCGCAGGCACCTTCCACTCGGTCTCATTTTCGCTTTTAAAAAGCCTTGATAAAGGCGTCACGCTAAAGCAGCCAAGTGAGCTAAAGACGCTTTTAAAAAGCCTT
The DNA here is from genome assembly GCF_015230015.1 of Campylobacter concisus. Taxonomy (GTDB): domain Bacteria; phylum Campylobacterota; class Campylobacteria; order Campylobacterales; family Campylobacteraceae; genus Campylobacter_A; species Campylobacter_A concisus_AF. The sequence continues at coordinate 6,893 of NZ_JAAKZC010000013.1, read as the reverse complement.
GTTGAGAGGCGTAAATTTTACCATTTAAGCGACGTCAAACCTTACGGCGGGGCTTATTTGTACGATCTTTATTCACTCTTTCAAAACAGCGAGCAAGGCACAACATTTGGCAAGTGGATAAGCGAAAAGAGCGAAGAGCAGGGCGTTTATGCTGAAATTTATGAAGATGTCTTAGAGGAGTTTGAGGCTGAGAAGGCTAAATTTGCCTACGCTGATTTTAACGACCTTCTTATAAAAATGCGCGACGAGCTAAAAAATGGGGCAAATTTAGCTTATGATGAAATTTTGATCGACGAGTATCAAGATACAAACACACTTCAAGGCAGCCTCATAGACGCATTTAAGACAAAGAGCCTATTTTGCGTGGGCGATTTTGACCAGAGCATTTACGCATTTAACGGCGCAAATATCGAGATCATTGGCTCATTTAAAGATCGCTTTGTAAACGCAAATATCTACGCTTTAAATGTAAATTACCGCTCAAGCTCAAGCATCCTAGCTCTTGCAAATAAGGTCATAAATAACAACCCAAGGCTTTATGAAAAGCACCTCACAGTTAGCCGTGAGGGAAATTTCAAGCCTCCAAGACTGCTAGTATATAACGAGCTTTTTGATCAGTATCAAAACATCGCCGATATCATCTCATTTTCGCCATTTAATAGAGAAAATATCGCCATAATTTTTAGAAATAACTCATCAGCAGACGGTATCGAGGTCGCGCTAAAAGAGAGGGGCATTGGCTCAAAGCGAAAGGGCGGGGTGAGCTTTTTTGAGAGCCGTGAGATCAAAGCGCTCATCGACATCATGGGAATTTATGTCAATCCAAAAGATATAATGGCTTTTATACACATCTGCGAATATGCAAAGGGCGTTGGCAGCGCGGTTAGTAAGGAAATTTTTGACGCACTTCTTAAGCTTGGGCATGGAAATTTGATAAAAGGCATCCTTGAGCCAGACGAGAGCGTAAATATCTCATCAAACAAAAGGCGAAACTACCAGCTAGGCCTTTTTGATGACCTTGACGAATTTGCCGAGGTTTCAAGGTTTTCTAAGCTTGGCTTTAGCGATAAATTTCTAGGCCACCCTGTGCTAAAATTACAAAAGCTAAGCGAGAGTGGGGCGCAGTTTTTATATGAAATTTACAACTTTTTAAGAGGCATGAGAAATATCTCAAAGCCAGCCACAATGATAAATGAGATAAAAACTAGCAAAATTTACTCGTTAATCGTCGAAAACATCAGCACAAAAAGGGCAACTCTAAAAAATGGCAACGTCGATCTTGCCCTAAAAGAAGAGGTCAAAGAGCGCATAATGGCAAAGAGCGTGGTGCTAAGCGAGCTAGCTAAAAAATATCAAGATATCAGTAAATTTTACAACTTCTTAGCCCTTGGAAGCAACGAGATGAGCGAAGGGCAGGGCGTTAGCTTGCTTAGCGTGCATGCGAGCAAGGGGCTTGAGTTTGACCAAGTTTTCATAGTAGATCTCGCGCAAAACCGCTTTCCAAATTTAAAGCTAATGAGCATGGGAGGCAGCCTAGAAGAGGAGAGACGGCTATTTTACGTAGCAGTAACAAGGGCTAAAGACGAGCTTTATCTAAGTTATGCAAAATACGACAAGATAAAGAAGGTGACTTATCAACCAAGCAGGTTTTTGATAGAGGCTGGCATGGCAAAAGAGGAAGCTTAAAGAGTATTTACTCTTGCGGAGTAGAATTTACCAATTTTTTACAAAGAGAAGCGATGAAAAAATCTAAAATTTTAATAATCCTACTTATTTTAGGCGTTGGTGGATATTTTGCCTACGATAAATTTTTTAAGGTAAAAGATGAAAAGGTGGAATTTATCACCAAAAAGGCAAAGAAGGGCTCATTTAGCAAAAAGGTCGATGCGACTGGAGAAATTTTCGCCACCGAGCTAATCGACGTGGGAGCGCAGGTGAGCGGTCAGATAAAAAAGCTATACGTTAAGCTTGGAGATCAGGTAAAAAAGGGCGATATGATCGCAAGTATCGATAGCTCGACCCAGCAAAATAGCATCAATAATAAAGAAGCACAGCTTGCCATCTACAAGGCTCAGCTTGAAAGCGCAAAAGTGGCTCTAAATATCGCTAAAACGCAGTTTGATAGAGAAAATGCACTCTTTGCCAAAAACGCCACCTCAAAGCAAGAATTTGAAAGCGCAAAAAACACCTTTAGCGCAAACAGCGCCAAGATAAAAGAGCTTGAAGCGCAGATCAAGCAGACAAATATCGAGCTAAGCACAGCTAAGATAAATTTAGGCTACACAAAGATCACCGCTCCAAGGGATGGCACTGTTGTAAGCGTGCAAGTTGAGGAGGGTCAGACTGTAAATGCCAACCAAACTACACCAACTATCGTAAATATCGCTGATCTTAGCCATGTAAAGATGAAGATGCAAATAGCAGAAGGCGACATCACAAAGATCAAAGTCGGCACGCCTATTGAGTACTCGATCCTCTCTGAGCCAACGAAGAAATTTCAAACGACTGTTAGCTCGATCGACCCGGGGCTTACCACACTAAGTGATGGCAGCTATGGCTCAAGTAGCAGCAGTAAGTCTTTATATTCAAGTAGCTCTAGCAGCAGCTCAGCGGTTTATTACTACGCGCAAAGCATCGTTGATAACAAAGATGGAATTTTAAGAATAGGCATGACCACACAAAATGAGCTTTTAATAGCAAATGTTGAGGACGCCATCATCGCACCAAGCATCGGCATCAAAAAAGATGAAAAAGGAAATTCTTACGTATATCTACTAAAAGATGGCAAGGCTGTAAAAACCGAGGTCAAAACTGGTATAAAAGATAACCTCGATACACAGATAATTAGCGGTATAAATGAAGGCGACGAGATCATCACATCTCAAGGCTCATCAAGCGAGATCGCCAAGATGATCGCAAAAGAACATAAGAAGTTTTAAGTGATAAGTCTAAAAAATATCACCAAAAGCTTTAAGCTAGGTGACAATGAGCTAGAGATCTTGCACGGCATAAATTTAGAGATAAAAAAGGGCGAATTTATAGCCATCATCGGTCAGTCTGGCTCTGGCAAATCAACTCTTATGAATATCCTTGGCTGCTTAGATAGCCCAAGTGGGGGCGAGTATTTGCTGGACGGCAAAGATATATCTAAATTTGATAGCGACGCGCTTGCCAAGCTTAGAAGGGATAAATTTGGCTTTATCTTTCAAAGATATAACCTTCTTAGCACGATGAACGCCCTTGAAAACGTCGCACTGCCAAGCATCTACGCAGGCGCAAACAAGAGCGAGCGCGAAAAAAGAGGGATGGAGATTTTAGACTCTCTTGGTCTTAGCGAAAAAGCGAGAAATTTACCAAACAAGCTCTCAGGCGGACAGCAGCAAAGGGTCTCTATAGCAAGGGCGCTGATGAATGGTGGCGAGATCATCTTGGCTGATGAGCCAACGGGTGCGCTTGATAGCAAAAGTGGGCTAAGAGTGATGGAAATTTTGGTTGATCTTTACAAAAAAGGCCACACCATCATCATCGTCACGCACGACCCAAAGATCGCCGAGTACGCGAGCCGTGTGATCGAGATAAAAGATGGCAACATCGTAAGTGACAATGTAAAAAATAGCGAAATTTACGAGGCAGCCAAGCAAACTCAGCCAGAAAAAAGTAAATTTACCTACTATAAAGATCAGCTCATAGAGAGCTTTAAAATGTCGGTAAATGCGATGTTAGCTCACAAACTAAGATCGCTTTTAACCATGCTTGGCATTATTATAGGTATCACCGCAGTTATTAGCGTCGTGGCCCTTGGCAAAGGCTCACAGGAGCAAATTTTAGCTGGCATTAGAAAGATCGGCACAAACACGATCGACATCATGCCAGGCAAAGGCTTTGGCGATATGCTCTCAGGCAAGGTAAAAACGCTCTCCATAAGCGATGCAAACATGCTTTCTAAGCAGTCCTTTCTGGACTCAGTCACGCCAAATACAAGCACCTCAGGTGTGCTAACCTATGAAAATACCTCGCTAAGTGCGAGCCTAAAAGGTGGTGGAGTAGGGAGTTTTGACGTAAATGGGCTAAAGCTAGAAGAGGGTAGAATTTATGATGAGGACGAGGTTTTAAACTCTGCTTCAGTCGCTCTAATCGATCAAAACACCAAAAATAGACTATTTGCAAATGATGATCCTATCGGCAAGATCATACTTTTTAACAAAAAGCCACTGCGCATTATCGGCGTTTTGCAAAAGGATGATTTTAAGATGGGCGACTCAAACACGCTTAAAATTTACGCCCCATACACGACTGTTATCAACAAAGTGACAGGGGATAAATTTATAAGCTCGATCACCGCAAAAGTAAACGAGGGCGTCAATGCTCAAATTGCCGAAAAAACACTAACTGAGCTTTTAGAGATCAAACACGGCAAAAAGGACTTTTTTACAAGGAATTCTGACAGCATCAAGCAAACCATCGAAGAGACTATTTCCACGATGCGGCTTCTCATCTCAAGCATCGCCGTGGTCTCGCTCGTAGTTGGCGGCATAGGTGTGATGAACATCATGTTAGTCTCAGTCACTGAGCGCACCAAAGAGATAGGCATAAAAATGGCGATCGGAGCAAGGCAAAGCAACATCTTGCAGCAGTTTTTGATAGAGGCGGTGCTACTTTGCCTTATCGGCGGAGCCATCGGCATCGTCCTATCCTACGCTATCGGCTACGTCTTTAACAACTTCTTAAACGGCTTTAGCATGATCTTTTCAAACGGCTCGATCGTGCTTGCACTTGTCACATCGATGGCGATTGGTATCATCTTTGGCTACATGCCTGCCAAAAACGCCTCAAAACTAAATCCAATAGATGCGCTTTCAAGGGAGTAATATGAAATTTTTAAGCCTAGCTTTAGTGCTCGTTTTAAGCGGCTGCGCTGTTAAAAATATAGATGAAAACTACAAGCAAATTTTACTTGAAGATAACGCCAGCCGTGAGCTAAATTTAGACACTTCTTGGTGGAAGCAGTATGAGCAAAGCTATCTTGATGAGCTTGTAGCGCTTGCGCTTAAAAACAACGCCGACCTTGCAAAAGCTGCGATAAATGTAAATAAAGCGCTCGCTCAAGCTGGCGTTTTGCAGGCAAATTTAATCCCTAGCTTTAATGCTGGTTTTGAGGCTGGAAGTAGCAAAAACATAAAAGAGGGCGGCGCTTCTAGTAGAAGTTTTGGCTCAAGCATAGGGCTTAGCTACGAGCTTGATCTTTGGCAAAAACTAGCAAATAGCAAAGACGCAGCGATGTTTGAGGCAGATGCTAGCAAATTTGACCTAGAAGCCGCCAAACTAAGTGTGATAAACTCCGTGGCAGATGCTTATTTTCAAATTTTATATCTAAACGAGAGCATAAAAACTTATGAACAAATTTTAGAAATTTATAACGAGCTAAATAAGATAGTTGGACTTAAATTTGAACTTGGCAAAGAAGAAGCGCTAAGCCTAAAACAGATAAACTCACAGCTTTTAAGCGCTCAAAACAAGATAGAAAGTGCCAAAAAAGAGCTAGTGAGTGCTAAAAAAACGCTTAGGATTTTGCTAAATGAGAGGCCAGAATTTGAGCTTAAATTTGAAGGTCTCACGCTAAGTCCTGTAAAAAGAGCAGGGGTCGATCTAGACGTGCCAACAAGCGCCATAGCAAACCGACCTGATCTAAGAGCGGCCATTTACCGCATAGAAGAGGGCATCTTAAACTACAAAGCGAGCCAAAAAGAGTTTTATCCGACCATCACGCTAGGAGCTAGCCTCAAAAGCAGCACCGACAAAAAAGAGGAAGCTTTCAGTCTTAAATTTCTAAATGGAAACATCGCTTTGAATTTGCCATTTTTAAACTACCACAAGCTAAAGTCAAATTTAAAGGTTAGCGAGGCGAATTTCGAGCTTGCAAAGCTAAACTATATAAGCACACTAAATAGCGCATTAAACGAGATAGACACATTTTACAAAGGCTACTTAAATGATGAAACACTGCTTGCTAACTATCAAGAGCAGATAAAAAACTACGAAGAAATTTCAAAAATTTACGAGCTAAAATACTCCTACGGCAAGGTCGAGCTAAAGCAGTTTTTAGAGGCTAAAAATAGCGAACTAGAGGCCAAAATGGGGCTACTAAAGGCAAAATACACGCTTTTGCAAGATGAGATAAATATCTATAAAGCGATGGCAGGCAAATTTAATAGGTAAATTTATGAGTTCAGCTTGGGACTACGAGGCAAACGCGTGCAGCAAGGATGGCAAATTAACAATAAAAATTTAATTAGGCTTTAAAAATAGCTTTTAGCCGTGTTTTAATGCTAAATTTAACAACTAGCTCACACAAGATCGTTCAACCCTAAAATTTAACGAAAAATATAACTCTTAGGCATACAAAAACAAATTTCTATTTTATAGTTACTTTTAATAACAATTTTAAATCTTTGCTCCAAAATTTGATACACAAAATCACTATTTGGTATATGAAAACAAATATCGCATTGTTCTTATTTTGCTGCTCTTAAATTTGATCGCCTTGTCAGCTTTTTAAAAAAGCTTGGGATTAAATTTGTTTCCAAAATGCCAGCTTGAGCGAGAGCTTTATTTGCATTTATCACAGCTTTTACAAGGTCGGTATTATTTTTAAGAGCTACAAGCTCATCAAAATAGCTCTCACTCATCATTTTCAAAATAGGGTAGATCAAATTTTAAGTTACGTATAAGATAAATATAAATTTCACAATTTTTGAAAAGTGTAAAATTTAACTCATTTTCTTACAAATATTTTTACACCAAATTTAATGGATAAATTTAGATCACACAAAAGATAAAATGCAAAACCTAGCCAAATCTGGCCATTTAAAGCTTTCAAAAGAGCAGTATAAAGA
>NZ_JAAKZC010000012.1 GCF_015230015.1 Campylobacter concisus | reverse complement strand
AAAAAACTTTTAGTTTTTATATTAGTTTGTCTAATCTATTATTTAATCATAATAGACTGGCTCAATCGATCACTTGTTTAGATTTCAAAGATTGACTAATAGTTTAACAATTATAAGTTAAAAGAACTTTCTGCTCTGCGTTCTGCAAAACAGAAAGTGAAGTATATAGAAGTGATGCTTAAAAGTAGATAAAAATCAGGCTATTTTTTAAAAGCCCATGAATAAATTTTGAAGTCCAACCTTTTCATTAAAAATAATATCTTTTTTATTTGGATCGTACTTAAATTTACTTACTACTTTTTTGCCATCTTCTTTTAAATATCCAGCAGATATAAGCGTTGGCTCGATAAGAGTCATCTCAGGGAAGAGTGTATCAAAAAATTTAGCTAAAGTCTCATCCACGCTTAACTCGCCATTAAGTGATAGTTTGTCAAAGATCACAAGCTGACTTTCTCCGCTTTTAAAGCCATTAATAGCAGCGTCTAATTTCAAATTTATAGCATTATCGCCATTTTTAAAGCTTAATCTATCCACTTTCACACTCGGATTTTTCTCTAAAATTTGACCCATTACTTCGTCTAAATTTAGCCCAGCAAAGATACTCTCGTTTGTATCAACATTTACATTATTTAGTCTATCAAGTATATTATTTATAGTTGGCACGTTGATATTTGCTATTTTGCTATCTAAGATAAAATCTGTAAATTTCACTTTATTAACAGCAACTGCACCTATTTTCACCACATCTTTTGAGCTACCAAGATCATTTGAGACTTCAAATTTCGAGTTATACTCAAGATCGTCTAAAGCAACATTGCCATCTTTTTCATCTAATAATGCTAATTTTTTAATTTTAGCCTTTGCTATATAAGGGGCTAGTTTGCTCTCAAATATCTTTGAAATTTCAACTGGCACAGTGTAACTTGTATCTATATCAACGCCTTCAAGATTAACTTCTGCTTTATTTTCTTCATTAAGATCTTTTAAAACAACTTTTTCAACGCCCAAGTTTGCACTATTTACATTATCTTTTGCGTCCAGTTTCAAGCCAAATTTCACATCCTTTGTATGAACGTTCATAGTTTGCTTGTCGCTAAAATCGATGTCGCTAAATTTAACTTTTACATCTTTATCGCCACTCACGCTGGCCTTTGTTTTAGCCGTTGCGATGATGTTTGATCCAAGAAATGAAGCCACGATATTTTTTATCGCTTCATTTTGTATAGAAATTTTTGAGTCGATCTCAAAGCCATTTACAAATGCAAGCACTGAGTGAGAAATTTCATTTTCTACCTTAAAATTTAGATCCTCATCTACATCTTTGCCAGCTAAATTTTTCAAAAGATCTTTTGAAACTACAAGATCAAATGATCCTTTTGAGCCAAGAAAACCTTTTTGATAGCTGTTTTCTGAAACTTTAAAGCCATTTATATCATTTAGTCTATCAACTATCCTTTGATAGTTCTCCTCAACCTTGTTTGAGGCGAAATAAACAGCGCCTGCGACGATCACGATAACTACGATTAGAGCAGATATCACCTTTTTCATATTTTTCTCCTTTTTGTAATGTGTTGTAAAAACAACCAGATACCAAATAATAAGCCTACCATAGCAAGTGGCATAATATATCCATGCTCGCCAAGATAGTCACTCACACTCACGAAATAATCCCCTGCTTTATAGCTAGCAAGACCAACGATCACCGCCCAAAGCACTGAAGAGATCAAATTTATAACACTAAATTTATAAAAAGAGTATTTTGTAAGTCCAAGTGCGATAGGCACCAAAGTTTTGACGCCATAGATAAATTTCTTGATAAATATTATCTTATCACCGTGCTTCTTTGCCAAAATTCCAGCGTAGGCAAGCTTTCTTTTGTGATTTTTCACGTAAGGCATAAGTGAGCTTTTGTTAAACCTTGCGACGTAAAAGATCAAAGTATCGCCGATCGTATTTGCCACGGCAGCGACGATTATGCTAAGAGTGATGTCCATTTTGCCTGCAAAACTTAATATCCCAGCAGCTATAAGCGCGACCATACCGCCACCAAGGCTGTAAAAAAACAGCACAACGTAGCCGTAAGTTGAGATTGAGTTTATAATATCTTGCATCATTGCCCCAAAAGTTTAGAAGCTGAAGATATTAGTTGCTCGTATGCATAGCCACTTTGTTTTAAAATTTCATCCTTTGCGCTAATGACTGCTCCGCCAAAGCTAGCTCCAGCGAAAAACCCATCATTTGCGGCATACGCATAGATGTCGCTTGAAAATTTAAAATCGCTTACTTTATTATAATTGCGCCCGATATCGCCAAATGCCACTGAAAGCTTCGTATCAAGCGTGATCTTAGCGTCTTTTATGTCGTAGATGATGCTATCTTTAAATATAAATAACACGAGCGAGCTATCTTCATAGCCAAACTGTATGCCGATGCTACCGCCACTTATGCTAACTGGTAAAATTTCACTTGGCGAGTTGATGTTGCCAACGACCATGATGCCATCTCCGCCCATACCACCAACAACAAAACCGACCTTTTTAACACTTGGAAAGATGATCGTCGCTTTTGACTGCTCGATAAGCTCTTTTATAGGAGCGTTTCTAGCACCTCTCATTGTCGTTATAAACGAATTTGCCGAGTCTAGCACGAGCTCCTCGCTGGCAAAGCCAAACGAGAAAAACATTATTAATGATAAAAGAAATTTCATATCTTGCCGTTATTTTGCAAAATCAACAGCGCGAGTTTCTCTGATGACGCTTACTTTGATCTCACCAGGATACTGCACCTTGCTCTCGATCTCTTGAGCTATCTCTTTTGCTACAAGCACTGCCTCATCGTCGTTTATAAGCTTAGCATTTGCGATGACACGGATCTCACGGCCAGCATTGATCGCATAAGCTTGCTTGATGCCCTCTTTGCTTTTTGCGATGTTTTCGATCTCTTCGACACGTTTTAGGAAGCTCTCAAGCACCTCGCGTCTTGCTCCTGGACGAGCTGCGCTTAGTGCGTCAGCTGCACAAACAGCAGCACTTTCTATACTTGTCGCCTCTTCGTGGCCGTGGTGAGCATAGATCGCATTGATGACAACTGGATGCTCCTTGTAACGTTTGCAAATTTCAGCTCCAAGATCGACGTGGCTGCCCTCGTACTCGTGAGTTAGCGCCTTGCCGATGTCGTGAAGTATGCCAGCTCTTTTTGCTAGCTTCTCATCTCCGCCGCACTCAGCCGCGATGATGCCAGCAAGGTGAGCTACTTCAAGGCTGTGAGCAAGGGCGTTTTGACCGTAGCTTGCTCTAAATTTAAGCTTACCTATTAGTTTTACTATCTCTGGATGAATTTTATTTAGACCAAGGTCCATGACGATGTTCTCGCCCTCTTCTTGTATGCTTTGCTCAAATTCTTCAGTCACTTTTTTGTGAAGATCTTCTATCCTTGCTGGCTGAATTCTGCCATCCTCCACCAAAAGCTCGATCACTCTTGTTGCGATCGCACGCCTATAAAGGTTAAAGCTACTTAGTATGATCGCGTGTGGCGTATCATCGATGATGATATCAACGCCAAGCACCATTTCAAGGGTTTTGATGTTACGCCCCTCTTTGCCGATGATCCTGCCTTTTAGCTCATCGTTTTTAATATTTACGACATTTATTAGACGCTCTGCTGCAAATTCTCCAGCAAATCTCGACGTAGCCTGCGCCAAGATGTAATTAACCCTCTTTTTAGCCTCTCTTTTTGCCTCTTCTTCGTACTTTCTAACGATGTGAGCGATGTCGGCGCGTGACTTCTCTTCGACCTTTTTAAGCACAACCTCTTTTGCCTCTTCCTCCGTTAAGCCAGCAGCGTGCTCAAGCACCCTTATCGCCTCTTCTACTTTGTTTTGATAAGTCGCTTTTAAATTTAAGCCCTCTTCGTAAGTGACCTTCGCATCTTGCTTGTCTTTTTCAAAAAGCTCTTTGCTCTCATTTAAAAGCTCTTGCTCATTTAGCAAAATTTTCTCTTTTTTGGTTAGCTCATCAAATTTACTTGCGTACTCTTTTTGAAGCTTTGTCGTCTTGTCGTCGTATCTTTTTTTAGCCTCAAATTCAGCCTCTTGCACTGAAATTTTAGAGTTTTTAAGCGTTAGCTCAGCTTCATACTCGATGGCTTTTGCCTTTGCTTTTGCCTGCTCTAAAAATATGTTGTAGTTTGCATCATTTATCTTTTTGGCGTAGAGATACCCTGCTCCAACGCCCACCACACCGGCTCCTAAGCCTATTAAAACCTCTATCATTTATTCCTCTTTTTATATAATTTTTGTTTGGGGTTATATAAAAGTCTCCTACTGCATCGTGCGCCTGCGAGAGCACATCTTTGGTGTAAAAGTCTTTTACCTCTAAAAAAACTATCAGTTTTGGCTTAACGGGCAAAGTGTCAAAAAATCTATCGTAAAATCCTTTTCCGTGCCCTATCCTTGCCATAGCTCCATCAACCCCAATCGCTGGAACTACCGCCATATCGAGTTTAACATTATTCATTTTTTTGCCAGATGGCTGCCTGACATTAAATTTATAAGTTATAAATGGCAGTTGCAATCTTACCATCTCTAAGCTAAGACCTACCATAAAAGGGGCAAAAATTTCACATTTATGTGATAAATTTCGTCTTATTTTAAGCACATCAACTTCGTAGTTAAGCGGCAGGTAAAAGAGCACCTTTTTAGATTTTGTGTAATTTATCAAATTTAAAAGCGTTTTTGCTGCCTTATGATGTGTGCATTTTGCTCTAAATTTAGTGAGCTTTATCAAATTTGCTCTTGCATTTTTTCTAAATTCGTTTTTTTCTAAATTAACGCTCATTTTATGCTCTTTCTTGTATAATCCTGAAACATTTTTCAAAAGGAAATTTATGACACTAAAACGCGTAATTATAACATCACTTTGTCTTTTTGCATTTTTCGGATGCGGTGACGACTCTAATAAAAAGAGCGAGCAAAACACTAGCGAACCAGCTGTTCAAAGTAAAAATTTAGAAGAAAATGCCAGCAAAGATGAAAATTTAAGCAAAGATACGCTCACTCCAAAAATGAATGAGAGCGCACAAAGCGACGAAGTAAAAGAGATAAGCCTAAAACTGCTTAACGGCACAACTATACATATCACAAAAAGAAGCAACGGCTTTGACGTAAAAGATGGCAAAAAAGCGACACTTTACGTATTTTTCGCTACTTGGTGCCCACCATGCAAGGCTGAGATCCCATCTTTAAACAACCTAAGTGAGAAATTTAAAAACGAGCTAAACATCGTTGCTGTCTTGCTTGAAGACAAGAGCGAGGACGAAGTCAAAGAATTTGCACAAAAGTATAAGATCAAATACGACATCGCAGTTGGCGAGGGAAATTTCTTATTTGAAAAGGCGATGGGCGGCATCAAAGGGCTCCCTGCATCTGCGCTCTTTAAAGCAAATGGCGACTACGCTCAAGGCTACATCGGTCTTGTGCCTGAAGAGATGCTTGAAACTGACATAAATAGGGCCATAAAATAATGCTTGAGTTTTTAAAAAAAGGCTTTGAAAAGACCTTTGGAGCGATAAGCTCGGCTAAAAAGTCAAAAAAGATCGACAAAGAGAGCTTGGAGGAAATTTTACTAGAAGCTGACGTAGCTTACGAGATCGTGGAGGAGATTTTATACTACTTGCCACCACAAGATGAAGTGAGCAGAGCTGATCTAAGACGCGTTATGAGTAGCTATTTTATCTACGAAAACGAGCGCGTGATCGAGCCTGACAAGCCATTTGTCGATCTCATCCTTGGCGTAAATGGCGCTGGCAAGACGACGACCATCGCAAAGCTAGCAAATTTATATAAAAATAACGGCAAAAGCGTCATTTTGGGTGCTTGCGATACATTTAGAGCTGGGGCGATCGAGCAGCTGCGCCAGTGGTCAATCAGGCTAAATGTGCCAATAGTCGCCACCCAGCAAGGGCATGATCCTTCAGCTGTGGCTTACGATACGATCAGCTCGGCCCTTGCAAAAGGCATCGACCGCGTCATCTTAGACACGGCTGGCAGGCTTCAAAACCAGACAAATTTAGCAAACGAGCTTGATAAGATCGTTCGTATCAGCAAAAAGGCCTATGAAAAGGCGCCACACCGCAAGATACTCATCCTTGATGGCACGCAGGGCAACGCTGGCGTCGCGCAGGCAAAGGCATTTAACGAGATCGTCTCGCTTGATGGCGTCATCATCACAAAACTTGATGGCACCGCAAAGGGTGGAGCGCTATTTGGCGTGGCAAGAGAGCTTGAGCTACCTATATTTTATATAGGCGTTGGCGAAAGCATGGATGATATCATCAAATTTAACCCAGACGAGTTTTTAGACGAGCTGATGGACGCCATTTTTGAGTAAGGTAAAATTTCTTAGTAAAATTTGCTTTTTCGCTGCTCTTTTGGCGATTGATTTTCTTGCATTTACTCCAAAAAGTCCTGCGATCATCGAAAATTCGTGGGACAAAGCAAACCATTTTTTAGCCTTTTTCGTCCTTTATATACTGCTCCACCTTGGCTATGAGTTTAAAATTTTAAAGAATTTAACCCTACTTTTAGCCTTTGGCGTGCAAATAGAGCTCGTTCAGGCATTTTTACCAAACAGGAGCTTTAGCCTGCTTGACATCGTAGCAGACATGATAGGAGCAGCTTTTGGAGTGATGGTAGTTGAAATTTTAAAAAGGATATATTATGGCAAAAGCAAAGCCAGTTTTTGAGTGTCAAGCCTGCGGTAATCAGCAGAGCAAATGGCTCGGCAAATGCCCACAATGTGGGGCTTGGGATAGCTTTGTCGAGCTTAGCCAGCAAGAGATAAAGATAAGCAAAGAGATAGCAAAAAGCGTTAGCGCACCTAGCAAAGCCATAAGCATAGACGAAGTTAAAATTCAAAATTTCACGAGATTTAGCACCAAAGATAGCGAACTAGACCTAGTTCTTGGTGGCGGTGTCGTTGAGGGCTCACTTGTGCTTATAGGCGGTAGTCCAGGCATCGGCAAATCAACCCTGCTTCTAAAAATCGGCTCAAATTTAGCAAAAGACGGCAAAAAAACGCTCTATGTAAGCGGCGAAGAGAGCCAAAGCCAGATAAAAATGAGAGCTGACAGGCTAAATGCGGTGGATAAAAATTTATACTTGCTAACTGAAATTTGCCTAGAAGATATCCTAGTTGAAGTGCAAAAGAGCGACTACAAGGTGCTTGTGATAGACTCCATACAAACGCTTTATAGCCAAAATATTACCTCCGCGCCAGGCTCGATCACGCAGGTTCGCGAGATCACGTTTGAGCTGATGAGGCTTGCAAAGAGCCAAAATATCTGCGTTTTCATCATCGGTCATATCACCAAAGAGGGCTCGATCGCAGGGCCTAGAGTGCTTGAGCATATGGTCGATGTGGTGCTTTATTTCGAGGGTGATGCGAGTAGAGAGCTGAGAATTTTGCGTGGATTTAAAAACCGCTTTGGTTCGACGAGCGAGGTTGGTATATTTGAGATGAGCCAGCACGGACTTGTGAGCGCAAATGAGGTATCGAGTAAATTTTTCACACGTGGCGGGGCGATGAGTGGTAGCGCGATCACTATCATAATGGAAGGCTCAAGGGCGCTTAGCATCGAAATTCAGGCCCTTGTTTGCGAGAGTGCCTATCCAAAACGAAGTTCGACTGGCTTTGAGAGAAACCGCCTAGATATGCTGCTAGCCCTACTTGAGCGAAAGCTTGAAATTCCACTTGGGCACTACGATGTCTTTATAAACGTTTCAGGCGGCGTTAAGATAAGCGAGACTGCTGCCGATCTAGCCGTCATCGCAGCGATAATAAGCAGCTTCAAAAACCGCCCTATCAGCAAAGACAGCGTCTTCATCGGCGAGCTAAGCCTAAATGGCGAAATAAGAGAAATTTTTAACCTCGATCAGCGACTAAAAGAGGCAAAAACGCAGAAATTTAAAAACGCCATCATCCCAAACAAACCGCTTGACACACAAGGTCTAAAGTGCTTCTACGCCAAAGATATCACGCAAGTGCTTGAGTGGATGTAAATTTATTCCGAAATATATTATGCTTATTTTTTAGCAGATAATACATAAAAATAAATTATACATATTTTTTTAATAAATAAAATAATATTAAATTATAAAGAACACTCAAGATAGTTCAGTCAACTTTGTTGTTATATTGGTTCAAAAACAAAAATAAGACTCTCCTTAACTTAATCTCATGCAAAGAAGCATTAAGTTTTAGAAAAACTATGAAAAAGTCCATTCAAGAATTTATAAAGCTAATTTTATAGAAATTATAAAATACTTCACGAAGAATGTATAAATAATACTATGTAAAGTCTTTAGTGATTATACTCAAGAGCGTAAAATAATAAATAATTTTAGTGGTAAGTTAGAGATTTATAAAAATTGTTTCAGACCTAAAAAACAAGAGGCAAAAAAGATAGGGATATAACAAATAAAATTTCGGCATTTTGTATATATAACCAGGTGTTAAAAAATATTCTAGAAAAGAACTAATGCCTATAATTATCTTAGTTTAGTAATATAGGCAAAAGTGTAATTTACTCTAAGCTAGTGAAATGACTATGATAGATTTATTGATTACGGAACCAAAATTCATTACAAAACATACAAAAAACAAATTCACTAATAACAAAAATATTCAAATCGTATAAAAATTTTTTAGATATTACTTCAACTTCATCTTGCTGCAACAAATATATGAAAATATGACAAGTATAGATTATTTAGATATTGTAAAGTTATGTTAGACATCAAAGTTATAAAAAGGCATAGAAAAGTGCGATTAATTCGTAGTTAGAGTGAGTTTTGGTCAAAATCAAAGTGGCGAAAATTTCTTTACATCACTTTACAAAAGCTTTACATCTTTTTACAAACTTTTTTAAAAGCTGTTTAAATGGGCTTAAATCACACATCTTAATACTTTACCTACTATATAGACCTCAACGTTACTATCTTCATCTATCTCGTAGCTTTGATAGTCTTTGTTGATGCTTATGATATGAAGCACGCCGTCAGGGCTTTTTTTGGAACAATTTAACCATGAAATTTCCACAAAAGTTTATAATGTATAGCCCATCGCCCTCAAATCTAGCTGTAACGTCAGCAATGACCCAGCTATCAGGGTATAAGCATAGGGATCATAGAGTAGCCTTCTACTTGCATGCAGCGTAGGTTATTTGTGTTTTTTAGGCGAGTTTTAAAGAGCATTTGAGAAAATGGGACGAGTTTGGTTGTGTCATATACTTCAATGCCATTTATATCGACACTTTCGCCTGCTCCGACTTTAGAGCTTAGCTCACATATAAGGATCTGATCTTCTTTTAACTGCTGTATTTGTGAGTTTTTAAGGTTTGTAGGACTTATGGACAAATTTTCAGGACTTACGAACTTCTAACGAACCATTATTGTCTTTTAAAAAATATGACGTTTGAACATTAAAAACTTTTGCAATTTTTTCTAAATTTGAAGTGAATCTTTAATATTTAACAAAGTATAGTTAAAGACGGTGTAGGGTATTTTTGCCTGATATAAAAGAAGCAGTGAAAGAGCAGGCAAAACTATGGTGAGCGAAGGCACAAAGTAGGACGCTAACTGCTTAGCGTCCGTGCCTAAGCGAGTGAGCGAGTATATCGCTTGCGATACGAGCGATGGAAAAACAATAATTTATTTATAAAAGACATAAAAATGATAAATCATCCAACCTTTAGGCTAGAAGCCAGCGGTAAAGACATAACAAATACCATTAGACAAAACCTAATAAGCTTAAGCTTTGGCTAGGGTATGAAAATGAGCTCTACCTTTGTGGTACTTTTAGCGTGCAAACAACTAGCGCAGACTACAAAGCAAATACAACAGAGGTTAGAGCAACTGCTGTAAATTTTGCAAGCCCTGCAAAAGAGAAAAGACGTGTGAGCTGGGAAAATACAACGCTTTTTGGTATAGCTAAAAAGATAGCTATACCAATGCACTATCTTTAAAAACAAGCGGTAGCGACCAAAATATAGCTTCTGTTATCCAAGATAATGTAAGTGACATAGAGTTTTTATATGATCTATGCGTCAAATTTGATTCTTTAATGGCTGTTAAAAATGATAACATCATCATAACAGCCAAAGATGCCAACCAGCAATGCGGTACAAGGCGAAGCCCGAGTAAAACCTCGCACATTAGAGGTGCATGCCTCAGTGCTAGCGCACTGCATGCGTTTGATTTTAAAATTTGCAAAAATCGCTTGATTAAATTTACTTTTAATAAGTCAAATACTTAACCGTATCTTGGTGTAGAGCACTTGGTTTTCGCATTGCACCAAAAGTAGGTCGTTTTCTTCAAAGATAGTTGATCCTGTCGGTTTTAGATACTCGTTTTTGCGCTTTACAAGAAGGATCAAAAACTCGCTTGGTAGCTCAAGCTGGGCCAAGTTTTTGCCAACTAGCTTTGAGCCATAGTGTATGGTGTGCTGGCGAAGCGTGTAGGTAAGGATCGGCGAGTTTACGATGACCTCAGCCGATACCTGCTCGCTCTCTTTTACCTTAAATTTATCAGCCGCAAAGCCGATCGACATGCCCTGCATCAAAATCGAGATCAAAACCATGAAAAATATAATGTTAAAAATCATATCCGAGTCTGGAATGCCATCTACATAAACATAGGTCGCAAGCACGATAGGCACGACGCCTCTTAGTCCAACCCACGAGATGAAAATTTGCTCGTTTATCTTAAATTTCGAAAATGCAAGCGAGGCAAAAACGCCAAGCGGCCTAGCAACAAGCATAAGCCACAAAGCCAAAATGAGCGCCAATAGCGCAGTTGCTGGAAGTTGTGATGGATTTGCTAAAAGACCAAGCGTCAAAAATACAACTATCTGCATCGTCCAAGCAATACCGTCGTAAAAGCCGATCAAATTTTTCTTATGCGAAAACTCTTTTTTATTTATAAAAATTCCCGCTATATAAACAGCTAAATATCCGTTTCCACCGGTCTTGAAACAAACCGTGTATAAAAGCAGTATCCAAGCAATAGAAAAAACTGGATAAAGCTTTAGGCGAAGTCTGTTGAAAATAGCTGGTAGCGCCATGCCAAAAAAATAGCCCATACTTATGCCGATACCAAACTGCTTAACCAGTGTGATCGCCCATTCAGTCGCTGTTGGCGTGCTATTTAGCGAGATCATCTGAATGATCGTCATAGTTAAAAATATCGCCATCGGATCGTTCGAGCCAGACTCTAGCTCAAGAAGCGGCGCGATGCCATTTTTTAGTGAAATTTTCTTCGCTCTTAGTATGGCAAAGACGGCTGCTGCGTCGGTTGATGAGATGATGGAGCCTAGCAAAAAGGCCTCCGCCCAAGTAAAATCAAGCAGATATTTTGCAACTGGGGCGATCGCAAGTGCTGTTAGAAAAACGCCGAGTGTGGCAAGGGTTAGCCCTCTGCCAAAAACTGGCTTTATCGCTGAAAAGTCAGTGTCAAGCCCACCAGCGTAGAGTATAAAGATGAGTGGCTAGCATGCCGACATTTTGAGCGACTACTTGATCGTCAAAATTTACACCAAGCAGGCCGTCTGAGCCTGCTAGCATGCCAACACCTAGAAAGATTATTAAAGAAGGAATTCCAAATTTATCAGAGATTTTGCTAAATAAAATGCTAGCTATCAGCAAAACTGCAAAAAATAGTAGTAAATTCTCCGCTCATCCTCCAAATTTATCTCAAACTATATCTTCAAAAACTTCAAATTTATCTTGATTTACAAGCATCTCAAGCAAGACGCCGTAGTTGTCTTTTATCTCATCTTGAAGTTTTATAGCAAGCTCTTTCGCGTCTTTTCCATCTTTTGGATAGGTGACCACTAGATCGATCGGCTCAACGTTTAAAAACTCTTGTATGCCAGTTAGTAGCTCGCTAGCACCTCTCTCGTTTGTGCCGTGAAGCACAACCACGTAGTGTTCATTTTCTCTTATGACAACGTCTGTTTGTCTTAGAATTTTTTCAAAAATTTCGCCATATTCTTTACTATTTGGCAAAGAAAAATATATCAAAGATAAATTTTTCGCATAGTCCTTTACATTTTTGTATCGCTTTATAAAAGCTATCTCAAGATCGATTATTGATAAAATATCAACTGCCGAGAAAATTTTTGCCGCCATTTTTACACTCCTTTTTTTGCGGTTTTGATTTTACGTCGCTATTATATCTTGTAAATTTTCAAAAATAAAGACATTCATTCCATTTTTGTATTCATAGCCAAATTTTAGTCCATGAGCCTCAAGGATGTTGCTAACTATATATAAACCTAGGCCAAAGCTCTTTTGTGCGTCCTCGCCCTTGATAAATGGCTGGATGTAAAAGTCAAGGTCATTTTTTAGCTTCTCGCCTTGGGTTATAAATTTCATATGATCCTTGCTAACCATGATATTTACGTGCTTATCGGTTGAGTACTTTATGCCATTATCTATCATATTTTTTATAGCGACTGAAAATAGCTTAAAATCAACCATCACCCTAACCTCATCAAGCTCGCTGATACCAACGTGCTCTTTTTCGATCATCGCTATATCTATCGCCTCGTCGATGAGGTCTCTCATAAGGCAAGGCGTTTTGTTTGTAAGGCCTATTTTTGAGGTTATCTGCTCGATCGCTGCAAGCTCATTTATCAAATTTTCAAGCTTGTGAAAGACGGAGATTAGCCTCTCTTGATTTTTGCTTTTTTCTATCATTTGAGCGGCGATCAGCCCCTTTGTGATAGGCGTTTTTAGCTCGTGCATGATATTTCTTAAAAAAAGATGCCTTGAGTCATTTAGTGCTTTGATCTGACAAACAGCCTCATAAAATGCCTCTGAAACTTCAGAAATTTCATCCTTGCCGTTGCCAACATTTTGCACGCCATCAAGCTCGCCATTTGCAAATTTCACGATCTGACGCTTTAGCTTTCTAAGCGGTTTTATCTTGTAAATTACAAAGATATAAGCAGCCAGCAAAATGACCGCAACTACGGCAAACACAGCCTTTATCACCTCGTATCTGTAAGGCTGAAATTCTTTATCCATCAAAAGCTTTAGCTCGTCTAAATGCTCGATCTTTAGGTAGTGATGTTTATCATAAAGCAAGATAGCACTTGATCCTAGATCACTTGAAATTTCTTCTAAAACGGCTGCATTTTTTAAAATTTCTTCTTTTTCATTTTTGGCGGTGATCTCTGGCATGTCGATGTTTGAGAGCTGACGGTCATACTGGGCTTTGTTTATGATGCCACCCATGTAGAGCAAATTTGTCCTAGCGACGTTTGAGTACTTGTTATTTAGCTCTCTTGTGTAGTTTTGTTTATCAAAGCCCATAAGCCACAAAAAGGCTAGAAATATCGAAACGAGCGCAAGTCCAAAGATAAACGTTATCGTGATAAATATAGAAGATCTTGGCATCAAAGAACCAACTTATAGCCGATGCCGCGGATCGCGTGGATGTATTTTGGCTCTTTTGGATTTTCATTTAGTTTTTGGCGAATTCTGCCGATGATGACGTCGATACTTTTGTTTGAGCTATCTTCATTTATGCTCTCGCAGTTGTAGATGAGCTCCTCTCTAGTGACCGCCCCGCCCTCTTTTAAAAGCAGATATTTTAAGATGTCATACTCCGCTGCGGTTAAATTTAAGACACTTCCTTTAAATAAAATTTCACGCTCAAATTCTTTTAAAACCAAGTCTTTGTTTAAATTTCTTGCCTCATTAGCAGGAGCGATACTCTGCCTTCTTAGATGGCTTTTGATGCGAGCAAGAAGCTCTTGTGGGTCATAAGGCTTTGGCAAATAATCATCCGCACCGTTATCTAGGGCATTTACTTTGTCTGTTATATCGTGCCTTGCGCTTGAGATGATTATAGGGATGTTGTGCTTTTTTCTTATCTCTTTGCAAACCTCTAGTCCGTCCATGCCAGGGAGCGTAAGATCAAGGATAACTAGGTCAAATTCGCTCGTGTTTAGAGTAGATAGTCCGATATATGGCTCCTCAGCCGTCGTCACTTTTATGTCGTAGTTTTCTAGGTATTCAGTTAAAATTTCAGCAAGCTCCATATCATCTTCTATCATTAAAATTCTAGTCATGATCTTTCCTGTTGTAAATTTATTTTTAAGGATTATAGCAGATAAAGGTTTTAAAAATTTAAAAGAGTTAAGAGCTGAAATTTCAGCTCTTAAGTGGTTATTTTATAACAAGGCCTTGCATGATACCACCGCGGTTTATCCACACTAGCGTCTTTTTGCCTTTTGCGTTTTTAACTGTGCTTGCAAATGTTTGAAGATCTTTTATGCTCTCTTCGCCAACTTGAACGATCACATCACCTCTTTCAAAGCCAAAGTCTTCAGCTTTTGAGCCAGATTTTACATCAGTTACAAGCACGCCTTGAGTGTCTGGGCTGATCTTATACTTAAATCTTATCTCATCGCTTAGATTACTAACGCTAAGACCTTCGATAATGACGCTTTTTGAGGCTGTTTTTGCGTTATGGTCCATATTTACAAGCTTGATTTTTGTATTCATCACCTTATTTGATCGCTCGTAAGTTATATCAACGCTGCTATTTGGAGTTAGTGAGCCGATGAAATTTTTAAGATCATTTGCGTTTTTGATGGCTTTGCCGTTTGCTGAAATAACCAAGTCGCCTCTTTTTAGCCCTGCCTCATCTGCTGGCATGCCCTGCTCTACGCCGCTTATTAGCGCACCCTCTTTATTTGTATAAAGCTCTTTTTGCTCATCTGTTAAATTTGCGATAGTTACGCCGATAAATCCGCGCTCGATCTTACCGTCAGTTATCAGCTTTTTAGCGATATCTTTTACCATATTTGATGGTATGGCAAAGCCAATGCCGTTGTTGCCGCCACTTTTTGAAAGTATGGCTGAGTTTATACCAACTAAATAACCCCTGCTATCAACCAAAGCGCCACCTGAGTTGCCAGGGTTTATAGAGGCGTCTGTTTGGATGAAATTTTCATATTGATTAAGTCCGATATCATCTTTGTTTAACCCTGAGACGATGCCTTGAGTGATGCTCTCGCCTACGCCAAATGGATTACCTATGGCAAAGACGACGTCCGCGTCAAGCAGCTTTGATGAATCAGCAAATGTTATCGCATTTAGCCCATTTGCCTCTATCTTTATGACGGCTAGATCGGTCTTTGGGTCACTGCCTATTAGCTTTGCTTTATACTCCTTGCCACCCTTTGCCAAGGTCACAACGATCTGGTCGCTATCTTCGATGACGTGGTTATTTGTAACGATGTAGCCGTCATTTGAGATGATGACGCCAGAGCCAAGAGAGGTTGTCTTTTCTTTCTCTTTTGGTTTTGCAAAGTTAAATCCAAAAAATTCATTAAAAAACGGATCATTAAACATCTGCTCGATGCCTGCATTGCTTACTGTTTTTGTAGTTGAGATATTTACAACTGAAAGTTTTGCCTGAGCGATAGAGTCATAGTATGAAAGCACACTATTTTTATCGCTTAACGGCGAAACTCTAGTTACATCTTGGTTTGCTTCGTTAAATTTAATGTCAGCTCCCATTAGCAAAGAAGCCGCTGCTAATGAAATTAGCATAAATTTTTTCATTTTTTTCCTTTAAATTGAAAATGTCTTGAAATTATAAATAGAGCTTAAAAATAAAATCTTAACGCTTTTTTCTCCTTTGTAAATAAAAATAAACTTGACTTGCATAGACTAAAGTTTTGTGATATAATCCGTGTCAAAAAATATAAGGAGAATATATGAGCGAAAGCTTATATGAAACTTTAGGAGTTTCAAAAGGCGCATCAAGCGACGAGATAAAAAAAGCTTATAGAAAACTTGCTAGAAAGTACCACCCAGACATCAACAAAGACCCTGGAGCAGAGGATAAATTTAAAGAGATAAACGCTGCTTATGAAATTTTAAGTGACGAGAAGAAACGTGCCCAGTATGATCAATACGGCGATAATATGTTTGGCGGTCAAAATTTCCACGACTTTGCCAGAGGCTCGGCCGATATGGGCGATCTAAACGATATCTTGAAAAATATCTTCTCAGGCGGCTTTGGCGGAGGCGGCGCTAAATTTAGCGGTGGCTTTGGCGGAGGTTTTGAAGGATTTGAAGGCTTTGGCGGAGGCGGATTTGGCTTTGGAGGAGCTGATCTAGATGTAAATGCCAAAATTTCTATACCATTTGACGTGGCTGTAACTGGCGGCGAACACAAGATAAATTTTAATGGCGAAAGCATCAAGATAAAGATCCCAAGCGGCATAGAAGGCGGCGAAAAACTTCGCATAAAAGGCAAAGGCAAGAGTGCTGGCGGTCAAACTGGCGATCTTATACTTGCCATTAGTGTTGAGCCAAGCGACGAGTACGAAAGAGTTGGCGATGATCTATACAAAGATGTAGAAATTCCACTAAAAACTATGCTCTTTGGCGGCAAGATAGATGTGCATACATATAAAAAAGATGTAACCATCAAGATCGCTGAGAACTCAAAAACAGGCACGAAAATCCGCCTAAAAGGATACGGCGTGCAAAACAGAAAGAGCGGAATTTATGGCGATCTTTACTTAAAAGCCAGGGTAAAACTTCCAAACATTAGTGAGCTTGACGAGGGCTTAGTAAAAGAGTTAAAAGAAAAATTACCGGAGTAAAAAATGCAAAATTATGAAGAACCACTTTTTTTAATAAGCGTTGTAGCAAAGGTTTTAAGCATACATCCACAAACTTTAAGGCAGTACGAGAGAGAGGGGCTAGTAGAGCCATCAAGAACAGATGGTAAGATGAGGCTCTACTCACAAAAAGATGTTGATCGTGTCAAAACGATACTAAATTTAACCCGAGAACTTGGTGTAAATTTAGCAGGTGTTGATGTGATACTTCAGCTAAAAGAGAAAATTGACGATTTAGAAGCAACTATTGATGATTTAAATAAAAAATTACACGAAGCTACCAGTCAAACTAGCACCAAAAGATCGCTTGTGAAGAGAAAAAGTAGCTTTGATCTTGTATTTTACGAAGGCAAAAAATAATTTATGGAACAAATTTTAGAAGGCTTCTTGCTTGTCGCTGCGATCTCAGTCGCGTTAAACGTCATTTTTAAGAAATTTCAGATACCAACCATCATCGGCTACATCGTAACCGGCACGCTTATATCTGAGTTTTTCAACCTCAAAAGCAACGATGAAATTTCTCATATAGCTGAGTTTGGTATCGCATTTTTGATGTTTACGATCGGACTTGAGTTTAGCTTTAAGCACCTGATGAGCATGAAAAAAGAGGTCTTTCTAAATGGCGGTCTGCAAGTTTGCCTAAGCGGCTTTGTGATGGGCGTGATGCTCTACTACGCGCTTCATCTAAATGACGAGACAGCACTTATCGCTGGTCTTGCCTTTGCTCTATCTTCGACTGCGATCGTGCTAAAAACGCTAAATGACAATGGCGATGTAAGTAAAATTTATGGTAGAAAGGCGCTTGGAATTTTGCTATTTCAAGATATTGCCGTCATACCAATCCTTCTTATGATAGATATGTTTAGCTCACAAGATGCCTCCATAAATGAGCTTTTGCTAAAGACATTTACGAGTGCTGCGATCCTTATAGTCGTGCTATTTTTACTTGGCAAATACGTCATCAACTGGATATTTTACAAAGTCGTTCAGACAAACTCTCAAGAGGTCTTTATAGCTACGATCCTCTTTTTAGTAGTTGGCGCCAGCACGCTAGCTCACTTCTTTGGCTTTTCATACTCTCTTGGTGCATTCTTAGCTGGCATGATGATGGCAGAGACGCAGTATAAGCACCAGATCGAGGTCGATCTCATACCTTTTAGAGATCTACTTCTTGGACTATTTTTCATAACCGTTGGCATGCAGATAAATTTTGTAGTCGTGCTCTCAAATATCTGGCTAGTTCTAGGTCTAGTCTTTAGCATAATGGTCGTAAAAGCTATCGTCGTTTTTGCCGTTTTAAATATCTACTTAAAACGCAGAGTCGCTGCTAAGACCGCACTTAGCGTCTGCCAGATCGGCGAATTTGCACTGGCTGTTTTTGGTCTGATGACTACTAGAAACCTACTTGACGTTCAAACAGCTCAAATTTTCATCGCAGCCTCTGTTATATCGATGTTTGTAACACCTTTTATACTTAAAAAGCTTGACGCTTTAGCTGATCTTGTAGAGCGTGAGGTGGTAGTCGAGTCAAACGAGACCTTAAAGCCACAAAAACTAAAAAATCACATCGTAGTTTTTGGCTACGATAGGCTCGGTCAAGAGGTAGTTTTGAGGCTAAAAGAGACAAAGCTTTTATACATCGTGCTTGATAATGACATCAGCCTAGTTGAGCTTGGTAGGAGCCGCGGGGAAAATGTATTTTTAGGAAACGTGCTTCAAAGCAACACTCTTGAAAACGCTTGCTTAGACGATGCAGCCGCTGTCATCATAACTGTAAATAACGAGCAAAGAGTTGAGCTGATCGCGCAAAAGATCAAAGACTACGGAGCAAATATCCAAACGATCATCAAAGCAAATGGCGAGGGTAATAAAGAGATCTTTGGCGAGCTAGGTGCAAATTTCCACCTTATAAGTGAGGAGCGCGTCATGGCAAAAACCCTTGTTCACGAAGCCCTTCAGTGCAAGATCGACCACGACGTAAGAGCGTAGTAAATTTAGCTTCTTAAAAAACGCTTTTTTGTTAAGTCCGTAGAGACAATAAGACACATTTTAAAGCTAAAAATTTGTCTAAACACAGCATCATAATGAAAATATATAAACTGTTTGAGGATACTTTAAATATAAATGGCAAAGAATTAAAAATCGAAGAGCTACTAAAAGATAAAATATAGAATTTAGTACAAATTAAAATAAAAGCATATTAGACAATAATATGCTTAAAAAATTTAAAGCCTAACTTTGCCAGGCTTTTACTCATTTCTCAAAGTTTGAAGCACATTTACCTCTGTGGCTTTTTTAGCTGGGTAGTAAGACGAGATAGCGACGATAAATACAGCTCCAACTACGATAAGCACAAGATCGATGGTTGAGAGTTCAAGTGGTAGTTTGCTTGAGCCATAGACGTCAGCTGGCAGGTCTATGATGTTGAAATTTCCAAGTAAAAATAACCCCAAAAAGCCAAGCACTAGGCCAAATATAATGCCACCTCCACCTATTACTAGCCCTTGATAAAAAAAGCTTCTTTTTATCTCGCCTTTGCTAGCACCAAGCGCTAAAAGTAAGGCGATCTCCTGCCTGCGGTTCATCACGGTCATTAGTAGCGAGCTTATGATATTTAGCGACGCCACAAGGATAATTAACATCAAAACGATAAAAAGTGCTCTTTTTTCAAGTGCGAGAGCTGAGAAAAAGTTGCCATTTTGCTCCCACCAGCCAATAGCAACCGTGCCAGCTGGAAGCCCCTCGCGCACCCTTTTTATATCATCAAATGGCTTACTTGAAAAGATGTGGATTCCATCATAAACGCCTTTTGGATAGTCTAAAATTTTCCTTAATGCATCAACCGAAGTATATGAAAATGCCTTGTCATAGGCGATGAGTCCAGATGTAAATGAGCCGCCGATATCAAAGCGTTTCATCTTTGGCGTTAGCGAAAAGCCAGCAGGATCAGCCTTTGTAAAGATAAGCGTTAGTTTTTCATCGTCTCTTAGCCTAAACTCACTCGTTATGCCACTTCCCACAAGTATCTCAAAGCCCTCTAGCTCTTTTTCTTTCAAAGCTTCATTTACAACTGAATTTATCTGCTTTTCATCTTTAAAATTTACGCCATAAATTAGCCCACCTTCAAGCGCATTTGCCGAGCGATAAATGACCTGCGTGCTGATATATGGACTAAATTTAAGGTCGCTAAATTTAGCCTTTAGCTCATCTACAAAGCCATCATCGATCGATCCTTTAAAGGCACTTTGAACGGTTATAGGGTAGTTCATCGTAAAAAGTTTGCGCTCAAATTCTTTATCAAATCCATTCATAATAGCCATAGCAACGATCAAAACCATAAGACCGATGCTAACACCAAGAAAGGCGAGTAAGGCACTTAGAGCGATAAATGGCTGAGTTTTATCAAATCTTAAATATTTAAAAAGTAGATACTTTGGTAAGCTTGTCATCAAATAGCCTTTAAAAGATTAAGGCGCTTTGGCGCCTTAAAAGTAGAAATTTTAAGCAAATATGCCTTTTTTAGGGCCACTTTTGCCGTGGCAATCTTTATATTTTTTACCGCTTCCACAAGGGCATGGAGCATTTCTTGGTATCTTTTTTTCTGGCGTGAAATTTTCTTCTTCGCCTTGGTTGTTGTAGCTTAGAGGCTCATTTTCAGCATTTTGGCTAGCTTCAAGCATCATCCTAGCTTGCTCTTCTTGTTCCTCGCGGCTCTTAAATCTAACGATTTGAAGCGTTTTAACGCTCTCAGTTTTTAGCCTGCCAACTAGTTCCATAAAGAGGTTGTAGCTCTCTTTTTTATACTCCACTAATGGATCTTTTTGGTTATAGCCTCTTAGACCGATACCAGTTTTTAGGATATCCATCTGATAAAGGTGCTCTCTCCACGCATTATCAAGCACTTGAAGGTATAAAATTTTCTCTATATCCCTTCTTTGCTCTTCGTTTAGCACGCTCATCTTTTCGTTATATCTAACCTCTAAAATTTGCGCTATTTTCTCTACTAGCTCATTATACTCTAGCCCTTTTAGCTCGCTCTCGTCGATCTCTTCGCCACAATCTGCAAGGATGATAGAGCATAAATTTTTAATGTCATAGTCATCTTTCAAGCCGCCATGGAAAATTTCAGCCGTATCAAGTAAATTTGTAGCGTATTCAACCCTATTTTGAGCTATCTTTTCGCTCATATCGTAGCTCTTATCAAGTAGCTCGTCGCGGTATTTGTAGATAGTCTTTCTTTGCTCGTTCGCCACGTCATCATACTCAAGCAAGTGCTTCCTAGCCTCAAAGTGCAAGCTCTCGACCTTCTTTTGAGCATTTTCAACAGCTCTTGTCACCATGCGGCTCTCGATACTCTCGCCCTCGTCGATACCAAGCCTATCCATGATCGCTTTTATGCGGTCGCTACCAAAAATCCTTAAAAGATTGTCCTCTAAGCTTAGGTAAAATCTACTCATACCAGGGTCGCCCTGACGTCCAGCACGGCCACGAAGCTGATTATCTATCCTTCTGCTCTCGTGCCTTTCGGTGCCGATAATATATAGACCGCCAAGGTCTCTCACCTCATCATTTATCCTGATATCAACACCACGTCCAGCCATGTTTGTAGCGATAGTTACAGCACCTTTTACACCAGCTTGCGCGATGATCTCAGCCTCTTTTTCGTGGTTTTTAGCATTTAGCACAGAGTGTGGGATGCCAGCTTTTTTAAGCATCTCATGAAGCACCTCACTACGCTCGATACTTGCAGTTCCCACAAGCACTGGCTGACCCTTTTCGTGAGCTTTTTTGATCTCATCAATAACAGCTTTAAATTTCTCATTTTGAGTTTTATAGATAAGGTCGTTTTGATCGATCCTCTTAACTGGCACGTTTGTAGGGATCGAGATAACTTCAAGGTTATAAATTTGAGAAAACTCAGTAGCTTCTGTCTGAGCCGTACCAGTCATACCAGCAAGCTTTTTATACATCCTAAAGTAGTTTTGGTAGGTCGTATCGGCAAGAGTTTGGCTCTCTTCTTGAATTTTCACGCCCTCTTTTGCCTCAAGCGCTTGATGAAGTCCCTCGCTAAAGCGCCTACCCTCGCTTAGACGTCCTGTAAATTCATCAACAATAACAACCTCGCCATCTTTTACAACGTAATGAACGTCTTTTTCAAAGAGATTGTGCGCCTTTAGAGCTTGATCTAAATGGTGGCTTAGCACGGCATTTTCAAGGTTGTATAAATTTTCAACTCCAAAGAGCTTTTCAGCCTTGCTTATGCCAGCTTCTGTGATCATTATCGTTCTATTTTTTTCATCTACTATAAAGTCGCCAGTTGGCTTTGAGCCTGGCACGTTTGGATCAGCTGGAGTGCCTCTAGTAAGCTGTTTTGCAACTTGATCGGCTCTTATGTAGCCATCAAGTGTGCGGTTTGTTGGACCAGAAATTATAAGCGGTGTTCTAGCCTCATCTATCAAGATACTATCGACCTCGTCCACGATGACGAAGTTATGACCTCTTTGCACCTTTTGGCTAGCTTCAAATTTCATATTATCACGCAGATAGTCAAAGCCAAATTCTGAGTTTGTACCGTATGTTATGTCAGCGTTATAGGCAGCTTGTCTTACTTCATCGTCATATCCGCCACTTAGTATCACATCGACGCTTAAGCCCAAAAAGTTATAAAGCTCGCCCATTTGCGTCGCGTCACGCTTTGCAAGGTAGTCATTTACGGTCACTACATGCACGCCCTTGCCACTCATCGCGTTTAATATAACTGGCAAAGTCGCCACCAATGTCTTGCCCTCGCCTGTCTTCATCTCAGCGATCCTGCCCTCGTTTAGCACCATGCCGCCGATTAGCTGCACGTCAAAATGGCGCATCTTAAGCACCCTTTTACTAGCCTCTCTAACGATCGCAAAGACATCATTTAAAATTTGATCTAAAGTGACTTTTTCTTCGACGACTTGAGCTTTAAGCTCGTTAAATTTGATCTTAAGCTCATCATCGCTCATCTTCTCATAAGTTGGCTCTAGCGCATTTATCTGCGCCACGCGTTTTATATATTTTTTGACTTCTCTATCGTTTTTCGTGCCAAAAATCTTTCTAAATACCGATGAAATCATTACTTTACCTTCCTAAATTTTTAAACTTTGGATCTTAGCATAGTTTAACTATTTATTTAATTAAACTGGGCTAGAATACGCAAAAAAAGGATAAAAAATGAGAAAATTTTTAATAGCTTCTCTTGTCGCAGTTTGCTCATTTGGCGCTGGCTTAAATTTCAAAAGCCTGCAAAGTGACTTTACGCAAACTGTTTTTAGCGAGGGCAAAAGTGTAAATTACAAGGGTAGATTTTACGCTAAAAGCGATAACACCGCACTTTGGATATATGAAAGTCCGACACCAAAGAGGATTTATTTTGACAAAGACAAAGTGATTGTGATCGAGGATGAGCTTGAGCAAGCCATCATTTCAAGGCTAGATGACACGCCAAATTTGACGCAGGTTTTGGCTCACGCAGAGCAAATTCAGCCGACACTTTATAAGGCGATATATGACGGAGTTGAGTATTTTATAACGATCAAAAATACGCTTCCAACGACGATTGACTATAAAGACAAGCTCTCAAATAAGATAAAAATCACCCTAAGCAACCCTGTAAAAGACTCGCTCATCCCAAAAGAAACACTAACTCCAGTCATCCCACAAGGTTACGACATCGTAAATCAATAAATTTGGCTAGCTTTTAGCCAAATTTACTCACTTCTGCCCGAAGTCTTTTCCAAATTCTTGCACATTATTTAGATCAATCGGCTTTTGCACCACGTCATTTGGATCAGGCGCGACGATGATCTCATTGCCCTTTTTCTTCTTTTCTGGCTTTGTCATCACATCTTCATTTACGCTTGGATCAGAACATAAATTTTGGCTTTTTATAGCTTTTATGATCTCGCTTAGCTCCAAATTATTTATCACTTTGATGTTTAAAATAAGCACGTCGTCGATGTCAAGCGAGTGTTTTTTGGCTGCATATTTCATAAAGAGCTCTTTAAATTTCTCTTTTCCCATTGAGGTTAGGATATCCTCCACGTAAAAGCTGCCAACAACGACGTTTAGCGCGTCAAGCACGTATGCTTCGTTCTCCTCCACGTCACGTCCGACAACTTCAAGGTTCATGCTTATCTTTTTTGTTAAATTTTGTCCAGCTTTTGAGTAGATATCTGTTTGAAAGTCACTCACTTTTAGCACATCTGCAAATGCAAAAACGCCAAAAACAAGGCTTAAAAGTAGCTTTTTCATAAACTCTCCTTAATATGCAAAAATACGTTTTCTTGGTAAAATTTCTTAACTTCGTCGTCAATTTTAACCACTTTTCTTAAATGCTGCCTAAAATCACTTTTCTTATCATAAAAAAGTTTTAAATTTTTAGGATTTACTGCGCGAGAAAGTGCAACGTAGAGCTGTCCTTTGGCAAAGATGTGATTGATATTGCAAATGAGCGAATTTATACTCATGCCTTGGGACTTGTGGATAGTTAGCGCATAGGCTAGCTTAAATGGAAACTGATAAAGCGAGGCTTGCACGTTCTCTTCGATCTCGTCTTCGTTTAAATTTAGCGCGCAAAAGTTGTAAGCGCACTTTTCTATCTCGCATATCTCGCCACTATCTTTTTGCACGATCACGCTTGCAATGGCGCCTTTTTCTTTTAAAATTTGCATGATCTTGCCCTGCTCGCCGTTGTAGTATTCACCCCATTTATTTGAGGTAAAGATGATCTTAGCCCCTATCTTCATCTCTAAATTTCGCGATATATTTAGCGTGTTTGCCCACTTTTCAAACTCTTTTTTATCTAAATTTTCATCGACTATCATCACATCTGAGCTTGAAATTTCAAGCGGAGCATTAAGCGCAAGAAGCCTCTTTTGATTTAGCATCTCAGCCTCTGCGTTTCTACCAAAAAGCACGCTTGTCTCGCTATCTGGCTCTATGACATCCACTCGCAGCCCCTCTATATAAGCCATCATCTCATCATCTAGCTCGCCAACTCTAAGACGAGAGAGAATTTCATAAAATTTAAGATCATTTGTGCGTTTTGAAACGAGAAGCTCGACATTTGTAAATTTCATATCCTCCCACGCACTGGAGTTAAAAGCGTATAAAAAGTTAAAAAGCTTGCTCTCATTTTGCTCTTTTTGCACGGGCGGGAGCTGATAAAAGTCGCCCACTATAAGCACCCTGCCTTTAAATTTAGATGTAAGCAAGCGGTATCTTATCATCTCCATGACATTTGAGCTAACCATAGAAATCTCATCGATCACAAGCAGGTCGCAGGCATCTAGCATATTTCGTAGTTTGCTTAGCTTGTCTTTTTGCCGGTAGTCAAGCCGTCTTAGCTCCTCGTAGTCCTTGCAGTAGCCAAATTTAAAAAAGCTATGTAAGCTCACACCACCAAGGCTAACAGCGCTTATGCCAGTTGAGCCAAGGATGATGATGTTTTTGAAATTTTCTTTGTAGTGTCTGATGATAGAGGCGGTTAGATAGCTCTTGCCAACACCGCCGCCGCCTGTTAAAAAGACGTTTGAGCGAGATAAAATTTCTAAAATTTGATCTTTCATCTACTCAAACATCTCTGGGCGATACTCAAAATGCATCGTATCAAAGTGCTTCCAGCGTCCGCCCCAGATAAATTTATGCTTTTCAAATACTCGCACGATCTTTTCAGGGATCAAGTTCTCATAGCCCTTGCTCCACTGCCAGTAGTGGCTCTTTTTGACATTTATATCAACTGCGATACCGTAGCTGTGCGCGCTTAGGCGATTTGTACCAGCGATCACTCGCCACTTAAATGTCCCGCCTGGATCTTTTAGGTATTCAAGCAAGGCTGGATCGCTCTTTACCATCTCGTTTAGCTCATTGCTCACCTCTTGCAAGGCAGCTGCGGCGCCATTTTTAGAGTTAAATTTCAAAGGTAAATTTAAAAAATCCTTTAGCCAGATGACATCAACCAAATTTGCTTTTACCGCGCTCTCGCTTGAGCCATAAATTTTGCCTAAAAGCTCGTAGTTTCTGCATCTGCCAGCATCACTTAGAGCAGTGCTTAGTGGCGAAAATGCAGCGTAATCAAGTGCGTTCATATCTTCGATATCAGTCCCAGAGCTGCACTCTTCATCTTTTTGTTTAAAATCATCATAGACTAGGCTCGTGCCATCACTAAATTTAACCAAATTTTCTTCGATCTTTACGCCATAAGCTCTTTGCAAAGCTGAGATCTTTCTAGCCTTATCTAGCATCCCTTGCTCAGGCCTCATCACATTTATAGAATCAACCTTAGAAATTAGCAAATTTGCACTTTGTATGTCGCTTCTGTTTTGTCCGATATTTAGCGTCGTTATGGCAGTCGCTCCTATCAGCGCTCTGCCATTATTTGCAGTCTTTAGCCCCCAAGCATCATGCACCACGTAGATATCATCGCCCTTGTATCCAGCGTAGAGCATGATGTGACCTGGTAGATGCACGAGAGTGAGATATGGCACGCCCTTTTCTTTTATCTCTTTGCTCTTTGCAGCGTTACTAAGACCTTTTAGATTGATCTTCTCTCCCATATTTGCCTGCGCCCTTGAGTTCCTAGGTAACCACACGCCAAAGCTTGCTAGCAAGTCTTTTGTAAAAAGCGAGCAGTCTCTTAGCTTATCCACCCCGCCCCAGCCATAAGGCTGAGTAAGAAGCGAGCTAAGAATTGTCTTTAAATTTGAGTCATTAAATTTAAGTGGAAAAAGGGCGCTAAAAGACTTTGGGAGGACAAACTCCCTAAGCATATTTCTTACATAAATTTTGCCGTAGTAGTTTTTGTCATCTTGCGCCAAAACTGGCAGTATCGCGCCGACACGCGAGTAAAATAAAAAGTTTCCACCCTTGTCATAAACTGGCATCTTGTCAGTTTTTATTGTTACAAAGCTTGATTTTTGATAGGCAAGCGCCTCTTCATCGCTGATAAATTTGATATCTTCAACCTTCACCCAACCCAAAACCGCATCATCACTCACAAACGCCCACGCCCTATCCTTTGAGAGATGCGATACAAAGAGCGGATGAGCGATGCTTAGGGTTGATTCTTGCAAATAATCAAACGGATAGCCCTCACCTGGAGTTTGCGGGTTTAAAAATATCGGCTCGTCAGTTGGGAAATTTCTTACAGCTGTGTTTGCTGAAGTTAGAGCGTAAGCTGAAATTTGCAAAAAGCCAGCGAAATTTGCATTGTCCTTTTGCGCGTCAAACCAGCTTTGAGGTATCTGCCTAAAATTTGAGCCAAAATACTTTCTTTTCTCGCTTGGTTTATATACATTAAACGCCCAAAAAGCGTCATTTGGGTTAAATTTCACGCCTCTTAGGGTGAAAACTTTAAACCTTCTTTTTAAAATTTCATCCTGAGCAAAACTCGCACTTTGCATATTTTGAGGTAGCGACGAGGCGTCTTGTTTTACTTCAAATTCAAGCAAGCTGATACGCTCATTTGGCTTATAGACATTTTCGTCTGGCAGGGCATTTTGCTGCTTGTTTGGCTCTGGTTTTGTTGTCTGCGAACAACCCAAAAACAAAGCAACACTAAGTGCTAAAAATATACCTTTTTTCAAATTTCTTCCTTATCCTTAAATATAGCTTCTACGATCAAAACAAAGATATAAAACATCTTTTCATCGTTGTTTTTACAAATTTGCTTCATCGTCTCGTTTTGATCCCTGACCCTTATATCGTTTGATCTTAAAATTTCTGCAATGTCTGAGCCAAATTTCTTTGAAAGCTCGCCCACTTTAACATCATTTAGCGCGTTTAAAAACCTAGTTGTATTGCAGTCCATCTGCACTGGCTTATGCTTTAAGATATTTTTAAACTCAAGAGTTAGCTTTTTTAGCTTTTTCTTCTTAACGTAGCTGTGAATGATAGTTAAAACAACCAAGCTAAAGCCAAAGAAAATGTGCAAATTTAGCGAATTTTCGCTCATCTCTCCCTTTAAAAAGAGCACGCCGCTTGCAAAAAGCCCCGCCACACAGACAAAAAGTAGCAACAAGATGATGTATTTAAAGACGACCTCGAGCCAGACGTTATCTTTTAGCCTCTCAAACATCAAGCCGCCCTATCTCATCTTCGCTAAAAACTAAAATTTCATTCTCTTTTAGCAGTTTTGCCGCTACGCCGTCACCAAAAATTAGCCTTTTGCTAAAGCTTCCATCATAAATTTGCCCACTTCCGCAGCTTGGGCTTCTAGCTTTTAAAATAGCCTTTTTACAGCCATTTAGCTTGGCTATCTTTAGGCAAATTTTAGCTCCGTTTATGAAATTTTCGCTCACATCTTTAGCTGTTTTTGTGACAACTAAGCCATCTTTCATCTCAGCTGGCTCTCTTGGCGTGCTAAGTCCGCCAAAAACCTCTGGGCAGACAAAAAGCAGATGATACCTCTTTGAAATTTCATCTAAAACGCCTCTATCCAAAAGGTTATTTTCGCCGTTAAATTTGCAGTTTATGCCAGCTAGACAGGCGCTTATTAAGAGCTTTTCTCTCAAAGTCTGGCTTCTTTTAAAAGCTCGCTAGCATAAATTTCACGAAGTTTGCTTGAGATTTCGCCCACTTTTGCGCCGTTTATCGCCTTGCCGTCAGCATAGATGACTGGCAAAAGGATGAGCGTAGCAGCCGAGATAAAGACTTCATCAGCACTATAAACCTCGTCCATGCTAAATTTACGCTCCTCTATCTTTAGTCCGATATCTTTAGCGATCCTTAAGAGCCTCATACGACGAATCCCTGGCAAAATTTCATTTGAAAGTGGCTTAGTGATAAGAGTTTTATCTTTGATGATAAAGGCGCTCGAGCTACAGCCCTCTGTGACAAAGCCGTTTTCGACCATAAAGCCTTCGTCCGCACCCTTTTTGTGAGCCTCATTTTTAGCGTAGCACTGCGCTAGTAGCGAGATAGACTTGATGTCACGCCTTTTCCACCTGATGTCCTCGACGCTTACCACTTTTATGCCTGTTTTTGCAGCTTGGTTGTTTAGAATTTCGCTCTCATAGCAGAAGATAAAGACGCTTGGGGTTAAATTTTCCATAAAGTAGAAATTTCTAAATGCCACGCCTCTTGTTACTTGCATGTAAATTCCGCCCTCTTTTAGGCCGTTTTTGGCGATTATCTCATTTAAGATCGCTTCAAATTTATCTTTTTCGTAAGGTAGGCTTATATCTATCTCATTTAAGCTTCTCTCAAGCCTCGCCCAAAAGCCCTCTTTATCAACCATTTTTGAATTTATCACAGGCACCACTTCATAAATTCCATCGCCAAATATAAATCCTCTATCAAATGCACTAACTTTTGCCTCATCTTTTGGCAAAAACTCGCCATTTAAAAAGACCGTTTCTAAAGCTTTATCTGCCATTTTTAGCTCCTTAAATTTTGTGCAAATTGTATCTAATTTTGTTTGAATTTATAGATTTTTAGATACAATGAGCTGAAATTTTTAAGGTAAAAAGTCTATAAAAAATGAAAGAAAATCTAAGAAACACTATCATTAAAAATATTTT
The DNA here is from genome assembly GCF_015230015.1 of Campylobacter concisus. Taxonomy (GTDB): domain Bacteria; phylum Campylobacterota; class Campylobacteria; order Campylobacterales; family Campylobacteraceae; genus Campylobacter_A; species Campylobacter_A concisus_AF. The sequence goes on along the minus strand of NZ_JAAKZC010000012.1, from coordinate 33,701 downwards.
TTTCGTATCAAAACAGCCAGTTTTATTTAGAGATTTGCTAGAAGCAAATGCCCTTTTTAACGAAGGTATGCTAGTTGATGGCGCAAAGCTAAATTTTAGATTTAACCACGTGAAGCTCTACCAAATTTACGCACTAATATGTTTTGTTGTCTTATTTCCGCTTCTCATCATCACGCATCACTTTTTAGCAAATACTGACGCTCACATCTCGATAATAGCAACCACGATCGTCACTTCAGCTGTCTTTATCGGTTTTGATATGTTTAAGGTTTGGGCAAGAAGAGAGATAAGCTTGGATCTTATAAAAAAGGCTTGGAGCGTGCATTTTCCATATTTTGGATATGAAAAGTATTCAAACAAAGTTGAAGAAATTTACAACACCGCTCTTAAAAATGACGTTTCAAAAAAAGATTTAGAACAATATATATATGAAAAGCTAATCTCTCAAAAAGAGAGCGCTGAGTAAATTTCACTTTGCCCTAAAGCAACTCGTAAAATTAGCTTTTGAGCGTTTTCGTCTTTGCAAAGCAGCTTCGTTTCTATCTCACTTATGAAATAATATGGAAGCTTTTTAATCTTTTTATCTAGCATTAAAAACCTATCTGAGATGATTTTTACATCATTTTGCAAGGCGTTTTTCTCTTTTAGCTCATCTAAATTCAGATAATTTCTAAGCTTAATCAGATCGCTATTTATATCATCAAGCTTGCTAGCTATAAATTTTGCATTTTTTATATTATCATCGTCTAAATTTTTACTAACTTTTATAGCGTAGTTTAGCTCATTTAGCGAGCTTAAAATCTCTTTTTCATCCGTGCTAAAAGCATCTTTGTTTGACTCATTTAGAGAAATTTGCACTAATTTTCTAAAACCTATCAAGACATCACTTAAGCTATCTTTTACCTTAGTATAGTCATTTTTTCTAGTTAGCAAATATGCGGCAAAAACTATCACAAAGCCAGCCGCCACGTCGAGCAATCTATCGACCATAAGGGCTAAAAAGTCTCTTTTTATAAGCGAAAAAATGGATGTAAATTCAAACATAAAAGCCGTTGCAAAGACGATTTGTTTGTAGGCTTTAAGATAATAAACCAAAAACATACCGATAAAGACAACCACGTAAAATGCATATGATTCACCCATAAATTTCACAAAAACAAGCGAGATAAAAAAGCCGATAACCCCGCCAAGAAGGCTATCTCTGCCTGCATTTTTTAAAGCATCTTCGTCGCTTTTGTTTAGGCTCATCACCGCTATGGCGATCCAAATTCCATGGTTTATATGCAAAGCTTGCGCTATAAAAATAGCTAGCGACATACAAATGGCAAGCCTTAAAGACTCTTTTAATACTTCATTTTTTAAATTTATCTTTTTAAACGCCTCTTTTAGCGTGATCTTTTTTGTGTTATTAAACGAGAGCTTATCCTCGCCGCCATCTTTTATAAGTAAAAATTTATCATATAGCACGCCAAGCGAGCTTGCAAAAATTTTAAAATTTGAGTTTTTGGCTAAATTTAGCGCTTCAAATTTTAGCTTTGGAGTTTGATTTTTGAAAATTTTTTTAAGCTCAAAAAGATTGTAAGCGATCTCATTTTTTACCTCATTTAAAAGTGCTTTATCATCGATCCTTTCAAACGAAGCGCCTAATGTTCGAAGCAAAAGAGCGATCTCTTCAACTTTATAAAAATAAAATAGCGCCTTGGCTTGATTTCTAACTAGCTTAACATCTTTTATCTTTAGGCTTTTGTTTGCAAAAATTTCTTTTGATTTATCAATCAAACTCATCAAATCTGCGATACTTGCGTAAAAATGGCTCGTGCCAAGCGCCTTACTCGACAAAATGGCGTTATCTAACAAGAAGCTGATGCTCTTTTTAGTAAATTTGCCGTATTTGCCAAAGTTTTCAAATTTTATGATGATGCTTAGCACGCCAGCCAAGATAAGTCCGCCGATGCTTTCAACCACATTTAGCCCAACTGCGGCCTTTGTCACAAAAGCAACTAGCCCTGTTGCATTTACGGCGAGTAAAATTTTGTTTAAATTTGAGCTATAAATTTGGCTAATGCCTACCACAAATATCCAGACAAATACGATAAGCGAGAGCCAAGCGCCAAGGCTGATAAATGGATCAACAAAGGGCATAAAAGCGCAAGAAAGTGCAATATAAAGTAGCAAAAAGGCAAATTTGCTCCTATCTTTGCACTCAAGCTCACCAAGAAAGAAGATGCCCATCGTGATATTTACAGCCATGATGGCGCCACTTAGATGAAAGAAGTGAAAGCACAAAAAGCAGTTAAAGGCGATAGTCGTGGCAGCTTTTAGCGAGTAGATGAGCTGGAAATTTGCAGGGTCGTAGTGGTGGATGAAACTTTTAAATTTCTTGATTATTTCCATTGACGCTCTTGCATATTGTTTAAAATTTGATTTTTATAACGCAAATTTTCAAGCTTTATACTAAGAGCTCTGTTTTCTTCAAGAAGCATATCTCTTTTGCCACTTATGTCGGCGATATCTCTACTTATATAATAAATTTGATTTGCTATGTAAATTTTTGGCAAAAATAGAGCTAGTGCAATAAAAACCGCCAGATAGACCATCACTAGCGTCTTAAAGCTTAAATTTACCTCACGTTTTTGCTCCTCGTCGTGAAGTGTTAGCAGCTCTTCTTTTTCTTGCATCTTTATCCCTTTATCTTAAAAACACGCAGTTTTGCGCTCTTACTTCGTGAATTTTGCGCTAGCTCACTTTGGCTTGCTGTTAGTGGCTTTTTGGTTAAAATTTCGCCCAGTTCATGGTTATTTCCGCACTCGCATCGGTAGATACCAGGCGGGCAGATACAGCTGTTTGCCCACTTTTTGAAGCGCTCTTTTACGATCCTATCTTCAAGTGAGTGAAATGTTATGATCGCCACTAAGCAATCTTTAAAACCACCATTTTCTATACTATCAAGCAAATTTGTTAGCTCGTCTAGCTCGCCATTTACCTCTATCCTGATCGCCTGAAACGCCAGTATCGCAGGGCTAACACCGCGCCCTTTTATCTGAGCTGTGCCGATCAAATTTGCTAGCTCTTTTGCGCTCGTTATCTTGGCTAAATTTCTAGCATTTATTATCTTGTTTGCGATCCCAGAAGCATTTTTTAGCTCGCCGTAGTCCCTAAAAATCCTAACTAACTCATCAAACGAGTAGTCATTTACAACGTCATAGGCGCTAAAACTTCGCTCTTTATCCATACGCATATCAAGCATGCTTGAGCCGATGCTAAAGCCTCTATCATCTTTATCTATCTGTAAAGAGCTAACGCCAATATCAGCTAAAATTGCTCTAACATTTAAAATTTCATCGCCGCTAAGTTTGCTAATAAGCTCAGAGAAATTGCTCTTATAAATTTTTACTCTACAGCCAAATGGCTCAAGTTTTTTGAGCGAGAAATTTATAGCTTCGTTGTCTTTGTCGCAAGCGATCAAATTTAAATTTTCATTTTGAGACAAAATGGCACTAGAGTGTCCAGCATATCCAAGCGTGCAATCTATAAAATTTCCACGCAAATCTTTAAAAAAAGATAAAACTTCGTCAAGTAAAACGCTAATATGCGGACTTTGCAACGCTGCCTCTTTAATGAAATTAGTGTGAAAATTTATCGAAATTTTACTTAAAAAGCTATCATTACATAAAATTTTACACAAATTTTAAGATAGCTTAAATATAATCACCCAAACATAGGAGAAAAAATGGACTTATTGCACTCAACAAATGAGATAAAAAAGATATCTCTTTCGATGTTTAGAAAGAATTTTTTTGGTGTTTTTCATGGTTCTATCTCGGCAAGAGTAGAAAAAAATCAATTTATCATCAACAAGCAAAGTGCCATTTTTGACGACTTGCAAGATAGTGATCTAACGCTTCTTTCATCAAAAAAAGACTACCGATGGAATGATGCAAGCTTAGATGCTGATATACACTTAAACATCTACAAAAACATAAATGAAGCAAAATTTGTCTGCTACGCCATGCCTCCATACGTGACAGCTTATGCAATGAAACATGAAAAGATCGCACCAAAAGACTATTTTGGATGCATGAGATTTAATGAAATTTTAGTCTATGATCCAAAGCAGTTTGACGACTGGTATGAGCGTGCTGAGACAGAAATTTATAGAGCGATGATAGAGAAAAACACTAACGTCGTCGTGATCAAAGGATACGGCGTTTACGCGTATAGCAGGAGTCCTCAGCTACTTGCAAAAGATATAGCTTTGTTAGAAAATAGCTGCAAACTGCTTCATTTTACTGGTGATTACAGCAATTTTAGCATTTAAATTTTTGCTAACAAAGATAAAAAATGTTAGTAAAAATTTAGCAAGAAACGTTTTTATAAAGCCCCATTTTAAGCTTATTTAAGCCAAATTTCTATAAAATATCGCACAAGCTTTGTTAGTATTTTAAAGGAAGAACTTAATGTTATCTTGGATGCAAAAACATAAAAAATACCTAGTCGTGACAATTTGGGTAAGCACGATAGCCTTTGTCGGTGCTGGTTTTGTCGGCTGGGGCGCATACGATCTAAACAGCAACAGAGCTACTTCAGTAGCTAAAGTAGGACATAGAAACATAAGCGTTCAAGAGTTGCAACAAAAATACGATAGACTTTATCAGTACTACAATAACGTATTTGAAGGCAAACTAACTCAAGAAAAAGCTGAAGAGTTAGGCTTAGAAAATGCTGCACTTCAAGCTGCTATCCAAGAAAATTTACTATTAAATTTTGCAGACGACATCGGTCTAAGTGTTAATAAAGATGATGTTTTAAAATATATAATCGTCGATCCAACATTTCAAAAAGACGGCGTTTTTGACAAAAATTTATACTATGATGTGCTAAGAAGAGCCAGGATAAACCCAACTGATTTTGAAGATAATCTAAAGCTAACTATCTTACTAGACAAACTTAGAACTATTTTAAATTTACCTGCAAGCAAAGAAGATATCGCCATGATGGAAGCTAGCTTTTTCATGCAAGATAAATTAGCTGTGCAAATAGTAAATGCTGATCAAAACGAGATCAAGGTAGATGAGAAAGAGCTAAAAGATCTTTGGGAGATAAATAAAAATAACTATATGACAAAGACACTTTATGGTATAGATACATACTTTGTCGAGTCAGAAAAAAGCGACGCAAATGAAAGCGTTTTAAAATCTTACTATAACGAGAACCAAGATAAATATAAGGGTTCTGATGACAAGATAAAACCTTTTAGCGAGGTAAAAGCTGAGGTTAATAAAGACTACAACATAGAGCAAAGCAAAACTAATGCTTTAGAAAAGTATGTCGCTGTTAAAAAAGCTGAACTTGCAACTAATGGTTTTATAAGTGTAAATGAAGACAACGCTACTTTTTCACTTGATGAGATAAAGGGCGCAAAAGTTGGCGAAGTGATAAAACCATTTATCTACAAAGATGGCTATTTGATAGCTAGAATAAAAAGTATAACTCCTCCACAACCTATGAGCTTTGAACAAGCAAGAGCTAATGTGCTTGAAATTTATAAAAGTAAAAAAGAAAAAGAAATTTTAACAGCAAAAGCAAAAGATACTCTACAAAACTTTAAAGGCACAGATGTTGGCTTTGTTAGCAGAGAGGTAAATGGCTCTATTGCGGGCTTAAATGAGAGTGATACAAGAGCTTTTGTATCTCAACTTTTTGACACTAACAACACAAAAGGTTATGTTATATTAGATGACAAAGCCGTAGTGTACGATATTTTGGAACAAAGATTGCTTACTAACAATATAAATAACAACTATAAGCAAATAACACAACAAAATGTTGTAATGCTTAAAAACAACGAGTTGATAAAAGATTTAACAAACAAACTTCTAAAATATTATGAAGTTAAAGAATATGTCAAAAGGTAAAAATTTTGAGTACTAGAATTTTAGGCATAGATGTCGGATCATTTCAAATTTGCGCTGTTATAGCAGAGCAAAATGATGATGGCATAAAGATAATAGGAATAGGCACAGAAAAAGCACAAGGTATAAAAAAAGGTGCTATAAACAACATTGAACTAGCTGCAAAATCTATAAAAAATGCACTCATAGAAGCGCAAAAAGTTGCTGGCACACACTACGAAAGAGTAGTAGTTTCGATATCTGGAAAATATACTAAAAGCGTAAATAGCAGCGGTGTAGTAAATATACCAAATCATGAAATAGGCATAAAAGAGATAGAGCGTGCCATGCAGATGGCAGATCACAATGCCGAGACTTCACCAGAATATGAAAAACTTCATGTCTTACCTTACAACTTTAAAGTGGATGGACAAGAATTTATAGAAGATCCTATTGGCATGAATGGCACTAGACTTGAAGTGCAAACACATATCATAAGTATTCAAAAATCACAACTAAGCAACCTAAGAAAAGCTGTAAATTTAGCAGGTGTGCAGGTTGATAATGTAGTTCTTTCTGGTTACGCTTCAGCCATAGCAACACTAACAAAAGACGAAAAAGAACTTGGTGTTGCTCTTATAGATATGGGCGGCGAGACATGTAATATGGTAGTGCACGCTGGAAATTCACTAAGATATAACTCATATCTACACGTTGGCTCAGCAAATATAACTATAGATCTTTCAATGGCGCTTCATACTCCTTTACCAAAAGCTGAAGAGATAAAACTAGAATATGGCAAACTGGTAAATAAATCAGTTGATCTTATCGAGCTTCCTAGACTTGGTGATGAGCAAAAAACCCACGAAGTTTCACTTGATGTTATATCAAATGTCATCTCAGCTAGAGCAGAAGAGACTGTGATGGTGCTTGCAAATATGCTTGAAGATAGTGGATACAAAGACCTTGTTGGTGCTGGCATAGTACTAACTGGCGGCATGACAAAGCTTGATGGACTAAAAGACCTAGCTTCTGCAATATTTGACAACATGCCAGTTAGGATCGCAAGACCAAAAGAGATGGATGGTTTATATGAGATTTTAAGAGATCCAGCAAATTCTTGTGCCATAGGACTTTGTATGTATGGCGCTGGTGAATTTACACCTTATGAGATAGACTCAGAAAAAAAGATGAGATATAAAGGTGAGTTAAGATCAAAGCCAAAAGCAAATTTCAACATTTTTGAAGAAGAGAAAAAAGAGAAATTTGAAGTAAAAAAACAGGATAAAAATGATTTTGAAGAAGGCATTGAGCTTGTAAATATGGATATAAATTTAGAGCAAACAAACAACAAAAACGAGCTTGCAAATATCGCTGATATAAGTAAGCAAGAAAAAAAACCAAGTGCTTTAAAGAAATTTTGGCACAGCATGACACAACTATTTTGAGGAGAATTTTTACAATGAGCAACAGTTTCACAATCGAAGAGAACAAGAGCCTATATAGCGCAAAGATAAAGGTAGTAGGCGTAGGTGGTGGTGGTGGTAATATGATAAACCACATCATAAGAGAGAATCCAAATTTAGACATCGATCTAATGATAGCAAATACAGATGCTAAGGCACTTGACAATTCTCCTGCACACACAAAGATACAGCTTGGTGAGAAAAAGACAAAAGGTCTTGGCGCTGGTATGAGACCAGAGGTCGGCAAAGAAGCTGCACAAGAGAGCTACGAAGAGATAAAAAGTGCTCTTGAGACTTCTGACGTTGTGTTTATCGCTTCAGGCCTTGGCGGTGGTACAGGCACAGGCGCTGCTCCAGTTGTTGCACAAGCTGCAAAAGAGATAGGTGCGCTAACAGTTGCTGTTGTGACTATGCCTTTTTCATTTGAAGGTAAAAAACGTAGCAAGCTAGCAGATATAGGTCTAAGCGAGCTTAGAAAAGAGAGCGACTCTATCGTTATCATACCAAACGATAGACTTTTAACTTTGATAGATAAAAAATCAGGCATCAAAGAGAGCTTTAAAATGGTTGATGAAGTGCTTGCAAGAGCGGTAAATGGTATGTGCTCTATCGTGCTTGACTCTGGTGTCAGCGATATCAACCTCGACTTTGCTGACGTAAAAACAGTTATGAGCCACAGAGGTCATGCTTTAATGGGCGTTGGCGAGGCTTATGGCGAGGGCGCAGCTCAAGAAGCTATCAAAAATGCTATCCAATCACCACTACTTGATAACATGAACATAAACGGAGCGCTTGGCGTTTTAGTTCATTTTAAAATGCATCCAAACTGCTCACTTGATGATCTTCATAGCGCAATGTCAATGATCGAGGAGGCATCTGATGATGATGCTGATGTGATCTTTGGTACAACAACTGATGAAAACATAGAAGACAATAAAGTCGAAGTTACTATCATCGCAACAGGTTTTAAAGGTGCTGAAAAAGAAAGCGAAGAAAAAAAAATAGCCCAAGAGCCTGAAAACGATCTTCTAAATAAAAATATCGTTTTAAAAAGAAGAGTAAGTGGTGGATATAACAGTGATGAGTATATCTCTCAGCTAGATATCCCATCATATCTTCGTCACCAAATGGACTAAGTCCTAACTAAAAATTCTCCTGTTAAATTGCAAGTTTATCTTGCAATTTACCTTTTTATATATTCAAATTTTAACCATTACTTAACAAACGCCTAAAATTATATTCTATAACTCGCATTATTTTTAGTTTTTACTTGCATAAATTTATTAAAGAGTTTAAGCAGACCAGGCAAATTTAACTACGCTTTATGATATTTTTAAAATTTAAAGTAGAAGTTCAAGAATAAAAGCTAGAAATTTGTTAGCTAAGCTAAATTTCTAGCCAAATTTATTAATTCACTCCAAGTTGTGCTTTTACAAAGTCGCTTGCCATTTGGATATTCCACTCTGGCTCCCAAACTAGGTCGATCTCACACTCTTTTACGCCCTCTACACCAAGCACAGCCGTTTCAACCCAGCCAAGTATCATCTCATGAAGCGGGCAAGACTTAGTTGAAAGTGTCATAGTCACCTTTGCTTTGCCGTTTTCATCGCAGCTTACGTCGTATATCAGTCCAAGCGAAACGATGTCAAAGCCAACCTCGGGATCGACGATATTTGACAGAGCATCATAAATTTTTTCTTTCATTTTTTATCCTTTAAAACCAGTAAATTTAAAAACATTTATCATATTTATAGCAAGCAAAATGATGCTTAAAGCCATAAAAATCATACTTGCATAGACCAAATTTCTCATCTCAAAGATAACTGCCAAAGGATAGCACACAAGCGAAATGGCATTAAACGCTATGGCAAAATATGCAGCCTTTTTTAGTATCATCGCATCAAGCAGCGGCACTTTTGCCTTGCCAACAAAGGGTGCTACGTAATGATACCAGATGAGAAATGGCGCGATCTTATATAGATGAGCCACGATAAAGGCAAATAAAAAGCCATATATCATAAAAAATGCAGCCGAATTTAGCTTTTCTAAAATCATAAAAATAGCAGCCACAAACAAAGCAAGCAGCGAAAAAGCGATATTTACGTTCCAGTAATCATACGCCTTTCTCACGCGCTTTTTTAATATATAAAACGCCTGTGCTATAAAAAGCAAAACCGCCATAGCCACCGCAAAAATCGCTAAATTTTCATCGATTGCCAGCAAAACCCCAGCCAAAATATAAGAGGCAAGAGAGGCTTTACTAAGCGTAAATTTAAGATCATGCGCCAGCGCAAACATCGGTAAAAGCACGCTTGCGGCCCCAAGTATCACGAAAAATACAAAGCCCAGCACAAAATATACGTGAAATTTTAGCGTCATAGTAAAATCAAGCATAAGTGTGCCGCCGAGTATCATCACTAAGCAAAATCCAAGCGTTATGCCAACTAGCAAAAATATCGCCGAGGCGAAGAGTGCAAAGGCAGCGAAGCTTCTTTTTTCATTACCCATAAAGCTTAGCGCATAGGTCGAGCCAAAAAAGACAAGCGTGCCAAATAGCAAAACTGCGCTGATTTGCAAAATCCTAGCCTCGCCAAATATCATCGCATAGCTCATAGCAAGCAGCGATAGGCAAAAGATGGCTAAATTTAAAATAGCCCCTTTGACCGTAAAAAATGGCTTTTCCAAGATGACCGAGGTTAGCTGATAGAGCGCTCCGATGATGATGCTCATCACAAAGCCCACGAAAAATATATGCAAAAAGCCAGCCGTATTTAGCGAACTAATCGCCTCAAAATCAGCGTAAAAAAACGCCGGGACGCTTAGCGCTAAGAAAAAAATGCCAGCGATAAAGTAGCCGCCAACTAGTTTAAAAGGCGGCGCATAGGTGTTTAAAAGCATTTTAGTGGCAAAGGCTAGTGTCTATGTTTTCTATGCTCGCACCCTCTTTTAGGCTAAAAGTCATCTTCACAGCCCCGCCCTCAAGGTCCTCGCGCTTAATGTCAAAGCTCTTTTCTATCTTTGGGATGAGCCCAGCTGGAAATTTGTGATTTATCATCACGATCTTTGTGTTTTTATCAGCAAATTTTATAGCCAAAAGTGCGTTTATCATAGGCTCTGGCGGCACGCAAGGACGTGAGTCAAAGCCCACAAAATTTACACCATTTTCACTAAATTTATAAAACGGCACCGTCGCACCATCGACGTTAAACTGCTCTGCATTTTTGAAAAATTCACTCATTTTTTCTCCTTTTGATTTTGGAGAATTATACTCTGATTAAACTTTTCAAACCATTGATTTGCTTCAACAAAAGGCTACTTAACATAGGGGATAAATTCCTCGTATCCAAGCCTAGCCATATCCTCAAGCGGTATAAATTTAAGGCTTGCGCCATTTATGCAGTACCTTAGCCCACCCTTGTCACTTGGCCCATCTTCAAAGACATGCCCAAGGTGTGCATCGCTGTTTTGAGACCTAACTTCAACCCTTTTCATCATAAAAGAGTTGTCCTCGCTATAGGCAAGCGCCGTTGTCGTGATAGGCTTTGTAAAGCTTGGCCAGCCACATCCTGCGTCAAATTTATCAGCGCTTGAAAAGAGCGGCTTGCCACTGGTGATATCGACATAGATGCCCTTTTTGTCAAATTTATCATACTCGCTGCTAAATGGCCTCTCAGTCGCCGCCTCCTGCGTCACGGCATACTGCTCGCTGCTTAAATTTTTCTTTAGTTCCTCTTTGCTAAGCGGCTTAAATTTAGCCTCGTCATAGAGTGGTTTGCTCGCCAAATTTAGATCAATGTGGCAGTATCCAAAAGGGTTTTTATCAAGATAGTCTTGATGATACTCCTCAGCAATGACGAAATTCTTAAGTGGTGCGACCTCAACCACGATCTTATCTTTAAATTTCTTTTGCTCGATCTTTATAAAGCTCTCAATAACTGGTAGATCGTCCTTGCTAACATAGTAAATCCCGCTTCTATACTGCCTGCCGACGTCATTGCCCTGTTTATTTAGCGAGGTTGGGTCGATCACTCTAAAAAAATGAGCCAAAATTTCAGCCAAAGCGACCCTGTTTTCATCAAATTTGACATAAAGCGTCTCGGCGTGATCGCTCTCATGAAGCCCCTGGTAGCTCGTGCTCTCGCTCTTGCCATTTGCGTAGCCAACCTTCGTATCGACCACGCCAAATATCTTTTTAAAATATCCCTGCATGCCCCAAAAGCAGCCACCTGCTAAATAAATTTCTTTTAAATTTTGCCCTGCCATCGTCTGCTCCTTTAAAAACTCATCTTTTGCAGTCAAATTTACACCCAAAAATACAATAAAAACCAAGAGAAAATTTAATATCTTTTTCATGAGAGCTCCTTTTTTTGAAGGATTATATAAAATTTAAAGTTATAAAGTGTGAAGCAAGGGGCAAAGCGCCCCTAAATTTTAGTGCAAGAAGTGTCTAACGCCAGTGAAATATAGCGACATGCCGTGCTCATCGGCAGCCTCTATCACCTCATCATCTCTGATGCTGCCGCCTGGCTCGATGACGCATTTTACGCCCACTTTGCTGGCGATGTCGATGCTGTCTCTAAACGGAAAGAACGCCTCGCTTGCAAGCACGCAGCCACTTAGGTCGATCTTTAGCTCTTTTGCCTTCGCTACGGCCGCACGAGCAGCATCCACACGGCTAGTCATACCCATGCCAATGGCCACCATCGCGCCATCTTTTACATAAACTACGCAGTTGCTCTTCGTTAGCGCAGCCACTTTCCATGCGATCTGAGCGTCTTTTAGCTCGCTGCCAGTTGCAAATTTCTTGCTCATTTGCTTCATATTTTCAAGCTCTTCGTCTTTTACAAAGTCTCTTTCTTGAAATACAAAGCCACCATCGATGTGCTTAAAGTCAAATTTATCATTTGCACGCACTAAAAATTTATTATCTTGTGTGAAGATTTTGATGCGTTTTTTACTCTCAAATACCTTAAGCGCGGCATCATCGACATTTGCAGCGATGATTACTTCAACGTAAATTTCATTTATCTTTTTAGCAAGCTCCTCATCAAGCATGCCATTTATCGCGACCACGCCACCGTATGCTGAGATCGGATCGCACTTAAGCGCTGCTACATAGCTCTCTAGCAACGTATCTTTTACCGCAAAACCGCAAGGGTTAGCGTGTTTGATGATAGCCACTGCTGGCGCGTCATCAAAGCTAGTTGCAAGCATCAATGCGCCATTTATATCGGTCATATTATTGAAACTTGCCTCGCCTTTTAGGGCCCTAAAGTTGTTCGTAAAGAAATAATCAAACTCATAAAGCGCGCCTTTTTGGTGTGGATTTTCGCCGTATCTGGTGTCAAAAACCTTGCTTCCCACGATAAATCTAGCATTGCCAAAACCGCCATTAAATCTATCATTCATATAGTTTGCGATCATGCTATCATAGGCCGCTGTATGCTCAAAAGCCTTTATCATAAGCGATCTTCTAAACTCAAAATCATCGCTTTCTTCTCGTAGGCGCTTTAAAATTTCATCGTAGTCAAGCACGCTTGTGACGATAAGGACGTCTTTAAAGTTTTTAGCAGCACTCCTTACCATAGCTGGGCCGCCGATGTCGATATTTTCGATGATCTCGCCAAAGTCATCAGTCCTTATGGTAGTCTCTTTAAATGGATATAAATTTACGCAAACCAGATCAATCCCCTCGATACCATGCTCTTTTGCCTGAGCCACGTGCGTAGCATCATCACGCTTATGCAAGATGCCGCCATGTATCTTTGGATGAAGTGTCTTTACCCTGCCCTCAAACATCTCAGGCGACGCCGTAAATTCGCTAACTTCAGTGGCTTTGACGCCCTCAGCCTTTAAAAGTTTGTAGGTGCCACCAGTTGAAAGTATCTGCCAGCCAAGCTCTTCTAGCCCCTTTGCAAACTCTACAATGCCCTCTTTATCGCTAACGCTAAGCAACGCTCTCATTTTTTCTCCTTTATTAAATTTTTTATCTTTTTGTTAAACACATACCTTTTACAAGCAGAAGCTGCCCCATTTTTATATCCTTTGCGATATTCTTTATCGATAAAGCTTCTAGTGTAATCATAACATTTGCAGCTGCATCTATATAATAGTCTTTTCTATCTACAAAGTTTTCACGCTTTTGACCAACAATATCAACGCTAAAGGCATAGCTTGAAATTTGATTGCCATCAAAGTAACTCGCATCTAATACGCTTAAATTTACAGGTTCCTCTTTCTCAAACGCTTCGCATATCGGCTTTTTCGAGCTAAATTTCATCACCTTTATACCGCGATCATACGAAAAGATATACTCACTAATTTCGTTTAATTTTTTTGCTTGAACTGACATAATGTCACTCTTGTTGCCATCTTTATCGACAAATATTATGCTCACATTGCTATCTTTAACATCGTAGTTGCTGATGAGCAACCTTTGATCTTGATAAAGCTCGCTTTGTGTAAGCTTAAATTTTATCTCTTTTCCATCGACATTTACCACTTTAAAATCATTACAAAAGCCAGCCACCGCTAGCAGCAAAATAATAAATTTCTTCATCTAAACTCCAAATTTCTCTTTTAATCGCCCATAAGCCTCATTTATCTCCTGAAGCTTCTTAGTCGAGCGCTCTATCACCTCTTTGCTCTCGCCCCTGCCCATCAAAATGTCAGGATGATACTGCCTCACAAGCTCTTTGTAGCGAGCCTTTACCTCATCAAGGCTTGCATTTTTACTAAGTCCTAAAACCTCAAACGCATCGTTTTCTTGGCTCACCTCATCGTGATCTGCCCCAAATCTTGAGCCATAGAAGCTATCAAATTTATAGATTATCTCATCAAGCGTCTCTTTATCTATGCCAAATCCATAAGCGATGTTTCTTATAACATCTTGCTCGCTTTTGTTAAATTCTCCGTCTATATAGGCTAAATTTAGAAAAAAAGTGAGCTTAGCCACACAGGTGTCGTAGTTTAGATTAAACGCGCGTTTATAAGCTTTGGCGATTTCATAGGCGTTATCCACATTTTCTTTTTCTCTGTTATAGACCTCTTTTAGATACTCACGCACGCCACTTGCGTTATCCATATTTTCTTTTTGACTGCTATATACCTCTTTTAAATACTCACGCACGCCACTAATGCCACTAATTTTCTGGCTTAGATCATCAAGTGCTTGAGTGATCAGTCTAGCCTCTAGTTCGCTAACCCTGCCGTCACTTTTAGCTACTTTTGCAAGTAGCGATACTAGAAACATAGCCTCACTTAGTGAGAGTAGAAATTTAGTCTCATTTGCATTTGCTTGTTTCTTAAAGAAAAATATCACACCGCCTAATATCAGTAAAAACAAAACTCCAAACATATTATATTACCACAAGTGATATATGGTATTTTTTATCTTGCCATTTACCAGCTCATTTTTGCGCCATGAGCTCTCGTCGTTCATCACGTTCCAACGGCGCTCCTCAGGACGATAAAACCAGTCTTTATCGATCTGATAGTAAATTTGCTTGCCGTTTGTCTCGATGATATTTGCGATGTTGTTATCGTGATAGCTGTTCTCATCGTAGTCTGTAAAGGCTCGCTGTCCCATCTCTGAGTAAAGTAGCGTTAGCTCCTGAAGCATCTCGTTTAGATCATCGTCCATCTTTTTGACATGCAGACCGATCTCCTGCGCCTCACGAAAGAGTATCGGATACTCGTGTGCTGGGTAGTCTGCGTTTAGCCTCTCTGAAATTTCAACGATCTTTTTATCATCATCTATGTGATATCTAAGTAGCTCAGAGCAAATTTTAAGCGAAAGCGAGCTAGCGCGATCAACCGCACCAAAAACTAGTGGATGGATATACTCATATAGCGAGTTGTAGGGGTTTGTGTCGTTTGGTCTATCTTTGTCCTGCTCTTTCCAAAGCTTCACCACACGGCTAAGCTCGTCCATAGAGACGCTTACAAGCTCGTTGCCCTTGTTTGTAGGACTTAGCTCGTGCTTGAGCGAAGTATCAACTGGCGTTAGATAGGCAAGCGGACCCATCACGATCTCGTTTGCGCCAAGTGCCATCATCGTAGCAGCTGAAGCGCAGTTTGATGGGATCAGTGCTATTAAATTTTTGCAGTAGTTTCTAAGGGTGCTAATGATCCTAAGTGCGGCTATACCGCTTCCGCCATCACTTTTTATGAAAAGATAGGCAGTGTCTATCTTTTTACCCTTTAAAATTTCATACATTGCGCTTGCATCGTTACCGCAAACATTACCAGCGTTTGAGTTGTAGTAGGTTATCAAAGGGGCATTTAGCCTTTTTTCTATCGTACTTATCAAATTTTGAGTATCGCTAAAGAGCACTGGCGGTTTCGCCACGCCCTTTTTTTCGTTTTGCTCTACTTCCTTTTCTCCGCTTGCTTTTTCCTTTTTAGAAAACACCTCTTAGTCCTCCTTTTTTACGATTTTCGCAAACTCATTTAGATAAATTTCTCTTACGTCCTCTAAGCTCTCATCGATATCATTTAGCTTAAATCTCTTGCCTCCGCTAACGCCGATCTTTTCAAATTTCACTCCAAATTTAGCCGCAAGCGTTTTAAATTTAGCCTCGTCTTTTACACCCACGACCGCCCTTGAAAAGCTCTCGTCAAAGATGAAATTTGGCTCTTTAAATTTAACTTCGCAGTTTATGCCGATATTTGAGATGCTAGCCATTTTTGCTAGCGTGATAGCAAGACCGCCAACGCCAACGCTATTTGCAAATTCTAAAATTTGCTCTTTATTTGCAGCTATCACTAGCTCCCAAATAGCCCTTTCAGCTTTATAATCAACCTCTTTTAGCTTGCCGCCGACCACATCAAATAGCGCCTTTGCGTAAAGTGAAGCAGCAAATTCTCCGCTTGTCTCGCCAAGTAGATATATCGCTCTACCCTCGCTTAAAAATATGCTTTTTAGGTTTAAATTTGCATCGTCATTTACGCCAACAGTGACGATGGCTGGCGTTGGATAGACGCTAACGCCGTCGGTGTCGTTATAAAGGCTCACGTTACCGCTAACGACTGGCGTATTTAGCTCACGGCAAGCCTCTTTTATGCCTTCACATCCTTCTTTGAACTGCCACATAACCTCTGGATTTTGCGGGTTGCCGTAGTTTAAGCAGTCGGTGATCGCAAGTGGCACAGCACCGCTCATCGCTACCTTTCTACCAGCTGCAGCAACTGCTCTTGCAGCACCGATCTTTGGATCAACAAAATTTGCTCTTGGATCGCACTGCGCAGCCATAGAGACAGCCTTTTTAGTGCCTTTTACTCTGATGCTTGCAGCGCCCAAGCAGCCAGGCTGTTTTATCGTATTTGTCTGTATATTTGCGTCGTATTGGTCGTAGATAAAGCTTTTATTTAGCACTTCTGGCTCTTTTAAAAGCTTGAAAAATGCGCTTTTGTTATCAACATTATTTGGAATTTTTAAATTTGCTATCTCATCAAGGTATTTTGGACGTGCAACTGGGCGGTCAAGCACTGGAGCTGCCTCGCTAAGTGGGCCGATAGGGATTTCGCCTGCAAGCTCGTCGTGCCAGTAAAGCTGCATCACGCCGCTACTTGTGACCTCGCCGATGATCTCAGCGTCAAGGTCCCACTTTCTAAAAATTTCAAGTACCTTTTGCTCATAGCCTTTTTTGGCGCATATTAGCATACGCTCTTGAGACTCGCTTAGCATTAGCTCATAAGGCGTCATGCCAACTTCGCGCATCGGTACGCGGTCTAGATACATCTTCATACCACTGCCGCTTCTGCCAGCCATCTCAAAACTAGAGCTTGTAAGCCCTGCTGCGCCCATATCTTGGATGCCGATGATGTAGTCTTTTTTAAAAAGCTCCAAGCACGCCTCCATGAGTAGTTTCTCGGCAAATGGGTCGCCTACTTGCACCGTTGGGCGAAGTGATTTATTTTCGTCGTTAAAGCTATCGCTCGCCATCACAGCACCGCCAAGTCCGTCTCTGCCAGTCTTTGAGCCTACATAGATGACTGGATTGCCAACACCTTCAGCCTTGCCGTAGAAAATTTCATCACTTTTGCAAAGGCCAAGCGCAAAGGCATTGATTAAGATATTGCCATTAAAGCTAGGATCAAAGGTGGTTTCGCCGCCGATCGTTGGGATACCCATGCAGTTGCCGTAGTGTCCTATGCCAGCTACACTTCCTTTTAGCAAATATCTATGCTTTTTGGCTAGCTCACCCTCGCCTCTTATCTCGCCAAAACGAAGTGAGTTCATATTCGCAACAACTCTTGCGCCCATCGTAAAGACGTCTCTTAAAATTCCACCAACACCAGTTGCAGCGCCCTGAAACGGCTCGATAAAGCTTGGGTGGTTGTGACTCTCCATCTTAAACACAGCTGCGACCCCATCGCCAACATCGATGACGCCGGCATTTTCGCCAGGTCCTTGAATGACCCAAGGTGCCTTTGTCGGAAAGCCGTTTAGATATTTTTTGCTTGATTTGTAGCTGCAGTGCTCGCTCCACATCGCTGAAAATATGCCAAGCTCTAGTAAATTTGGCTCACGGCCTAGGATTTTTAAGATCTCTTCATACTCTTCATCGCTGATTTTATGTGCTTGTATGGTAGCTTTATCCATTGATGTAACCTTTTAAGAAATTTAAGCTATTTTACAACCTCGCTTATAAAAAGTTACTAAAAAGCCTTTTGGAATTTACTAAAACAAAGCACATTTAGGAGAATTCTGCCTTGTTTTAAGAGGTCGCTCTCTATGGTTGTCTTTTGAAAATTTGGATTATGAGTGTCATTTTTAAGCATCTTTTCATCCTCGTCCGAAAGGTTGAAAAAGTAGTTAGTTTCCCTTAGCACAAAGCCTTCGTTGCCAACTATATCTGAGTTTAAGATCACTGCAAAAAAGCCATTTTTTACAAAATAATTTGTCACGCTTTTTGTTTTTATAGCCTCTTTGCTGCTCACAAACGCCTCGCAAACTGACATGGCGCTCGTGCTATAAACTATACTTTCTACTATACCATCTCCAATGTCATAAAATTTGATATTTTTT
Organism: Campylobacter concisus; assembly: GCF_015230015.1. Lineage (GTDB taxonomy): Bacteria > Campylobacterota > Campylobacteria > Campylobacterales > Campylobacteraceae > Campylobacter_A > Campylobacter_A concisus_AF. The sequence continues at coordinate 15,312 of NZ_JAAKZC010000012.1, read as the reverse complement.
GCATTTATTAGCTCATCTATATCGTTAGAATTTGATAGCACAGCGTCCTTGCTGGTGTCTAGGTTTTTAACGATCATCGTTTTATTTGCGTCGCCACTTTGCATTAGCTCGCCAAGAGCGCTAAATTCTGCATTTACTCCAGCTGCTTTTATTTCAGCCCTACCGACAATGTTTGCAAATTTATTAAAGTCATCTAGGCTGTTTTGAAGCTTATAAAATCTCATCTCATGCAAGGTTTCATTATTTTCAAGGTAGAGCAAATTTAACTTTTCGCTTGGCGTTAAAATTTGCTTGCCGGCGCACCCTGCAAATAATATAACAGCAACTAAAAATAGAAATTTTATCCTCATTTTCCCCAACCAAGATATATAAATTTAAATGCCCTCTAGCGCAAATGGCTAGAGAGTGATAGAAATGTTTTACGCTTTGAAAACTTTTTCAAGGTGCGCCTCATACTCTTTTAGGTATCTTGGCACCTCTGGCATCTTGATGACATCGCAGCAGATAAAGTGTGGAAGCGATTTTAAGCCCATAAATTCATTTGCCTTTCTAAAATGAAAATAAACCCCATCAACGCCGCGCGCCTCAAAAAACTCGTTTGGATCGCTAAATGCCTCGGCTGGAGCGTTCCAAGTAAGGCTTAGCATAAATTTCTTGCCATTTAACAAGCCACCCTTGCCGTAGTTTTTCGCAGGATCGACCCTGTGCCTGCCATCACTCGTATAAAGCTTGCCGTGACCTGCCGTAAAGACCTCGTCGATATATTTTTTCACTATCCAAGGCTCACCCATCCACCAAGCTGGCATCTGCCAAACTACTGCGTCCATCCAGAGAAATTTCTCAACTTCAGCCTCGATATCATAGCCATGATCTATCACGGTTTGTTTTACCTCGTGACCCATATTTGCTAGTTTTTCGCAGGCAAGATCGTGAAGTGTTTGATTGAGCCTGCCATCTGAATGGCCAAATTTTTTGCCACCATTTATAAGTAAAATTTTCATTCTCTCTCCTTTAAAAAGCGCAAATTTTAACCAAAAAAAAGTATCATTTTCCTAAACAAAAATGGCTAAACATTTCGTCTAAAATTTCACTTCTCTCAAATGGCTTTGTGATACTTGCAAGCGCCTTTATCGCGGTATTTAGCTCGTAAGCGAAAATTTCTAGCTCCTCTTCACTTAGTCTTAAAAACGCTCTTTTTAAAGCCTCGCTCGCCTCTTTGCAGCTTAAAATTTGGCGGTTTGAGCTTAGCATGATCTCGTCGGTGTCTTGCGTCTTGAGGTAGCCCTCAAGCTCTTTTAAAACTACGCTCGTATCATTTTTTGCTGAAATTTTGATAGCGCCGTCCAAATTTATGTCAAATTTAAACGCAAGATCGCTTTTGTTTAGGATAAAAAAGGCTTTTTTGTTTGAGTTAGAAACGAGCCTTATTATCTCTTTGTCTTGCTCGTCACTTGGGCAAGAGCCGTCAAATACAGCTAGGATAATGTCTGCCTCGTTTATGGCTGAGATCGAGTAGTTTATGCCGATTTGCTCGATCTTTCCAGCATCTTTTCTGATGCCTGCGGTGTCTATTATGCGAACTAGATGCGAGCCGATCTTAAAATTTTCTTCTATCCTATCTCTAGTTGTGCCAGCTTCGTCGCTAACGATCGCTCTTTCGTATGCCAAAAATGAGTTTAAGATAGAGCTTTTGCCAACGTTTGGCTTGCCAACGATTGCGATCTTAAAGCCATCTATTAGCCCCCTTCTTTGCTCGCTAAGAGTGGCTATGCGCTCTAATTTCTCGCTATTTTTTAAAAGCATCTGCTTAGTCTGCTCTAGCAAATTTGCAGGCAGATCATCATCAGCGTAGTCAATCATCGTCTCAACAAAGGCAAGGGTTTTTACCACTTCGCCCCTTATCTCGCCTACAAATTTACTAAGATCGCCTTGCATTTGGCGGGTTAAAATTTTAGCAGCGATCTCACTTTTTGAAGTGATAAGCCCTTGCATCGCCTCGGCCTTGGCTAGATCCATCTTGCCATTTAAAAATGCCCGCTTGCTAAACTCTCCTGGCATAGCAAGCCTAGCACCAGCCCTTATTAGCTCATTTAAAATTCTCTCGCTCACCATAACGCCACCATGAGTTTGAAACTCGACGATATCCTCGCCAGTAAAGCTTGCAGGGGCTTTAAAATATATAACGATGCCCTCGTCTAAAATTTCATCATCAAGGGAGTAAATTTTGGCTAGTTTTGCGTATCTTGGCTCTAAATTTGAAAGTTTAAGAAGTTTTAAAGAGGTGGCCAGTGCGTCCTTGCCGCTAAGCCTTACGATAGAAACTGAGCCGATGCCATAAGCTGTGGCAAGGGCTGCGATAGTTTCACTCATTTTTTAAAAAAGTCATTTACGACGACAAATTTGCCGTCATTGCCGCTTTTTATGCCGACATATTTATCTGGGAATTTCTCTCTAAGCTTCTCAAGAGCGATCTTGACTAAAACTCCGTCAAGTGGCTTAGTTTGGGCTCTACCGCTATTTTGCACACGCTCAATCACACCATTTAGATATTGATCCATCATCGCTTCTTGATTTTGCAAAAATTGCGCGATCTCAAGGCGAATAGCGAGGTTGTATTTTGAATTTAGCCAGTTATAGAGCATATAAGAGATCGCTTTATATCTATAGCCCTCTTTGCCGATAAGTAGCGCCGCGTCAGCACCGTCTAGCTCGATAAGCACGGTCTCATCGTTAAATTTACTAACTTCTACCTTGTCTATCTCAAAGCAGCTTGCTTTAAAAAGACGTGTCATACCCTCTTTTATCTCGGGCAAAATTTTATCAAAGTCGATTACAACTTTCTCTTTTTTCTCTTTTGGTAAAGTTTGAGATGCACTCTCTTCATCAGTTTGGTTGAAATTTTCGATGATTGAAGTATCTAGGATGTTTTTAGGAGCACTTTTACTAGCTTGTGGCTCTTTTGCCACTTTAGTCTCTTTTTGCTCTTTTGGCTCTTTTGGCTCATCAAGTCTTTTTATGACATATCCCGGCTCTTCAGCCTCTTTTTCACCCTTTTCAGCAAAGGCATCTTTTGCAAGAGCTGAGTTTTTCTCGCTTAAATTTGGCTTTTCATTTTTATGCTCTTTTTGCTCAGACTTAGCTTCGTTTTTCTCATCTTTATGCTTTTTAGGATTTCGCTTTTTATCATTATGATCGTGTTTTTTACTCTGTTTTTTCTCTTCTTTTGCAGGCTCGTTTTCATCACTTTTTTTAGCAAAATTTCTATCATTTTTTGGTTTTTGCTGTGGTTTTGGCTGATTTTCTAAATTTGCCTCAATAATCGCTGTCTTTTTAAAAAATCCAAAAATTCCACCGCTTGGATGTTGCAAGACCTTGATGTCAAGCTCGGTGACTGAGCAGTTAAGCTGCTCGGCTGCCTTTTGAAATGCCTCTTGAAGGGTATTTGCTTCTATTTTCATTGAGCCTTTACCTCCGCAGCTTTTTTATGTTTTTCAAAAAGTTTATTTACAAAGACTTGTTGAACGACTGAACAAACGTTATTTACAAACCAGTAAAGTGTAAGACCTGCTGGGAATGTCACAAAGAAAAAAGTGAAGATCAAAGGCAAGAATTTCATAACCTTTTCTTGCATAGGATCGGTAAATGTCGTTGGTGTAAGTTTTTGTTGTAAAAACATCGTTAAACCCATTAAGATAGGTAGCACAAAGTATGGATCCATCACTGAAAGATCGTGTATCCAAAGTATCCAAGGAGCGCCTTTTAGCTCGATCGCATTTAGTAAAACGCGGTAGATCGCAAAAAATACCGGAATTTGAAGCAAGATCGGCAAGCAGCCGCCCATCGGGTTTGCGCCATGTTTTTTGTATAGCTCCATCATATGAACTTGCATCTTTTGCTTATCATCTTTATATTTTGTTTGGATCTCTTTTACCTTTGGAGCAAGCTCTTTTAGCTTATTCATCGATAGCATACCCTTATATGTAAGTGGGAATAAAACTATCCTTATAACAAGCGTTAGCACGACTATCGCCCAGCCCCAGTTGCCAATGTAGTTATGCAAGAAATTTAAGAATGCAAACATCGGCTTTGCTATAAATGTAAACCAACCATACTCGATAATGTCGTTTAGTCTCTCATCCATCGAGCTTAAAATTTTATGCTCTTTTGGTCCGATATAAGCGCCTAATTTTAGGCTATCGTTTGCCTTTACAAAGACGATAGGATTGTTATTTGCATCTTTATCTATAACTGCTTCAAATGGCTTATTAAATGAGTAAAATAGCGCTGTGTAGTATCTATCAGATGCAGCTGCTATAGTTGTGTTTGCATAGTTTTTAACCTCTTTTGCATCGCCATCTTCTATGATATTTAGGCTATCGTCTGTATTTCTAAGCATGACACCATGAACTGTGTAGCTATCTATCGCGATGTTTGGCCTAAAGCCAGGAGTGATGAAATAATCAACACTTTTACTTAAATTTACTTCTACCTCATAGCGACCATTTGGATAAAATTTGATATTTTTTGTGACTGTAACGCCATCTAAATTTTGAATGAGTTTTATAGTTTTAGGCTCGCTGCTAGCATCTACCTCGCTAGCATCACTGCTATATGCAACCTTAAAAGCATCAGTATTTAAAGTGCTATCGTTAAATCTAAGCTCAAGTGGTAATGGATTTTGCGAAACAAGCTCGATTTTGTTACCGTCTTCTGTTTTGTACTTATCTTCGGTGAGATAAAATTTCGCAATCCTGCCTAGCTTATCTATCTTTGCTTCGTAGCTTTGACCTTTGATGGTAGCGATTATTTCGTTTGAAGCTAAATTTTCATTTGATTTTGGAGTATCACTAGTAGAGGCTGGAGCTTTGCTTTGATCCATTGTTTGAGAGATCGTTGTCTGGTTCTGCTCTAGTGGAGCTCTTTTTGGCATAAAAAAGTCATATACTATAAAAAATACGATAGACAAAAGCGCTGCAAGAAGCAGTCTTTTTTGCATAGACATCTCTTCCATTTAATTTTTTTCCTTTAATTTATCTAATACTTTTACGACATAAAATTTACTATTTTGGCAAGGGATAAACCAGAAATTTACATTTTTGGTATCGCTTTTTTGAAATATAAAACATGAGTTAAATTTTTTGCGGATGATTGGGTAGTTGATACCGCCTTTGAAAAGTTGATTGCATCTTAAAATTCGCATAAATGTTGCAAAAAAAGCAGAGAAAAAGCTGTTTGTTTGAAATTCCCAAATGGCGTATTGTGAGCAAGTCGGATAGTAGCGACAGCTTTTTGGCAGAAGTATGGAAATATATTTTTGATAAAAAGCGATAAATTTAATCGCAAATTTTTTCATTTTAGACATCCCATTTTTTTTGTAGACCAGCTCAAATTTTTACAAATTTTGTCAAATGAAATTTCTGTAATTCCATTTTTTGCGACCATAATGTAAGTGCCATCTTTTAGCTCGTTAGAAATAGAAAAAAAAGCAGCTCTTAAAAGCCTCTTTGCTCTATTTCTAACTACTGCTTTTCCCACTTTTTTGCTAGCAACAACTGCTAATTTTTTTTCAATTGTAGGCTTATAAAAAACTACGCAAGCGTCGCAGTGCCATTTGCTGGCCTCTTTATAAACCTGAGAAAATTCTCTCGAGTCACTTAGTGACTCAAAACCAGCTAAGCAGCCAATCTTTTTCTACCTTTAGCACGTCTAGCGTTGATAACCTTGCGGCCATTTTTAGTTTTCATTCTTAAACGAAAGCCGTGAGTGCGTTTTTTAGGGGTTTTATGAGGTTGATAAGTCCTTTTCATTTCTATCCTTAAAGTTAATATAAAAAGTGGGATTTTATCAAAGCAATACTTAAATTCCTTTGAATAAATCAGCCCGAAAAAACTATAATTTAAACTTTAAGTAAATCAAGTTATAATCCAAAAATGAAATTTCATAAAAATAAAGATCTCTTAGAAAAATTACTTTTTTTAAAAGCGATCGGTTACAATTTTATAGATGAAAATTTTCTTAATTTAAGTAAATATCAAGATTATAACAGCATAGACGAGCTAAATAGTGAGATAAAAAAGTGCTCTCTTTGCTTTTTGAGAAACAGTTCAAAGTGCGTTTCTACTGGCTTTGGTGATAAAAATAGCAAGATAATGTTTGTTTTACTTTGCAAAAAAGATGATTATTTTGAAGGCACAAGCGGCAAAATTTTGCAAAATGCTATAAAAGAAGGCTTAAATTTAGAAAAAGATAGTGTTTATATAAGCTTGCTTTTGCGCTGTGAAATTTCAAATAGTGACGCGAAAAATCCAGCACTAAAGAGCTCATTTGAGCTTTGTAGGCCTTATCTTTTAGAAGAGATAAGACTTATTAAGCCCAAAATAATCATCACTTTAGGAGAGAAAGCTTTCATGCATCTTTATCCAAATTTGCTCTCAAAGGGCGGATTTTCAAGCATAAGAGGGAGCATTTTAAAAGATGATGATAGGTTTATAATGCCAACTTTTTCACCAGAGTGGATCAGCAAAAATCCAAGTTTTGAAGAAAATTTTATAGATGATTTGAAAAAAATCAGGGGAGTGGTATGAAAAGATTTTTTCTTTTTTTAGTTATATTTGTAAGCCTTTTTGCAGCGCAAAATGAAATTTCAACCGAAATGCAAGACGAGATCACTGAGGCAAAATTTGAAAGTAACATCACTAAAAATCAAAGCCTCTCAAGCATACCGCCAGCAAAGATCACTTACATAAATTTAGAGCCAGAATTTTGTGATAGCTCTTGTTTAAATGAGCTTATTAAGAGCGATATGCTAGCTAGCTTTATGGCGAGATTTGAGCCAGCAAAGATAGATAATAAGGCACTTTTAGACCTTTACACTTCGCTTGGCGGAGAGATGGTTTTAAAGCTCACACAAAGCGATAAGATAGCGGTTATCATCCCTCAAAAGATTATAAAATCATACGCAAATGTCGTATCAAACGCTATTTTGAGTTACATCTTAAAGCAAGATGCAAATGTCGAAGTGAAATTTATAAATAGCAGTGACGAGAGTTTGCCTAGTCTTCAAAATGCGCTTCAAAACGCTAGAAACGAGGGTTTTATCTACTTTATAGCAGCCCTTACTCAAAATGGCGCAAACATAGTAAATTCTCTCATCTTGCCAAACGAACTCATCTACATCCCAAGCGTTCATAGCTCTTTTGTGACAGCTCCAAAGCCAAATTTTATCTTTGGTGGAGTTGATTACAAAGCACAAATTTCAGCCCTGCTAGCTTTTGCCAACGAAAAGATAGTCGCCTTTGACGATGGCAGCGCGCTAGCACAAAAGCTAAACGAGTATGTACGCATGCAAAGCAACGACTACTACGAGAGCTCGATCACTGGCAAAGATATAAATTTAAACGACACTTTAAGCAAAAAGTCTAAATTTGATAACGCAAGCATCTTTTTAAATATCCCTATAGTTAAAGCCTCCCTTGTAGCAACGCAGATGAGAGGCTTTGAGATAAAGCCTTACGCGCTTTTAAGCACGCAGATAAATTTCTTGCCAAATATCTTTAGCGCCATCACGCAAAGAGATAGACAAAACCTCTTTGTGGCAAATTCACTAAATTTACTTGATGAGAGTTTTTTAGGGCTTGGAGATCTTTTTGGAGTTGATTTTAGATACTCACAGATCGGCTACTCAAGTGCCTTGGGAGTGGAGTATATCTATACAAATTTCATAAACAAAAATGCCAGCAAAATTTTTGCTGAGAGAGTTGAAAACTCACAAGTTTTATATGATGTAAAAATTTATGACACAAAAAGCGATCACTTTAATGAGGTAAATTCGCAGGAGCAAAACAGTACAAGCGGGATTTAGCAGTTTTGCTTGCTAAAATTTAACCTCGTTTATAAAAGTTTTCATGCTCTCATCTATCTTTGCTAGCCTGCCCTCTTTCATAAAAGCTAGCGTGATAGTCGCTTTAAAGAGCACTTTTTCGGCATCTTTTTCATCAAATTTATAAATTTCTTGCTCTAAAACAAGGCTTGCCTTTTTAAGCTCTATGAGCTTTGTTCTCACAAAAACCTCATCACCAAGCACGGCTGAAGCAAGAAATTTAGCTTCAAGTGCCGAAACGACAAAGTATCCGCCCTCTTTTGTGAAATTTAGCCCAGCCTCAAAAAACGCCTCACTTCTAGCTCGCTCGCAATATTTAATATAGTTTGTATGATAGACAATGCCGCCTGCATCGGTATCTTCGTAATAAATTCTTATCTTCACAGCAAAGCTCCTTTAAATTTTCATTTGCTATTACTAGGCTTGCCTTTAGCGCCTCTAGTTATCGTAAGTGACTGATCATAAAACAAGATAAGCACCACCGAAACACCCACACCTAAGGCTAGTGAGACCGTTGTAGTCGTGATAGCATTATCAAAAAATATGATCAAATACTCATTTTTCTTAGCGATACTTGTCTCATTTAAAAATGAAAAAATTGCCAAAATGCCTTTATACGCAAAAACTCCTGGCACCATCGGCAAAAGCGCTGGAAATGCGATGATCTCAGCTGGCACCTTTAGCCGTTTGGCAAAGAGCATGCCTAAAATTCCACTCATAAAAGAGACGATGAGCGTTGCGACACTGATGTTAAAAAATCCCATCTGCATGATCCAAAAGCGGCTAGCATGCGCAACTGCAGCGAGCAAAGCGCAAAAGATGAGAGTTCTTTTTGGAGGCGAGCTAGCATAGGCAAAGCCCAGCCCAGCCACCGCAGCAAAGCCAGCATCTACAAGCGTTTCACTTAAAAGCTCAAACATTTAATATCTCCGCGCTGCTAAGCGTTAGCGTGATATAGACGCCAACGGCCATGCAAAGTATGAGGATGCCTGTGCTTATGGCTCTACTGATGCCAACAAGTGTGTTGTCATTTAGGATGTCAAAGACTGAATTTATGAGAAAAACGCCAGGCATCATAAAGAGCACAGACGAGCCTATCACCACGTCGCTTGTATGCGTAAGTCCGTAAGATACGCCAAGATAGGCGATAAATGAGACGACAAAGGATGTCAGGACGTATTGAACCTTTAAATTTACACCCATTTTCGCAAGGGCAAATTTAAGAGTGTAGCCAACAAGCGTTGCAAAAAATATGCAAACAACTGAGCCAGCATCGCCTCCAAAAAGTCTGCAAAATGCCGCATTTGCAAGGCTTATCAAGATAAGTGAGCTAGCAAATTTATTTGCACCAACACTCATTACGCCCTCAAAGCTCTCTTTAGCTTCATCTAAACTTAAACCCTCATCTAAAATTTGCCAGCTAAGTGAGGATAACTCAGAAATTCTGTTAAAACTAACCTGCCCTAGAGGGATCTTTCTCACATAAGTTCGGCGCAAGGAGTTATCCTGTGAGTCCATCACGCTAATGGTAAAATACTTCACAAAAATTGTCACGCTAACGTCGTAGCCGTAGTGCGTAGCTATGCGGTCGACGCACTTTTCTACGCGCGCAGTGTATGTGCCAGCGCTCACCATAGCTGTCGTGTATTCGGCTAAAAAATTCGTTAAAATTTGGATATCAGGCTTGGCGTTCATCTTGACTGATCTTAAATTTCACAAAAAACAAAATGAGCTGCAAAACAAGCATCACTTTCATCACATATTCGCTTGCGCTATGCATCTTGGCAAACTCTGCTGTCTGCGTAGCCTCTGCGCCAAGACCCTGAGCTTGCACGATAAAAGGCGTGAAGATAAAGACAAAGCTTAGCGCTAGGGCTAAGTTTAAAAACGAGAGCATAAACGTGCTAAATTTTAGTGAAAATGCAAGCCTTTTTCTTAGATCAAAGAGCTCGCTAACCGCCACAAATGCGCTTACAAATAGCAAAACATAGTTAAATTTTAAAAATATCTTTGTCATCATCTGCCCGCTCATAAAATGCGTAAGCACCCCCTCGCCTATGATGCTTTGTGGGAAAAATATGACTGGTGCGACCAAAATTCCAAGCGTTAGCTCAGTGCCGATCACCGCTGCTAATAGTAAAAAATAGATACTTCTCAACCTCTCTCCTTTATAGTTTTAAACTCGCGCAAAAGCCCCGATCAAAGCCCGCTAAGTCCTTGTAAAAAGCGCTTTTAAAGCCATTAAATTTTAGTGCCATCTCCATGCTCGCCCTTTGATCATAGCCCATCTCGCAGGCGATATTTTTTATGCCGCGGTTTCTAGCGATAAGGATGATATTTTTTAAAATTTCATCTCCGATCTCACCGCCAAATAGAGCCTCATGCGGCTCATTTATCACAAATTTATCAAGCTTATAGCCTCGCGCTATATATGGCGGGTTTGAGACCAAGATGTCGATATCGCCTGAAATTTCATCTATGTAAGAGCACTTTACAAAGTCGATCTTCTCGCTTACATTAAATTTAAGCGCATTTTTTTTAGCTAAATTTAGAGCCTTTTCGTTTATATCCGTAGCTACTATTTTAGCGTTTGTTTTAAGGGCAAGCATGACGCTTATTATCCCGCTGCCAGTGCCGATCTCAGCGATCTTTGGCGCTTTATAGCCACTTGCAATCTCAAGCACTTTATCGACTAAAATTTCAGTCTCAGGGCGCGGTATCAAAACGCCACTTTCTACCTCAAACTTCAGTCCATAAAAGCCAGTCTTGCCAGTAATGTACTCAAGCGGCTCGTAGTTTTCAAAGCGCTTTACAAGGTCAAAGTAGCCGCTCTCGTCAAATTCACTCTTTTGATTTAAAAATATCCACTCGATGCTCACATCAAGGTAGCTCATGAGCAAAATTTTAGCCACCCTGCTAGGGTTCTCGCAAAGTGGCTTTAGCCTTAAATTTGCCTCTCTTAGCGCCTCTTCAACTCTCATTTTCTAGCTCATTTATCCGCTCAAAAAGGCTTGGGTGCGAGTGATAGACAAATGAGTAAAGCCAGTGCGACTTTGGAAATGCTTTGTTTTCGCTGCCAAGCTTGGTTAGGGCGTTTATCATGTCGGTTTTGTTTGAAATTTCTTTTGAAAATCTATCTGCGCCAAATTCATTTTTGCGGCTAAAGTGCGAGATGATCGGCGAGAAAAGAAAGCTAAAAATAGGTGAGAAAAGCACCAAAAAGATGATGATGCTAGCGCCATTTTGCCCTAGTCCTATCGCCTCGTATGCGCTTGCGCCAACGTTTCCAAAGATGAAAAATAGACAAAATAGCATGATCGCACTTAGCGCTATCATTTTTAGGATATCTTTATGTTTAAAGTGTCCAAGCTCGTGCCCTAAAACTGCCACGATCTCCGCGGTGCTTAGCTTTTTTATCAGCGTGTCAAAAAGCACTACTCGCTTTGTCGCTCCAAGTCCGCCAAAATAGGCATTTAAGCGGTTGTCGCGCTTGCTAGCATCTATCGTAAAAACGCCGCTACTTTTAAAGCCACATTTTGTAAGTAAGCCCTCTATCTTGCCCTTTAGCTCACCATCTTCAAGCGGCGACATCTTATTAAAGATAGGCGCGATGAGCGTTGGATATACCAAATTTATGATTAAAGCGATGCCAAAACTTAGCAAAAATGCCCAAAACCACCAAAAATCCCCAAGGAAATTTATACATAAAAGCACGAGCCAGACGAAGGCCGAGCCAAAAACGAGCATTAACGCTAGCGACTTTATAGTATCAACCAAAAATATCTTTGCGCTCATGTTTGAAAAGCCAAGTTTTTTGTCTTTTACAAAACTCTCATAGATATTTAGCGGTAGATCAAGCAGCGACGAGATCAGCAAAAAGCTCATCACAAATATGATATTTTCAAGCGTAGTGCCATCTTTTAGGCAAGCGTTTGAGAGCATTTTTAGCCCAAAGCTTATCCACGCAAAGAAGATAACGGCGTGATAGATGAGGCTAAAAATTTCAAATTTTAGATTTGTCACGGCGGCAACTGCGGCGTTTTTGTATTCGCTCTCTTCAAGCACGACTGGCTCTTTTTTGGCTTCAGCTCTTACAAAGCTGATCTGTAAATTCGCCAAAAAAAGCTTAATAACCACATAAAAAATATAAATAGATAAAAGTGTATAAAACATATTCTCCCTTAAATTTCATAAAGACTAAAGCAACCATAGTCCGTTCTAACTGCGAGCTTGCCATCTATAAATTTAGCCTCGCAGCTCTTTACGACATGATCTAGCGTAAATTCCGTCATCACATCGCCACTTTTTAGATCGATAGCGTAGGCTCTACTTTGATCTGCCACTACAAGCTTGCCAGCTACGGCGTCAATGCAAAACTCGCTCGCTATTAGATACTCGTCCTTTATCCAAGGCTGCTTTGTCACTTTTGCGCTTTTGATATCTAGGCAAAATAGATTGTTTTCAAGATAGTGCCTAAGCAAAAGCGTGTTTTTGTCCAAAAAGCAAATTTTATCAAGCGCGCCAAATTCGGCTCTTAGCTCGCTTAAAATTTCGCCATTTTTTGCGTTTAAAATTTGCAGTTCATTTTCTTTGGTGCAAAGCGCAAGCATGCTAGCATCCACACTAAGAGCCGCACAAAGTATCGGCACGTGGCTTTTTTCGCTACATTTATACTCACCGATCTTTGAAATTTTACCATCACAAAAAGTAAAAATCTGCCCAAACATACCAAAAATAGCCACGCCGTTTGAAGCACAGATAAAGCTTGCTATCTCGCTACTTTTTTTAACATTTTTCTCGGCTGAAATTTGGCGAAATTTAGCCTCCTTTGGCTCAAAAATGTAAATTTCATGATCAAGATCTAAAAGTAAATTTTCACCTACATGCTCGGCATGCCACGCAAGTGGCTTTGGCAAGGCGATCTGCTCTTTTATAGCACCGCTTTTATCTAGTCTTACTAAAAGATCACTAGGCTTGCCGCCATCTTTTTGACCACCACTTTTATAAACATAAATTTCATCTCTTAAGCCAGCAAACGAAAGCGCTCCAGTGTATCCACCGCCGATATAAACGTGCAGGCTCGCTTTGCCGGCTTTTGCCTCGCTATCTTGCAGGATAAAGCCCTTTTTTAGGCTCTCCCACTCTTTTTTAATGCAGGCTTTTTTGGCATCTTGCTCGCTTGCAAATTCTTTTTTACTCTGCTTTGTTTTGCCACCTTTTAAGCTCACGCTCACTAAAGCTTTATCCTCTACGCTAAGCCCTAAACGCTCAGTGCTATCAAAATTTACAAGCTCACGCATATTTCACTTCAAAAAGTTGTCGTAAAAACTACTGATAAATAGCACCAAAATGACAAAAGGCACGATAAATTTGATGTAGAAAAACCAAATATTTATAAGCTTTGCGTATCTTTCGCTGCCTTGCAAGATCTCTTTTTTCGCTTCATCTTTTAGCACCCAGCCGACAAATATCGCGCATCCAAGTGAGGTTAGCACGAAAAATATCGTCGCACTTATCGCGTCGTATGCGTCAAAGATATTTTTACCAAAAATGCTTACGTGGCTTAGCAAATTTGTAGCCATGAGTGAGGGTAAATTACCTAGCACAAAAATGATACTAAGCACTAAAAATATCGCTTTTTTGCGTTTTATCTTAAATTTCTCTTGTAATGTAGTAATGATCACTTCATATATCGGTAACGATGTTGTAAGCGCAGCGATCATAAGAAGCGCGAAAAACGCAACAGCGAAAAATCCGCCAAACGGCATGTGCGAAAAGACGATCGGAAGCGACTTGAAAACTAGGCTAGGACCACTATCTGGCGAGACGCCGTAGCTAAAGAGTGACGGGAATATCATAAAGCCAGCAAGCACGGCTATGACGGTGTTTAAGATGCCTGTGATGATAGAAATTTTAACTAAACCCTCGTCTTTTTTCACAAAACTTGAGAGCGTTATCATCACGCCAAATCCAAGCGAAAGTGCAAAGAAAACCTGCCCCAAAACCTCGACAAAAAGCTTTAAGCTTATCTTTGAAAAATCAGGCGTTAAGTAAAATTTCACACCCTCCATCGCACCCCCAAGCGTGATGTTTTTAGCGATCATGACGAGCATTAGGATAAAAAGAAGCGGCATTAGATATTTTGCTGAGCGCTCGATGCCGCCAACCGCGCCTTGCACCAAGATAGCGTAATTAACCAGAACAAAAACAAGGGTCGCAAAGCTGATGGCTAGCGGGTTGCTGACGATATTTTGCTCGTAAAATGCGCTAGTTTGCTCAAAACTCACGATGTGCGAGAGATCAAGCAGGCCAAATGAAATTTGAGCGATATAGTTTAAAACCCAGCCTCCGATAACCATATAATAAGCCATGATACCAAATGCGCCCACAAGCCCCATCCAGCCCACTATCTGCCACTTTTTGCTGATCTTTTTGCCATTTATTGTGCCGCCAAATGCATCAACGGCGTTGCACTTTAGTCGCCTGCCGATGGCGTTTTCAACCAAAATCATAGGAATACCAATGACTATCATCGCTATGCAAAATACGAGAACATAGGCCCCGCCGCCGTTTTGACCGACCAAGTAAGGAAACCGCCACGTCGCGCCAAAGCCGACCGTAGCCCCTGCAACAGCTAAAATGTATGTAAGTCTTGAACTCCACGATTTTCTATCCATCTATCTACCTTTGTGAAAAATAGGGATTATATAAAAAAATTGATTAAATTTTACTAGCGGCAGGCGATACTTGCGTGTAAATTTGGCTTTTTTGATAAATTTTAGGACTTTTTTGGACGGAATTTATTTTTACTTTTGTGGGTAAATTTAACTCTGTTAATGCAAAACGCCAAATTCTACGTATCCCTCCATCGCAACGAGCAAGATCCAACCCTCTTTGGGACTGCAAAAATAGTGATGTTGCGCGACATTTTCAACCATAAATTTTAAAAAATCATAAAAGCATTCAGGCGCAAATTTAAGCTCTACGCTTGTTAGACCATAGCCGACGTAGCCTATCTCGCTGCTTAAAATTTTACTTTGGATACTTGGATATGAGCTAAGAAAATTTTTTATATCAGCGAAATTTTCATAATCAGCCGTTTTATAATCTTTTAAATTTTGCAAAAGAGGTTTTGAGCCGACAAAGGTAAAATTTCGCTCTATAAAATTTGCTACATCATCGCTTTTACGCCATTTTTGACCCAAATTTGACAAAAAAGAAAGCATTTCATCATCGGCTGAGATGAAATTTGAAACTGGATTTTTCTAGCTCATTTGTCTCCTTTTTTGTAAAGTTACTACACCTTTGTAAAAGAGGGATTATATAAAATTTTATTTAAGCGTTTAATGTAATTTTGCGATTTTACGCATCAAAACCTGTGCGTAGCACAGCAACTTCTAACGTGCGAGGGGTTTGGGGGATCTAAAGGGGGA